>NZ_MOMB01000013.1 GCF_002752165.1 Erwinia sp. OLFS4
TAAGCGTAAGTGAGTTGAAACACGCGGTGGCAGTCACGGCAGCGAAATCTGTCATAGCCTTTAGGGTTCTGACCATGGCGGTAAACCTGAACAGACTGACAACGGGGACAATGAACGTTAACGCTGGCCATAAGAGAACCTCAAAAGCCCGCATTATACATCAGATTCAACCAATTAGAGGCATCACCGTCTGGTGCAAGGCCTGAGTGTGGCCGCACAATATGAAGGCAAAAACGATCGCGCGGCGAGCCAGAGTGACGCCGTCCGCCGTTCAAATGGTGACGGTTATGCCGCCTCATTACAGTACAGCTTTGACTTTGGTCTGAGTCTGGTCGGTGCTTATGCCAATATAAATCGTACCGCAATACAGAATACCGCACTGCGCGGGCGCGGCGAAAAGGCCGAACTGTGGGCTGGCGGGATAAAATATGACGCCAATCAGATTTACCTGGCGAGTATCTATGGTGAAAACCACAATGCCACGCCAATTGCCGGTGGCTTTGCTAATAAGGCCACCAATTTTGAAATGATCGCGCAATATCAGTTCCTCAACGGGTTGCGGCCGTCAATCGCCTATATCAGTTCTCGTGCTAACGATATTGAAAAACTCGGATCAGCCTATCTGTATAAGTATATCAGTGCCGGTGCAGTTTATTATTTCAACAAAAATATGAATGTTTACGCCGAATATAAGGTAAACCTGTTAAATGCCAACAATAAGCTGGGACTGGCTAACGACGACATCAGCGCAGTGGGTCTGACCTACCAGTTCTGATTATTGTCGGACAGACGCGCGTAAAACCAGCAGCGCGTACGATACTCCGGGGAAAGGTGGATGACTGCCTTTCCTTTTTTTGCGATGTAATTTACCTATCAGCGGATGGACAGACCACTGTCAGGGTGCCATAACATCAAAATCCGGTTGTGCCAGCGGCGCAGAATTTACCGGCGGTTCCAGCTGCAAAGTGATCCAATTTGATGTCACCCGCTGCTGGTGGCTGTCTTCCACCGTCACCGAAAGGTGGTATTGATTACTGGCTCCCGCCGTACTGTCCCACGCCGGGATAATAATACTCCAGCCTTCGGTACTGGCATTATTTGCCGGAGGTGTCAAGCTAAGTGCCTGGGTATCGCCCTGCCAGCTCAGTGCATGCACCGCGTATGTGTGATGTACCTGAAGTTTTAGCGGTAGATTTTCACCTGCATGCACCTGCCAGGGCGGCGTTGCCAGAAAAACACTTAAGGTTTTACGCTGTCGAAAGGCCATAACCGGCTGTGGGTTTCTTTCCACGCTATCGTAGCGACTGCCCAGTAAAGAGTGAGCCACTGCCACGTTATCCGCTGACAGCTGCTGGCTTAGGGACACCCCTGGTCGCCATGTCATCTTTAAACCAACCTGATCCTGTCTTTCACCTTTATCGCCTTCACTGTGACTGGCGCTAAAAGTCAATAATGGCACCGGCGTATAGCTGACTCCCAGCGCAATCGCCGACGGATTTTTATAACGATTACCGCTGTTAAACAGGTCGACGTTGTTGCCGAGATATTGCTCCCAGGTAAGGGAGATTCCCAGCTGCCGGTAAAAAGGCAAATAGCCTTTGGTGGTAATGTCATATCCCCGTGCCATCTGCATTTGCAGATTATCACTGCGATTATGCCAGCCAGTTACCGGCTGATAGTAATTGGCCGAAATATGTAAAAAGTCGCCCCAGGCTTCGGTACCCAGTGAAGCCCGGCGCATATTTTCGTTAATCAGCTGATCGAGAAATGCGTTATAGCCAAACATCCAGTTACGCGTCATCCAGCGCTGACCAATACCGGCATTGGCCACCGGGCCAACATCCGTCTGGCCAAAACCAATCTGGCTGAATGTCAGCTGCTGCTGGCGATCGGCGAGGGGCGTTAACAGAGATGCCGAGCTGCCATTAAAGCGGCCATGGTTATCGACCATCAGGGCAATGCTCGCCGTGCCATAGGGAGATAACAGCTGCTGGCCTTCATTTTCTGCCCGCTTTGCCACGGCATCACGAAAATTTTCAAACGCCCATTCACCGGCTTCATCACTAAACGAATGATTGTTTCCACTGCGGTTAGTGGCTTCACCGATGGTTTTCACCGTCTGAGCAATATGTTCAAGCCAGCGACGCTGCCCGCTGGTACTGTCACCCCCCAGATCGGGCAACTGACTGTCCATTTCACTAAAGCGGGCGGGATTATCAAACGGAGTCAGGGAAAGCGCAGTGGTGTTCTCCGCAGCACGCAGCGAGGTGGCAGTCAGAATCAGACAAACAGTGAGCGTGAAAACAACAGATTGACGCAGAATATCAGCTAACCTCATCATATTTGCTATGGAATTTTTGCCACAGGCAAAAATCAGAATGCTATCCAGATCACAAAATTTACGGTCAGCTTAACGATTATGCCGGCAACATTTCAAGTTGCCGGCATCATCAGTGTTATAACAGACGCCAGATTAATATGGCGATCGAGGCAAAAAGAATCCATTTGATCAGGTAATAAATTGGCTTATTCCACTGTTTAAGCCGCTTACCGACTTTGCGGATGGAGTAGATATATTTGAACGCACGGTTGATACCGCCAGTGCGGTCCCCTTCCTGATTAGGGGCCGCCGCCGCACCAACCAGATGGCGTCCACACCAGTGATTCACCGCCTGCGTCCAGCGGTAACGCATGGGCCGCTCGATATCACAAAACAGGATCAGACGGTTTTCACCACTGGTATTTTCGGCATAGTGAATATAGGTTTCATCAAAAATGACCCCTTCACCATCGCGCCAGCTGTAACGAACGCCATCAACATCAATAAAGCAACGGTCATCGTTGGGGGTCGCCAGCCCGAGATGATAGCGCAACGATCCGGCATAGGGATCGCGATGCCTTGGCAGCCGGCTGCCATCCGGCAGCTCGGCAAACATCGCGGCTTTAACCCCCGGCATGGTACGCAACAGCTGGGTAGTAAACGGGCACAGTTCGCCCGCTGACGGATGGGCGTCGTCATACCATTTAAGATAAAAGCGTTTCCACCCGGTTTTAAAGAAAGAATTAAAACCGGCATCATTATATTTATCGGACGTTTTTATCTGCTGTAATTTTTGCAGCGCATCCCCTTCATCACGAATTTTTTGCCAGTTTTCCTGTAACACTTTCAGTTCGGGAAACTGTTCAGTGGACAAATAAGGCGTGGTGGGAATACGGGAAAACAGATACATGAAGCAATTCAGTGGGGCAACAAACGTCGAATGGTCGGACAGCTGTCGCCAGAAACCATAGCGTACGCTACCACGACGATGAACATAAAACACCGATACGATATAGATAAACAGAATGACATATTTCATGGTGTGGATAATTTCCCCGGTTAGTACACCCTTTGCTCCTGCCGCTACGCGGGAGTCTGCTGGCGGAAATTATATGAAATGTTTCATTGTTAACAAATATGCTACGCACAAAACGGACAAAAATTGTTTAAGCTTTACTTAACCGCTAATAAATTGTCAGCGGGCGCTGCCGCTACAGTCACCGCTGTAGCATCCTTACCCGCAACGGCTAGCGGACTCAGCGTTTCCCTGATACAGCGTTACCACCTCACCCACCACGATCAGCGCCGGTGACTGCAACTGAAAACACCTGACATCCGTGGCAAATTGTTGCAGGCTGCTGACCACCACCCGCTGTGTCGGACGCGTGCCGTTTTCAATCAGCGCCACCGGGGTGTCCGGCCGGCGACCGGCCGCCAGCATCTGGCGCGCAAGGGACTCACACCAGTGCAGTCCCATATAAAACACCAGCGTCTGGCCATTATCTGCCAGTAATGACCTGGCACAGTGCGGCTCGCCATGACGCCCGTGACCGGTAATTAGCTGTACTGAATGTGCCAGGTTACGATGGGTCAGCGGGATACCGGCTGCTGCCGCACAGCCTGAGGCGGCGGTAATACCCGGCACCACATGGCAACGAATTCCCGCCTGTTGCAGCCAGGCCATCTCTTCACCGCCACGACCGAAGATAAAGGGATCGCCACCTTTAAGCCGGATCACCTGATGCCCACGTTGCGCCAACCTGACTAACAACCGATTAATATGCTGCTGCTTAACACCGTGAGCGCCAGGACACTTACCCACGTCAATACATTGTGCATTCGGCGTCACCAGCCGCATAATTTCCTCGCTGACCAGCCGGTCATATACCACCATTCTGGCCTGCTGAAGCAGGCGCAGGGCTTTAACTGTCAGTAATTCCGCATCACCCGGCCCGGCCCCGACCAGCCAGACCTCCCCTGCGCTGTCAGACAAACTGTCTGACACGGCGCTGATCTGCCCCGGCTGCTGCCCCTGTCTGACCATCATCAGCTGACCGCGTCATCATTGCTGTCGCTTACGGCCAGCGCGGCGCCGGATACCTGCACCTTGCCGTTAACCACCTGAACCGGCCAGCGGCGCAGCAGACAATTCGGATCATCCACGCCCCGACCGTCTTTCAGGCGAAAACGTTGTTTATACAACGGAGAAATAACAATCGGTTCCCCGTCTGCGTCGCCGATTATACCGCGCGAAATCACGCTGGCATGGCTACCCGGTTCAATATCATCCAGCGCATACACCCGATCGTTGAGACGAAATAACGCGATACGCTCGCCGGCCAGTCGCGCACCAATCCCGGCCTGTGGCGGAATATTGTCCAGATCGCACAGGGTGTGCCAGCCGGCCGCTGGCTCAGCACGGGTTGTCAGCTCCTGATAAGTGACAACCGGGCACGGCTGATTTCTCACCGCTTGACGCAGCAGTGTTTCATCTTCCTGCCGGCTGTTGATGGCCGTCCGGAACAGCGCACGACGGTCGGGATGATTCAGGGTGGTCTGCCATTCGCACTGGTAGGTATCAACCACATGCTGCATTTCGGCTTCCAGCTGACTGGCAATCCCCAGGCTATCTTCAATAACCACCTGACGCAGGTAATCAATGCCACCTTCAAGATTATCCAGCCAGCTGCTGGTCCGCTGCAGACGGTCGGCAGTGCGGATATAGAACATCAGTAGCCGATCGATATAACAAATCACGGTTTCATGATCGAGGTCGCTGGCAAACAGGTCAGCGTGACGCGGCTTCATGCCACCGTTGCCGCAAACGTACAGATTCCAGCCCTTTCCGCTGGCGATAATACCAATATCTTTACTTTGCGCCTCGGCGCATTCGCGCGTGCAGCCAGAAACCCCCATTTTAATTTTGTGTGGTGAGCGCAATCCTTTATAACGCTGCTCCAGCTCAATGGCGAAGGTGGTGGAATCCTGCACACCGTAACGACACCAGGTCGATCCGGCACAGGATTTAACGGTACGCAGCGATTTACCATACGCATGACCGGTCTCAAATCCGGCAGCAATTAATGCCTCCCAGATTAACGGTAACTGGTCAAGGCTGGCGCCAAACAGATCAATACGCTGGCCGCCGGTGATTTTACAGTAAAGCTGATAACGCTGAGCAATTTCACCCAGCGCGATCAGTCCCTGCGGAGTAATTTCTCCGGCGGGAATACGCGGCACCACCGAGTAACTGCCATCTTTTTGAATATTGGCAAAGTAGCGATCGTTAGTATCCTGCAACGGCAGATGTTGCGGTTTGAGCAAATAATCATTCCAGGCCGAAGCCAGCAGCGATGCCACCAACGGTTTACAGATTTCGCAGCCTAAACCCTGACCATGCCGGGCAAGCAGCTGGTCAAAAGATTTGATTTCTTCAACCTGAATCAGGTGGTAAAGCTGCTGACGTGAATAGGCAAAATGATCGCAGACATCTTTGTTCACCGCTACGCCGTTCTGCGCCAGCTGATACTCCATAACCTGTTTTACCAGTGGAACGCAGCCACCGCAGCCGGTACCCGCCCGCGTCATTGCTTTTAACGTCGCCAGATCGCTGGCACCCGCATTAACCGCAGCGCAGAGCGTCGCTTTATCAACACTGTAGCAGGAACAAATTTGTGCACTATCCGGTAACGCCGCCACGCCCAGTGCTTTAGCCGGCGCGCCGGCAGTCTGAGGCAGAATCAGGCTGGCGGGCGCCTCCGGCAACGGCATACTGTTAAGCATCATCTGTAATAACAGGCTGTATTCACTGCTGTCACCCACCAGCACCGCCCCCAGCAAACGCTGACCGTCAGCCGAGACGACAATTTTCTTGTAGATCTCCTGCGGTTCGTTGATCCAGTAATAACTCTGACTGTCCGGCGTACGCCCGTGTGCATCGCCTAATGACGCAACCTCAACGCCAAGTAGCTTCAGTTTGGTACTCATATCGGCACCGCTAAAGGTCAGGTTGTCCCCGGCCAGACTGGCCGCCAGGGTACGCGCCATCTGATAGCCCGGCGCTACCAGCCCAAAGGTCTGCCCGTGCCACAGCGCACATTCCCCGATGGCATAGATATCGCGATGCGACGTCTGGCAGCGATCATCAATTTCAATGCCCCCGCGTGCACCCAGTGTTAACCCGGCGCTACGCGCCAGCGAATCTTCCGCACGAATACCGGCAGAAAACACAATTAAATCGGTGGTAAGCCCGGTGTGATCGGCAAAGTGCAGCTGTAATGCACCCTCCGCTGTTGCTTCAATTGACTCGGTGACTTTTCCGGTGTGAACGCGCACATCCAGCGCGGTAATTTTTCGCTTAAGCATCTGCGCACCACCGTCATCAAGCTGCACCGCCATCAGACGCGGAGCAAACTCGACGACGTGGGTTTCCAGTCCCAGCTGTTTCAGCGCGTTCGCTGCTTCCAGTCCCAGCAAACCACCGCCAATAACCACACCACGCCTGGCACTGCGCGCCCGCGCGCTGATCGCGTCGAGATCATCAAGAGTGCGATAGACAAAGCAACCCGCTAAATCATTACCGGCAATCGGTGGCACAAAGGGATAAGAACCGGTCGCCAGGACCAGTTTATCCCAGCATTGTGTGCTGCCGTCACTGGCGTGCAACAGATGGCGATCGCCATCAATCGACATCACTTTACACCCGGTATGCAGGGTTATTTCATAGCGGGAAAAAAAGCCCGGTTCAACCAGCGACAGATCCTCTGCCGTTTTGCCGCTGAACCAGGAGGTAAGATAAACCCTGTCATAAGCCGGGTGGCGTTCCGCGCCATATACCACAATCTGATATTGCTGGTGCAGCTGTTTTTCTACCAGTTGCTGAAGGAAATGGTGGCCGACCATACCATGGCCAATCACGACCAGAATGGGTTTTTGCCTCATCATGACAACTCCTCCTGAGTCTTAGCTGACGATGTTAGTTCTGTCGCTAAATTCTCCTTTTCTGCAATCCCCGTCGCGCTGATTTATATCAAAACTAATGCTTTCACAGACATTAATTGGGCTATCGCCCAGCAGACAACGCTGAGCCGGACCCGAGGTTAATTGTTAAAAAAATGACAAACTACGCCGATTTATTGGAATCAGTTTGCGGCTCAGCACAGTTTACGGCACACTCGTCACATCTGAATCAGCCGCGTAACATGTTCATTATCAGTCTGCAATCATGTTGAGTCCCAAAAACAATCATTTATCAGCGCCACTAACGCTTTCGGATAATTATCAGCCACCTGGGAAATACAGATGTATCTTAAAATCAGATCGACTGTCGTTTGCACTGTAAATCGTCAGATGGCCGTCGTGAGATTATTCAGCCAATATTGAGGAATTGCGTGAAAATTTACATCGCCCTGACCCTGTTTTCTGCACTGACGGTAGCCGGCTGTAAAGCCCCGCCGCCTGCAGTGACTGATGATACGTTGGTAACCAGCGAGGTGGATGGCGTCAGACTGACTCATCGCCATGCGGTTGATGCGCCGGATAATTTTACGCCAGTTAATCAGCAGTGGCGGGCGCTTTATAATGCCTCGGTGATGACGCGCCCCGACTTCAGCGGCAAAGTGGTTGGCTATCTGGAAAATGGCAAACCATTTACCGTGCTGGGCAGTGTAAATAACGGCTGGCTGGCGATTGCCGATGATGGTCAGCAACAGCTTATCGGCTATGTGCCGCGGCGAGCGGGTGTGATGAGCGAACGTTATGCCGCGACCTTACGCAGCGACCGTCCTCGTCCGCGTAAAGCAACGAAACAGGTCTGTGTTGATGTAGGTGGCGACAGCAAAGCCTGCCGCCATACTGGCACCGCGACCTGGATCCTCGAATAAGCATTTTTATCTGCAGGCCAGTCAATTTTTACCGTTTCTGACGGTGGTCAGCGCCAGGCCGGATGTTAAGCGGGATGAAATCAGCCAGATGACGCAGGATAACATCGCTAATGAGCCAACCAGCATAAGCAGCGATAATCTGTTGCTTACGGCGGCCTGGCCGCTGCTGAATACTATCGTCCAGATCAGGCTGGCGGCGACCCACGACGATCCGCTGGCCCTGCGTTTACAATTGATCGAAGAAATGCACCGTTACGAACAGCGCTGTAAAACCAGCAATATTCCTTTTGACATGATGATTGCTGCCCGCTATTGCCTGTGCAGCGCGCTGGATGAAGCCGCCGCACAAACGCCGTGGGGCAGTCGCGGTATCTGGTCTGGTAACGGGCTGCTGGTGACATTTCACAACGAAAGCTGGGGCGGAGACAAAGTTTTTCAACTGCTGGCCCGCCTGTCACAGGCACCGCATCAGCACCTGTGGTTACTGGAAACGATTCACTACTGTCTGCTGCTCGGTTATGAAGGCCGCTACCGTACGCTGGATAACGGGCGCAGCCAGCGTGATGGTATCCGCAGCCGTTTGTTTCAGCTGATAGAAGAAACCCGTGGTCGCGCGCCAGCAATGTTGTCAGCTGAGGCACAAACGTTACAACGTCACGCAGATCGCTGGCAGCCGCCGGTGCCGCTATGGGTTTGTCTGATAGTAACCACCCTGATAGCCTGTCTGCTCTATTCCACCTTTAACTGGCGTCTGAGCCAGCGTGCAGCATCGCTGCTCAGTGACATCAATCAGATCCCTTTACCCACACAGAATGATAAAAACAGTTCGCCACCGGAGAACCATTCGCCGTCGTTGCTCACCCTTGCCACACCGCTCAGGGATCTGATTGATGCCGGCAACATTGCGGTGATTGAGGACAGTAATGACAGCAAAGTAATCCTTGCCGCCGACCGGCTGTTCGACGCCAGCAGCGTCGGGCTTACCGCCAGCGGCCAGACACTGATTTACCGTATTGCTGCCGCCATGGATAATCGTGGTGGTACTATTCTGGTCAGCGCCTGGAGCGATCGTCGTGCGCTTTCCGATACGCCATTTGCCAACAGCTATGAATATACCCTGGCACAGGCGCGCAGCGTGTCAGCGGCACTGCAACAGGTGATGAAGCCCGGTAAGCAACGCATCCGTGTTGAAGGACGTGGTGATGATTCAGCTGCAGACAGTGATACCCGCCTTCCCCATGCGCTGCTCAAACGCCGTATTGAAATCACGCTGTATCCCAGTCCGGATAACGCCAGCGGCACAGAATCGCGGAGGCAACCCTGATGCGCTTACGCCGACTGACTGGTCATCGACTGTTCTGGAGCCTTATTGGTGTCGTCGCTTCTGCTGCCCTGATCTGGCTCAGTGGACTGCTGCTGCCGACCGGCGAACCGCACTGGCTTCGCGCACCAGCTCATCGCCTGCTGGCTATCTTATTCTGCATCGGTTTCTGGTTGCTGTGGCATCTTCTGCCCTATTTCTGGCGCCGCTGGTTGAACCGCCGGATGCTGGCCAGTCTGGCCCATAATGGCTATGACCGGACTGAACAGCAGGCCAGTAAAGCGCTGCTGGATGCGCGTTTTGCTCAGGCCATCGCGCTGCTAAAAAATGTCACTTTTTCCCCGGACACCCGGTTAGCGGGACGCTGGAGCCTGCAGCGCTTGCGCGCGCCTTACCTGTATGAAATTCCCTGGTATATCATCCTCGGCGCCCCTGGCGCCGGTAAAACCACCGCGCTGACCAACGCCGGACTGGCATTTCCATTGCAGACAACCCTCGGCCGCACAGCGCTACGCGGTGTTGCCGGTACCCGACACTGTGACTGGTGGATCACAGATAAAGCGGTGCTGCTTGATACCGCCGGCCGCTACAGTCTGCATGAAGGCCAGCAACTGCGTGATGCCAGTGAGTGGCAGACTTTTATCGGATTATTAAAACGCTATCGTACCCGCCAGCCAATCAATGGCGTACTGATGACCATCAGCGTTGCCGATCTGCTCAGCGAGTCAGGCGAGGTCCGTGCAGCCCAGGCTAATGCGATGCGCCAGCGCCTGCTTGAACTGCATCAACAAACCGGCATTCCTTATCCGGTTTACCTGATGATCAGCAAAACCGATCTGCTTCGTGGCTTCATGAGCTATTTTTCACGCATGGATAAAGCACAACGCGATCAGATATGGGGCTTCACCTTCCCCTGGCAGCCACAGAATCAGCAGTGGGACACACTGCAAACACATTTTAATGCTGAATTTGATGGGCTGATATCCCGGCTTAACGCTCAGTTACCGGCACGAATGGCGCAGGAAGCCGATTTAAGTCAACGAGCGGAAATATCTCTCTTTCCGCAACAGTTCGCGCTGCTAAAGCCACTGCTATCAGACTATCTTAGCGTTCTGTTTAGCCATCCCCATCAGGCGTGGTCAGTACGAGGTTTATTCTTTACCAGTGGCACCCAGGAAGGATTACCTTTTGATCGGGTGATGGGAGAACTGACGCGCAAACTTCAGCTGCCGCAGTTGCATAATCAGACGATTGCCGCCTGGGACAGCGTTAACCGCCACGCACCTATCCCGGCAACTAAAGGCCAAAGCTTTTTTATCCACAACATGCTGACACAGGTGGTTTTTCCGGAAAAAGGACTGGCGGGCAGCGACCGTTCATGGGAACAGCGTAACCGGCTGTTTCACTGGATGGGCTATAGTGGCCTGGGGTTAGCACTGCTGCTACTTAGCTGTTTCTGGGGCGTCAGTTATTTAAATAATAAATATTATCTTGAGCATATTGCCGCCCAGTTGCCGGCGCTAAAGCAGCAAGCCCAGCAACTCACCAAAGATAACCCGGGTTCAATACTTGACGTGCTGCCCTTCCTCAACCATCTGGTCAGCTTGCCACAAGGCGACGGCCTCAATCCTGATGCGCCGCCTTTACGCATGCGCGCAGGATTGTATCGCGGCGATCAGATGAGTGATGCGGCATGGCGTTTGTATCAGAACGCCCTGGATACCCTGCTCATGCCGAGAGTGGCACAGGTAATTACCGCTGCACTACGCGATGACAAGGGCTCGGACGGTGATTTCAGCCGTAATGCACTGCGCGCTTATCAGATGCTCTACCAGCCACGCAGTTATGACGGTGAATTTTTACGTGGTTGGGTGATGCTAAATCTGCAGCGCAGCTTACCGCCGTCGACAACCAGTCGTGAACTGCAACAGCTTGACTGGCATCTCAGCCAGCTACTCGACCGCCAGATTCACGCCTCACCCTATGCACGCGATAATGCCCTGATGATGCATAAACTGGCACTGGAACTGAATCATGCCGATTTCAGTGAGGATCCTGCGGCCACTCACCTGACGCCGCACAAACACCGCGCTGTCCCGCGGCACCGAACCCGAACATAACTCTTTGACAGGTCATCATTATGACGACGACACGTGGTCCCGGCTGGTATGGCAAACTCCCTTCCACCGGCGATTTTATACAGCACCGGCTGTCTGAAACCACCGCCAGCCGCTGGGACAACTGGTTTCAGAGTGGCTTAGAGGCATGGCACCAGCACTATCCCCACGACCTGGCATTTTTGCATGCTCCGGTCTGGCATTTTATTTTACCGGTCACCCTTGGCATTCCCCGTATTCAGCTAGGTGTTATCGTCCCGTCCCAGGATCGAATTGGCCGCATCTGGCCTTTGCTGGCGATACAAAACGTTACTGCAGACAGCTGGCAACCGGCCCTGACTGGCCAGGTCAATAACTGGCTTTTTTCACTCAGTCAGCCCCTGCAGGACGCCGTCAGTCAGTCACAGAGTCCACAGACGCTGGCACACAATATTGCAAAACTGCCGCCCTGTCCCATGCTGAAACCTGGCGAGGAGGAGAAAAAACCGGGTGACACCGGACCGCCAGACCCGGTGCGACCGGCGTGGCGGCAAGCCGCCAGTCAGTTCGATCCTTATCAGTACACCAGCTACTGGTGGACGCTGAGAGCCCATCAGCAAACATTAAAAACCTATCGGCACAGTGGCAAACTCACCGCGCAGTTATTTACGCTATTATTTAACCCCGAACCTGGGGCGCTGGCAGGCAGAAACGGTCTCTATCCACCCATGTTTGAATAGCCCGGCCCCTGGCCGCTGATTCAGGAAATCACCCATGCGTTTTACCCTTGTTGACAGCCGCAGCGAAAGCGTGATCCATCAGGTGGACTTTCAGCCCCCCGGCGGCACCATTGGACGCAGCAGCAACAACGATTTGATTCTGCCCGATGCTGCCCGGGCGATTTCCCGCCTGCAGGCGCTGGTCCACATTGCGGCCGATGGTGAATGTCGCCTTACCAGCCATGGCAGTGTGATACCGGTTGTTTTGCACGGCCAACCGCTGGCGCGCGGTGAACAGGTGGTTTTGCAGGAAGGTGACACACTGACTATCGGCAATTACCGGCTTAAGGTTGGCAACCCCGGGATACAGCAAAAGCCACCCGGTGACGATCCGCTGGCATTATTTCATCATCCATCTGCGGACACCGCCGACCCGCTAGGTATATTTAGTGATTTACCCACAGCGGCAGCCAGCCGGCCGATCAGTGATATTCCGGCTAGCGATGCTCCCGATCGCCGTCTCGGCATTAACCCGGTCTGTCATGAGTCCGGTCCGACATCTGGCAGCAGAGCGCCGCGCAGCGCGGATGAAAATCAGCAAATGATCCAGGCATTACTGGAAGGGATGGGGCTGGACAACCCTGATGAAACCATTCTTTCGGCAGAACAAATGCGCACCACCGGCCAGATGCTCAGTCTGTTTGCCCAGGGCATGGTCGCTCTGCTTTCTTCACGCACCATTCTTAAACGCGGGGTGAAAGCCGAACTGACAATGATCCTCAACGAGGCGAATAATCCATTTAAGATTCTGCCTTCGGGTAAAACCGTGCTGATGCAAATGTATCAAAGTGAGATGCCCGGGTTTATGCCCCCTGAACAGGCGGTACGCGATGCGCTGGTGGATCTGCAGGCGCATCAGCTTGGCATGATCGCCGGCATTCGCGCCATTATTGCCGCCATGCTGCAATCATTTAATCCACAGCGCCTTGAGCAGGATGCCCGTCAGCATGGCGTACTACCGCGTCTGGCGCTGACCACACAGAAAAAAGCTGCACTCTGGGACTATTTCTGCCGCCATTATCAGCATGCCGCTGGCGAACTTGAAGACGACTTTCATACGCTTTTTGGCGAAGCATTTTTGCATGCTTATGATATGGAAGTTCGTCAATATAAAGATTCGCAAACCCCGACGGAACAACAATGAAAATCACCTTTGCCACCACGAGCGAAACCGGGAATCGTGCCAGCAACCAGGATAGGCTGGCGACCTTTGTTGGCCAGCAGTGTGCCGGATTCATCGTCTGTGACGGCGTTGCCGGGGTGTCGGGAGGAGAAACTGCTGCCCGCCTCGCCTGTGAAGCACTGTATGCTTCACTGAGTGAAGACCGCGCCATCACGCCACAGCAGACTGTTAACTGGCTGGCTGATATCAACCAGCTTATTTTGCATGAACAACAAAATAACCCCGCACTGCACCAGATGAGTACCACCCTGGCATCACTGTTTATCGACTGTCAACAGTTGCAGGCCTGGTGGGCCCATGCGGGGGATAGCCGGGTTTATCACTTTCGTCGCGGCCAGGCGCAGCACATCACGCGCGATCACAGTCTGCAGCAGCAGTTTCAGGACGCCGGTTTCGAAAATCCCGGCATCAACACTAATTTGCTTTATAATGCCCTCGGGACGGGAACGGCCCATCCGGCCAGCATCAGCGAGGTACTGACGCTTGAAGATGGGGATGTGTTTCTTGTTTGTAGCGATGGTTTCTGGCGCCGTCTGAGTCAGGCGGAAATGGAACAGGCACTGCGTATGGTCACTTCACCTGAAGAATGGCTGGCGCTGATGATGCAGGCCGCCGCCGGCCAGCAAAAGCAGGATAACTTAAGCGCAGTCGCCATCTGGATGGGCTCGCCACAAGACATCACGCTGCTGCAATCGATTGCTGACTCGGCACGTTTTCTGCCACCACGCCACTGAAAACAGGGAGTGCTATGAAACGCTGGTTATTCTTTATTGTACTGGTCGTGCTAACGCCATTTGCCAGGGCAGCAGATTACCGGGTGATCTATTCACCCAGCCTTGAGTTGGAAGTGTATATTGATGACGTCGCCAGCAACGCACCGTCCGACTGGTGTCAGCAGAGCCTGACACTGCGTATTGTCACCAGTAACCAACCCAACAGTCAGGTGCTGGACAATTTTCTCCCCCGGGTGGGTAAATTACTGGAAAGTCAGTGCAGCCGTTTAACCAGCCTGAACTGGCAGCTCACCAACAAACAGGGTATGGCTGTCGCCACCGGCAGTGCAACACGCACGGACAACTGGCAACCGAAGGTAATCGCCGACAGCACCGCCGGCGCCACCCACCGCAATGCCAGCCCGCTTGACCTATCACAACCGGCTAATCGTGCAGCCCTGCAGCGTTTCGATCTGCCAGACGGCTGCCATTTCCGCACCTGGTGGGATGAACAGGGGCAGGCATTGTTCATTCCGCAGAATAAAACGCTCAGCTGCTCTGCTGATGGCTGGCTAACAGGTCCAGGCCATCTGACCATCAATCACAACGGCCAGAGTGACCTCCTGCAGGTGGTATTTTTCCATGGTTATCCGCTGGCCGGCATTCCCCTGTCGGCACCGGCCACCCTGCAGATTCTGGCGGTGAACAATCAGCGTATGCTGCTGGGCCGGGAAAACGATCGGGAGAGCTGGCTACTGCTGCCTTTCGATAAACAACAGCATAGCTGGGTCTTTAAAGGCACGCTGTTACTCAAGATGGACAAGCAGCAGGCTACCGATGCCGGCGTGGTGAAACAACGTATTGCAAGGCTACGTCAGCAATGGTCCGACAGCCTGCCGGCGGAAAGCCACCTGAATATTATGCTAATCAACGCCATTTACCCCGACCTCGCCGATCCGGCTATCGGCGCATGGCGAACCCTGACTGACTGAGCTGGTTAAAGCGGCGCACAGAGAGTGATGATTATGTCGGCAACAGAAAATCAAAAAAACACCCCCGGCGCCCTGCCGGCGGGTTACCGCTTTAATGAATTTGAAATTCAGGCGGTGATTGGCGGCGGGGGGTTTGGCATCGTTTACCGCGCCTGGGATCATTTGCTGGAACGCACCATTGCCATCAAAGAGTATCTGCCGGTAACCCTGGCACAGCGCCGTGACGATTTGCAGCTGACGCTGCGCGGTGAACGCTATCAGAAAATGTTTGACGCCGGACTGCAAAGCTTTATTCAGGAAGCCCGGCTGCTGGCGCGCTTTAATCATCCCGGATTGCTGCACGTCCTGCGCTTTTGGGAAGATAATGGCACCGCCTATATGGGTACCTTGTTTTATGAAGGAAAGACGCTGAAAGACTGGCAGCAAACCAACCCGCAGGCGCTGACTGAACAATGGATCCGTCAGAGGTTGCCGCCGCTGTTTGGCGCTATCAGTACGCTGCATCGCGCCGGCTATCTGCATCGCGATATCTCGCTTGATAATATCCTGATACAGCAAAACGGACTGCCATTGCTGCTTGATTTCGGTTCTGCGCGTCGGGAAATCGGCAATCTGAGTGACAATACCGAAATTATGCTCAAACCTGGCTATGCGCCGATTGAACAATACAGTGAAGACAGTGAAAGCGATCAGGGGCCGTGGAGCGATATCTATGCCCTCGGCGCCGTTCTTCACGCCCTGGTATGCGGCAATCCGCCACCGGTGAGCGTGGTGCGCTGTATTGAAGATACTTATCAGCCGCTGGCACAGCGGCGGCCAGCGGATTACTCATTACCGTTACTGCAAGCCATCGACAGAGCGCTGGCACTGAAGCCTGAAAACCGGCCACAAAGTATTGACGCATTCGCCGCACTGCTTGAGCTCCCGGTTACCGCGCTGGAAGAGTTAATTCCGCAACTGGCCGGAACCACCAGTATTATGCCGGCACCAGCCGAAGAACCGGCCTTGCCGCGGCAAAGCGAGCAGGAGATTCCGCCCGTGCTGGTCAACCCGGCAGCGGCGGCGGCAGAAGTCATTACGGCCCGTAGTGGCCGTACGCTTTCACCGCTGCTGCTCACCCTCAGCGCCATCGCTCTGGCGGCCGTTGCGGCTGTGGTATACGGGCTCAACAGCGGTGATCCACTCACCGCTGACAAAACAACCGCCCAGGCAACGCCTGCTTCAGCCTCCACAGACGGCGGACAGCACAGCAATGCAGCCCGACCAGCGGCGGTGGCGCAGGCCCGGGTATATGTCAGACTCAATGGTACTCAGACGCTGCTGGTTAACGGTAAACCGGTTACCGTCACGGCGGATGAACACGGTTTTGCCACCCTTAAACTGACTACCGGTGACTATTCATTCGAAACCAAAGACGCTGGCGGCACACACCGGCAGCAGCTGCATATCAGTCAGCCTGGCACCTGGCTTATTAATCTGCCCTGACACAAATTTATCGCCGCTCATCCTGTCAGCCGGGATGCTGCTGTATATCACGCACCTGCTGCACCAGATCGCGAATGCAGTCATCCTGCATACCGCGCCGCTGCAGCTCCTGCTCAAGATTGAACAGATATTGTGCATTGCTTCCCAGCGGTCCGCTGGCCTGGGCAATCAATGGCGCCACCGTGCGCGGACAGACATCGCTTTCATACAGTGGATGCCGGGGGTCCATTACAAAAACCAACGCCGTCACCGTACGGCCATCATCCAGCCTCAGTTCACACCAGGTGGGCAGATAACAGCCGGTGACCATTTCACGTTTCCATAACAGTTCCAGCTCTTCCTGCTGACGGGCTTGTGGCAGACAAAACGCGAGGCCGTGAGTTTGCCCCCCTTCTCTGAGCGCCAGCATGCGACCGGGCTGTGCGGTGGTGCCACGGCCAACCGTCAGGCGCAGACAAAATGAACGGTGCCAGCCGTCAAGTGTACCCGGCGCAATTTCATCCGCATCAAACACCGGATTCCACATCAGGGAGCCATAACCAAAAATCCATATGGCAGCATCATCTGGCCGGCAGGCAAGCGTGGCGGCCAGCGAGGCAGCGCGCTGCTCACTGGTCCAGAGAAGCGATGCTTCTACCTCGCCAAAAGCCGTTTTACACTCGGCTTTAAGCAGGAAATCACGCGTTAACACCCATACCTCCAGGACTGTTGCCCTTAACAGATTCAACACGCCATACCGTTAGCTGGCAATTTAATATGACAGTATCAAATATACCGTCAGGATAAAATATGTGAACAGGATCAAAATTCGCCCGCTTTAGCGTATCGGCAGCGGCGGGCAAAACCTCAGTCGCGGGTGAATCATTTTGCTTTTTTATGCCATTTTTCATCGTCACCTTTATGGTATTGCGTCCTGACCGCAGACCAGGCCACTTTGTGCGCCACCTCTTCGCGCGACGCTTCGCCACGTCGTGCCTCGGGTGATTTATACTGCTGCCAGGCATGATTAAAGGCTTGCTGATAAATCGCCTGTGCATGCTCAGGCAGCACCTTACGTACGCTGTCAGGCAGTTCAGCACGTGATGAATATGGCATAAGCGTCTCCCGTCAGGTTTTACCCGCTGTCTGTTTGCTTCATTGAACCGTCATTTATTGTTAAAATGACCGTTAAATTTGAAATGATGCATTAAACCAGCTTAATCGCTGTTTTTCATTTCAGCAAATTGCCATTAGCACCAGCAATAACAAAATAACCAAACAATATTGATAAGTGAAAAATCATTGTCACAACCGCAAAACATAATAAAATAAATGAATGTTTTTGTGTAAACCCCTACAATTATCGTGTTAAAAGCCAGATGCGGCTTAACACCCATTTTTTACCATTCAGACAGATCGCTTCAGCGTCAGCGCCAACGCGATAAGGAGTCCCATTATGCCTGGCCTTGAGGGTGTAAAAACCCGTCATACCGAATACAGCCTGGTGCTGCCCGTTGCGGCACTACTGGTACTCTGGCAGTGGGGGGCAACGCAATCCTTACTGGCGGTGATTGGGATTAATTTACTGGCCCTGATCGCTATCCTGAGCAGCGCTTTTAGCGTAGTACGCCATGCCGATGTACTGGCCCACCGTCTGGGGGAACCCTATGGCTCACTTATTCTCAGCCTGTCGGTGGTGATTCTGGAGGTCAGCCTGATTTCCGCCCTGATGGCAACCGGTGATGCCGCCCCCGCCCTGATGCGTGATACGCTGTTTTCAATCATTATGATCGTCACCTGTGGTCTGGTAGGTTTCGCGTTGCTGCTCGGCGGACGCAAGTTTGCTACGCAGTACGTCAATCTCGGCGGGATTAAACAGTATCTGATTGCTATTTTCCCGCTGTCGATCATTGTGCTGGTCTTTCCGATGGCCATGCCAGGCGGTAATTTTACACATGGTCAGGCACTGCTGGTGGCCGCCATTTCCGCCGCAATGTACGGCGTATTTCTGCTTATTCAGACCAAAACCCATCAGAGTCTGTTTGTCTATGAGCATGAAGATGAAGACGACGATGGCGATCCGCATCATGGAAAGCCATCCGCCCACAGCTCGTTATGGCATACCCTGTGGTTACTCGTTCATCTGATTGCGGTTATCAGCGTCACCAAAATGAATGCCAGCCCGCTGGAACATTTGCTGTCGGCCCTGAACGCACCGGAACAATTTACCGGTTTTCTGGTGGCATTGTTAATTCTGTCACCAGAAGGACTTGGTGCCATTAAAGCAGTACTGGTTAATCAGACGCAGCGGGCAATGAATCTGTTCTTTGGTTCCGTGCTGGCGACGATCTCACTGACGGTACCGGCGGTGACGCTGATTGCCACTCTGACCGGCCATCAGCTGATCTTCGCCCTCGACGCGCCGCAGATGGTGGTGATGCTGGCCGCGCTGGTACTGTGCCAAATTTCGTTCTCGACCGGACGTACCAATGTCCTTAACGGCGCGGCCCATCTGGCGCTGTTTGTCGCCTATCTGATGACCATTCTGCTGTAACCCTGAAACGATTGAAAAAAAGCGCCGCTCACAGGCGGCGCTTTTTTATTATCCCGTGCCAGCTGGATTAGCTGGCCGTATTCAGCTGCGGGAAACTTTTCACCAAATCATCAATGGCTTTCATTTGTTGCAGAAACGGCTCCAGTTTATTCAACGGTAACGCTGAAGGACCGTCACATTTTGCGCTGTCTGGCTGCGGATGGGCTTCAATAAACAATCCCGCCAGCCCGACTGCCATTCCGGCACGTGCCAGTTCAGCAACCTGAGCACGACGACCACCGGATGCCGCACCAAAAGGATCGCGGGTTTGCAGGGCATGCGTTACGTCAAAAATAACCGGGCTGTTTTTAGTGGCATTTTTCATCACGTTGATACCGAGCATATCCACCACCAGGTTGTCATAACCAAAACAGGCGCCGCGCTCACAGAGGATCACCTGATCGTTACCGCCTTCGGCAAATTTCTCCACAATATTTCCCATCTGGCCCGGACTGACAAACTGCGGCTTTTTCACGTTGATCACCGCACGGGTTTTTGCCATCGCCTCAACCAGATCGGTCTGACGGGCAAGAAACGCCGGCAGTTGAATCACATCCACCACTTCTGACACCGGCTGGGCCTGATCGGGTTCGTGAATGTCGGTAATGATTTTCACGCCAAAAGTCTGTTTAATTTCCTGAAAAATCTTCATCCCCTCTTCCAGGCCCGGGCCACGGTAAGAGCGGATTGAGGAGCGATTTGCTTTATCAAATGAGGCTTTAAAAACGTAGGGAATATTTAATTTTTGCGTGACGGTGACATAGTGCTCGCAAATGCGTAGCGCCAGATCGCGCGACTCCAGCACGTTCATGCCACCAAACAGCACAAACGGCAGATCGTTAGCCACTTTTATTCCGTCAATGCTGACTACTTTTTGTTTCATATCCTGGCCTTATTTAATGAAGGGTAATCTGCTTATGTTCTATTGCGTTTATCTGTACTTTGATCAGTTCACTGATAGGGTCTTCAGGGCACTGCTCAACAAAATAGGTCAAATCGGTCAGAGCAATATGCTCACACTCCAGCTGGGCGAAAATTAGCCCGCGGTCACGAATTTCGTAGGGATCTTCCGGGTCCATCTGCACCAGCACCTGGCTGGTTTGCAGCGCCAGCTCCATCTGTTTTTCTTCCATCAACGCTGACTTTAGCGTATCAAGCATTTTGCGGATAACGCTGACCGGCTCGGCTTCTTCCAGATCGTCTTCAAACAGTTCCTCCACCGGGCCGATATTGCCCTTTAACCACACTTCAAGGGTGTGCTCGTCGAGGGTCTCACCATCAAAAGGGTTAATCAGCCACATTTCGCCATCCAGCCAGTCGGCACGCAGAATTAACTGCGTCGGAAAAATCACCGGCATCAGCGGCAGCTTAAGCGCCTGGGCAATATGCAAAAGGACAATTCCCAGCGACACGGCGGTTCCCTGACGGGTATGCAGTACGTTATCCAGCCACAATACATCAGATAAACGGTAGACGCCGCTGGCTCCACCAAATTGCCAGCGCTGGTAAAACAGTTCCAGCAACTGGCTGACCTGCATATCCTGGTCCAGCGCCGCCGGGATAGCCGCACGAGCTTCATCAACCAGCGCGTTAAGCTGAGCACGCACCCGATCGGCAGGAAAATCTTTGCGGATCGCCTGTAAAGCGACAATTACCGCCTCACTCAGAGGCGCGGCGTGAAAATCAAATTCTGTAAGAGAGGTCATTATTTACCCCAGTAAAAGACTTTTAGTGATGGCCAGACGGATGACCAGAGCCACCACCGCCAGCGCGAGAACCAGGGCCGCCAGACGCACCTTCTGCGATCGGGGACGGCGTCCTAACGCTATCGAACCTGCTGCAATGTAAATGATAACGCCAATTAGCTTCTCCGTCAGCCAGCTATCCTGGGTCAGCAATACCCCAGCATGCATAAAAACCACCAGGGTGAGACCTGACAGCAGCATCAGCGTGTCATTAAGGTGAGGTACTATCCTCACCCAGCACTGTTGTAACCGGCCTGGTGAAAAGTTAAGCCAAAAAAAACGCAGTATAAACAAACTGATACTAACTATCACTGTGGCAATATGAAAATTTCTTACTAAAAAATACCCGTTCATGCTGTTATTCCTGCCGCTCGCTGACCGGACGTGACGCGATCATTACCGCCATAGTCCCGGCGGGTTTCAACATTGACAAAACCCGCATCCCTCAAAATCTGGCGCACGTGGTCTGCCTGCTGCCAGCCATGCTCCAGCAGCAGCCAGCCTTGCTGATGTAAATGACCGGCAGCATGCAGCACGATATGGCGAATGTCAGCCAACCCCTGTTCGCCAGCAACCAGCGCGCTGAGCGGCTCGAAACGAACATCACCCCGACGCAGATGGCTATCTGCCGCATCAATATAGGGCGGATTACTGACAATCAGGTCAAAATGCTGATCCTGCAGGGCAGAATACCAGTCACTGCACAGAAAGCGGGCATTAGCGATCGCCAGATTTTCTCTGTTTAACTGCGCCAGCTGTACCGCCTCAGTGATGCGATCAACCCCGGTGATCTGCCAGCCTGGGCGTTCGCAGGCCAGGGCCAGAGCAATTGCCCCGCTACCGCTGCCTAAATCCAGCGCCTGTCCTTGCGCTGTTACCATTTTTTCCAGCGCACATTCAACCAGCACTTCGCTATCCGGTCGCGGGATCAGCGTATGCGGAGAAACCTGCAAAGTCAGCGACCAGAACTCACGCTCTCCGGTCAGATAAGCCACCGGCTCCCCCTTTTCACGCCGCGCCATCAGGTGTTCCAGCCTGGAGAGCTGCCCCCCGGTCAGCACAGTCTCATCAAAGGCACGCAGCCAGCTGCGATTTTTGCCGGTGACAAATGCCAGCAGAATTTCGGCATCTGCACGCGGACTGTCACTGTGCTTCAGCTGGGTCATGGCCGCCGGCAGCCAGTCGCGAATCTGCATTAATCCTGCCCGGCCAGCGCCGCCAGCTGGTCTGCCTGATATTCATGCACAATGGGTTCAATCAGCATATCGAGCTTGCCTTCCATCACTTCATCCAGCCGGTAAAGCGTCAGGTTAATCCGGTGATCGGTCACCCTTCCCTGTGGGAAGTTATAGGTCCGGTTGCGATCGGAACGATCGCCACTCCCCAGCAGGTTGCGGCGGGTTGACGCTTCCTCCTGCTGGCGTTTTGCCGTTTCGGCGGCATGAATACGGGCACCGAGTACCGCCAGTGCTTTAGCTTTATTTTTATGCTGCGAACGCTCGTCCTGGCACTCCACAACAATCCCTGTTGGCAGGTGGGTGATACGAATGGCGGAATCGGTGGTATTAACGTGCTGACCGCCGGCACCGGAGGAGCGGAAAGTGTCGATTTTCAGATCGGACGGATTAATATCGGGCATTTCTGCTTCCGGCAGCTCCGGCATCACCGCCACGGTACAGGCTGAGGTATGAATACGACCCTGTGATTCGGTTTCTGGCACGCGCTGAACCCGGTGTCCGCCTGACTCAAACTTCAGTCGTCCATAAGCGCCTTCGCCGGCAAAGCGCGCAATCACTTCTTTGTAACCACCGTGTTCACCTTCATTTGCGCTTAAAATTTCTACCTGCCAGCGGCGGCTTTCAGCATAGCGGCTGTACATCCGAAACAGGTCACCGGCAAAAATCGCGGCTTCATCGCCCCCGGTCCCGGCGCGCACTTCAACAAAGCAGCTGCGTTCGTCATCGGGATCTTTGGGCAACAACAGTACCTGCAGCTGCTGTTCCATTTGTTCACTTTGCTCACGCAGACTTTTCAGCTCTTCCTGCGCAATGTCTCGCATTTCTGCATCGTCAAGCATCAGCCGGGCGCCGTCCAGCTCTTGCTGTAGCTGTTGCCAGTGGCGAAAACAGCGGCTGACGTCGGTAAGCTGGGCATACTCACGCGATAACGCCCGGAAACGCGCCTGATCGGCAATCACGCCGGCATCACCCAGCATGACCTCCACTTCTTCGTAGCGTTCCTGTAACGCTTCCAGTTTAGCGACAATAGAGGGTTTCATCGTTGTAATTTTAACCTTGTCAGAAAAGATGAGAGAACGTAAAACGGAATGGACTCCGTCGCAGACTGCGCTGCGACGGAGCATAGCTAATCGAGGTTGAGGCTGTTACGCAGCAGATTCAGGCGCTCTGAATCACCATCACGCGCGGCCTGTTGCAGCGCTTTGGTCGGCGCGTGGATCAGGCGGTTAGTCAGCTTATGTGCCAGTTCGTTGAGCACAATTTGTGGGTCAACGCCCTGGCTCAGTGCCGCCAGCGCTTTACTTTCCAGCTGCTGGCGGATCAGATCGGCCGATGCGCGGTATTCGCGGATTGTTTCAACCGCGCTCTGCGCCCGCAGCCAGCACATAAATTCGCTGCTTTCCTGCAGAACAATGTCTTCCGCCTCACGCGCCGCCGCCTGACGTTGAGCCATATTTTTATCAATAATCACCTGCAGGTCATCGATACTGTACAGGTATGCATTGGCCAGTTTCCCCACTTCTGGCTCGATATCGCGCGGTACGGCAATATCCACCAGCAGCATGGGTTTATTACGGCGTTGTCTTAGCGCCCGTTCCACCATCCCTTTGCCAATAATCGGCAGCGGGCTGGCGGTTGAACTGATAATAATGTCCGCTTGCGCCAGCTGTGTATCGATATCGGCAATTGCGATCACTTGCGCGCCGACTTCATCTGCCAGCAGCTGCGCGCGTTCGCGGGTACGATTAGCAATCATCAGCTTGTGAACCCGGTGTTCACGCAGGTGGCGGGCTACCAGTTCAATAGTTTCCCCGGCACCGACAAGCAGCACGTTAACCGTGGTGAGCGATTCAAAAATCTGCCGCGCCAGCGAGCAGGCGGCAAAGGCCACAGAAACCGCGCTGGCGCCGATATCGGTTTCAGTACGCACCCGCTTAGCCACCGAGAAGGTTTTCTGAAACAGACGTTCCAGCTCACTGGAATTGCTGTGTCCGCGCGCCGAATCGGCATAGGCTTTTTTCACCTGCCCCAGAATTTGCGGTTCCCCCAGGACCAGGGAATCCAGTCCACTGGCCACGCGCATCAGATGGCTTACCGCTTCGTTTTCCTGATGCCAGTACAGGCTGTGGCGCACATCGGCTTCGTCAATACCATGATAATGACACAGCCAGTTCACCAGCCGTTCGCGCAGGTCATCCTGCTGCTCAACGCTCAGATAGAGTTCGGTCCGGTTGCAGGTCGACAGCACCACGCCACCTTGCACCATCGGCTGTGCCAGCAGACTTTCCAGCGCATGGTCAAGAATGTCAGGCGCAAACGCGACGCGTTCGCGTAACGCAACGGGTGCCGTTTTATGATTGATACCGAGTGCCAGCAGCGTCATGATGAATTTGGTCTGAGTGGTCCCACAGTCGATAGGGGTATAGAGCAGCATTCTACAAGATGCCGCCTGGCAAGGAAAGGGACACAAGAGGCAGTTGCGGCACAAAAAGCCTGCTTCTGCACAAAACAGCGCAATTTCGTCATTGACGAGGGCGCGCTGGCTGGTTAGCGTGAGCGGTCAGCTTTGGCTACAATGCCAGTGATGCGTCAGAGGAGATGACCCCCGATATGTTTGCACGCCCCCAGCGTTTTCTGCATGTTTTACCGCTCGCCAGCGTATTGCTGGCGGCCTGTAGCCTTAATAAACCCATGGCACCGGGTAAAAGCCCCGACTCGCCGCAATGGCACCAGCACCAACAGGCACTGAGCCAGATTACCCATTATCAGACCCGCGGTTCTTTTGCCTATATTTCTGACCAGCAAAAAGTTTATGCCCGTTTCAACTGGCAGCAAAGCGCCCCCGATCGCTATCGTCTGTTGTTAACTAATCCCCTCGGCAGCACCGAACTGCAGCTGGATGTTCAGGGCAAAGTGGTTCAGCTTATCGATAGCAAGGGCAAACGCTATGTCAGCGATGATGCCAGTAAAATGATTACACAGCTCACCGGCATGACGATTCCACTTGATGACCTGCGTCAGTGGATAATTGGTCTGCCTGGCGATGCCAGCGACTACACCCTTGATGACAAGTATCAGCTGCGTAGCGTCAACTATCGCCATGACGGTCAGAACTGGCAGGTAGTATTCAATAGTTACGATCAGCAACAGCAGCCCGCTCTGCCTGCCAATCTGTCCCTGACTCAGGACGATCAGCGGATAAAATTGCGTATGGACAGCTGGACCGTTAAATGATCACCCGCTGGCCGGCTCCGGCAAAACTTAACCTGTTTTTATATATTACCGGCCGTCGTGCCGACGGCTATCACACATTGCAAACGCTGTTTCAGTTCCTTGACTATGGCGATACCCTGCATATTGAAGTGAATAATCGCGACCAGATTCGCCTGCTCACTGAGGTGACGGGCGTGGCTCCGGAAAATAATCTGATTATTCGTGCCGCCCGGCTGCTTAAGCAGCGAGCGCTGGACGACGGGCGCCTGCAGCCGCAGCAGGGGGCCGTTTTCCGTCTTGAAAAACGTCTCCCCATGGGGGGCGGACTCGGGGGGGGATCGTCCAATGCAGCAACCACCCTGGTGGCCCTTAACCAGCTCTGGCAGCTGAATTACGCGCCGGATGTTCTGGCGGCGCTGGGACTGACGCTGGGGGCCGATGTCCCGGTATTTGTTCGCGGCCATGCGGCCTTTGCCGAAGGCATTGGCGAAGCGTTACAACCGGTTTCCCCTGCAGAAAAGTGGTATCTGGTGATGCACCCGGGTGTCAGTATCTCAACGCCCGAGGTGTTTAATGATGCTGCCCTGACCCGCAATACGCCGGCGCGCGATCTTTCCGTATTGCTACAGCAAAAATTTCGCAATGATTGTGAGGCAGCCGTAAGAAAACGTTTTCGTGAGGTTGATAGACTTCTCGTCTGGCTGCTAAACTACGCGCCATCACGCCTGACAGGAACCGGCGCCTGTGTCTTTGCTGAATTTGACACCGAGGCCGCTGCTCGTCAGGTGCTGGAAAAGGCCCCAAAAGATGTACAGGGATTTGTGGCTAAAGGTGTTAACCTTTCGCCCTTGTTTCGTACGCTTGCCGGGCATTCTGAACCGCGCTGATCGCATTACGCGTTCCTGATGTGGCAGCCGGTTCATCACATACCCGTCTGATACCCTGACGTCCAGTCGCTGGCGTTAACGCGTATCATTCTCTGGACGCAAAGCCTGAGGTTCTTCTCGTGCCTGATATGAAGCTTTTTGCTGGTAACGCTACCCCGGAACTGGCTCAACGTATTGCCAACCGCCTTTACACCAGCCTGGGCGACGCCGCTGTCGGTCGTTTCAGCGATGGTGAAGTAAGCGTACAGATTAACGAAAACGTACGCGGTGGTGATATTTTCATCATCCAGTCCACTTGTGCCCCCACCAATGACAATCTGATGGAACTGGTCGTGATGGTCGACGCTTTGCGTCGCGCTTCTGCTGGACGAATTACTGCGGTTATCCCCTACTTTGGCTATGCGCGCCAGGATCGTCGCGTCCGTTCTGCCCGCGTTCCTATTACGGCGAAAGTCGTGGCGGATTTTCTCTCCAGCGTCGGCGTTGACCGCGTACTGACGGTTGACCTGCATGCTGAACAGATTCAGGGCTTCTTTGATGTCCCGGTGGATAACGTCTTCGGCAGCCCGATTTTACTGGAGGATATGCTGCAGATTGGTCTGGAAAATCCGATTGTGGTGTCACCGGATATCGGCGGCGTCGTGCGCGCCCGCGCCATTGCCAAACTGCTTAATGATACCGATATGGCGATTATTGATAAGCGCCGGCCGCGCGCCAACGTCTCCCAGGTGATGCATATCATCGGTGACGTGGCCAACCGTGACTGTGTGCTGGTGGATGATATGATCGACACCGGCGGCACGTTATGCAAAGCGGCCGAGGCGCTGAAAGAGCGCGGAGCAAAACGGGTTTTTGCCTATGCCACCCACCCGATCTTCTCCGGTAACGCGGTAGAAAATCTGCGTAACTCAGTGATTGACGAAGTGGTAGTCTGCGACACTATCCCGCTGTCCGACGCCATCAAAGCGCTGCCCAACGTACGTTCGCTGACGCTTTCCGGCATGCTGGCCGAAGCAATTCGCCGTATCAGCAACGAAGAATCCATATCCGCGATGTTTGAGCATTAATCACAACGGGGTGAGTCAGGCTCATCCCGTTTTTTGCTGGCGCAAACAGCGCAGAATACATAGATTGCCAGCGTCGCAAACACCATCTCACGCGGCGGCATGGCCATTGCGGGCGATTAGCCAGAATATAATCTGGCAAAAAAGCCGCCGGCCTCAGACAAAATTCCGGCTAACCTGCTTTATTCACGCTATATTGACATTTTCAGCAGTTGGTCGTCGCCTGCCCTACCGACAATGATACATAAGTGCTATTTTGCAATGCCGTCTTTTTCAGGATCGTTTCTACAATGACGCTTGACGTCTACACGCTGTTTGTCTGCGAACTTTATGTGACCCTGTTTCTGGTTATCATCATGTTCTTTGCCTGGCGTGGCGCGCAGTACGACCGGACGCTGGGCTATCTCTGCCTGGCGTTATGTCTCACGCTGAGCGGACTGTGGTTAAGCAGTCTGCGGGAAAACGGTGCGCTGTTTATGCCGGTGGTCGCCGGCAACATGCTGATACTGATGGCCTATGGCATCCTGCTAAATGCGTTTCGCGCTTTTCGCGGCGCCCGCAATAATTACCTCTGGCTGGCTGGCATGTTAGTCTGGGCGCTATTGTGCCTGTTTCCGCCTTTTTACCACTCCCTACCGCTGCGCATTCTGGTCTCATCAAGCCTGTGCCTGTTTTATAGCGCCGCAATGATCCGCGAGCTGTATCGGGCGCGCGCCCTGCTGCCGGTCACCTGGTGGCCAGCACAGTTATTACTCTGGGTGCACGTGGTGTTTAATCTGATACGTATTCTGTTGGATACCGGCGTAGCCAGTGCGCAATATGGCGCCATCGGTGGATCAACTTTTTCCGTCTGGGTAATTATCGAATCTATATTGCTGGTTATCGGTCTTAATTTTACCTTTCTGGCAATGGTTAACGAACGTAATCAGCTGCAATATAAGCGCGCTTCGCTGCTTGACCCGCTCACCAGCGTGTGGAACCGGCGCGCGCTGTTTCAGCTGGCAGAAAAATGCCGCCAGCACTGTCTGCGCAACCGGCAATCATTCAGCGTGCTGCTGTTTGATCTTGACCATTTTAAAGCCATCAATGACCGCTTTGGTCATACCCAGGGGGATAAAACGCTGATTAATTTTTGCCAGATTGCTCAGCGACATATGCCGAAAGAGGGCTGGTTTGCCCGTCTGGGTGGTGAAGAATTTGCCGCCGTAATGGTGGCGGAGAAAGCGCAGGCGCTGGCGATTGCCGAACATATCCGCAGTGAAACAGCCGGCGCGCAGCCTGATGGCATAAATTATACGGTCAGTATTGGTGTTGCCTGCGATAAGGGCAGCACACTCAGCGTGGGTGACCTGATGACGGAAGCCGACGATGCGCTCTACCGGGCAAAAGCCCGCGGCAGAAACTGCGTGGTGGATGCCAGAGCAACGGATAGTAACCCCGCTGCTCTGACGGCTGACGCCCCCGGTTAATGACCGGAATGATGGCGTCGGCAGCGTTCGTCACCGTAGTGACGCAGCCAGAAGTAGCGATCGGCCACTTTTTCCCGGCCACTAAGACGGGCTCCGGCCAGCCACAGCATGGCGCCGATGAAAATGGCAAATATTGCGCCCTCAATCAGGGAACCCGACAGATTAACGCCTGACAGCTGATTCAGTACCGAGCACACAACGCCCAGCACCATTACCAGCAATCCTGCCGCCATCAGCACATTGCCTGTTACAAAAGCATATTTTCTGGTCATCACAGTCACCTCCTGCAACCTGCGGAAATGAGCAAACTCCGTTGCCTGTTTGCCTGTTACTGACTATTTTAGAAAATGTCTGCCTTTCAGGTTGCGCGCAGGATCACACTTACTGGGTATTTTTGACATAACTTTACTTCCATGCGACTGATTGTAACCATAAAAGTCATGTGCGGACATGGCGGGTACCAGAGCCGCGGCGGCTTTGCCGTTTTGCCGCTTTGCGTTGCCGGCATCACACAGTAAACTAGCGCCCTTGTGAGTGGATATCATCAGGAACATTACGTGGAAGCAATCAAGCTGATTGTCGGCCTTGCCAACCCTGGCGCCGACTATGCTGCCACCCGTCACAATGCGGGTGCCTGGTATCTGGACTATCTGGCCCGGCGTCATAATCAGTCGCTAAAAGAAGAGGCCAAATTTTATGGTTATACCGGTCGTTTTACGCTTGGCAGCGATGAGATACGTCTGCTGGTTCCCACCACTTTTATGAATCTTAGCGGCAAGGCAGTGTCAGCCATGGCCAGCTTCTACCGTATTGCCCCGGAGGAAATTCTGGTGGCACATGATGAACTGGACCTGCCGCCAGGGGTGGCCAGGCTGAAACAGGGCGGGGGTCATGGCGGCCATAACGGTCTGAAAGACATTATCAGTAAACTTGGCAACAACCCTAATTTCCACCGGCTGCGTATTGGCATTGGCCACCCAGGCGACCGCAATAAAGTCACGGGGTTTGTACTGGGTAAGCCGCCGCTTTCTGAGCAAAAGCTCATTGATGAGGCCATTGATGAGGCTGCCCGCTGTACCGAACTCTGGCTGCAGCAGCGGGACCGGCTGAAAGCCATGAACCGTCTGCACGCTTTCAAACCACAAATCTGAGCATCGCCGCCGCTCACGCGGCAAATCCACGCCATATAGCCGCTATTTATGTGTATAATGCCGGCAGTTTTTTCCAGGTTACTGCTGGCGCGTCAACCTGACGCGCTGCGATAACAGCAATTAAGGTAATTTAATCATGGGTTTTAAATGCGGTATCGTGGGGCTGCCAAACGTCGGCAAATCCACCCTGTTTAATGCGCTTACCAAAGCCGGTATCGAGGCAGCAAACTTTCCATTTTGCACCATTGAGCCAAACACCGGCGTCGTTCCGATGCCGGACCTGCGCCTGGACCAGCTGGCGGAGATCGTAAAGCCTCAGCGCGTGGTACCGACCACAATGGAATTTGTCGATATTGCCGGACTGGTGAAAGGCGCATCCAAAGGCGAAGGGCTGGGTAACCAGTTTCTGACCAATATTCGCGAAACCGAAGCGATTGGCCACGTGGTGCGCTGTTTTGAAAATGACAATATCATTCACGTTTCCGGCAAGGTCAATCCGGCGGAAGATATTGACGTAATCAATACTGAACTGGCACTTTCAGATCTGGAAACCTGCGAACGCGCCCTGCACCGTATTCAGAAAAAAGCCAAAGGCGGCGATAAAGACGCAAAACAGGAACAGGCGGTGCTGGAAAAATGCCTGCCGCATCTGGAAAACGCCGGTATGCTGAGGGCGCTGGCGCTTTCTGCCGAGGAAAAGGCGGCTATCCGCTACCTGAGTTTCCTTACCCTGAAACCCACTATGTATATTGCCAACGTCAATGAAGATGGTTTTGACAATAACCCTTATCTTGATCAGGTCCGGGAAATTGCACAACAGGAAGGTTCAGTGGTGGTGCCGGTATGCGCAGCGGTTGAATCTGATATTGCTGAACTTGACGATGCAGAACGCGATGAGTTTATGGCAGAACTGGGGCTGGAAGAACCCGGACTTAATCGCGTCATTCGTGCAGGTTATGCCCTGCTCAACCTGCAAACTTACTTCACCGCCGGTATGAAAGAAGTACGCGCCTGGACCATTCCGGTGGGCGCCACCGCCCCTCAGGCTGCGGGTAAAATCCATACCGATTTTGAGAAAGGCTTTATCCGCGCGCAGACCATTGGTTTTGAAGATTTTATCAGCTTTAAGGGCGAGCAAGGGGCTAAGGAAGCCGGCAAAATGCGTTCGGAAGGTAAAGAATATATCGTCAAAGATGGCGACGTTATGAATTTCCTGTTCAACGTCTGAACCACTACAATGCACGCCGGAGTCAGGCGTGAAAAACATCTTCACGCTGACGACACTTTATTAATCAAATAAAAAATGGCGGCTGAGTTAACTCAGACCGCCATTTGCAGGCTAACAGCAGCAATGTTGCGTTTTAGAATAAATAGCGCACGCCGAGAGTAAATTCGTTAGACACCAGGCGGCCTTTCATTTGTTCATCTTTCAGGTTGCGGGCGTTGGTGAAGTTATTGTAACCGCTCTCCATTTTACCCATATCCACATAGCGATAGCCCAGATCAAAACTCAGGCGCTCCAGTGGCGAGTAGCTAATACCCGCACCAATGGCATATGTCAGATTGGTCTGCGTGCTGGAAGCAAATTCCCGCGACGGCGTGCCCTGCCAGCCGCCGGCTTTGATTTTGCTAATGCCAAGGCCAGCGGTACCGTAGAGCGAGATACCATAACCCAGCGCATAGTCGCGATAGACATTAAACATCAGGCGTTCAACGTCAGTTTGCAGATGGTTATAGCTGGTGGGAAAAGCAGAAGATCCGCTGGTGTACTCATTTTTTTGCTTAAAGGTATACTCACCTTCCGTACGCCAGCCGTTTCCAAACTGATAGCCTGCAGCAACCGATGCGCCGCCCAGATGTTCTTTTTCTTTTCCGCCGACAAACTGTCCCACCCCCGGCCGGGCACTGGTATCCATTTCTTTGGCACGTTGTTCAATTTGCAGGTATTTCGCTGAACCGTAATAACCTTCGGCGAAGTCACCGGCCATCACGCTGCCTGATGCCAGACAAAGCGGCAATATGGATACCATCAGTTTAAATTTCATCTCTTACTCCTTGCGCATAAAGACTCATCAGAATTAACCGCCGTTCAGGCTGGCCGCGTTGTTTTTTAAGGCATCCAGCGCACATTGCTGGTCAAGGTCTCCGCCCGGCGCCCCACCGACCCCTATCGCACCAATCAGCGCATCTGCGCTTTTCACCGGCACGCCGCCGGCCAGTAATAAAAAGCCGGGCAGATCGCGCAGGTTAGCGGCGGTAGCATTCGCCTGACTGTTCTTCATGACGTTTTCCGTGGCGGTTTTGGTGGTCAGCGCGGTGAAGGCTTTCATACGACTGGCCTCAAGGGTATGGGGGCCTGCGTTATCCATGCGTTTAATAACCAGGGGAATACCGGCCCGGTCAACCACGGTTACGGATACATTGTAATGACGCGCACGACAGGCCTGGAGGGCGCTTTGCGCCAGCTTATCGGCCAGCTCAAGAGAAAGGTTTTTTTCGGTTAACACGCCGCTGGCGGCACAGGAGAATGACAATAAGCTACCGAGTAACAGCGTACTGGTAATAATAAGTTTCATTTTACAGTACTCCCTGATATCGCTTTATGGTATCAGGGAGTCTAAGGGGGGTAACGACAGCAGACTATTGGCACAATTACCTAAGTTATTAGGTATTTTTACCTGGAAAGTCATCCGGGGGTTTACCTGAAGCCTTGCCTCATTATTTTCTTAGCAAGGCAACTTCACCATATTTATTAATTAATTTTGGCAATGAGTTAACCTCAAGCTTGACAAAAATATTGGTGCGATGGGCTTCAACGGTACGCGGCGACAGCGAATAAGCCCGGGCAATCTCCTTACTGGAACTTCCCTGCATTATTTGCTGAAAAATATCCTGTTCTCTGGCGGTCAGCGTAGCCAGTTTACGTTGTATCAGCCGCGTTCTTTGCTGCTTTTCCTGCAGCGCTTGCTGCAAAGCCAGTGCTGAACCAATGGTTTCAAACAGTAAATCGGCATCAATGGGTTTCGTGAGGAATTCAAAAGCGCCATTTTTGAAGGCACGACGACAGAGATCAATATTGGCATGTCCGGTCATGATAATTACCGGAATTTCCAGCCCTTGTTGCTTCCATTCATCAAGGAGTGCCAGCCCGGTTTTCCCCGGCATGCGGATATCCAGCAGCATACAGCCGGCAAGCGTCTGCATATCATCCACCGTCTGCTGAAAAGCCTGGGCGCTATTATAGCTCTTTGTCAGCCAGCCGACGGTACTTAACAACGCGCTTAGTGAGGCACAAATAGCCGGTTCATCATCAATGAGATAAATATACTGTTCCATTACTCCTCCCTGAGATGAACAGGCAGCCAGATAGTAAAACTGGCCCCGCCCTGTCCGGTCATATTGGACACCTGAATGTTACCATTAAGGCGCTGAATCAGCGTTTCAGTCAGCGCCATACCCAGACCAATACCGTTACTGCGGGTGGTGAAAAAAGGCATAAAGACCTGCTGTAACGCCTGTTCAGATAATCCGGGTCCACCGTCGGTAACGCGGAGTAAAATCCCCGCGTTTGCCGCCTTCGCCGTCAGATTTATCCACGAGGTACCCGGTTTATTGCCTTCCTGCGCCTGAACCGCGTTATGGGCAATATTATGCAGGATTTGTTCAATCCATAGCGGGGGGGCATACAGCAGCGGTAAATTATCCGGGATACGGCTGCTTACCCGGATTTTTTTGCTGCTGATCTCTTTATCCAGCAGAGTGACCACCTGTGCCCAGAGTCGCCCCAGAACGATGGGCTGATAGTCAGCCTGCTGCCCAATCAGCTTCTGTCGGAATTGTTGTAACAACGCATCAATCCGTTTTATCTGCACTACGGCGGCCTCAAGCAGCGCCGATACTTGCCCGGGATGCTGCTGACGCATCATCCGTTGTGCGGTCTGATTATAGCTTAAGATTGCAGTCAGCGGCTGGTTGAGCTCATGTATGATACCAGCAGCCAGCTCCCCCATGGTATTTAGCCTTGTCAGTTCAGCATACTGACTGCGCATATCAGCAATGTCCCGCCGGCGTTTATTGCTGCGATACTGGCTGAACAGATACACCAGCAGCCCCCAGAATAAGGCCGGAGCGAGGATGGCCGTCCAGGGCAATCCCATCCAGTCAGGTCGATCATCGGCAATCAGCATAAATGGCTGCGAGCGGCTACTGATGGCTTTTTGCCAGCGCCAGTAATCCCGCGGGCTTGCCGCGCCCTGTTCAAATAAGGGCACGTTATTCCACTGAATAATCAGATGGCTGAAACGCTTTTTCCCTCTGATATCACTCACCAACCGGTTGAGATCGATCAACAACGACTGATTATCAATATTCAGCCAGTACTGCCCTTTGCGCCCAACCACCAGCGCGCGCCATGGCTCAATTGTCGAGTGTTGCCGCAGGCGAATGATGTGCGGAAAAAGTTTCTGTACTTCCCACGCCAGCGGATTCGCCGGCAGCAGGCGGATGATGGCATCATGCTGCGCCAGTTTAATCGTCACATCACGGTAGAGAATACGAAAATCCGCACTTTTCTCTTCATATTGCTGCTGCAGAAAATAGGCCACCAGTCCGCCACTGGAAAGCAGTGACAATAATAACCAGCTGATTATCTTCACCATAACCTCTCCCCTGTCCTCCACGCTTCCCTTTTCCCTTTCTTAGCATAAAGCGCCCAAGGCGGACATCAGCCTATTCCCTAATTCGTTTCATATTCAATGACGGTTGCCGCTTAATAGGGATATTGCTGGCGCGGTGGCGACACGCAGTCAGCGCAGATAGCGCAGATAAGGTTGAAATGAAATTATGCTGTTTCGGCTTCGGCAAAAAGGAGCGCGATGGAAAAATAAGTGACGCAGTCCGGCTGGCTTAACGGCCAGTCAGCTTACCCGGGGAAACAGAATCATCAAGCGAGTACAGGCCGCTATTCACGCCTGTACTCTGAAGGCAGGCAGGGTTATTTTTCGATCATGGAAGCAGAGAAAAGATTAATTATCACCACGCCGGCAATAATAAAAGTAATACCAACAATCGCCGGAAGGTCCAGTTTCTGGTGGTAATAAAAATAGGAAATCATCGACACCAGGATAATACCCAGCCCGGCCCAGATCGCATAAGCAACGCCTAAATTCAGTACTTTCACCACATGAGAAAGACCATAGAAAGAGATCCCATAACCAATCACCACGATCAGTGAAGGGACCAGCCGGGTAAAGCCATCGGAGGCTTTTACCATCGAAGTGGCGACAGTTTCAGCGGCAACAGATATAAGCAAAAGCAGATAAATTTTGATCATTTCATCAGAGTCCCGTAATGAAAATTTTCCGTAAAAAGTGAGGACATCAGCACGATGGCTAAAGACAGCCTGCGTACTACATGGCAGTCATGTACTGACCGTCCTTGTTAACCGGGAGCAAACCGAGCCGGCCGATAGCTATATCCTTCTGCCGCTGGCGGGCTGGCGGATTTGCCCCGGCTTTCTTTCCGGGCAGAGACCTGCTGTGTTGTGCGGCGCATGCGGCGCAACCGGGCAGAAAGCCAGCAAAGGGTAACAGAAATGGTAACGGCTGGCTAAGAAAGTTCTGAACTCCGGACGATAGTTTACCATTACGTTAATAATTGTAAGCATAATATCAACAACCCGGTTTGCCAGCGCTGCAGACTTAAACAAATTACCGCCACACTGTTTAGTGCCAGAAGCTGGCTGGTATGAATATTGTACGACAGTAAAGCTGGGCAGGTTATTAACGTATACTCAGCATAAACTTCTTAAAGAAAGTAATGATATCAATACGTTATTATTATAAAATTGGCGGTAATAACAAGATGGCGGTTTTTGTCAGCTTTTCTGTGAATAGTTATGCTGCTGATTTAATGCTGTGGAAGTAAAAAACAGTTAATTTTATTACAATAGCGAACCATATGACTTATATTCTCCCTGCAAAAGGAAGGTACAGAGCAACGCCCGGAATTTTTTCTGACCAAAAACAAAAGGAATCGTGATGGAAAAGTCTATTCTCACCGGATTGACGCTGGCGCCCATTTTCCGCGCATCAACAGCCACATCGGCTACCCTCGCCAGGCTTCCGGATGAAAACCGACTTCACTATCACCCCGGCTTGCTTTTCCACATTCAGCGCGGATCACGATGTTATCCCTGCCACACGGATAAATGACATAGCAAGGCCTTAAATTTATCTGAACCGCTGACGGACTCGCATTAGCGAGCACCTTATTTTATCCCAGGAGGAAGCACAATGGCGCCAGCAGACACTCAGCAGCCGTTGGTAAAACTTACCGATATCAGCAAAGCCTTTGATGGCAAAGCGGTCATCTCTCAGTTCAATCTCAGCATTAATCATGGTGAGTTTATTACCCTGCTAGGTCCTTCTGGCTGTGGCAAAACCACCATTCTGAGGTTAATTGCCGGTCTGGAAGAAACTGACAGTGGCAGTATCACGCTGGATAACGAAGATATTACCCAAAAACCCGCTGAGCATCGCCATGTTAATACCGTGTTTCAGAGCTATGCTTTATTTCCACATATGACGGTATTTGACAACGTAGCGTTTGGCTTACGTATGCAAAACACCCCGCATGTCGAAATAAAAGGCCGCGTCAACCAGGCACTGGCCATGGTGCAACTGGAGACCTTTGCCGACCGTCGTCCGCATCAACTGTCAGGTGGACAGCAACAGCGGGTGGCAATTGCCCGCGCTGTGGTCAATCGTCCCAAGATTTTATTACTGGATGAACCCTTATCTGCGCTGGATTATAAGCTGCGCAAACAGATGCAAAATGAACTCAAGGCGCTGCAGCGTAAGCTTGGCATCACCTTTATTTTCGTTACCCACGATCAGGAAGAAGCGCTGACCATGTCCGATCGCATCGTGGTGTTACGTAATGGTGAAATTGAACAGGACGGCACGCCGCGGGAAATTTATGAAGAACCCAAAAATCTGTTTGTCGCCCGTTTTATTGGCGAAATTAACGTGTTTGATGCTGAAGTGGTGACGCTGCTGGAAAACCAGCGCTCCCGTGCCCGTGTCGAAGGTTTTCTGTGTGATATTCAGGCGCCGTTTCCTCTCAGCGTTGGCCAAAAACTGCACGTGCTGCTGCGACCGGAAGATCTGCGCGTGGAAGAGATTGCCGACGGCGATAGTCAGCCACCAGCCGGACTGATTGGCTATGTGCGCGAACGTAACTATAAAGGAATGACGCTGGAATCCACCCTCGAACTGGATAATGGCAAACTTATCACCGTCAGCGAATTTTTTAACGAAGACGATCCCGATTTTGACCACTCAATTAACCAGAAAATGGCGATTAACTGGGTGGAAAGCTGGGAGGTCGTCCTGCCAGGAGAGCCTCATGCGTAATCGTTTCCAGAAGAGCGTTATCGCGCTGATTATCGGCTGGCTGGTGCTGTTTGTCTTTCTGCCCAACCTGATTGTTATCGTCACCAGTTTTTTAACCCGTGATGACAATCATTTTGTCAGCCTGCATCTGACATTGAATAACTATCTGCGGCTGATCGACCCGCTGTATGCCGATGTACTGCTGCACTCGCTAAACATGGCGCTGATCGCCACGCTGTGTTGTCTGCTGATCGGTTATCCTTTCGCCTGGTGTCTTACCAGACTGTCAGCCCGCCTGAAACCACTGATGCTGTTCCTGCTGATTGTCCCCTTCTGGACCAATTCGCTGATCCGTATCTACGGTCTGAAGATTTTTCTTGGCGTACGCGGCTGGCTGAATGATTTTTTACTGTGGCTTGGCATTATCGACAAACCGTTTCGCATTATGTATACCTCTGAAGCGGTGGTACTTGGCCTGGTCTATATTCTGCTGCCATTTATGGTACTCCCGCTCTATTCAAGTCTCGACAAGCTCGACAAACCCTGCCTGGAAGCAGCACGGGATTTGGGTGCCGGTAAACTACAAACCTTTATACGCATTATCCTGCCGTTAACCATGCCTGGTATTGTGGCAGGTTGTCTGCTGGTTTTGCTGCCGGCAATGGGGTTGTTTTATGTGGCGGATTTAATGGGTGGCGCGAAAAACCTGCTGATTGGTAACGTCATCAAGAGCCAGTTCCTCAATATTCGCGACTGGCCTTTTGGCGCCGCCACCAGCATTGTGCTGACGCTGGTCATGGGCGTGCTGTTGTTGTTCTACTGGCGCGCCACACGCCTGTTGAATAAGAAGGTGGAGCTGAAATGATCGGACGCATACTACGTGCAGGCTTTATGACAACCATCTATGCCTGGCTATATATCCCGGTGGCGATACTGCTGGTGAACTCGTTTAATGCCTCGCGCTTTGGCATTAACTGGCAGGGATTCAGTACCCACTGGTACCGGCTGCTGATGCAAAATGACAGCCTGATTCAGGCGGCGCAACATTCGCTGATTATGGGGGTGCTTTCCGCCACCTGCACCACTGTCATTGGTTCACTGACTGCGGTGGCGCTTTACCGTTACCGTTTCCGCGGTAAGCCCTTTGTTGGCGGCATGCTGTTTGTGGTCATGATGTCTCCCGATATCGTTATGGCCATTTCGCTGCTGGTACTATTTATGCTGCTGGGTATTTCACTGGGTTTCTGGTCGTTGCTGTTTTCCCATATCACTTTCTGCCTGCCGTTTGTCACCATTACCGTCTGGTCGCGCCTGAAAGGATTTGATGTGCGGATGCTGGAAGCGGCCAGAGATCTTGGCGCCAGCGAGCTGGTCATCCTGCGTAAAATTATCCTGCCGCTGGCTTTACCAGCGGTGGCAGCCGGCTGGCTGCTTAGTTTCACCCTGTCGATGGACGATGTTGTGGTTTCTTCATTCGTCACCGGTCCGGGTTTTGAGATTTTACCGTTAAAAATTTATTCAATGGTCAAGGTCGGCGTTTCACCCGAGGTTAATGCGCTGGCAACAATATTAATGGCGCTGTCGCTGCTGTTGGTTGCCCTCAGTCAGCTGTTGTTACGTGATAAAACCAAATAAGGAGGAGCGGTTATGAAGAAATGGGGTTATCTGCTGGCCGCTGGCATGCTGGCACTCAGCACACAGAGCACCAGAGCCGATGCCGGCAACACACTCTACTTTTATAACTGGACGGAATACGTGCCCCCCGGTCTGCTTGAGCAGTTCACCAAAGAAACCGGTATCAAGGTGATTTACTCCACCTATGAATCCAATGAAAGCATGTATGCCAAACTTAAGACCTACAAAGATGGGGCTTATGATCTGGTGGTTCCTTCCACCTACTTTGTTGCCAAAATGCGCAAAGAAGGCATGATTCAGAAAATTGACAAGACAAAGCTGAGCAATTTTCACAATCTGGATCCGGCGTTGCTGAATAAATCCTTTGACCCCAATAATGACTACTCGATTCCGTATATCTGGGGCGCCACTGCCATTGGTGTTAACAGCGATGTTATCGATCCAACCACTATCACCAGCTGGGCAGATTTCTGGAAGCCGGAATATAAGGAAAGTATTCTGCTGACGGATGATGCCCGTGAAGTATTCCAGGTTGCGTTGCGTAAACTCGGTTACTCTGGTAACACCACTAATCCCGACGAAATCAAGGCCGCGGCACATGAACTGGAAAAACTGATGCCTAACGTGCTGGCCTTTAATTCTGATAATCCCGGCAATCCGTTTATGCAAGGCGAAGTCAACATTGGCATGATCTGGAATGGTTCAGCCTTTGTCGCGCGCCAGGCCGGTACGCCGCTGCAGGTGATCTGGCCGAAAGAAGGCGGTATTTTCTGGATGGACAGCCTGGCGATTCCGGCCAACGCCAAAAATAAAGAAGGGGCATTAAAGCTGATCAACTTCCTGTTACGTCCGGATGTTGCGGCAAAAGTGGCCAAAACTATTGGTTACCCGACGCCAAACCTGGCAGCGCGCGCGCTGCTGCCAAAAGAAATCAGCAGCGACCCAACGCTATATCCGTCTGAAGCTATTCTGAAAAAAGGCGAATGGCAGGATGATGTCGGCAGCGCCAGTACGCTGTACGAAACCCTGTTCGAACGCCTGAAAGCCGGGCGCTAATGGCCACCCACCCCGCCGCCACAGGCTGGCCAGCGGGGAATCAGATACTGTCCACCATTTTACTGCTTATCCCCTTTTCTCCGCTGACAGTCACCACCTGGATACTGCGCTGAAAACGTGCCAGTTCACATATCACAAAGATTGCACTCATACGTGCATATCTTCTGAGCACATCAGGGTATACTCTTTTGATGTTTATTTTACAGGGTAGCCGGTTTGTCACCCCTGATATTGCCACTTGCTTAACATGGAAAAGCATTATGCCCGGACAAAAAAAGCGTTCACGCTGGTCGGATTATGATCCGCGCTATATTTATTCACTGGTGGTCAGACGCTATTTTGCCGAGATGAAAACCAAGGTTGAAATTGCTGAAGAAATTGGCGTTTCCCGCTTCAAAGTCGCCCGTCTGATTGACGAAGCAATTGCTCAGGAATATGTAAAATTTGTCTTCCCCAGACAGCAGCTGCTTGATGACGAAATTGCCCATAATCTGTGTAAAAAATTTCAGCTGCAGGATGCCATAGTACTCTCTGTTTCAGAGTCCTGGTCCAGCCAGGAGCAGCTCAACGATAAGCTTGGCGGCATTACTGCCAGCTACCTCAGCCGTACGCTGACGGCGGGCATGAAAATTGGCGTAGCCTGGGGGCGCGTGTTATCCAGCACGGTGAGTAAACTTGGCGATCTGCCGCCTCTTGATGTTGTACAGCTTTCCGGCGTCCATCCAGGCATTGCCTTCAGCCAGGGGCCTATCGATCTGATTCATAAGATTGCAGCCGTTTCCGGCGGCAAAGCACATCCAATGTATGTACCAATGTGGGTTGATGACGAAAGTCTGGCCACAAAGCTGGCCAGCGATCAGGCGGTGCTGGACACCCAGCAATACTATTCCCGGCTCGACAGGGTCATCACCGGCATCGGTGACTGGAAATCCGGTTCTTCAAGCCTGTGCGATATTTTTCCACCGGCCTGGCAACAGCCACTGTTTGCGGATGATATCGCCGCAGATCTGTGTACCACGCTGATTAACAGTCGCGGCGTGATACTGGACAGCCCGATGAACCGGTTAGGATTTGGTATTACAAGCGAACAACTACGCAATACCGCACAGGTAATTGGTGTCGCCGGAGGCGAAGAAAAGTATGCCGGTATTGTTGCCTCACTCAATTCCGGTCTTCTTGATGTACTGATTACCGATTTTGAAACCGCCATCAAACTTCTGGCGTGACCCGCCGCCTGCCTGCGATGACTATCTTGGCTATAGCGCAAAATGCCAGCCGCTGACTGCGCTCATCGCCCCACCCGCTTTGCTCATATGATTAACGCTCGTCATCAACCCCGTTGACAGCACACAATTAACATTATTTCACTAAATTGTTTTTTATCAGCAAGTTAAATGTTTTGTTGTTTGCCATAATCCTCGGCGCTTTAACATATGAGCAGCTGTAAATTTGCGCTTATGTTATTTAATGTGATCAATGTGTAATTTTTGCATGCTGCTGCTATCGCCGATGCGGCGATATGATATAAATGCTCATATGATTTAATTTAATTGCTCTAATGAGCACAACTTAAAGGAGAGACCGGTGAGCTCAGTCGCTATCCGCCTGTCAGATGGGGCCGCATTTACTGATTATGATGAAGTGCTTGCGCATATTCATCACACCCTTCATAGCGAAGGTATTGTCAAACAAAGCTATCTGGCCGCACTGCGTGAGCGGGAAGCACTGTACCCTACCGGGATTCTGCTGGATGGCTATGCAGTGGCCATTCCCCATTGTGATACTCAGCATGCCAATTCGCCATGTGTATACATCATCCGGCTGCCGCAGTCGATAGAGGTCAATCAGGCCGATGGCGATGACAAATTGGTGATGCCTCTAATTGGTTGAATCTGATGTATAATGCGGGCTTTTGAGGTTCTCTTATGGCCAGCGTTAACGTTCATTGTCCCCGTTGTCAGTCTGTTCAGGTTTACCGCCATGGTCAGAACCCTAAAGGCTATGACAGATTTCGCTGCCGTGACTGCCACCGCGTGTTTCAACTCACTTACGCTTA
>NZ_MOMB01000064.1 GCF_002752165.1 Erwinia sp. OLFS4
AGCATCTGACGGGCAAAATTTTCACCCAACGCATTGAACGTAATAACCTGACGCTCCGCACCCGCATTAAACGGTTGGCTCGTAAAACAATCTGCTTTTCGCGCTCAGTTGAGATCCACGAAAAAGTCATTGGAGCGTTTATCGAGAAACACATGTTCTACTAATTGGAGGCATCACCCAAATTTCTTTTCATCAGTTCTCCTTAAAAACGCCGTGAATAATTTTTATTGGTCGCTAGTTTCGTTTGGAGGAGACTGCAGAATTAACGCCTGACTGCGATTAACACAACGCGCTTTAGTCCCATGCCGCACAGGCTTCGCGGCGTCGGTCACCGTATGCCTGATGACGACATTTCGCTACAATATCCCCTTGCGGATGCGCCAGACCATCAGACAGATCTGCGGCCAGTATTTGTGTTATTTCGCTTACCATACCTGGTCCAACGATATCCTGCGTCCTGTATTTGCCAGCGGATAGCCGGCGGTAAAGGCAGCCACGCTGACAGTAATACCTGGGTCATATTCCGGCAGGCTGATGGCAGTTTAGGGTAAGAGGAAATATTGTGGCTGCCAGCATAAAGCACCTGCCTGAAATGACAGGCATAGCACTAAGATAAAGTGCAGTTCAAAGAACACGCTATTACTCATTTCGCTAAGCTGGTTTCGCCATTTTCGAAACCGGCCGTATCCGGCGGCAGAGAGGCTGCCTGATGACTTTCACACCCTGATGCGTTCTATTGTCATCCTGCAACCTGGCCACAGCGGGATGGGTGGGAAAATTATACTGACAGCTGAGGTATCCTGTTTTACAATGGGGTCATAAGGTGATGGCGTTCCACCTTCTCCAACCGCCTCGTTTTGGGGCTGATGACGCCTGATATAACTCTTTATTTTAGGAGGTATGTCAGGTCGTCCGTCGTTTCTCTCCGGCCTGTATACCTCCCTGAGTGGGGATAGTGCTTTGATACAGGTTCTGGGTCATATTAATCCTGACAGCGATGCCATCTGTACCGCCGTAGTGACGGCTCACTGGCTGACAAGCTGTCACCGGCCCGCCCAGGCATGGCGGCTCGGTGAAGCGAATCAGGAAACGCGTTTTATTTTTGATTATGCCGGGCTGGCATTGCCTGATGTGCTCAACATTCCGCTAAAAGATGAAGCGGTCTGGCTGGTGGGTTTTAGCGAGCCAGCGCAAGGCCCCGCTGACCTTTACCAGAGCCGGATTGTCGGCATTCTTGATCATCATCCGCCAGGCGGAACGATAGCGGAGTGGGTTCCCGAAGCCTGGATACGGCCACTTGGTAGCGCCGCCACCATGCAGTGGTTGCTGATAGACGCCACGGTGCCGCAGGCTTTGACGGCGAACTACGCCACGCTGCTTCTTGGGGCGCTGCTCAGTGAAACGCTCAATCTGCACACATCAACCACCACTGAAGATGACCTGCGTGCGGCCACCCGCCTTGCCCAGTTGTCTGGTGTGAATCTCACTACTTTTAGCCGCGATTTGTTTTATGCCAGAACCGATCATGCGGACCTTACGGCATCCTGCCTGCTGGCTAATAATCTTAAGGTATTCGCTATTGCCGGTATGGATGTGCATATTGCCCGGCTTGAGCTGAGCTCCCTCAATCAGATTGATTCGCGCCTGAACGATCTTCATGCCGCTATCCGGCTTCACGCAAAGCAAACCGACGCCGATCTGGTGGTGTTGATGCTTACCGATATCAGGGAAGGATTTTCCGTACTTTATTTCGCCGGACGGGAAGGTATCAGGATGACCTCCTGTTCTGTACCGGGCATGGTCAGCAGAACAAAGCAGCTTCTGCCCTGGCTTGCCTCCCGGCTAACACTGAAGCGGAGTTGTTTATGAACAGCTATACACATGCCCTGATACTGATCAGCGATAAAAAAGATGGCATCCCTTTGCTGTCTCAGGCTGCTGAGCTGGCGCAATCGCTCAGATTAAAAATCACGCTGGCACACATCAGCGATGATTACCGCCAGTTGAACTATGTCTCTGACAGCCTGATGGATGAGGTGGTTTCCGAAGAAGTTGCAAAGGCCAGAGCGTTGCTCAACGAGTTAGCCGGCATGATCAGCGGCAGGGTGGACACACTTGAACTGGTAACAATGCGACGATTTGCTGACCTCAGCCAGTGTATTACCGATCTGGGGATAGACCTGGTGATTGCCGGCCATCGCAACCGTTTCATGGGTGCGTTAACGTCGCGCTCGGCAGAATACATCAACCACCTGACGGTGGATGTTCTTATAAAACATATCCCTAACTGATTCAGGAGAGTGACAAATGAGTTTCATACTAGAGAATGTTATTGCCCGTGAGATCCTTGACTCCCGCGGCAATCCCACCGTCGAAGTGGACGTTTTTAGCGTTGATGGACAGATGGCGCGTGCGTCGGTGCCGTCTGGTGCCAGCACCGGCTCGCGTGAGGCAGTAGAGCGACGGGATCAGGATAGCGCACGTTTTGGCGGTAAGGGAGTACGTAAAACCGTCAGTGCTATCAATAGCGAAATTTGCCAGGGAATAAAGGGGATTGACGTACGTGAACAGCGCCGTCTGGATAACCAGATGCGGATGATCGATGGCACTGATAATAAAAGCCGGCTTGGTGCTAATGCTATCCTGGGGGTCTCCATGGCGGTGGCCCGGCTGGCAGCGAAGGTAACCCGTCAGCCGCTTTATCGCTATCTGGGCGGATTGCAGGCAAATTTGCTGCCCGTACCCTGTATGAACATTATCAACGGCGGGGTGCATGCTCGCGGCCAGGGGGCGGATTTTCAGGAGTTTATGATAGCACCGCATGGTGCCCTGACCCTGGCTGAGGCGGTGCGTCAGGGCAGTGAGGTATATCAGGCGTTGCGTGAGATCCTGCTGGCGAAAAATCTCCCGGTAGCCGTGGGTGATGAAGGGGGATTCGCGCCAGCGGTGGCCACCAACCGCGAGCCTTTGACATTCATTGTGCAGGCAATTGAAAAAGCCGGTTACCGTCCCGGTGAAGACATCAGTATTTGCATGGACCCGGCCTCCAGCGAATTTTATTCCAATGGCCACTATTTCCTGCGCACCGAAGGCAGTACGCTGAACGCAAGGGAGATGACGGACTATTATGGCGAGCTGATGGATCAGTTTCCCATCGTACTGCTGGAAGATGGCCTGGCTGAAGATGACTGGGATGGCTGGAAATATCTCTGCCAGCGGCTTGGTGACCGGGTAGAACTGGTAGGTGACGATCTGTTTGTTACCAATGTGAAGTATATTCAACGAGGTATTGAAGAAAATCTTGCCAGTGCAGCACTGATTAAGCTGAATCAGATTGGAACATTAAGCGAGACTTTTGATGCTGTTGCGCTCTGTCAGCAGCATGGCTGGGGCGCATTCATTTCTCACCGCAGTGGTGAAACGACCGATAGTTTCATTGCTGATATGACCGTTGCCCTTCGGGCAGGTCACCTTAAGACCGGGGCCCCTTGCCGCGGTGAGCGTGTAGAGAAATACAACCAGTTGATGCGAATTGAACAGGCGCTGGGGGAAGATGCACAGTATGCGGGACGCCAGGCATTTGTGCACCGTAAGCGTACAGTATAAAACCATCTAACCCGAAAAAAGCCATGATTAATCATGGCTTTTTTACCGGTATCCGCTGATGCGAGTCAATGTGACATCGGTTTTATCAGCCGAAAGGATAATTGAGATGGGGCTCTCACCTTTTTTAATTTCTTCCGGTACGGTGTGTCTCTTGAAACGGTTGTCCCTGTGGTTTTTAGTTAGAAGGCGGTGAGATCGGGTGTAAAGGTACCCGTTTTAGTTCCATGCACTTTTTGAGGTTCCGGCGTCAGTGTGCAGCATCCGCTATTCTTCGGGTGTCAGATTGTTCCGCTATTGTTAGTGGATAGTAAGTAGCTTCCAGGGTACCTCCTCTGAGAAGTAACGCTATTTTCTACCTGCTTTACTACCCGGATGGCAGTGGATTTAAATGGAGGATAGCGGCATGTATTATAATAAAAAGCCCATTTAACATGTGCTTATGGGTTTTGGCAGACTTTAAAAGAATTTATTCGATATTCTGAATCTGCTCGCGCATTTGTTCAATCAGTACCTTAAGCTCAATAGCTGAGGTGGTGATTTCAGCGTTAATAGATTTAGAGGCCAGCGTATTCGACTCACGATTAAACTCCTGCATCATAAAATCGAGACGGCGGCCAACGGCCTCTTTTTTCTTCAGGATGTTATAGGTTTCTTTGACGTGGGCATCAAGACGATCCAGCTCTTCGGCGACATCGATACGTTGCGCCATCATCACCAGTTCCTGTTCAAGACGATTACTGTCAGTTTGTACTTCTGCGTCTTCCAGCTTGCTCACCAGGCGCTCGCGCTGCCATTTCACAACGTCTGGCATATGTGCGCGTACCTTACTGACTTCGCTGCTGACGCCCGCCAGACGCTGTTCTATCAGGCTTTTCAGCGCGTTACCTTCACTTTCCCGTGCGGCAATAAAATCATCAATCGCGTGGTTTAGCGCATCCATTAATGCTTCCGCGATGGCGTCCAGGTCCTGCTCTCCGGCCGACATCACTCCTGGCCAGCGCAGAATATCCAGTGGATTAATTTCCCCTTCATCACTCTGCATTTTTACCCAGTTAGCCGCTTTTACCAACTGAACTGCCAGCGGTTCATTGAGAATCAAATCTCCCTGTGCCTGCAGGTTGGCATCAAAACGCAGACCGCACTCTACTTTGCCGCGCGTCAGGCGACTACGCAGTCTTTCACGTATTACTGGCTCAAGGCTGCGGAACTGCTCAGGCAGACGGATATATGTTTCCAGGTAACGTTGGTTAACTGAACGTAGTTCCCATGCGGCGTTGCCCCAGTCGCCTTTGATTTCACGCCGGGCGTAGGCGGTCATACTGCGAATCATGTGACTTATCCGTAAATAATGAATGTTCAGCTGATTATAGCGATGCGCGGCTGGGGTTAACAGGTTCTGGTGTCATAACGTGTTAATAGCCGATGATAACGGCATCCTGCCTGTTTTTAGCGGGATAGGCATTGGCCAACGAATTCCGTATAATGCGCAGCCAAATCCTAATACCGCCGGAGAGAATTTATGCGTCCAGCAGGCCGTCATGCACAACAGGTGCGCCCCGTTACCCTTACCCGTCATTATACTAAACACGCGGAAGGCTCTGTACTGGTTGAATTCGGCGAAACAAAAGTGCTGTGTAACGCGACCGTTGAGGAGGGTGTCCCCCGTTTTCTGAAAGGTCAGGGACAGGGATGGATTACCGCCGAGTACGGTATGTTGCCACGAGCCACCCACAGCCGTAATGCGCGTGAGGCGGCGAAAGGTAAACAAGGGGGGCGCACGCTGGAAATTCAGCGTCTGATTGCCCGCTCACTGCGTGCTGCAGTGGACTTGCATCAGCTGGGTGAATATACCATTACGCTTGACTGTGATGTGATTCAGGCCGATGGCGGCACGCGTACTGCATCTATTACCGGCGCCTGTGTTGCCCTGGCCGATGCCCTAAATGGCATGGTCAGGAAAGGGCAGCTGACGAGCAATCCAATGAAAGGCATGGTCGCGGCTATTTCAGTGGGTATTGTTAAAGGTCATGCGGTTTGTGATCTGGAATATCTGGAAGATTCTGTTGCTGAAACCGACATGAATGTCGTGATGATGGAAGATGGTCGTATGATTGAAGTTCAGGGAACGGCAGAGGGCGAGCCTTTCAGCCATGAAGAGCTTTTGACGTTGCTTGATTTAGCGCGCGGCGGTATTACCACCCTGGTGGCGGCGCAAAAAGCGGCCCTGACAGACTGATGATACAGGCGGCCAGAGAGTCGCCTTTTTTATCTAATGAGGAAACGAAAATGAAAGCCTGGCAGCGACAGTTTATTGAGTTTGCCCTGAACAAACAGGTGTTAAAGTTTGGTGAGTTCACGCTGAAATCCGGGCGTATCAGCCCCTATTTTTTTAATGCCGGGCTTTTTAATACCGGGCGTGATATTGCGTTGCTGGGGCGTTTTTATGCCCAGGCACTGATTGATTCCGGGATTGATTTTGATCTGCTGTTTGGGCCGGCCTATAAGGGCATTCCAATTGCAACCACTACCGCCGTGGCGCTGGCCGATCACCATGACCGTGATGTTCCCTGGTGTTTTAACCGTAAAGAAGCCAAAGATCACGGGGAAGGCGGTCTGCTGGTTGGCAGTCCGTTACAAGGGAAAGTGATGCTGCTGGACGATGTTATTACCGCTGGGACCGCTATCCGTGAGTCAATGGCCCTGATTCAGGCTAACAATGCGCAGTTGTCAGGGGTGCTGATTTCGCTGGATCGCCAGGAACGGGGACAAGCGGATATCTCTGCTATCCAGGAGGTTGAGCGCGATTATCAATGCAAAGTTATCGCGATTATTACCCTGAGCGATCTGATTAGCTATCTGGAAGAAAAAGCCGAGCTGGCGGATCATCTGGCTAAAGTACGGGCTTATCAGAAAGCTTATGGCATAAAAACGGCTTGAAAATCGCTGAATGACAGAGTGCGAAAGCGTGACTGTGACCCGTTTATTTTGTCGCTTTTCCTGCCGGCGGGTCACCCGCCGGCAGGAAACTTAAATAAACTGAGCCGCGATGAGTGGCCAGCGCGTATCAAAATCCTCAGTTGGCCGGTAGCGAAATTCAGAACGAACGTAGCGTGAAAGCAGGCCTTCACAGTTTGCCAGCAGCTGGCTGGCAAGCAGGGTTTCATCGTGGCTAAAGCTGCTACCTTCACGTAATTTCCGCTCACGTAATACCTGGCGTAACTGTACCTCAATGCGCTCGAACAGCTGATTAATGCGCCCCTGCAGGCGATCCTGCTCAAACATCAGTGCGTGTCCGGTAAGAATACGTGTCAGTCCGGGATTGCGTTCACCGAAACCGAGGATCAGCTGTGTAATCAGGCGCAGTCGTGGCAGCGTTTCTTTTTCATCCTGTAAAATCAGATTGATGCGTGTAATCAGACTGTCTTCGATAAATTCAATCAGACTGTCAAACATTTTGGTTTTACTGGGGAAGTGGCGATAAAGCGCCGCTTCCGAAACGCCAACGGTTGCTGCCAGTTTCGCTGTGGTAATGCGCTGACTGCCATCGCTGGATTCCAGCATTTGTGCCAGCGCCTGCAATATCTCATCACGGCGGTTTTTTCTGGCGCGTTTTTGTTCTGCCATCTCTGCATGGACCCCTGAAAATCACCTTCAATGGACATAAGCTCACGTTCCCCTGGCAGGCAAGTTACCTACCAGGAATCAGGATATGTGAAGCGTATTATCAGGCATTAAACGCCTGCGATACTGCGGATGAGACGCTTATTGCCGGCCGGAATGGCCAAATCCTCCTTCACCGCGCTGGCTGGCATCAAAAGATTCAACAAGATTAAATTCAGCCTGCACCACCGGTACAAAAACCAGCTGAGCGATGCGCTCGCCGGGTTCAATGGTAAAAGTATCCTGGCCGCGGTTCCATACGGAGACCATCAGTTGCCCCTGATAATCTGAATCGATCAACCCGACCAGATTTCCCAGGACGATACCGTGCTTATGGCCAAGGCCGGAGCGCGGAAGAATGACAGCGGCCAGCTGGGGGTCGCCAATATGTATTGCCAGTCCGGTAGGAACCAGCGTTGTTTTTCCAGGGGCGAGTACAATGGCGTCATCCAGACAGGCGCGCAAATCGAGCCCGGCAGAACCGGAAGTGGCATAGGCCGGTAATGGAAAAGTACTTCCGACGCGCGGATCGAGGATTTTAATGTCTATTTTTTTCATCATAACGAAGAATAATCTCGTCTAATAATTGCTGGCCAAGGCGCTTTTTATCGCTGAACGGCAGGACCTTTTCACCCTTCTGCCAGAAAAGATGCAGCGCATTATTATCGCTGTTGAAACCTTGTCCCGCCACGGACACATCGTTGGCGCAGATTAAATCGAGGTTTTTCTGCAGCCGCTTTTGTCGGGCGTATTCTTCCACATTCTGGGTTTCAGCCGCAAATCCGACAACATAAGGTCGTCCACTGGTCATTGCCGCAACGCCGGCTACGATATCAGGGTTTTTTATCATGCGCAGAGTGAATTCATTACCCTGTTTTTTTAATTTTTCTGCAGCGACTTCGCAGGCGCGGTAATCAGCGACGGCGGCACAGCCGATAAAAATATGCTGATGAGCGGCCTGCTGCATCACCGCCTGCTGCATGTCCACTGCGCTGATGACGTCGATACGCTGAACGCCAGCCGGCGTTGGCTGAGTCACCGGTCCGGCAACCAGGGTAACCTGTGCACCGCGGCGCGCGGCGGCTTCTGCAATGGCAAATCCCATTTTTCCTGAGCTATGGTTGGAGATAAATCGGACCGGATCGACGGCTTCGCGCGTTGGGCCTGCCGTAATCATAATATTCAGGTGTTGCAGATCCTTGACGGGCGAGGCCCAGGCGACAGCCTCCGCGACGATGGCCAGCGGGTCTGTCATCCGGCCGGGGCCGATGTCGCCACAAGCCTGACTGCCGCTATCGGGTCCCCAAATCAGAACGCCGCGCTTTGCCAGTCGTGTCAGGTTCTCCTGTGTTATCTCTGCGCGAAACATCTGTTGATTCATGGCCGGGGCAATGGCAATCGGGGCGGCGGTTGCCAGACAAAGCGTGCTGACTAAATCGTCCGCCATCCCGCAGGCCAGGCGCGCAATCAGGTCGGCAGTGGCCGGTGCAAGAATAACCAGATCGGCCCATTTAGCCAGCTCAATATGGCCCATCGCCGCTTCTGCTGCCGGATCAAGCAGGCTATCGGAGACCGGAGAACCTGAAACGGCCTGTAAACTGAGCGGTGTGATAAAGGCTTTAGCGGCTGCGGTCATCGCGACCCGGACCTCTGCGCCTTTGTCGCGCAGACGACGCACCAGTTCAGGCGTTTTATAGGCCGCAATGCCGCCACTTACGCCCAGCACGATTTTTTTGCCCTGTAATTCCATCATGATGTTTGCCCCAGCAGACCCGGTAGCAGGTACGGCACGCTACGTTACGTTATGAGTTTATCTTACCACAGTAAGCTAAACCCGGCAGGGGGGCGCTCAGGTCAGGCCGGTTTTGCGAGCTTTGCCGGGAAACCGCACCGGGAAAGTGGAGGCGAAAAGAGAGTGGTTGCATGATCAGGTTAATGCCATGTTCAGGGAAGAAAGGATGAGTAAAACGTGGGTAGCACTCCCGCCACGGGAAAAAATGCGCAAATACGGTGTTGAAATGCTTAGCGATGCTGAGTTGCTGGCACTGTTTTTACGCACCGGAACCCGCACGCAGCATGTGCTGGAAGTTGCAGAGAACCTGTTAAAAACTTTTGGTTCTTTGCGCAGTATTTTGCAGGCCGACCGCCAGGCGCTTAATCAGATTAGCGGGATTGGCGAAGCGAAATTTGCCCAACTGCATGCCATTGCCGAGCTGGCGGACCGTTTCTATGATAGTCAGAGTCTGCGGGATGAAAGTCTCACCAGCCCGCATTCAACGCAGCGTTTTTTACAGCGTCGCCTGATGCGTCAGCAACGGGAGATATTTATGACGATATTTCTCGATAATCAGCACCAGGTACTGACCGCTGAGGAGATGTTTGCGGGTACCTTCAATTCAGTTGAAGTACATCCACGGGAAATTATTCGCCGGGCTTTAAAGCTGAATGCCGCCGCGCTGATTGTTGCGCACAACCATCCGTCAGGGGTGCCTGAGCCGAGTCGCGCCGATCGCCAGTTGACCGCTCAGTTAAAACAGGCCTGCGCTTTTTTTTCTATTCGCCTGCTCGATCATATCGTGATTGGCCATGGTGCGAGTGTCTCATTTGCCGAAAGAGGCTGGCTATGATCCCACCGGAAAGAGCATGATGCCGGCTTTTTTATGGTTTAAAACCGGTTCTCAGGCGATCCATCAGGATCTTTATTTGTTCGGGACTTGAGCGCCTGCGTTACAGGGCGTATACTACGCCACCTTTGAGAATCTCGGGTTTGGCGTTTGGGCCTGCTCAGCGGGTTCACATAGAACCAGTCTGGACAGGCTAAGAGCCTGACGAGGCGGCCAGAAACCCTGTTTTTTGAAGCTCGAGCTGATTTGATTTTTGGAGAATTGACATGTCACGAGTCTGCCAAGTAACTGGCAAGCGTCCGATGACCGGTAACAACCGTTCACACGCGCTGAACGCGACGAAACGCCGTTTCCTGCCTAACCTGCATTCACACCGTTTCTGGGTTGAAAGCGAGAAGCGTTTTGTTACTCTGCGTGTATCTGCTAAAGGTATGCGTGTTATTGATAAAAAGGGCATCGACACCGTTCTGTCTGAACTGCGTGCCCGTGGTGAGAAGTACTAAGGAATAAATCATGGCTAAAGGTATTCGTGAGAAGATCAAGCTGGTTTCCTCTGCTGGTACAGGTCACTTCTATACCACCACGAAAAACAAGCGTACTAAACCGGAAAAACTTGAACTGAGAAAGTTCGATCCGGTTGTGCGTCAGCACGTGATCTACAAAGAAGCTAAAATCAAGTAATTGATTTAGTGATGAAGTAGAATAAAAAACCTCGCTCCGGCGAGGTTTTTTTATTTGGGTTCCGCTGCAGAGGTTGAAGGAGAGGGACGATGCCTGAATTACCAGAGGTTGAAACCAGCCGGCGGGGAATCGCGCCACATCTGGTTGGTGAGACAATATTGCATGCAATAGTACGTAATTCTCGCTTACGCTGGCCGGTTTCCGGAGAAATTCATGCCCTGAGCGATCAGCCGGTGCTGAGTTTACAGCGGCGGGCTAAATATTTGCTGCTTGAACTGCCGACCGGCTGGATCATTATTCACCTTGGTATGTCGGGAAGTCTGAGAATTCTGCCGGAAGAACAGCCCGCGGCAAAGCATGACCATGTCGATCTGGTGTTGAGTAATGGCAAAGTATTGCGCTATACCGATCCGAGGCGTTTTGGTGCCTGGTTATGGAGTGCAGACCCGGCAGCCAGCAGCGTGCTGGCCCACCTCGGACCGGAGCCTCTCAGTGAGGCTTTTACCGGGGAATATCTGTCGCTAAAATCACGAGCCAGACGCACGGCAATCAAACCCTGGCTGATGGATAATAAGCTGGTTGTTGGCGTGGGTAATATTTATGCCAGCGAATCACTTTTTGCTGCCGGTATTTTGCCGGACCGTCCGGCGATGACCCTGAGCGGTGATGAAGCTGACATGCTGGTACGATCCATTAAAGCAGTATTACTACGTGCCATTGAGCAGGGTGGTACTACGCTGCGCGATTTTTTACAGAGTGATGGCAAACCCGGTTATTTTGCCCAGGAATTACAGGTTTATGGTCGTGCTGGTGAACCGTGTCGGGTATGTGCCACACCGCTACTCAGCGGTAAACACGGACAGCGTAGCACTTACTGGTGCCCGCGGTGCCAAAAGTAAGCTACAGCTTTGCCATTAGCGCCTGCCAGACCACATCCGGCAGGAAAGGGCGCACATCGCCACCGTGACGGGCCACTTCTTTCACCAGCGATGACGAAATAAAAGAGAACTCGCCGGCGGGCATCATAAAGACGCTTTCCAGTCCGGGTAGCAGGTGGCGGTTCATCTGCGCTAATTGCATCTCATATTCGAAATCGGACACGGCACGCAGGCCACGGATCAGTATATTTGCGTGTTGTTGCCGGGCAAAGTTTGCCATTAAGTCACTGAAACCTATCGCCTTGACATTCGGCAGGTGTTGCACCGACTGACGTGCTAAATCGACGCGTTCCTCCAGGCTAAACAGTGGTTTTTTGCTGGGACTGGCGGCAATAGCCAGTATGATGCTGTCAAACATGCGTGATGCACGTGCCAGTATGTCGAGATGTCCGTTAGTCAGGGGATCAAACGTGCCGGGATAAATCGCTTTAGTGCTCATAAAGGACCTTTTTTCGCCGTCTGATTTAGCGCCCAGAGCGCAGTGTATTTATTGAAAGTATATTGCGCGTTAACCACAGCCAGCAACCAGCCTTGTTTGCCGTCGAGAAAGCCCGCCCGTAGTACGAACGTTTTAAAGAAAGCCGCCAGCGTATGGCTGAAGATGGCGCAGAAACTGCAATGCTTGCCCTGATGATAACGCTGTCTGGCCCAGGCTTCTGCATAGGCAAATTGTTTCCACTGAAAACGGGTAAAATCGCGGCAGGTCAGATGGAGTAAATCGCCTTGTAAGGGGCGAATACTGGCATTAAGGGTTTCCAGCGACTCATGTACCTGATTATCGTTGTACTGGTAATGCGACGGATAAAGCCGGATGACGCGATCCGGATACCAGCCGCTGTGGCGCATAAAGCGGCCGAGAAACAAATTACGTCGGGCAATGCTCCAGACTACGTCCCGTTGTAACGGCGAATTTAACACCTGTTCAATGGCAGAACGTAACTCAGGGGTCACACGTTCATCAGCATCTATCATTAAAATCATATCACCACCGGCGTGCTGTTGCGCCCGCTGCCGCTGTATGCCATATCCCTGCCACTCTCCGGCGCTGAACACTTTGGCACCGTGACGGCGCGCAATCTCTTTTGTGGCATCGCCACTGTTAGCCTCCAGCAGAATAATTTCATCCGCCCAGCTTATCGATTCAAGGCATTCTGGTAATAATTCGGCTTCATCTTTGGCAATCAATACCACGGAAAGACGCAGAGGTTCTGTCATTTAATGATTCCGGGGTGGCAGAGTAGGTTCCAGTAAATGTAGCAGACGCTGCAATGCACCCTGGTTCTGATGCAGTACTTCCACCGCATGGCGTCCATAATAAAGGCGGTAATCTTCATCACCGAGCAAATTGGCGATTTCATGGGCCAGACTGTCAGTGCCGGTGACGGTGATCAGGCCGTCGGCAGCCTGCAGGCGGGCACAAATATCTTTAAAATTAAAGGTGTGAGGGCCCATCAGAACCGGTATTGCATGGGCGGCAGGTTCCAGCGGATTATGACCGCCACGTTCCACCAGACTGCCGCCAACGAACGCCAGGTCGGCGATGCCGTACAGCAGCATCAGTTCACCCATAGTATCGCCGATAACGACTTCGGTGCTGCCGGAAGGAATTTCGCCGCTGCTGCGGGTGATATAGCTAAAGCCACTTTTTTGCGCCATATCGCAGGCTACGGAAAAACGCTCAGGATGGCGCGGAACCAGAATTAATAACAGCTGCGGGAAACATTCAAGCAGTTTACGGTGTGCATCCAGGATGATACGTTCTTCGCCTTCATGGGTGCTGGTGGCAATCCATACCTGGCGGCGTGGCGCCCACTGACGGCGCAGGGTGACGGCGCGTGCGGCCAGTTCCGGCGTCACGGAAATATCAAATTTCAGGCTGCCAGTCACCGCCAGTTGTGAACGTTTCAGGCCAAGGGCGATAAAACGGTTACCGTCCTCTTCATTCTGTGCGGCAATCAGGGTGATACGCGCTAATAACTGGCGCATAAATTTTCCGATTTTCTGATAACCACGGGCAGAGCGCTCTGATAAGCGGGCGTTGGCGATAATTAGCGGAATATTGCGTTGATGTAGCAGGGTAATCAGATTAGGCCACAGTTCTGTTTCCATAATGATCATCAGCCTCGGCTGGGCATTGTCCAGAAAGCGATTAATTGCCCCGGGCAGGTCGTACGGTAAATACACATGCTGAACGTCTTTGCCAAAAGCAGACTGGGCGCGCTCTGAGCCGGTGGGCGTCATGGTGGTCACGGTAATAGGCAGGGTTGGATAGCGGTGACGTAATGCACGTACCAACGGGATGGCTGCCAGGGTTTCCCCGACGGAAACCGAATGCAGCACGATGCCCTGAGGCAAAACTTTGCCGGCGCAGTAACCATAACGTTCGGCCCAACGTTTACGATAAGCGGGCGCTTTCCTGCCTCGTAACCAAAGACGAAGCCAGATAAGGGGCTGAATCAGATACAACAGCGCAGTATAAAATGTTCTCATGCAATCAAAAAGGATACGCGTGGCAATGCGCCATAAGGCGCTTAAAAAACGAAATAATACGATATGTTAGCAGATTAATACGCCAGTCCCATACTACTTCATCCGGCGGGGTGTAGCACCTGTTGATACAGGTCGTGTAACTGCCGGGCCAGCGCCTGTGGTGTGTAAGGCAGAATACGCTGGCGGGCGGCATCAGCCATGCGTCGGTCTTCGCTCAATCGCGGGATCTGTTGCATAGCCTGTGCGATGGCAGTCACATCCAGCGCATCGGTAACGTAACCTTCAAAACCTTGCCGGATAAACTCAGCGCCACCGCAGGTTGTACTGGTGATAACCGGTAAACCACAGGCCATGGCTTCCAGTATGACATTGGGAAAGGGATCGTAAAGTGTGGGCAAGACCAGCCCGTCAGCCGCATGATAGAACGGTATCACCTGCTGCTGTACGCCGACGAAATGAACCCGCGTTTCACAGCCGAGCTGACGCGCAAGGGTCTGATAACGCTTTTGTTGCTTATCCTGTCCGACAACAATTAAGTGTGCGCTATTGTGCGATAAAGCCTGTATGGCTGCACGCAGGCCTTTACGCTCAAAGCCAGAGCCGACATAGATAAACACTTTGGCCTCATCTGCAATGGCCAGCTTATAACGCATGGCCTGACGTTGTTGCGCGGTCGCCGGGACGAATTTGTTATGATCAATTGCGTTATAAATGACCGCAAATTTCTCTTCCGGGACCTGAAAGCAGCGCATGATATCCTGCTTGATCATGGTTGAGTTGCAGATGATTTTTTTCAGCGCCGGTGAGCGAAACATGGCCGCTTCGGCGCGGGTAACATAGCGATGATAGCGGCTGAAGACGCTCAGCAGTCGTTGCAGGGGCGACAGGATGCGGGCGCGCTGCTCCAGCCACACGCGATGAACACCGTCGCCGGCGCGGAAAATGTCGCAGCCGGCAATGCGTTCATGACTCTGCACTATGTCAAATTTCTCGCGCTCCCAGCAGGCGCGTGCTGCCCGGGCAAATCCACTTTCCCGTGAGATGCGCCCCCACTTTTGCGGGTTGCAGATATGCAGTTGCCATTCAGGATTGGGATCGCCCTGCCAGCTGCGGGTAATAATGTTTAATTCCAGCGTATCATCATCGAGGGCTTCCAGCGCACGGGCGATAAAACGTTCTGCACCGCCATCCGGGCGGTATTTCTGTCGGACGATGGCCAGGCGGGTTTTAGTCATTAAGAAAACTCCTTGCCGCATCGGCAACTTTTTCAACCGGAATCGAGGAAAGATAGCGGGTTTCTGTGTGGGTATTGATGCTATCAGGATCCGGTAACGCGCCATAATCACCGGCCCAGATTACCTGATTATGCGGACCCCAGGGCCGCCATTGTGTCAGTTTGGTCGGGCCAAACAACGCAATACAAGGAGTGTCGAGAGCGGCAGCCATATGCATCGGCGCTGAATCAACACCAATAAACAAACAGGCATGATCAATCAATGCTGCCAGTTCGGTCAGAGAGAGCTCGCCGGCCAGGGAAACTACCTGTTTATTGGTACTGAGCGTCATTATATTGGTAATCATTTGCAGCTCACCCTTGTCCGGTGCGCTGGTCAGCACCAGCTGATAGTCCGGGCTGGCCAGTTCGCTTAAGAGCGTAGCAAATTGCTCATCGCTCCAGCATTTAAATATCCAGCGTGAGGTGGGTTGAATAACAATCCATGGCTGGCTGATGCCTTTGTCGCGTAGCATTTGTTCAACATGTTGCCAGTCTTCATCGTGGTAATGCATGGAGGCGCGAGCCCCATCGCTGGCAATGCCAAGAGGTAAAAGTGCCTGCAGATTCTGTTCTGCGGTATGCAGTTGTTCAAAACGGGCGGTGGAAACCCGCGTCGGATGAGCAATACGCCATAAAAAGCTCTGGCGTTTATCGTAATCAAAACCAATGCGAACCGGCGCGGCGCTAAACAGCGTCAGTAAGGCGCTGCGCCACTGATCGGCAAGATTGATTATCAGATCGTATTTCTGCTGACGTAGTTGTCTCAGCAGCTGCCATTCGTGCCTGAGATGTCGCCAGACCCCTTCTTTTTTCCACTGGCGATCGATAATTAAAAGTTGGTTGATTGCCGGGTGTGCGGCTAGCATCGGCTGGGTTTCTTTATACAGCAGCACATCGATTTTTGCTTGAGGATAACGCTGATGCAGCGCATTGATGACTGGCGTGGTCAGTAGCATATCACCATGGTGGCGCAGTTTTATAACCAACACCCGTTGCGGGGTGAAGTGGGCGGGTATGCTCATCAGTGGTCACTCTTGAGGTAAAGTAAAACGGATAAAAATAAATTAGGTTTGCCGCCACCAAAGCAGCCGGCCTAACCAAAGTAATAGCTGATACCATTGTTTCAGACCGCGTGCATTTCGCAACATAATCAGATGTATTCCCTGAGTGAACAGTTCGGAAATCATCGTCTGTTGGGCGTCAGGCTCAGGTTCCCGGCGGATGGCATGACATAGCGTCAGTGCCTCGCGCGTCACCTGGCGGTAAAACGCAGGATAAAGTTTTATCCGTGCGCGATAGCGCTGGTTTATCTCATCCAGCATACGCACAATTTTAAAGTAGTGACGCTGATATTCAACGTTACGTTGGCCGGTTCGTTTTTGGTGGCTGACCGACTGATTATGCATAACGTAACGGTAAAGAATTCGATCGGTATAGCGAACCCGCTTTACGTTTAGCATCAGTTCAGTGGTCCAGGGGATGTCCTGGTGATGCAATCCAGGTTCAAAATCAAGTTGTAGTGTGCGAATCAGTGACAGCCGATAGATACCAGCCCAGACCACATGCAGATAGCGATTAGTGAGAAGGGCCTTATTCAGCCATACCGGACCGCTGAGCACCGGGGTTGTGCGTAAGCGTGTGGTTGGGATTAAAGGGTAGGATTTTTTTGCTGCCAGTGACCAGCGTTCAGCATTGCACTGAACCACATCAAGATTATCCCGTAATGCCATGTCTATCAGCGTCTGGTACATGCAGGGCTGCATGGTATCGTCCGCGTCAGGGAAGGTGACATACTGGCCACGGGCCACGGTCAGCCCGGCGTTACGTGCCCGGGAAACCCCGCCGTTTTGCTGATCAATTACCCTTATATGCGGGTATTTTTCGGCATAGGCGTGGGCTTTCTGACCGGATGGGTCGGTGGAGCCGTCGTTAACGATAATAATTTCCAGAGAGGTCAGCGTTTGAGCCAGTAACGCCTGCATACAGGCGTCGAAATAGTCGCCCGCATTATACAGAGGAATAATGATGCTTAATTGTGGTGAACAAAGTGACTGCGGTGCCATAAATCCGTTTATTGTGATTTTCGGGAGAGTAAACGTTTTCTGTAAACGGAAGCCCGGCGCTGCTCAGCCAGAGTGTTGCCGGTAACGGTCCTGGCTGATGAAATAAACGAGCCCGGCACCTGATGTCCGGTCGGATTGAAGACATGGAAGATGAAACAACGTCATAATAACATCCTGCCCGACAATCCCTGTCTTTTTGCAGCAAGCTTGCGTCAGATAACCAGTTCAAATCTGTCTGCGCCCAATTTTATCCGGCGCGTGATCCATCGACATTGAGGCAGTCTAACACGTCTGAGAAGGCAGATTGTGACGATGGCACGATCTGCACACAAAGAGGGCCTGTCAGCACCAGACAGCTGGTTTCAGCGCTTATCGGCCAGCTGTAAATACTGCTGACAGATAACCGGCAGGCTGTAGCTTTCCAGCCGGGTTGCCTGAGCCGGCGGCGGGTTGTGGTAAATTTCCTCTATTTTCTTACCTAACGATTTGGCATTCAGCTCGGCAAGACCGCGGGATAACTCTCCGGTGAGAATGCTGGCTGGGCCGCCAGGACAACGGGTACTGACCACCGGCGTATTACAACAGAGGGCCTCAATCAGTACATTGCCAAACCCTTCACTGTCTGAACTGACAATAAGCAGGCGCGCATGCTTAATCCACGGATACGGATTGGCCTGAAATCCGGCAAACTGTACCCGCTCGCTGATAGCCAGCGATTCCGCCAGCTGACGCAGGCGTTGTTGCGCACCGTCATCACCCTGTCCCAGCAGGACCAGCGGAGCCTGAATACCGCTTAATGCATATGCCTCCAGTAAGCGATCGTGGCGTTTAGCCGGGTGAAAACGTCCGACATGAAGCAGGTAGTCTGTGCCAGCCAGCGCACAGGGCGCCTCGGCCAGCTGGTGAATCTTGCGAAAATCGAACGGATTGGCAATGACCTTAGCGACTCGTGGCGTCACGCCAATGCGATTTACCAGATCGTCAACAACATATTGTGAAACGCCAATGACCTGGCGTCCCTGATAGACCCGCCGTATTTTCCAGCGTTTCAGCCAGCGGGAAAAGCCGGTTTTGCCGCCAAGGTATGACGCAGAAAATACGCCGTGCAGGCAATACCAGGTTTTAGCGCCAGCGATTGACCGGCAGCGGCTGACGATGCGATCGGTTTTATGCAGATTGGAGAGCACCAGATCACATTCACCCTGTTGTGTTTGATAGTGGCGGATAGCCTTGTCCAGCAATGCCGCTCGCCGGCGTAACTCCGTCAGTTTGCGCCAGGGGCGGCGGCAACGATCCGCTATCACCTGATATTCGACTCCGGCGGGAAGGGGGTATTCGCAGACATTGCGCAGCGAGAAAATGGCCACCCGATGCCCGGCATTAACCAGCCCCTCTGCCAGAGTCAGCACCACTTTTTCTGCGCCGCCACCAGGCAGACCATCAATGATTAATAAAATGCTTCTGGACAAGATAAGTACCTCAAATTGCCAGCCTGTCATCCGCAGACGTCTGGCTGAATGGTTAGCAACAAAACCGGCCGGCATACGATGGTTTGCTCTGGCTGATAACCGCCTGAGTCAGTTCAGGCTTGTTGGCAATGCGTTGATTCGGTCAGGGTATTGCTTCTAGTGTAAAATATTCTGTTGCGATGAGATATCCGTGGTCGGTGAAATCGCAGTGCAAACACTTTGCCTCAGGGTAACGGCGTGCGTAACATAGGTCTTCTTTTGGCTGGTGTGAGCTTTTTATGGAAAAACCTGCGTTTCTTATCACGCTTGATACTGAAGGCGATAACCTCTGGCGTAATCGTCACGGCGAGGTGACGACGCATAACACCCGCTTTTTACCCCGCTTCCAGGCGCTGTGTGAAAAGTACCAGTTTAAACCTACCTGGCTGACTAATTTTGAAATGGCCAGCGATCCGGCATACGTTGAGTTCGGACGCGACGTGCTGGCGCGCCAGCAGGGGGAAATTGGTATGCACCTGCACGCCTGGTTCAGTCCGCCTGATTATCCCCTGACTGACGATGACTGGCACCATCAGCCCTATTTAATTGAGTACCCTGAATCGGTGTTGCGGGAGAAAGTGGCCTATATGACGACGCTGCTGGAGCAGAAATTTGGGGTGAAAATGCGCAGTCATCGTGCCGGACGTTGGGCATTCAATTCTGTTTACGCACGTGTGCTGCTGGAACATGGTTACTGGGTGGACTGCTCGGTAACGCCCAGAGTTGACTGGCGTAGTGCCCGCGGTGCACCGCAGGGGCAAGGGGGAACAGACTATCGCCATTTTCCCGATAGGGCTTACTATATTGACCCCGATGATATAGCAAGGCCGGCGGCGTCGGGTTTGCTTGAGTTGCCAATGTCCATTCAGTATCGCTATGGCCCGCTGAAGACCCAGCTTAAACAGGCGTGGAACCGGGTACGAGGTAAAAAACGCGGGGCGTCAGTTAACTGGCTGCGCCCTACCGGCGGTAATCTGGCGCAGATGAAACGGGTGGTTGAACAAACGCTGGCACAGGGTAACGATTATGTCGAGTTTATGCTGCACTCTTCCGAATTTATGCCGGACGGCAGCCCGACCTTTAAAAATGACGCTGATATTGAACGCCTTTATACTGATTTAGAGCAGTTGTTCAGCTGGTTACAGCCGCGTACTCAGGGGATGACGTTAAGTGAGTATGCCAGTCGAAAACGCCTTAAGCAGACGACCGGGTCTGAGGCGGTTTAGATTTTTTAAACGCGAGCCGCAGTGCTGACAGAACGGTATCTACCTGCGGAAAGCGCATTTGCAGCACTTTTTTACTTGCGATGCCGCTTCCCTGACAGATACTGGCGGCTATTTTAATATCGCGTTTTACCGCGGCATCGTAGCGATAAAATCCATACACCGCTTTGGTCATGTTCTTAATTTCATTAAAACAATTGAGTAGCATTCCCGCAGCCAGCCGGCGTAGCTGCGGGTCGTTGCCGTGCGTGGCCACATAGCGAATCATTTTGTTCAGCGCAAAATGGATATCATCAATGTCGCTTTTTTTGATGTTGCGGGTAATGCCAAACGCATTGTCCCGGTAGTAGTAAAGAGTGTTATTCAGATGCGCGATTTTTTGTGTTTTCAGATACTGGAAGGGCGCAAAGATCACGTCTTCATAACGCCTGCCCGGTTCAAAATGCTCGCCAGCCAGCAAGGATTTACGATAAATACGGTTCCACAAATGCCACATTGAACGGGTAAACAGCGGTGTCAGACAGGCAAGACCTTCAGTGGCGAAGTCATAGGGTATGCGCTGCGCTTTTTCGCCCGGGATTGTTTCAGGCGGGCTATCGCTAAACCGCTGATAGTCAAAATCAATCAGATCATCCTGATCGGCGCAAAGCACCGGTTTTATGAGCGCATAATAATTTTCACTCAGGCGATCGTCGGCATCGAGAAAGGCGATAAATTTGCCGCTGGCCTGTTTCAGACCTGCGTTACGCGCCATAGCAATCCCCTGATTAGACTGATGAATCAGGCTAACCTGAATATCAGGGTATTTGCTGATAACCCCGGCAACTAACGCATTACTGGTATCGGATGAGCCATCGTCAACCAGCACGACCTGTACCTGATTATCGATTTGCTCAAACAGAGAAATCAGGCAATCGGTGATATAGCGCTCATCATTATAAAAGGGAATTATTACGCTGAGTAAATGTGCATGCTGTTGCATCAGGTGACATTCCTGCTGGCCTGCGGAGCTTTCATCAGCAGGATGCTGATAACGATTCCAATGCAGTATATCAGCGAGCCTTCTTTGCTGTAGAAAATCACGTCACTGAGACCATACGTAACCAGTGATAGCGTAATAGCAAGCAGTACCGGGTTACGCTGAGGCCGGAAACTGTTAAAAATCAAACTTAAGTAGAGCGCCAGTAAAGCCAGTACCCCGGGAATCCCTTTGAGAGAGAAGGTTTCCAGCAGTTCATTATGCATATGCACGGTGATATAGGGTAACACGCCATACAGTTCGGGGTCTTCTTTGACCATTTTTGTAATGATTTCGCCGCGTTTTTCTGCCGATTCGCCCATCAGTGCGTGGCAACCGCTATGCAGTGCAACGGTCTGCATGCTCAGACGGGAGATAATTGCGTTTTCACCGGTCAGTTCATGCCGTGTGGCAATATTTTTTTGAAAGTCATTCACCCGGTCTTCAATTTTGTTTTTTAAAATCATCCCACAGGAAACAATAAGCAGCGGGATTAATGTCAGTATTATTATCTTATGCTTGCGTGAAATAATATGTTTTGTGGCCAGAACGGTAATCAGCGCCAGCACCGGGAAGGTTAGCATGGCTGCGCGGGTACCGGTCATAACCAGGGTTGCCAGTGAAAGGATGAATATTACAAAAAAAAGCAGTACTTTGTGGCGGTGATTTAACAGCAGCGCAGCCTTAAGAAACAGCAGATTAATCACGGTAATAATATACGCAGCAATCGTTGCACGGTCGAAATTCAGTTCGACGCGCTCAGCATGGAGGACATGCCCCTGATAAAGGGCATAAGCATTGACGGCAAAGCCGGCAATCACCACCAGCAACGCGGTGAGGTTTTGCCAGGCGCGCGGTTCATTGAGCACGAAAAGCAGTAAGAATGCGGTGGCAATTTGTAGCCGGCCGGTTGCCTGATACTGGCGATATAAAATAATATAGTCATCTGGCTGTTTATTAATAACGATCCAGATAATAGTGATGATGCCGGTGAGCAGCATCGCACCTGGCAGCAATAGGTTTTTTTTATCTTTGAGGTAATACCTGAAATGCAGAATAAACGCCAGTAATGAGAGATAGGTAGCCAGATAAAAGCTTTGCTCCCCCATATGAAGGCCAAAGGGTGCTGTCAGCAGCGCAATGGCACAACAAAAATAAACACAGATACTGAAAAAAATCGGGGGCGTACCATCCCGGACTGCCATTATTTTTCGAATATTCATATTAATTGCCAGCAATGCTCATCAAAGCGCCATCAAAATCTGTTTTGAACAGTTTGTAATCGAAATGGGTCAAAGCCCGGTTTTTAGCGTTCTGACTGAAACGGTGATAGGTTTGCCGATCGCATAAGCGTTCCACGGCATCGGCACAGGCGAGATGAGAAAGCAGCCTGGGTGGTACCATAATATCACCGACTGGATCGTATACTTCATAGGGAAAATCGACGTGTATTCCGCTAAGTTTTTCATGTTCCGTGACTGAAACCGTCGGCATCAGACCAATGCCGCACTCATTATGTTTTATCACTTCTGGCTGACCGTCAATCACTGGAAATATAACGGGGATACCATAATATAGTGCTTCCATACAGGATAACCCAAATGGCTCGGTGACAGGAGTGCTCATATATACATCGGTGCGGTTAAAAAAGACAGACATGTCCTGCTGGAAGCCACTAAAAGTGACGTGCTTGTTGATATTTAAACGTCTGGCCAGCGCAATAAAAGCCTCCAGATCCGGCCCTTTGCCGGCCACTTCCAGCGTCACGTTGTGCCCTCGATCGAGCAATTCTTTCATCATCAGCAGCGAGACGCTAATGCCTTTCAGGCTGACCTGCCTTGAAGCGGTTCCTATCCTCAGGGGGCTGTCCGGCGCCGGCTGGTGATTATCGATATGTGTTGGGGTAATAATGCGGTTAATCACCACATGGTGCGGGCAGGCTAAGTTAAAACGGTGCTTCATCACCCGGTTAGAGGCATAAGAGGCTGATATCACGCCATCCAGACGCGACATAAAGCCCAGGGTTTTTGCGTTGAGCGGATAGCGCCATGAGCAACCATGATCATAATATACCAGCCTGGCGCGCTTCGGTTTACTGATAAGTCCGGGAACCAAATCCCAGACAATAGCAACCTCAGCCTGGCTGCGGTTAACCCGCCACTGGAGAAGGTATTTACGTAAAAATTGCGGCGCTTTCAGTGCAGTTTGATTAAATAACCGGTTGGCAAAGATGATTTTCTGCTGCGGAATTTGCTGACGAATGGCCGGGTCGACGTTATTGCTGATACAGATGACGTCGTCGCGACCGCCAGAAAAGTCATTGATATACTGAATAAATAAGCGTTCTACTCCGCCCATTTTGGCCAGATTAATAATATGCAGTTTTTTCATACAATAACCTGTATTAATTGCTCAGCAACCAGGTCGGCAGTAATACTGTTCATGCTGTTTCCCTGCGGAGCACGGATGACAAATTGATTTTTGCCATAGCCGCCGATAAGCCCGGGATCGGTCGGGCCATAGAGTGTAATATTCGGGCGGTCGAGGGCAGCGGTCAGATGACTCAACCCGGTATCGACTGAGACCACGGCACGGGCTCCGGCAAGGTTTTGCGCAACCTGTTCCAGCGTCATCTTCGGTAATACCTCAGCATATTCAAAACCTTCGGCCAGACGTAGTGCCCGTTGATATTCGTGGGGCGCGCCCCAGGGTAATTTTATTTTTAATCCGCTGTCAGCCAGTTGTGCAATCAGTGCCCGCCAGTGCGATTCCGGCCAGTGTTTGCTATCCCGGGTGGTAGCATGGAGGAATACCAGATAGCGGTTGGCGTCTGCAGGCAGGTTATGCAGGAAATGTCTGGCGATAGCATAGTCACCCATCGTAGCCGGTTTTTCATAACCCAGACTTTTCGCAAAAAGTTCGCGCATGCGTTCGACGGCATGCTGTTGCTTGTCGACTTGATGACGTTTGTCATACCACCAGCTGGCAAATGATTCCCGTGCGCTGCGGCTGTCCTGGCCATGCTTTTCACCCTTCGCCAGGCGGGTAACCAGCGCCGCGCTTTTGATAAGCCCCTGGGCATCAATGATGCGATCGTAATTATGTAGCTGCAGCGTGCGTTTGAACTGAACGCGCTCTTCACGCGTCTGACTGCCGAACCAGTTTTTCCGCCAGCGGCGGATAGCCACCGGAAGAACGCGTTCCACGGCGGGATGCCAGCCAGGGATCTGACTAAAATTTTCTTCTACTACCCAGTCAAAGCGGATCGCTTTGATGGCATGCATTGCATCTGTCAGTGCAGGTAACGTATGCAGAACGTCACCCATTGAGGAGGTTTTAACAATCAGAACCTTCATTCATGCTCCGCCATCGGGGCCAGTAATGTATCCAGTTCAGCCAACACCTGTTCCGGCTGAATATCAATCAGACTTTGATGATAACCTTCCCCGGCATCGCCTTTACGTACTTTATGATAACCGGTAATTAAACGGATGACCCGGGCGTTATCCGATAGTGGCGGGGTAAAATCAGGGCTGCTTGGTCCATACAACGCAACCAGTGGTTTATTCAGCGCAGCAGCAATATGCATCAGACCAGAGTCATTGCTAACTACCGCATCACAATATGCCAGCAGTATCACGGCCTGTTCCAGCTGGGTTTGGCCCGCCAGATTATGGCACCAGCTGCTTGCCTGTTCGCTTAGGGCGCTACGGATTTGCTCTCCTGCTGGTCGATCTTTTAATGAGCCAAACAAAATAACCTGCCAGCCACGCTGGATAAGCGTGGCGGCAAGCGTCGCGTAATGATAATGCGGCCAGCGTTTAGCCGGACCAAATTCCGCTCCCGGGCAGAAGCCAATTACCGGCCTTTCACCCCGAATCCCGAATTGCGCAGCGGTTGCGATTTTCTCATCACTTGCCACTGTGAGAGCCGGCCAGAGCAACGGCGGCAACTCGCTGGCATGACTGATGCTGCCGGCCGGCCAGGCTAAAGAGGCATAGCGTTGTACCATTAGCGGAAAGGCGGTTTTATCCAGCAGTCGCAGATCGTTTAGTAATCCATAGCGCATTTCACCGCGCCAGCCGGTACGTTGTGGAATGCCGGCAAAAAACGGTATCAGCGCCGATTTAAATGAGTTGGGCAACACAAAGGCACGTTGGTAGCCGCTGGCACGCAGTGCTTTACCCAGACGACGGCGTTCGCCCAGCGCGAGTGCGCCATGGCCTAACGGCATGGCGATAGGCTGATTCACTTCCGGCATGCGTGACAGTAAGGGTCGGCACCAGGCCGGAGCCATCACGTCAATGATCATCTCCGGGTGCTTTGTTTTCAGCGTGCGATAGAGCGTTTGTGACATCATCATGTCACCGACCCACGAGGGTCCGATTATCAGCGCTTTCATTACTGAACCCCGTTATGCGCTGCGGTTCAGCCAGGCCATATACTCTGTTACTCCTTCAGCGACGGTTTTAAATGGCTTGTCATAACCTGCAGCACGCAGATGAGTCAGGTCAGCCTGGGTGTATGCCTGGTAACGCCCTTTCAGCTTTTCCGGAAACGGGATGTATTCAATATCGCCTTTGTTTTTGTTATGGAAGGCGAGGGTGGCATCAGCCACGGACTGGAAGGATTCTGCCCGCCCGGTGCCGCAGTTAAAGATGCCTGAAATGTTGTTTTTCCAGCACCATAGATTGACGCTAACCACATCATCAACGTGAATAAAATCGCGGTTAAAATTTTCGCTTCCTTCAAACAGTTTGGGATTTTCTCCCCGCACGATCTGTTCGTTAAGATGGAATGCGACGCTGGCCATGCTGCCCTTATGGCTTTCCCGTGGGCCATAAACGTTGAAGTAGCGAAATCCACAAACCGGTGACTGGGCTTCAGGCAGAATATCGCGGACGTAGTGATCAAAGAGCATTTTTGAATAGCCGTAAACATTCAGCGGCTGCTCATACTGACGATCCTCAATAAAGTTGTTATCGCGGCCTCCATAAGTGGCTGCGGAAGAGGCATAGAGGAACGGGATTTGGCGCTCAAGGCAGTAATGGAGTAACTCTTTTGAGTATTGATAGTTGTTATCCATCATATATTTGCCGTCCCATTCGGTGGTTGCCGAACAGGCGCCTTCGTGGAAAACCGCTTCGACAGGGCCTATGTCGTCGCCGGCCATGATGCTGGCGATAAACTCTTCTTTGTCGATGTAATCGGCTATGTTGAGATCCGCCAGATTGATAAATTTTGTGCCGTCTTTCAGATTATCTACAACCAGAATATCGCTGCGTCCGCAATCGTTCAGCGTCTTAACAATATTGCTGCCGATAAAACCAGCTCCGCCAGTGACAATAATCATCTGTTTTACCTTCAATTACTGGTGTGAAACGGGAAGTTTCACACACGAATGGCTACTATCATAACACTTCATCTTTCTGCACACAGCCAGATGACTCTGCAACGATAAGGTGTCAGATTGGATTACGCGTGCGCTCTGCTAAAATCGCGCCAGTTGTGACGTGGTTTCTCGTCGGGCAGCCGCTTATCCAGTAATATATCCTGACGCACAGGGTTAATGGAGGATAAAAATGTCAGGAAAATTCTATCAGCAGCTTTCGCAACAGCTAGACAAGACGCGTGAAGAAGGTTTATTTAAAGACGAACGTATCATTACGTCTGCTCAACAATCGCTGATTTGTTTACAAGGTGGTGAGAAAGTCATCAATTTTTGTGCCAATAATTATCTTGGGCTGGCTAACCATCCGGCACTGATTGAGGCGGCAAAACAAGGACTGGATAGTCATGGTTTTGGCATGGCGTCGGTGCGCTTTATTTGCGGGACCCAGGACATTCATAAAACCCTTGAGCAACAGCTTGCTGGTTTTCTCGGCATGGAAGATGCCATTCTTTATTCGTCCTGTTTTGATGCCAATGGCGGCTTGTTTGAAACGCTGCTTGGCCCGGAAGACGCTATTATTTCTGATGCGCTTAATCATGCTTCCATTATTGACGGCGTGCGCTTATGTAAAGCAATGCGTTATCGCTACGCCAACAATAATCTCAGTGAGTTAAACGCGCGGCTGGAAGAGGCAAAAGCGGCAGGGGCACGTCATATTTTGATCGCAACCGATGGGGTGTTTTCAATGGACGGCGTTATTGCCGATTTACGGGGGATCTGCGATCTGGCTGAGCGTTATGATGCGCTGGTGATGGTGGACGATTCCCATGCCGTTGGCGTAGTGGGTGCAAACGGACGCGGGACCCACGAATACTGTGACGTAATGGCGCGGGTTGACATTATAACCGGGACGCTCGGCAAAGCCCTGGGCGGTGCCTCGGGTGGCTATACCGCCGCGCGCAAAGAGGTTGTGGAATGGTTACGTCAACGCTCGCGTCCGTATCTGTTTTCCAATTCGCTGGCGCCTGCCATTGTGGCGGCGTCGCTGCAAGTGCTCGATATGCTGCGTCACGGTGACGATCTGCGTCAGCGTCTGTGGCAAAACGCCCGCTATTTCCGCGAGGCGATGGCGGCGGCCGGTTTTACCCTGGCGGGCGCTGATCATGCGATTATTCCGGTGATGTTAGGCGACGCCAGCGTGGCCCAGACGTTCGCCCAGCAATTACAACAGGAAGGTATATACGTTACCGGCTTTTTCTATCCGGTGGTGCCAAAGGGACAGGCGCGCATTCGTACTCAGATATCGGCAGCGCATACTCAGGTTCAGCTTGAACGCGCCGTGGAAGCTTTTACCCGCATCGGCAAATCGCTGGGCGTGATTAAATAAGGTATGACGATGAAAGGCCTGGCAAAGCTTAAGGCAGAAGAAGGCATCTGGATGATCAACGATGCCCCTGTTCCTCAGCCTGGACACAATGATCTGTTAATTAAGATTCGGCAAACCGCGATTTGCGGCACCGATGTACATATTTACAACTGGGATGACTGGTCGGCGAAGACGATTCCGGTTCCTATGATAATAGGACACGAATATGTCGGCGAAGTGGTGGGTATCGGTCAGGAAGTCAAAGGATTCAGCATTGGCGATCGGGTTTCCGGAGAAGGGCATATTACCTGCGGGCACTGCCGCAACTGCCGCGCCGGGCGTACTCACCTTTGCCGCAACACTCAGGGCGTCGGGGTGAATCGTCAGGGATGTTTTGCCGAATATCTGGTTATTCCGGCCTTTAATGCTTTTAAAATTCCCGACAATATTTCCGATGAGCTGGCGTCAATCTTTGATCCGTTCGGTAACGCGGTGCATACCGCATTATCTTTTGATCTGGTGGGCGAGGATGTCCTGATTTCAGGAGCCGGGCCGATTGGTATTATGGCGGCGGCAGTGTGTAAACATGTTGGCGCGCGCCATGTTGTGATTACTGATATCAACGAATACCGTCTTGATCTGGCGCGTAAAATGGGTGTGACCCGCGCGGTGAATGTAGCGCAGCAAAACCTGAATGAGGTGATGCTGGAACTGGGTATGACGGAAGGATTTGATGTCGGGCTGGAGATGTCCGGCGCCCCGCCGGCGTTTCGTCATTTATTGAGCGTGATGAATCATGGCGGGCGAGTGGCATTGCTGGGTATCCCACCGTCGGAGATGGCCATCGACTGGAATCAGGTGATTTTTAAGGGATTGTTTATCAAAGGAATTTACGGTCGGGAAATGTTTGAAACCTGGTATAAAATGGCCGCGCTAATCCAGTCCGGGCTGGATTTGACCCCTCTTATTACTCATCGCTTTGCTATTGATGACTTTCAACAAGGTTTTGATGTTATGCGCTCCGGTCAGTCCGGCAAAGTTGTGCTGCGCTGGTAATCTGTGCGGGGCCGGCTCAGCGTGCGCCGGCCCCGCACGTTACTTCAGGCTGCTGAAATCCGGATGCAGGCCAGAAAAACAGGCTTTCACGTTTTGCACCAGCGCACTGGCAGCAACGCTTTCGCTCACCACCGCCAGCGCCCGGCTGGGAGGAACCGCAGGAAGCGGCTGACGCAACCGGCAGATTTGACCGCCGGTGAATCGGTCGTGAGGTGCCGCTCCGCTATGCGGGGGCGGTTTCAGACGCTGGGCGTCATTCAGCAGCTGGCTGGGGCGGACTAATGTGATATCGCCGGGCAGCGTGGTTAACATTTGCTGTAATACGCGCACGGTATTAGGGTGAGGATGACCGATGGCGATGGCCCAGCCATCACGCTGTGCCAGTCGGACTGCCCGGGTGAACTGCTGACGTATGGCTGCTTCATCCGGACTGTCATCAAGGAAAACCCGCCGTTTAATCACCCTGACACGGGTACCGGTTGCCGCCTGGCTTGCCTGACTGTTACCGATGGTCATACTGTCGAGAAAATAGTAATTGTAGTGATCCAGCACCTGCATGACCTTTTGCATCCCGCTGAGGCTGGAGGTCATGGCACTGCCCATATGATTATTCAGCCCGATGGCATAGGGTACTTTTAACGACGCATTATGAATAATGCGGCGAATTTCATCCAGGCTCATGTCCGGTCGTAGCGTGTCTTTTTCCAGCGGCTGCTTACTGAGCGGCGCCATTGGCAAGTGAATCAACACTTCACGTCCCTGCTGGTGGGCCCGTGTCGCCATCTGAGTCGCCAGCGGCGCATCAGGTAATACGGCAACCGAAATGGCAACAGGCAATTTAAGAATCTGATTTTCTTCCTTCGGACGATAACCGAAATCATCAATCACCAGCGCCAGCTTACCCGCGCAGGCACTGCCGCTTATCAGCAGAGAAGCCAGAGTACTAACGAGTATCCGTGGTAGTAACAAACCTTAATTTCCTAACCATGGTAGTGGGTTGACCGCCTGCCCCTGGCGGCGGATTTCAAAATAGAGCGACGGCGTGCCGCGCCCTCCGCTGGAACCAACCAGCGCGATGGGCTGACCCGCTTTAACCTCGTCGCCAACTTTCACCAGCGAACTCTGGTTATAACCATACAGACTCATATCGCCTTTACCGTGATCGATAACCACCACCAGACCGTAACCCTGCAGCCAGTCTGCCATTAGCACCCGCCCATCGGCAATGGCATGCACTTCTTTGCCTTCGGGGGCATCAATCACTAACCCTTTCCAGCGTAGCTCGCCTTGCAACAGTTCGCCGAAGCGGTGAATGATCGTGCCACGTACCGGCCACAGGGCCTGGCCACCGGGACGACCCAGACCGCCGGTGCGCGACATCAGATCGCGCTCGCTGGCTGTCGGCTTATATGAAGATCCTTTGCGTCGCGCCTGTTCCTGACGCTGACGTACCTGTTCGGCTTCACGGGCTTCCCGTTCGGCGCGGGCTCGGGCTTCCCGTTCGGCACGGGCAATTTTATCGCGCAACCGGCTTTCGTTTTCACGCATCTCAACCAGCTGAGCCTGATCTTTTTCCAGCGAGGCTTCCAGCCTGGTGAGCGTTTGCTTGCGGGCTATACGGGTGTCTTCAAGCTTTTTCTGCTGGATCTGACGCTGAGCGAGTAAGGTTTTTTGCTGTTGTTGTTTACTGGTTAGCGCCGTTTTTTGTTCTGCCAGCTGGCTACGGGTTTGCTGAAGTGCGGTAATGGCTTTCTGACGGGCTTCGTTCAGGTAACCAAAATAGGCAAGAACCCGCTCGCTGCGTTGGCTTTCTTCACCACTTAATATCAGCTGTAACGCGCTGTGTTGACCCTGACGAAACGCGGCATCCAGCTGTCGTGCAAGGATGGATTCCTGCTGTTTTTGCTGTTTTTCGAGTCTGGCAATAGAGGCATTGAGGCTGGAAATGTCTTTGCCCAACTGGCTGAGTGTAATTTGCGAATCGTGTAGCTGGCGACTGGCCTGTGCAATGACCTTTTCCTGACTTTGCAGCTGTGCCATCAGCTGGCTACGCTGCTGTTTTTGTTGCTGAACCCGTTTTTCTTTATCGGCGATATTTTGCTGAATGGATTTAAGCTGAGCTTTGTTATCATCAGCCGCGCTGGCGGAAAAAGACCAAGGCAGAACGCCGGCACAAATTGCACTGGCGCAAAAAGCGGACAACAGGGCACGTAACATTGACATATAACGTGGCGTCCTTGTTTTTCGGGGCGTCGCTTTGTTCCTCATGGCGACTGATTATTTCACGTTGAACAAACTGTTACCAGCGATCCCGCTGCGGATTTCCATTTGCCTGAATAATCTCAGCACGATATCCTGGCGGCGCTCTGTTGCTCAGTGGCGGCGGCAGGGCAGGCTCTGAGGCACTGCATTCAGGATAATCGACCGGATTCTGTGGTGTGACTAAATTTCAGGAATTGTGCGGCAGAAAATGTAACACTGCATGCCGGATAGCTGTACATGCAGCGACTGGAAGGTATACTCAGAACCTTTGATTTAGCTTATTAACCCTTTCGGGAGTTTTTACCCCTCATGCAAGAAATAATGCAATTCGCAGGCAATCACACCGTACTTAGTCTGGCATGGGTTGTTTTGCTGGTAATGGTGATTGTAACTACAGTTAAGGGTATGTTCTCTAAAATAAAAGTGATTAGCCGTGGTGAAGCCACCCGTCTGATTAACAAAGAGGACGCGATTGTCGTTGATACCCGGGGCCGTGATGATTTCCGCCAGGGGCATATCTCTGGCGCGTTAAATATTCAGGCGAGTGAGATTAAAAAAGGTCAGTTCGGCGAGCTGGAAAAACACAAAGCCGCGCCGGTCATTGTTGTCTGTGCCACCGGGCAAAGCGCCCAGGAAGCAGCGGCGAAACTTTATGCAGCGGGATTTACCCAGGTTTCTGTCCTGAAAGACGGTATTTCAGGCTGGAGCGGTGAAAATCTGCCGCTGGTTCGCGGTAAATAACTCCGGAATATTTTCATGGCGAATGTTGAAATTTATACCAAAGCAACCTGTCCTTTTTGTCACCGGGCAAAAGCCTTGCTCAGCCAGAAAGGTGTCACTTATCATGAAATCGCTATTGATGGTGATGCCGATAAACGTGAAGAGATGATTGCCCGCAGTGGCCGGACGACCGTGCCGCAGATTTTTATTAATGCACAGCATATCGGTGGTTGTGATGATCTTTACGCGCTGGATGGCCGTGCAGGTCTGGACCCACTGTTGAAATAAAATATGACGCGCCTCAGCGCGCTGATGGATAACTTGATTAACAGGACTATTAATATTATGTCAGAGCAAAGCAACACCGAGATGACTTTTCAGATCCAACGTATCTATACCAAAGACGTCTCTTTTGAAGCCCCGAATGCGCCGCAGGTATTCCAGAAAGAGTGGGAACCGGAAGTGAAGCTGGATCTGGATACAGCCTCCAGTCAGCTGGCTGATGACGTTTATGAAGTTGTTTTACGCGTGACGGTTACCGCCAGCGTCGGCGAAGAAACTGCCTTTCTGTGCGAAGTACAGCAAGCCGGTATTTTTAGTATTGCGGGCATTGAGGGTAATCAGCTGGCGCATTGTCTCGGCGCTTACTGTCCAAATATTCTCTTCCCCTACGCGCGTGAATGCATCACGAGCCTGGTGTCACGCGGTACCTTCCCGCAGTTGAACCTTGCGCCGGTTAACTTCGACGCGCTGTTTATGAACTACCTGCAGCAGCAGGCTGGTGAAGAACCGCAGCAGGATGCATGATGCAAAGGGTAACGGATTCAATCAGCGTTATCGGAGCAGGTTCTTACGGTACGGCGCTGGCCATTACGCTGGCGCGTAATGGCCAGCCGGTAACCTTGTGGGGACACAATCCTGTTCATCTGGCCCAGCTTAAGGCCGATCGCTGTAATCAGGCGTTTTTACCTGATGTTCCGTTTCCCGATGCGTTAACCGTCAACGACTCGCTGCAAAATAGCGTTGCAGCGAGTCGTGACCTGCTGGTAGTGGTACCGAGTCATGTATTCGGTGAAGTGTTAAAACAAATCAAATCTTATCTGCAAGCGGATTCACGTATTGTCTGGGCCACCAAAGGACTTGAAACAGAGACCGGACGTTTATTACAGGATGTCGCTCGTGAGATCCTTGGCGACGATATTCCGCTGGCGGTGATATCCGGCCCGACTTTTGCCAGAGAGATGGCTGCTGGCTTGCCGACGGCGATAGCGCTGGCGGCGACTGACCCTGCATTTGCCGGACAGCTACAGCAGCGTATGCATTGCGGTAAAAGTTTTCGCGTTTACAGTAATCCGGATTTTATCGGCGTTCAGCTGGGCGGTGCGGTAAAAAACGTTATCGCTATCGGCGCCGGGATGTCTGACGGTATCGGTTTTGGTGCCAATGCCCGTACCGCGTTGATAACCCGGGGTCTGGCAGAAATGACAAGGCTGGGTAACGCACTGGGTGCCGATCCGACGACTTTTATGGGAATGGCTGGATTAGGCGATCTGGTGCTTACCTGTACCGATAATCAGTCACGTAACCGGCGTTTTGGCATGATGCTCGGCCAGGGAAGTGATGTTGAAAATGCCCAGCGTAGTATCGGCCAGGTCGTTGAAGGGTTCAGAAATACCAAAGAAGTCAGGGCGCTGGCCGGTCGGTTAGGGGTGGAAATGCCCATTACCGAGCAAATATACCAGGTATTGTATTGCGAAAAGAGCGCACAAGAGGCAGCATTAACCCTGCTGGGGCGTACAAGAAAAGACGAAAATAGTCAGCGCTGAAGAAGCATGCAGCGACAGCTAGCGCCAACCGGCGCTATTTTTTCATGGGAGTGTCAGTAATGCCGTGTGTTGAACTTGATCTGGTCTGGAGCCATATTAAAGCGGAGGCGCGTGCGCTTGCCGACGGTGAACCCATGCTGGCAAGCTTCTACCACGCGACGCTGTTAAAACACGAAAATCTCGGCAGCGCGCTGAGTTATATGCTGGCCAACAAGCTGGCTAATCCCATTATGCCTGCCATTACTTTTCGCGAAATAATTGAAGAAGCCTATAAACAGGACCCTTCGATGATTGATTCCGCCGCCTGTGATATTCAGGCAATTTGCCTGCGAGACCCGGCGGTAGATAAATATTCGACGCCGCTGCTGTATCTCAAGGGATTTCACGCGCTACAGGCATATCGGATTGGCCACTGGTTATGGAATGAAGGACGGCGGGCGCTGGCGCTATACCTGCAAAACGAGATATCGGTTTCATTTGCCGTGGATATTCATCCGGCGGCAAAAATAGGCCATGGCATTATGCTCGACCATGCGACCGGTATCGTTATCGGGGAAACGGCAGTGGTTGAAAATGACGTTTCTATCCTTCAGTCGGTCACTCTGGGGGGCACCGGCAAGACCAGCGGAGATCGCCATCCGAAGATCCGCGAAGGGGTGCTCATCGGCGCCGGAGCTAAAGTACTTGGCAATATTGAAGTAGGCCGCGGGGCTAAAATCGGCGCTGGGTCGGTGGTATTGCATCCAGTACCACCGCATACCACGGCGGCCGGCGTGCCTGCCCGGGTAGTGGGCAAACCGGCTTCGGATAAACCTGCCATGGATATGGATCAGCATTTTAATGGCACGGTACCCGGCTTTGAATTTGGCGACGGTATCTGAGGTCTGCGCGCATTTTCCGTGAATAATGTGCCTCACCGGTGGGTTTGCCGCAGACTGGCTGCGTCTGATCATTCCCGTTTATTCCCGCAATAAGGCTCCGGCGTAATGCAGCTGTCTCCATGCCTCATACACCACCACAGAAACCGCATTGGAGAGATTCATGCTGCGACTTGCGGCAACCATCGGAATGCGAATTTTCTGCTGTGCTGGCAGCGCATCCAGAATGGTGGCTGGCAGCCCGCGGCTTTCCGGGCCAAATAACAGGTAATCACCCGCCTGGTAGCTGACGGCACTGTGCGCCGGCGTGCCCTTTGTCGTGAGGGCAAACAAACGCTGAGGCTGTTCACCGGCAATAAATGCCGGGTAGCTGGTATGGCGCTGAACCGCCGTGAATTCGTGATAATCAAGTCCGGCACGGCGTAGCCGTTTGTCATCCCAGGCAAATCCCATTGGTTCAATAAGATGTAATCTGAAGCCCGTGTTAGCGCAGAGGCGGATAATATTACCGGTATTCGGTGGGATTTCAGGTTCAAACAGGACGATATTCAGCATGCAGCGGTTGGCCTTCTGTAACGAAGGCCAAAGGATAACAAATTACACGCGCTTATTGTACAGCGGTAGCCAGAGGGTAAGTCGCAGGCCGCCCAGCGGACTGTCGTCGGCTTTTACCCAGCCACGGTGTTGCTGGATGGCGGTTTCCACAATGGCCAGTCCCAGTCCGGTACCGCCGGATTCGCGATCGCGTGCTTCATCGGTGCGGTAAAAGGGCCGGAATATCTGTTCACGATCTTCTGCACTGACGCCAGGGCCATCATCATCAACGTGAATGGTGATACCCTGATTATCAACCGAGAAGCTGACCGAAATATGGCTGTGAGAATAACGTAGCGCATTGCGCACGATATTTTCCAGCGCGCTTTCCAGAGCATTAGGATTACCGTACAGTGGCCAGGGGCCCGGTGGATAGGGGACTTCCAGCCGTTTACCCATTTGCTCGGCTTCAAAGCTGGCGTTATCCAGCATTTCTTCCCACAGCTGATTTGCTTTCATTGCCTCACTGACCAGCGCATTATTGTGCTGATTTCGTGACAGCACCAGCAGATCGTTAATCATGCCGTCCAGACGCTGTGCTTCAGTTTCAATGCGCTCCAGCTCTTTCCCTTCGCCAAAACGACGGCGCATTAACGCGGCTGCCAGCTGCAGGCGGGTCAGCGGTGTCCGCAATTCATGGGAGATATCAGAAAGCAGCCGCTGCTGAGCGGACATCATCCGTTCCAGGGCGCTGATCATCTGGTTAAAACTGGAACCCGCAGCAAGGAATTCCTGCGGACCGGATTCCAGTTCCGGATGCTGACGCAGGTTACCACTGGCCACTTCATCCGCAGCAAATTTCAGTTTTCGCGCGGGTTTTGCCAGGCTCCAGGCGAGCCATAACAGCAAAGGTGCGCTGATTAACATGGTGACCATCAGCAGTAACAGCGGGCGGTCGAACAGCAGATTAATAAAATCCAGCTGTGAACTGCTGGCTGGACGTATCAGATAGAGCTGATAATTATCTTCGCCGTCCTGCACTGAAAATGGCCCCAGCATTTCGACGCGGCCATATTTTTTCTTTTGCGGATGATCGGCATTATCAGACTGACCAATAAAATTACGTATCACCTGCATTTCACTGTGCTGCGCGCCAAGCACCCTTCCTTCGCTGGTCACCAGCAATAGCCGCTGGCCAGGTGGCGCCCATTTGTCGATTGCCCGGAACAGCCGTTTCCACCACATCAGGTCATTTGGCGGGTCCTGTTGTAGCTCAGCTTCTACGTGTTGCTCAATCATTAAGCCCTGCCGTTGTTCACTGTTGAGCAACGGTGTCATCTGGCGGGAATCAAGTTTAGGCAACAATAATACCAGCATCAACACCAGAGCCAGCGTTAGCCAGAAAATAGCGAAGATGCGGGTAGTCAGGCTTGAAATCATGCGACTGAAACCATCAGATATCCACGCCCACGCAAAGTTTTAAACCAGGGCTGTCCATCTTTGCGATCGGGTAATTTTCGGCGCAAATTGGAAATGTGCATATCGATGGCACGATCAAACGGCGTCAGTCTTTTACCCAATACTTCCTGACTCAGGTGTTCGCGTGAAACCACTTGTCCGAGATGCTGAGCCAGCAGATAGAGCAGGGTAAATTCGGTGCCTGTCAGTTCCAGTACCTGATCGCCGAAGCTGGCTTCCTGACGTCCTGGGTTCAGGCGTAGTGAATCCACTTCCAGCGTCGGGGAACTGCTGTCGTGCTGTTGCTGCAGTTCGCTCCAGTGTGAGCGACGCAAAATAGCACGAATTCGGGCTACCAGTTCACGGTCATTAAAGGGCTTGGGCAGATAATCATCGGCACCCAGTTCCAGTCCCAGAACGCGATCCAGCTCGCTACCGCGAGCAGTCAGCATGATCACCGGAATCTGGTGTTGCTGGCGTAGTTCTTTTAAGGTGTCAATGCCGTTCTTTTTCGGCATCATGACGTCAAGTAATAATAGATCAATTGAGCTGTCTACAAGGCTAAGTGCCTGTTCACCGTCACCGGCGACCACCACATTAAAGCCTTCCATTTCCAGCAATTCTTTCAAAAGCGAAGTTAGTTCGCGGTCATCATCAACCAACAAGATTTTATTCATCTTTTCTTGCCCTCCGCAGGCAAAATAACTTGAACAAATGCGCTTATCCTATCACTTTACTTAGTTTTACACCCCCTGACGCATGTTTGCAGCTGGCCCCGTAGACTGAATCTCGTAATAACGAAACACAGCGACAAACCTGGGAGTAAACGATGCGCAAAGTTACAGCCGTCGTTGCGGTTCTGCCGCTGATGGTAAGTTGCACTACTGCTCTGGCTGCAAACGCTACGACGAGTGATGATATACATCAGCAACATCGTGGAATGACGACTGGGAGTATGACGCAATTTCCGCGAAATCACATGCTTGATGGCATCGAACTGACAGAAACGCAGCGTCAAAGGATGCGCGATCTGATGCAGCAGACCAGACAGGAGCCGGCTTCCGTCAGCGTTAATGATTTGGAAACATTGCACCAAATAATGACAGCAGACCAGTTTAATGAAGCGGCTTACCGTGCTGAACTTGAGAAAATTGCTCGTGCAGAAGTCGCAAGACAGCTTGAATTTGCCCGGGTACGTCATCAGATGTACCAGCAATTAACGCCAGAACAACGAGCCGTTTCAGATCGAAATCATCAGCAGCGCATGGAAACTCTGCGTACGCTGAATGAAAGGCAGCAGGTAACATCGCTGCAGGCTGTCAGTAGTAACCAGTAATGTAGTAAGCAGTAACGCAGTAACCAGTAGTGTAGTAACCAGTAACATAGTATCCCTGTTTTCCTTGCCATAGACACCATCCCTGTCTTCCCCCACATGATGTGGGGGTTTTTTTATCAGGTACTTAGGAAAAATCCCTTATAAATCAATACTTCTTGCAACAGCCATAAGCAGTTACAAGAAGGATATAGCGTTACGGGTGTAGACAATATTGTCACACCGCCAGCCCGCCGCCGAGAGGGTTTAACGTTACCGCGTGTTGCAGGTAATCGGGGGCAAGGTGAGCATAAACCATCGTCTGTTGTATGCTGGCGTGCCCCAGAATTTGCTGTAACGCAATAATGTTCCCTCCATTCATCATGAACCAGCTTGCGAAAGTATGCCGAAGAACGTGTGTGGCCTGCCCACGTGGTAAATCGGGCTTAACCTGTCTAAGTCGTTCGCAGAAGTTTTCATAGTCAACTTTGAACAGTGGCCCGGTGTCGCTGGTCTTGATCTCTTTCTCTAGTTCTTCCGATATCGGAACGGTGCGCTTTTTTCCGTTTTTGGTCTTAAGGAACGTTACGCGCCCGTGATTAACCTGCTCACCTCGCAGCGTGCTGCCTTCGCCCCAGCGTGCGCCGGTGCTGAGGCATAGCAGTGCTACACGTCGATCGTCGCCGGTCAGAGTATCCAGCAATCTGCTGATCTCTGATTTTGCTAGATAGGTCATAGCTGGCGGCGCTTCTTTCAGTGGTTCCAGACCCTTGCAGGGGTTTTCCTTCCTGAACTCTTCCAGTTTTATCAACGTGCTGAACATCCCGGATAAGCGGTAAATATCCCGGTTGATCGTTGCTGCGCTGATACCGTCTTCCAGCCGTTGGCCTCGGTGCTGAGCAATCATTCGCTTGTTCAGTCGGTTAACGGCTGGATCGCCCAGTGCCCTGATTGTTTTATTCAGGTGCCGCTTTTCAATCTCGCCATTTTCCTGAGTCTGTCCGTACAGCAGCCACCAGGTATCTAACAACTCGCTTAAGGTGCGGCGGTCAACGCTCGCGCCCAACCATTCTTTTTTGTCGGCGTTGGCTAATACATAACGCTCAAAAAGAACCGCCTCTTGTTTCTTCTCAAATCGCCTGCGGATACGTTTTCCGTTACGTCCGCGCGGCCATACGTCTACTTCATATTGACCACCTTCGAGCTTCTTAATCGACATAAGAAAGCCCTCCGGCGTTTATTTCCCCATCCTGGTAACAGATAGTGAAAATGTAATGTTTATAGATGGTTAACCAGTTTGAGTCTCTGAGCGGCCTGATCCAGTTGACTCTGGCCCAATGTGTGCGAGGGCCGGTGCGATTTGACCAGCTTGAGGGGCGGTCTTATCAGTCATTAGCCAGAGCGTATATTTTGCGAAACGTGAATGCTGGGTGATCTTAAGCAAGATATCGCTACCAATGCTCTCCACTCTTCCTGTCTCGTAATACTTCTGCGTGCCAGCAGGTATTCCAGTTAATTCAAAGAATTGCTGCCTTGTTAACCCCTCTGCATCCCTGATAGCTCTGATTTTTTCACCCACGCCGCTTGACGGGGTAGGGATCTCTACCATAACATTCTCCTTAAGGGTGGTAATCTCTACCATGAGCAACCGCCAATATAAGCAGTTACAAGCCGAAATAAGCGCCTAGCGCTAATGCGGAGATTAGCACAAATGAGTGGAAGACTTGAGCAGGACAACAGAAGTGACGGAATCCATGTTGCTGAATTCCGCCGTAGTTATTTCCCAAATGGACGTTATGCGGGGACGGTTAAAACTAGTGGCTCCGCTTCGGGGCCAGTGAAGCGGCAAGTTCAGCTTTAGCAATGTATTGCTGAAGGAAGGTTACGGTGTCTTTCGCTTGCTCAACGGTTAAACCAGTAAACAGCTCACCAGCTTCAGGCAGTTTTGTCGGTGTTGCTAAATGGTAATGGAAGCGTAAGCAAGCCAGGTCATTAGCAACGAGGTACTCAAGTTCAGCAGGAATGTAGATAGGTACTTCTTTCTGAGACATAAAGATCTCCTTTCTGGTTGTGTGGAAACACCAGAGTACCACGCGCCGGGCGTGGCTAAAAATCCCGGCCTATCTTCAATGAGAGGTGAAACGCTATGACAGACAAAGAGTTAGAGGGATTCATTGAAGTGCGTCACGCCGTAGATGCAGTTCCGTACCCGAAATTTGCCGAGTTAATCGGTAAGAAGCCCGCCACGGTCAAGAGCATGATTGAAGACGGTAAGTTGCCGATCATCCCGTGGAAGAATCCGGAAAGCCTGGGTGCCCGCGCTGAGAATTGGATCTATATTCCTGAGTTCAACCGTGCAATGCGTGACGCCTACTACAACCGTCCGAGAGAGCAGCGCGATGCCTGGTTGCTGTGGATCGGTCTTTGAGGTTATCGCAATGAGCCAGAAAACAGCCAACCTCGAAAACCGGGTGCGTGAATGCAACGACATTCTGGACACCCATTTAAAAGATATGCAAACGGGCTTCATGATTCGCACCAATTGCGGCGAGTTCATGGTCAGGGATAAAAAGCTGATTAAGAAAATCACCAAAGATGTGGCACGCCATGTTGATGGTGGATTGCTTAAATTGGGAATGTGAGGGGGCTTTTGTGGCTGTGCAATTAATACAGTTAAGTCGTCACTCATATTTATATCGTGGCTTCACTATTCAGAAATGCCCGCGTAATCCTTTTACGCTGAAACACTCTTACCAAATTTCCAGTAATGGCGATTATTTCGGGCGTGACTTTGCTTTAGCGGAAGCCATGCGCACGGTTGATCAGATGTATAAGCAAGGGGGCAGTTATGCACGATGAAGGCCCATCACTGGCAAGCCTACTTAAGCACGGGTGCCAGGTCACACACTTCAAGAACTCACGCGGCTGGCTGGAAACGCCGGACGGAAGATTTTTTAAACCCGAACCGGCGAAGGTTCAATTTATCAAAGGTAAAAATAAACCGTTTATTTATACCAAAAGATTAAATAAAGGCTTCCTGCTTACTCTGGCTGAGTTATTTAAAAAGCTAATTAAGTAACTCGGTTTTAAAAAACAACTCTGTTTTCTCTGCCCCTTTATTAAGTGGCGGCGGTTCAACTCATTCTTTTTTTGAGGAAGAGATTATGACCAGACGTGATCAATATAGCTTCATTTTGCATGTACTTTTACCTGCTATCGAAAATGAAGGATTAACCATTAAAACCCGCCGTGATGGTGAATTAACCCTTTCAGCCAATGGGTCAGTAACCACCAATTTTATAAGCAACCTGCGCCAGCACTGCATTGAAGAATTGCAGGGTGATGCCTCCAATTAGTAGAACATGTGTTTCTCGATAAACGCTCCAATGACTTTTTCGTGGATCTCAACTGAGCGCGAAAAGCAGATTGTTTTACGAGCCAACCGTTTAATGCGGGTGCGGAGCGTCAGGTTATTACGTTCAATGCGTTGGGTGAAAATTTTGCCCGTCAGATGCT
>NZ_MOMB01000065.1 GCF_002752165.1 Erwinia sp. OLFS4
TGGTTACATCGAAATGTTTTATAACAGTAAGCGTCGGCATGGTTCGAGCAATCAGATGTCACCGACAGAATATGAAAACCAGTATTATCAACGGCTCGGAAGTGTCTAGATTATCCGTGGCGATTCAAAGGTCGTAGGTTCGACTCCTATTATCGGCACCATCTTTTATAATAAAATCATTTGGTTATTGTTGAGTTGTTTTGTTTTTTTAACACGAATGTGCATTTTTGTACATTGTGAGTGTGGCAAAACTGTGGCATATACAGTGAGATTGTTTGTGGCTCAATGCAAGGGTATGCTAACAACATGTGTTACCTTGTAGCTCCCGCCTGTCTTGTCTTTTGAGCAATATTGCTACGTTGATGGCATCTGGTTACGGAAGTTGTCAGTCCAGTTCACTGCCTGCACGGATGGGTCGAAAGGATGTTACTACAAAAACATACATTCAAACACGTTTAGTCGTCCATTTGGATATTTGCATTTACTTGACTACCCACTTGCATTTGACCTGGTCATCTCTAACAAAAAAATGCATTCAATACCCTGCTAAATTGACAGGCAGCTTTGAGCGAAAAGCGGGAGTTCACTAAATCCTGAAACCATCAGGAATGGACGCAGACCCATGGATCTCCATGCTCGCTTTCGTGATAGCGTAAACCACTCTCTAACAGTGAATGGCATGCTTACACTGCCTGCGCATTGGCCACATCGTTATCTGTTACGTGTGTGGTAGTGGCAAATGCCGGGGGAGCCAGCAGAAACATTGATAAAGCGATAATTGTTTTTTTCATGAATATTCCCTTATCAAAATCATCAATGTTATGACCGTAATTAACAATGGCACGCTCAATAATAACTGGCTTTAGGAATAAACTGGGATTACATCATTATGGGGCATTACTTTGCCCCAGATTCCGTCCGGACAAGAGTAACAAAGACAAAGCCCCCAGAGACATGCCAAACCAGAGCGTCACCAGACGAATGGCGATGGCCAACGACATTGCCGTACCGTCACTTACGCCATGCTGAACCAATTGAAAAACCAGCGCTGCTTCCATAATGCCAAGCCCGGCAGGTATCATACTTGCCGCGCCGAACAGCGTTGCTTGCACAAAGATTAACACGCAGTCAGCACTTGAAACGCCTGTCTCCAGGATCTGGCAGAACCAGGCAAAGACTAAGGCCTGCGTGCCATAAGCCAGCATTGCAACCACCGCAAACGCTGACACCCTTGGCAGTTTCCATACTTTAGCCCAGGCTTCAAGCGTCGCTTGTCCGCCCTTGACAGGCAACCATGTCAAAGAACGAGCCAGCCGGTTCCAGCCAAGGTGAGCCTTTGGATGTGACAAAACCCAGGCAAAGAGACAGCTGACCAACAGGAGGGCGATAAACGCTAACAGCCACACCCACGCCAAATGCTGTTGTGCTATCATGGCAGCCAGTGCACCTAGTAAAGCCATTCCGAGAACGTCTGATCCCCGGTCTGCCAGAAAGGTGGCGAGGCTATGTGTCACTTTCACGCCATGTGGGACTAATAACGCTGAACGGAAAGTTTCCCCGGACTTGCCGGGCGTAGCCGTCAAGGCCAATCCGGACATATAGACGGCAAGATGGGTAAAACGGGGCACGACATTCCCAAGACATTGCAAAGAATATTCCCAGCGGAGAAAACGCCAAAGATAAGAACTACTCGACACTACGGCACTGATCATCAATGTATGCAGCCCTAACTCCGCGAAGGCTGCCACCGTTGCGTGCCATCCAGACCAGAAAATAGCCCCCAGATAAAGCAACACGCCAAAAGTGACAAACCAGACAATAGCCCGGATGGTGCGCTGCTCAAGCAGCACACTCTGGAGTCGTGTGAAGAATTTGCTCATCGAAAAGTTAACAGTTTATGGCCGAAATAACTGGTCACGACTGGCACCAGCACTCCCACCAAATGCCCGATCGCTTCGGCGTGAACCACGATACCCACCGAAGGCAGCAACCAGTGCGCCAGAAGCAGACTGATTGCCAACGTCTGCAAAACAGCAAGCGCGTTCACAGCAACAAACTTATAAATTTGTGTTGCCAGTAGGCCGTGACTTGCATTAAAAACATGCCCGCGCATTAGCAGGAATGCCACCAGCATGCCGACCAGGTACGCAAAAAAAACTGCGAAGCCATAGCTGACAAACATACTAAAGACGAACCGTGAGCCAAAGTTGGCACCGGCAGCGATTCCTCCCGCGATTAAAAATCGAAGGAACTGAGGCGAAATCATTGCTGTGACGACTCCAAATTGTCAGTAGTGGCCATCTTTGCCATCTGACGACCAAATCCGATACTTTCCGAAATGCCGCGATCTTCCGGGTAGTAGTAAGACGTATCTGCCACCCACAGTCCCTGCACCGGTAATGCCACCGGAGGAAGTTTATCCAGGTATCCCGGATCGCAGATCGGCTGGGCGTAGCGATAACGGCTGGCGCGCATTTCAATAAAGTCATCATCGGTCAGCGTCGGATTGATCTTCTTGAGATAGTTACGCACTTTTGTCAGAAACACCTCATCGGGCTGTGCGTACAGCGGATGCTCACCCGGAACGTAAAACGGCACATAGACAACATGTTGGTCGAGGGGGCGCAGGTTGGTGTATTCCACCAGGCCTGGTATATCCATATCCGGATCATTGGTATTCAACCAGAAGTTCTCGGTTACGGCCTTGCTGAGCTTCGCGATCACGCAGACGACGGCAATATTTTTGGTGGTGCTGAATTTAGCTATAATTTCGGCAGGCAAATCTGGCATTAGTTTCGGTACGTAAGGCAGTGGAATGGTGCTTATCACCTTATCGAAGACTTCCAGTTGGCCTGCAACCTGCACCCCAGCCACTTTGCCATTGTTGATGACAACCTTCTCGATAGGTGACTTCAGCCTTATTTCGCCACCATTCGCTTCAATGGCGTTTTTTAATGCAGTTAACAGCGTGGCTGAACCGCCTTCCAGATAGCCTAGTTTCTCGCGGAACAGACTGTAACGCGAGCGACCAATACGCCGGATACGACTCCAAATCCAGGCGGCAGACAAACCATGGGCATAGTCATAGAATTTGTAGTCAAAAAGTCGACGCCATAAAACCTCCCATGCCTCAGTACCTACCCAGCGTTTGATCCAGCCACTCGCTTCGACATTATCGAGTGGTCGCCAGTCATCACGTTTGGTCGACAGGAAGGCATGTAAGCCGTAGCGGAATTTGGCCATCAGGCTCAAGCCACGGAATTTGAGCAGGGCCACCGGGTTACCCCAGGGCTGCAAACGCCCCTGATACCAGTAGCCCATCTTGGTTTCTGTCCATTGCATCTGATCGGCAATGCCCAGTTCATTGAGCACCTGTAGAAATGCGTGGTCGGAAATGCAATGGAAGTGGTAGTAGCGCTCGATCTCCAGGCCGCCAAAATCAAAAGTTGCGGTCATGCCGCCGACACGGTCATCAGCCTCGAAAAGTACCGGGGTGTGTCCATCAAGTGCCAGCTGGTAAGCCACGGCCAGGCCCATTGGACCAGCGCCCAATACTGCAATTCTTTGACCCATCTTAAAACTCCAGTTCTACGCCGCTATAGCGTGGATCATTAAAGGTTTCATCCACAGCGACCCTGAATGGCGTGTAAGGAACACCGAAGATTCCAGGCCAATCGATCACCTCAAATTCATCCTTCGCTGTTAAAGCAGCCAACTGCTGGGTGGTAAAGGGTGGGTTTTTATCAAACTTGCCCCAAACCCATAACAGGGCATAAAAAAGTGAATATGGGATGTGTAGAATGAGCGTTTTTGCACGAATTGCACGTTTGATCTCGCGAATCATGTCGATATAGTCGATTTTTTCATGACCTGAGATGTTGTACACGCCATCACGGATGTCATTCTCGATACAACTGATGATGATATTGGCAAAATCACCGACGTACAGAGGCTGGCGCATATAACGGCCATCCCCCGGAATCGGAAACACCGGCACTTTCTTCATAAAGCGAGATAACCAGCCGAGATGTTTGCGGTCGAACCAGCCAAACATCAGCGTCGGGCGTAAGATGGGGCAGGGAATACCGCATTCTAACACCATTTTCTCTTGCTCCTTCTTGGTGTTGGTATAGAAATCATCAGCCACTGATTCCACGACCGAGGAACTGATTTGTACCATATATGGCACATTGTTCGCTTTGATGGTATCCAGCTGGAGTCGGGTCGAATCGATATTGTTTCGCACGAACTCCTGGTAATCGTTACCGCCGATCTGCGCCTGCAACATCACTACGACATCCGCACCCACGAAGTGTTGTTGCCACTGACCCGATTGGGCAAGATCGGCATACTCGACAGTGATGTCGGGCTGAACCCGTTTGAGCACCTCAAGATTGTTGCGGTGCTTGTCGAGAACAACAATGTTTGAGTAGCCTTTGGCTTTCAGTCTGGCTACCAGATTTTGACCGACCAGACCCGCGCCACCAGACAGTATTACTTTTTTTTTCAGCAAAATTTATTCCCGAGATATTTTAACCGGATCATCGAATTGCGGGCATATAAAGAGTTCGTTGTCGCTTGAGTATGCAAGTCCCAACCTATAGTCCCCATTTAATTTTGACACATCGGCTGTCAGCACATAACCGGATGAATCCAGTAATGGTTGTTTAAAATATGCACCAACGTCCGGTCGTGACATGCGCTGAGTGTTAAATAAGTAACGCTTGCCATCGGCATCAGACAGCATCACATAAACCTTATCCGGTAGTTGAGCAGGTGTCACGGAAGTGACCAGCCATCCCTGAACATTGAGTAAAGTTGATGTTTGGATTAAGCCAGATGATGGAGGGGCGCCATTCGCAGTATCAATGTGTCCATTACATTGCTGAATGAATGTTGTCTTCTTAAAATTTTCTGGTTGAGGTTTAGCCAAACCCTGCAAATTAATATCGCCTGGTGAAGATGGATAGTTGAGAGCATAAAATTCAATGTTAAACGACTTTTTCCAAAGGAAGGGGAGGTTGGTGGCGGAAATCTCAATCGATTTTACTCTCTTATCCTTGAGGTGATTTGCACTGACGGAAAGCAACCAAAATTCTGCGGTGTTTTCAATCAGGGGCGAAATAATAAAACCAGACTCCGTCATGCCCGGAATAATTCTGTAGCTGCGCGTAACACCATTTTGCATAGTCAATTTCATCTGGAGCTGACTTGTCTTAAATAACATATTCAGAATGGAGCCAGCAAAACTTTTATTAATAGTTAATTTCGCAAATATTGGTGCGTGGGAATCAGGTAAGTTGATTGTATCACCAAAAGAATAAAAACCTCCGCCTATTTTTTCTGAAGGTTTGGATGTTGGGGGTGGCGTGTCCCGATGCTTAAGGTAAAGGTAGCTACCAGCAAATGATGTTGGTTGATAATTGGACAATAAAACAGGCCAACTTGCACCATCCTCTAGTGAAGGTAATCTCTCATCAATGGGCTGGACATTGAGGATTATATTATCTGGCCTATTCACTGCGAGAAGGTGCTTTTTATTCAATTCTGCCAGTTGCGGGGTGTAGGCCGAATAACTTTGAAAAATGGGACGTGGGTTCCACGTATTTCCGGATGCGAATAAATAAGCTTGATCATATGAATATATATCAACGGTACCATTTAGCTTTGGAATGGGCCCGCGTTTTTTGATCAGATTAACACGCTCTTCAAAATATTTTGTCAGCGCTTGAGGTTCGAGTGTACGCTGTTTTAGTCCATCCCATGAATTGGAGAACCTATTGATGAAATAGTATTTAACGTTATCAACGGGGTTCTTGATATAAGCAACATCGATATAACCCCATGTAATTAAAGAAACGACTATAACGGCTAATGCGCTACGGGGGGAAAGTAATGTCCCTGCCAATGAGGCTCCAAGGAGAATCATTGAGGCACAAACGAGCATATGGCTGTCATGCCTGACGAAACCTGCCTTGAAAGATAAAAAGAGGATACAAAGAAAAACAAGTGTAACAACCGATTTGTCGTAACCCCCCCCTTGTATTCCATAAAACAGGAACCCGGCCATGGTAGCTGTTGCCACTATATAAAGGATGCACTGAGTCAGATCGCCATTGATTGCCATAGCCTCGGTGTAACCACTAATGATGGGCGCCAGGCTGATAAAATAATCAGCCAGTCCACTTAATGGCTGCCCGGATAAGGCCCAGAAAATTACGGTTGAGATTAAAAAGCTGGCAACGATAAGGAGTGAAAGTTTCCATTGTCTTCTTTTTGCCAGCAGAACAATAGAGAAAAAAGAGATTGCTACACATGCTATAAGTGTTGAACCTTTAATCAGTGGTAATAAACCAAATGGCGAAAATAAAGCGACGATAAGCGAGCATTCACCCCGGGTTGTTGTTTGTTTGGTATCGAAGGCGCTAACCCAACGATAAATCTGGATACCAACCAGCATGGGATAGAAGAAAAACAGTGCATCACGGCTATATATTAATGCACTCAGAACAGCCAGAATTACAATTTTTAACGGCCATCTGCTGACTCTAAAGTTAAGCCAGACAGCGATAGCGAATGAAATGGCAAAATAGAGTGATCCCCATATCATCAACTGGTCAGTGGCTGGATGGTAAGTTTGCGTATAAATTGAAGCGTAGGGTCCGAATGTGAAAATGATGTCTTTGCCAATAGACATTCCGTAAGCCATTGCCTCATTCATCCCATAAGACCAGGATGGATCGATGCCTTCCGATGGCATTTTTGGCGACAAGGGAACAAAAACAGCAATTGATACCACTAATAATACCAATAAAAAAAGTGTGTCTTTTATAGCGTTATGATTATTCAGGTTAGCACTCCTTCCTGAAGTCATATTCACTTTCAATTCTGACATTAAATATCCAACCTTTTAAATACGAAATGCGGCAGATTGCGAATAACCATCATGATTACCGACCAAATTTTCGGAGTGTATACAACTCGTTGCCCACTTTCAATGCCATGCACAACCTCTGCTGCCACGCGGTCAACAGCAGCAAGTTTGGCTCCGGATTGTTTGAGATGCGCGGTCATTGGCGTATCGGTCGGACCAGGCTTAATTAAAACCACTTTAATATTCGTATTGGCGAAGCGGTGTTGTAAACCCTGAACATAGCTGGCTACCAATCCCTTTGCCGCACCATAGACATAGTTGGATTTTCTACCGCGGTCACCTGCTACGGAACCAATGACAGCCAGAGTACCGTTATTAGCCTGTTGCATGCGCTTAGCAAAAGCTTCGGCAAACAGCATCGGTGATAACCCATTGACATCCAGCGCTTCACGACAAAGAGTGAGATCATTCTGACACACTTCCTGGTCAGGTAAAGAACCGTGCGCAATCAGCGCAATATCAACGTTTCCTGCCTGGTAGATATTATCAACCAGCTCTTGAATTTGACGCGGGTCGAGAAAATCTACCTGAATGTTAGTGATTGTTGTTTCCGGGGAGCGCACTTTAATGTCTTCTGCAACCCACTCGGCTTTTTGCTGATTTCTACTAACCAGCACAATTTCGCACAGGTTTTCTTTCGCCCACACCCGTGCGCACTGTTCAGCAATCGCAGAGGTTGCTCCAACGATGACGATCTTCTTCTTAAGCTTCATTCAACTTCCCATTAGGCGGCGTGAGAGACCTGAGCTGATGCCTGCGTCTCGGTATTGGATAAATTCGGCCAGGCGCGGATATCCAGCCTCAAACAGATTTTTTGGCATACGTGCATCTTTAGCCAGATAGATACGACCCTTTGCTTCACGCACGATGGCATCCAGTCGTTCGAAGAGTTTATGCGTGCGGTTGCCGTTATTGGGGAAGTCTAACGCCAGAGTGACCCCGGGTCGCGGGAAGCTCAGCATTCCCATTGATTGTCGGTTGCCAAAAGTTTTGAGCACGGCGAGGAAAGATCCATCACCAGAACGGGCGATCTCCTTCAGCATGGCCTGGACCGCATCCTGCCCAACCTCGCGCGGCACGACACTCTGATACTGGAAAAACCCTTTGGGGCCGTACATGCGGTTCCAGTGCAGTAAATTGTCCAGGGGATAAAAAAAAGGTTCGTAATGGGTGATTTCCTTGCCTGCCTGCCACTTTTTGAGATGGTAGTAAGTCATATTGAAGGGACGCAGTGTCAGTCGGTTGACCATTGATACTGGTGGCACGATGGGCATGGTGAGTTTGCCTGACCTGGGAGCTTGACGATCTTTTAAATCAGCAGGATTACCACGCATAAACAAGCCTCGTCCTCCTCCCCCTGAGATGCAGTCAATCCACGAGACTGTGTGTTCCCACTGCGTTTCTGAGCCATCGGCAAGTTGGAAAAATGCGTCCAGGTTGTCGAAAGGAATGGTCTCAGTGTCTAACCATGGGCCGGCTACCGGGCGAAGCTGAATTTCGGCAATCGTGATCACACCGGTCAGACCGACTCCACCCACTGTAGCGGCGAACCAATCTGGCCGTTCGTCTGGTCCACACTGAATAATTTCACCATCGGTCCGGAGAAGGGTCAGGGCCTTGATGTGATCGCCGAATGAACCCACGACATGGTGGTTTTTGCCGTGCACATCATTAGCGATGGCTCCACCCACGGTGACTAACTGGGTTCCCGGTGTGACGGGTAGAATCCAGCCACGCGGAATCATCAGTCTCTGGATGTCCTGCAACAGAACCCCTGCTTCACAGACCAGGCAGCCACTGCTTTCATCGAAGGAGATAAAATGATCAAGCCCAGGCGTCAGCCACAGTTCGCCCTGCGGGTTAAGACATACGTCACCGTAGCTTCGTCCCATGCCATGAGCCAGACCGGATGCAGTGCGTCTGGTTGGGATTTGGCCGCGATCGCGAAGTGCGACCACCTTATGCTCATTGTGTGACAGACGGCCCCATGAAGTGACTGCTACCATGAAACCCCCACAGTACCGGCGACCAGGATAGCGGCGAAAATGACACCTGCGCTCAGACTTGCACGATCTTTGACGGCAAAGACCAGAGGGTCATCATGCATTTCCCCTCGATGGGCTTGCATCCACATCCAGCTTACCCAAAATAGCATCACAGGGATGGCTCCCCAAATTAGCTTCGGTGAGGCGTATAACTTCAGTACCGCATCACTGTTCAGATAGAGTGCAAGGACTAAAACAGACGTGTAACCCGCAACAATACCCATGGTTTGAATCAACGGCGCATCAGCGGTGTGGTATCCACGTCCATGAATTTTTTCTTTTCCACTGAGAAGCTGAACTTCCAGTTCCGCGTAACGTTTAACGAACGCAAGAGAAAGAAACAGAAACACTGAAAATGCCAGCAGCCAGAAGGAGAGTTCGTGACCAACAGCTGCTGCACCGGCAACAATGCGCAAGGTATAAAGCATCGCCAGGGTGAGGCAATCAACTAACATCAAACGTTTCAGTACCCATGAGTAGGCACACGTCAGGGTGAAATAGCAAACCAGCCAGAAAAAAAACTGTTTTCCTACAAACACGGCAACAGACAAACTGACAATCAGCAGTAGTGGCGCAAGTAAAACTCCCTTCCAGGCGGGTACTAAGCCAGAGGCAAATGGCCGGTTTCGTTTTCGTGGATGCAGGCGATCGCTGTCCAGATCGAGTAAATCATTGGCGATATATACTGATGAAGCACAAAGGCTGAATGCCATGAAGGCTAACAGCAGTGATAGCCAGGCTTCACCATTACTGACATCATGGGCGGCAAATAGCGGAACCAGCAGGAGAGTGTTTTTTAACCACTGATGAATGCGCAGTACACGACGCCATGCAGTAAAACCGATTTCACGTTTAGGAAATACCCTGTCAACGGTTGAAATATTCCGCGCTTTTTTAATCAAATCGCTTGATCCATTAACCACAATTGCTTTATCAGCTTGCGACCACACGGCTAAGTCTGCATTTGAGTTACCAGCATAATCAAACCCATGCTGCTGGAAGCGCTGCACCAGGGCAGCGGCTTTGTGTCTACCCTCAATATTGGAAACACCATCACTGGCGATGACGTCGTCGAAAATACCCAGGTGTTCAGCAATGCGGTTTGCAATTGCGCTATCTGATGCTGTACACAACACCAGATGTCGGCCTTCCGCGCGTTGTTGTTTGAGCCATTCAAGCAGTTTTTCGTTATAGGGAAGTGTTTTGGGATCAAATTCTGTGAGTGAGGCAAGGTGCTGTTTTAAAAACGCTTTGCCTTTTTTTAGAAGAAATGGAATACGGAGTGTTTCAAACGGGCTATCTCTAAACACCCTTAATGCAGATTCGTGCAGCATGTCTGAATGGATTAACGTACCATCCAAATCCACTACAAGTGGCTTCTCATTCAAAACGACTCTCCCGGAACATCTCTTAAAGAGGGCGTATGGCCCTATAAACTCTTCATTCTAAAACAAGCGGCAGGGGAGTGTCACCAGTTATGCATGTATCTAAATCCAGCTTATATCAATAATTGTCTTTATGTTTAAATAGTTATAATTTATAACCCTGCTATATCACAATTTACTCAGCGGTATTCCGGATATAGCCAGCGGATGGGTGCTGAGTGGCCATTTTTTCAAACCCGCTTTCAGTATCCGGTTCACCTGGAAAAAGCATGACAATGGCTGGGGCGGGGATGTTATAACCATCTAGCATAATGATGCTGTTCACGTTTAGAGGTCTTACGCCATACTATGCAGTGAGCTGTGGGCAGGATTTCGCACTCTCAATGTTGTGGACAATTTCAATCGCGAGGTACTGGCAATTGAAATCGATCTAATCTGCCAGCACAGTGCGTTATCCGGGTATTGGAGCGAATCGCGGCTCACCGGAGATATCCGCTGAAGCTCATGATGAACAATGGCCCGGAATTTATCTTACTGGCCCTGGCTGAATGGGCTGAATGGGCTGAAAGACATGTGGTTGCATCGAATTTATCAAACCGGCTAAACCCACTCAGAATGCTTTTATTGAACGCTCCAATCGGACATATTGTACGGAAATACTGGATTGTTATCTGTTCAGAACGCTGAATGAGGTACGGAAATTCACAAACAGATGGCTGAACGAATATAACTGTGAGCAACTGTATGAATCCCTGAATCATCTGACGCCGGAAGAATACGGATGCTGCACATTGACGCCAGAATCTCAAAAAGTGTCTGGAACTAAAACCGGATACTCTAGAGTTAAAGTCCGTTAAAGGTCAGAGAAAATGGTGTTCAGATAGTTTTGATCATTATATTAAAGTATAAGCGGCATTCAGAGATGCAGTTTTTTAACTCTGCTTATTCAGTTATGGCTTTGTTTTTAAAATAGATTGGGATGTAAATATGTGAATCCCTCTCCGTGCATGCAAAAGAGGGAAGATGATATTATTTAATCACAATTTTAATTTCTTTTTCCTGCCAGCTTGACTTGCTGAATGGCCGACCATAAATGAGTTTCAGGATGCTTTCTCCTTTCTTTTCAGCAATGAAGTGAAATTCATCTTCCCCCCCGCACCCCACAGCACCTTGCGGACAGTCTTTTGATTGTTCATACATTCTGGAAACGAAAATCAAACCATCAGGAAGGTCTTTTATCATCCACAAGTAACCTGTAGTCGGATTGGACTTCTGTGATATTTTTATATCCTGCCCGACATTACCAGTCACCGTGGTAATATCGGTTGAAGCATTGGCGGATATAGCACCAGACATCATAATTCCGAAAACGATGGCCTTAGCTTTGTTCATATTAATTTTTCCTTTTACATGTATATCAATCTACCAAAAAACCAATGATATAATACTTTCTGGATTTTTTATCTACCCATGGTAACCATATCAGACTAAGCAGCTATACCGACGGTGTGAATCATATTTCTTAACAATTTTTTAAGTCCGTTTAGTCGCCGGATATTAATAAACCATCGAACCTTTCATGAGAGATGGATTGGATGAATAGCTGACCTGTTTCCAGCATGGCATACCACGCTTATTGACTCATATCGGTTCCATTACTCTCTCAATGAGCCTTTTCCTGCGCGATAAAAATTCAGAGGTTGTCTGATAACTCAGCGCATAAGCGTCCGTTAAAATTCCTGATAAGTACACATTCGCCACCGGATGCTGCGCCTCGTTGCGACAGCTCGACAGGGACGAATCTGTGAAGCTGCAGGCACATTGTTGCGACGAAACGATTCATCATATATGTGCAGCACGTTTTCCTGCTTTTGTTCTGTCGTCAGTGCTGGCGGCCGGGCTTACACATCATAATTAAAGTCCACACATTGAAACATTAACTGGTGGCTTGCCCGACAGATTTTTAGCTAATGTTCGCCAGGAATTATCTAACCCTGTGGCCATCCAGTATAATTTAGCGGCAGTTCGTCGATTAAACATTCCCTTAAATCCCTTGATGCCGGCCTGAGCTCGCGCTTGATCAAAGTGGGCATGTGAATGAACGAACTCTTTGTGACGTTTTTCACCTGCAGCATAGGGTGCGAGCCAAAGCAATGCCTTTTTTACAGAACCACCATTATCGCCTTTGATTAAATACCAGTTTTCACCGAATCGCTTCGCGGCTAGTGCAGCCTGAACTAATGGTTCAATATCATATACTACGTAATGCAATGCATCTCGCTGTATAAAGTCTATAGGTTCGCCAGTTCCCATAATATTTTTAGAAAGCTGATTCGTGAAAAGATAGCGTGATTTATCAAAAAGATCTTTGTCATCAATTGCGACAGCGATCATTGTGATGATTTTAATTCGGTGGCTTTGCCAATTGTTTATCCATGTTTTTTTATTGTCTGCATGCTGGATACTTGATATATACCCATCCCCCCATTTTTTTAAAAAAGATTCAACCATCTTGCGGTCCTCCGCAGGCATGGCGTTTTTCGTAATCGCATAGCTATCAATTAATGACTCAAAACCTGTCTCATCAATAGGATCATAGCTCGGTTTGTATTCTTTTACCCAGGCCATTAGATACTGATGGGCAACCTTAAGCCATTTTTTATCGCCAGTTGCTCGCCATATAAGAGCCGCGTTCCTCATAACGTGAAGGTCTTTTTCAGCAGCGATAGACAGATCACGGATACCCTGATGAGGCAACAGACCTTGAGTATGAAGATATGGAACAGGGTGAGGATCTTGTGCTAACCCTTGTTTTGCAAAAGCAGTTGCATCGCTTATATATTGGCGAGCCTGTGACGGTGATACATTGCACCAGTTTTCTGCATTCGAAAAATGAGAGACAAACATCGTTGAAGCTAGTGCTGTAGTTGTTATTACTGTAAAGTAACTTACGATAATATACTTTATATAGTGGGATAGTTCGTTGAATTTATTCATTTTTTTCTGGTTTTTATGGGGGGGTATCATGCGTTAATTATGTTTGGATCAGGTTAAATGCGTTTTTATAGTTTTCTTATTGATTTTTATGAATAGATTGTATTTCAGGTCAGTATCTCTGTAACAGTGGTCTTCTTCAGACAATATGGGTGTTTTATGGCTGTGGTCAATCAGAACCGTGCTAAATCAGCGTAATTAGCCTGGCATGAAGTTAGCCACAACTATGTAATAACTTTTCATGTTTATATTTGCTGCGCCAGTTGTCAGATTGGCGCCAGGCATCCTTTAATGACCGGCGCTACTGATTATTCCGCCGTTCAACTTGCAGACAGCCATTAACTGATTTAAGAAATAGCTTATTAGTTGGTTTTCTGCTGCCAGGAGAACTGTAACCATTCCGCGTAATGATTGTTTATCTACCTGTTTAATCTGGACTTTTGTTATCTCTCTCAATGTCCACTGGCAACGTTCTGCTTCCAGTAGTAAAAGAGAGCCTGAGGAAATTTTATGTATCTGCCAATGTCACGACGCGAGATCGCTTTCTGCTGATTTCAGCATAAAAACCATTTTTTCTTCTGTCTAACGGGTCTTTTTCACGGCAATAAGTCTTCCGCTAAATGAAAACAGCGGCTGGAGAAGTGGATTTAGAACGCTACTGTTTCCAGGGAAAGGGAGCATAAGACTTCAGCCTGGACTGATCAGGACTCTATCAAAATGTAAATTTTGTAATCATAACTTTACAGATAGGACCAAACTGTAAAGTAGTATATATAAATCGTTAAAAAAACATATCAGTTTAAGGAAAAAGTTCAATAAATTTATTATCTGATTGAAATTTAACAATAAAAAATCAACTCTTGTTGTTTCGGTAACCATTTCCTCTGTCCGGAATATTGCATTTCCTCTCCTTTTTTCAGTTTTCACAAAATATTTAGCGATATATTATTCTTTAATTAAGTAATTTAATTTTAATAATTAAATTAATTTAAATTTTATAATCTAAATTATATCAAATTAAAAGGATTTAATCCTGAGTTTGTCAAAATGGTCCTAAATGTAAAGTTGACGGGCCAAATTTTGACCAGTGATTCATTGCAATGGGTGCTGATAAAAAACCGTCAGTGGGAATGCTGTGGTCTGGTTTTACAGGTTGCGGAGGAGGTTATTCATTCTCATGTCAAACGTTACTGCAATCAGGCTGGTTTCAGTAATTAAAGGCAAGAGATCACTAACCACGTAATTGTAATCAGCTGCAGATGACGCCGGAACAGATGGTTAAAGATGTTATCACATCCCTTTCTGTAGGTTTTTTAAAAATGCATCAGAGATGATGCTGAATAAACCAGTGGATTAATTAATTATTTATTGAGGTTGATATGAATATATTTCATGAAGAGCGTGGTAGTGGTGGAAGTGAAAGGGGAATGGGGTTGGTAAAAGGCAAGGGTTTGCTGAAAACCCGGATTGCTCAGGCGGTGGCGTTGTCCGCTATTTTCCTCTCTGGGGCAAGCATCGCAGATTGCAGTAATATTGACACATCTAGCGATGTTGGTGCGGGGATTACCTATAGCATTCCAGGCGGTGATATTTATGCAATTTGGGCATGGTCAGGTACAGGCACAGGAAATGATATCCACAGACAAGACTATGTTGTCGGAAATCAGAATACGTTGGATTGTTTTTCCTCAATAAGTGATTTATTAGATAAGGCTGCTGAAACGGCGGGTACAGAAATTGGTACAGGGGCGACCAATAACGGCAAAGATGGTATTGCCGATGGTGACTATGCCACCAATAACGGTACTAATGGTAAAGCTATTGGTGAAGGCGCGACCAATAATGGTGCCAACGGTACGGCCGATGGCAAAGGAGCCACTAACAACGGTGCGAATGGCATAGCCCAGGGCGATCATGCCACCAATACCGGTGCTGACGGTAAAGCCACCGGTGACGGCGCGACCAATAACGGTGCTAACGGTACGGCCCAGGGTGATCATGCCACCAATACCGGTGCAGGTGGTAATGCCTCGGGTGAAGGCGCGACCAATAACGGTGCCAACGGTATGGCCGACGGTGACTATGCCACCAATAACGGTACTAATGGTAAAGCCACCGGTGAAGGCGCGACCAATAATGGTGCCAACGGTACGGCCGATGGCAAAGGAGCCACTAACAACGGTGCGAATGGTACAGCCCAGGGTGACCATGCCACCAATACCGGTGCAGGTGGTAATGCCTCGGGTGAAGGCGCGACCAATAACGGTGCCAACGGTAGGGCGACTGGTGACTATACCACCAATACCGGTTCCAATGGTTCAGCAGAAGGTGAGAACGCCACCAACACCGGTGCTAACGGCAAGGCAACGGGTGCCAATAGCACCAGCACCGGTGCTAACGGCAAGGCAACGGGTGCCAATAGCACCAGCACCGGTGCTAACGGTAAAGCAACGGCTGCCAATGCGACCAACTCTGGGGCAAATGGTACGGCCAGCGGGGAAAACTCATCCAGTTTTGGTCAGAGCGGAACTGCGTCAGGTAAGAACTCGACCAACCTGGGCCAGGGCGTAATCGCTTCGGGTGCAAACTCAACGAGCGTAGGCCAGGGAACCAGGGCTACTGGAACCAGTTCAACAGCGATTGGGCAGGGTGCGTTTGCTTCCGGCTTTAACTCTGTTGCACTGGGCGCAGGCTCAGTGGCCGATCAAGCGAACACGGTTTCTGTCGGATCCGTTGGTGCGGAAAGAACGCTCTCTAACGTAGCTCCAGGTCGCCGTGGTACTGATGCAGCAAATATGGATCAGCTGTGGTCTATGCAGGGTGAGTTGCAGGAAAGTATCAGTGGCGTGGCACGTAAAGCCTATACCGGGGTGGCGGCTGCAACAGCGTTGACCATGATCCCCGAGGTTGATCCAGGTAAAACATTCGCAATCGGAGTCGGTGGCGGTTCGTACCAGGGATATTCGGCTTCAGCACTGGGGGCGAGTGTACGCGTAACGGATAGCGTCAAGGTTAAAGTCGGCGTTGGGTTCAGTAGCACGACGGCGACCTACGGCGTGGGTGCATCCTATCAATGGTAATTGATGGTCTGTTTGTTTAAAGGCGGGCTGAACCATGCAATGTATGGTTCAGCCAACTGAAAGTAGACGAGGCTTTTGGGGATGCATTGTTATATGGCGAAGGTCACACCACTGTTTTTTTTATTAGTTTTGATTGCCATGAGTTTTACCACTCAGGCGGAAAGTGAAGATAAACTGGCGAAGATTTATTATAACGGGGAGATCAGTATCCCGTTAGTCAGTAAGCTGATTAATGACATCGATGATATTAATCAAAAAAAGAATGTTGACAGGATTTATTTATATATAAATAGCTATGGTGGTGATATGGATGCCGGATTGATGGCATCGTCTGCTATCAAAAGTTCGGATATTCCGGTAACAACGGTAGCAATGTCCACGGTCGGTTCTGCGGCTACTCTTATGTTGTGTGCGGCACAAGACCGACGTTCGTTACCTGAAGGCAGTATTTTTATGCATCCATCGTGGATGAAATATAATGGACAATTAAGACCGAATGATATCTATGCATTAGGTCTGGACAGTGTGCGATATAATAGTATGTTTAGTCAGGTTTATAAAACCTGTACCAGTATGACAGATAAGGAAATCGAAACGCTTCTTTATAGTGAGTCTAATAAAGTGATGCTTAAACCAGAAGAAGCAAAGAACAAAGGGATGATTTCTAAAATTGATGAAAAAATAATAAAATCAGAATTGTCATACTATATCTTTTCACCTGATAGATAATTGAGAAGTATAGGGTTATCAAATATGCAGCGCTGCTTATGGCCAGGGTGCTGTGTATTATTCTATATGTTTTTTAGAAAAAAAGTGATAGGTGATTTCATTAATCGTAGTTTATTGGTTAATTTTGATTGTTTACCTCGATGTAAAAAAGAGATATCACCTATTTATATTAAAAATTTCGGTATTGAAATACACGACCGCTGTTATCAAACAGTTTTAAGCTGAATTTCATCAACAAAACAGCATGGTTTAGAGAGTCTAAGAAACAGTGCTTGCCACTCTGGCTGCCCTTTATTGGCACCAGTAAGGTTCCGGGAGAGAACAAGGTGACTTTCAATACGTGTAATGAGCATTTTAAAGAGCCGGTGGAGATGGACAAAGATCTTCATAGCACTTTTTCTCATGCGATCACGATCGTCGATGCCTGTCATTTTGGTCGGCTGGGGCTGTACAGCCTGTTGACACATCCGCAATCGTCCACGGAGGTGGTATCCGTCAGTGTTCATGAGCAGGTAGAAAGTGCACTGATTGATGCACATAGCAGACAGGCGGACAGGAAGGAAGACGGCGCGGAGCGGTGTCTGGTTTTGCGTCTGCCGCCGTGCCCGGTGCCGGCGCTGCAGCAGTTGTTGTACCTGGATAATGAGGAGATAACGCAGGCGGGTATTCAGCGTCTGATTGTACTTTCACCGTTTAGTGTCAATAACGTTATTCGTCAGGTGCTGGTTTGCGGCGGGGTGCGGGTGCCGGTACGCTTTGTCAATGCGCGCAGTGCAGTGACATTGTTGCGCCAGCGGGTGTTATCGCAGGGTTCTCTGCTGCGGGAGGAAGATGAACTGCTGCCCCGGATACCCACCCTGATATTGTCGCTTTGCGAACGTCAGGTGCTGATTAAAACCTTGCTGGAAATTCCCATAGATCAGCAGGCCCGCCAGCAGCAGCGTAATAACAAAACATTGTACGCACAGCGTTACAATGCCTTGCGAAAACTGCGCGCATCGGGGTTAAACGACCTGCTGCGGCGATTTGTTTCGATGTGAGGGGATGGCTGCGACGATAAAGGGTTACTGCTGAGCGCCATAGTGGGAAAGCGAGCAGTCTCAGGGAGAAATGATGGTCTGACAGATTAAGGTCTTGCGCTGGTGGTTACCGCTTATGATGGGGAAGGTATTTTTATTTCTGACATCTGTCAGCGGGTTATTGGTTAACGAATGAAAAGGGAGGCCAGATGTCAAAAACTACAGGTTTGCTGTTTTTTCTTCTGATATTTATCAGTAGTCATGTTCAGGGAGAAAACGGTGTTATGTTTAATAATCTGAGTCAACAGCGTGAGGTTATTGGGGAGGCGGCATTTACCGCAAAGGATTATAAACCACGGCTGGTGAAACATATTGTGTTGTTTAAATATAAGCCTGACGTGACGGCGGCGCAGCGTGATGAAGTGGTGAGCCGTTTTATGTCACTGAGTCATTCAGTCCGACCGGGTGAATCTTCTCCGTACATTCTGTATATAGTTGAAGGTGTACAAAACAGTGGGGAAGGTGCTGATAATGGATTTGAACAGGGGTTTATTGTGACGTTTAAGTCTGAAGGCGATCGCAATTATTATGTGGGGAAACCGCTGGTGAAAACACCGGGTTATTATGATGAAGCCCATGACGCATTCAAGCAGTTTGTGGCGCCCCTGCTTAGTAAAGATAACGGCGTTCTGGTGTTTGATTTTTCACTGAAGTGATCGCGTTATAAAGGCAATTTTATTGTCACTTTCTGGCAAAATCGCGCCATTAATATTAAAGCATCTTCCATTATCACAGGGCTGATATTTAATCCTCATTGATCACCCAGTGCCGCAGTGCCGTTTGCCGGCGTGCATACCTCCCGCTTTTTTCCAGCCACTCAATACCCGCATACTTTATTCTTATATGTCGTATTTATCATAAAGAATGACGTAAATATCGCCTTTATCGTAGTTAAAGCCTGACAAGATTTTTATCACTAACCCTGACTTTTCCTTGCCGGTAGCAGTTTGCACCGGTGTATACCACTGTGTGCCCGATTGTTGGTGTTGCCGGTAACGGCAGACGCAATTACGGCGCGACGATGATCTACAGGGGCGCTTATGGTGCGGTATGTGTTCCGGCGACTGGTTCTGGCGGCAGCCGTGATGCTGGTGGCGATTTCGGTGCTGTTTTGTCTGGTGTTTGTGGTGCCTGGCGACCCCGCTTCCGTGGCGTTGGGGCCACGGGCGACCGAGGCGCAAAAGCAGGCGCTGCGTGAGCATATGGGGTTGGATCAACCCGCACCGGTACAGATGGGGCGTTTTATTGCTCAGGTAGTGCGCGGCGATTTGGGTGAGGACGTATTAACGCATCGTCCGGTGAATCAGCTGATCGCTAGGGCATTGCCAAACACCTTATTACTGGCACTGTCGGCGATTGCCTGGGCGATGTTGCTGGGTATTCCGTTGGGTTGTTACGCGGCATTGCGACAAAACGGCTGGGGTGACCGACTGATTGGCGTGCTGTCGATTAGCGTCATTTCCCTGCCGGCGTTTGTGGTGGCGATTTATGCCATGCTGCTGTTTTCCGTCACATTGCGCTGGTTTCCGGCGATTGGCGCCGGGCGGGCGGGTGATATCGGTTCGCAGTTTCATGCGCTGGTGTTGCCGGCACTGACGATCAGCCTGAGCTGGGTGGGTTATCTGGCTCGTCTGGTGCGCGCATCAATGCTGGAAGTGCTGAAAGAGAATCATATTCGTACTTATCGCGCTTTTGGCATCAGCGATCGGCGCATTGTGTTGCGTTATGCGCTGCCGGTTGCGGTAGTGCCGGTCATTTCGGTGCTGGGGGTTGGCATGGGATCGCTGTTATCGGGGGCGGTGCTGACCGAAATTGTGTTCGCCCGTCCGGGGCTTGGCAAACTGGCTTTCGATTCGGTGATTTCCCGAAATTTTCCGGTGGTGATGGGAACGGTAGTGGTGACTTCGGCGCTCTATGTGCTGGCGAACCTGTCGGCCGATTTGCTGAATACTCTGCTTGATCCGCGTACGCGTGAGGAGCTGTAACTATGGATCTCACCACCACTCTGGCGTCGCCGGCGGAAGCAGGTCCGCTGGCTGCCGCGCCTTCTTTATTGCGTGTCCCTCGTCTGGTCTGGCGGACGGCGATGGGACGTTTTGCACTGATTTGCGTCTGTCTGCTGCTGCTGTGCGCGCTGTTTGCGCCCTGGCTGGCACCGCACGATCCGTTCGCCATTAAGGCGGCGCTGCGTCTGAAAGGGCCAAGCATGGAATACTGGCTGGGCAACGATCAGCTGGGGCGTGATGTGCTGTCACGCCTGATTTATGGTTCGCGCATTGCCATGACGGTGGCGTTTTTTGGCGCGGGCTGTGCGCTGGCGATAGGCACCTTTCTTGGGCTGATTGCCGGTTATGGTCCACGCCAGCTGGATACCTTGCTGATGCTGCTGTGCGATTCGGTGATGTCAATCCCGATGATTTTGTTTGCACTGGCGGCGGTGACCGTCATGGGGTCCAGCGTTGCCACCATTATCGTGATTGTGATGACCTTTATGGCACCGGGCTATTTCCGCGTGGTGCGCAGTCAGACGCGGGTCCTGCGTCAGCGGGAATATGTGGTTGCGGCGCGCGCAATGGGGGCATCACCGTTTAGCGTGGTCATCCATCATCTGTTACCGAATATGACCGGTACGTTGCTGGTGCTGGTGGCAATGGATATTCCGGCGGTGATCGCCATTGAATCCGGGCTGAGTTTCCTCGGCCAGGGCGTTCAGGCGCCTGACGCCAGCTGGGGCACGGTACTCAATGACGGTTATTCCTGGATTCGTCAGGCGCCGCATATTGTGGTTGCCGCCGGCGCGCCCATTATCCTCGCGACTCTGAGTTTTACATTTCTTGGTGAAGCGCTGCGCGACGCGCTGGATCCGCGCACTGCGCGCCCGGCAAGGAAGGAGTAATGCAATGAGCTTACTGGATATTGACGATTTATCGGTGACCTACGCGTCGCCGGATGGCCCGCTGAAAGCGTTGCGCAACATCTCCCTGACGCTGGATAAGGGCGAAGTGCTTGGTCTGGTGGGGGAGAGCGGCTCGGGTAAATCGACGCTGGTCAGCGCCTTGCTGACGCTATTGCCAGACAATGCCACCACCCACGGGCAGCTACGCTGGCACGGCAACGATTTACTTGCTCTGCCGGCGCATGCGCGGCGTCAGCTGCGTGGTAATGGTATTGCGACCGTCTCGCAGGACCCGTTCACTGCCCTGAATCCGGTACTGACTATTGGTAAACAGCTGGTGGCGTTTCAGCATCATCAAGCGGCTTCACGACGCGAAAAACAGGCGCGGGCTATCGCGATGCTGGCGCGCGTTGGTATTTCCGACCCGGCCGGGCGCATGAAACAGTATCCGCATGAGCTGAGCGGCGGGATCCGTCAGCGTATTGCCATTGCGGCGGCGTTGCTGACCCGCCCGGAATTACTGATCGCCGATGAGCCGACCACTGCGCTGGACGCCACCACGGAAATGCAGGTGGTGGAACTGCTGAAAGACAGCCGCCGTCTGGTGGATGGCGCCATGATTTTTGTTACCCATGACCTGCATCTGTTGGCAACGCTATGTGACAAGGTGGCGGTGATGTATGCCGGGGAGTTAATTGAAACCGGCCCCTGTCGTGAGGTGTTTGCCTCGCCTTCACATCCCTATACCCGCGCGTTGCTGGCCTGCGATCCGGCGCGCATTGATACGCCAACCCGTGAACTGCCGTTTATTGCAGGCTCGGTACCGGTGCCAGGTATGGCACGACGCGGCTGTCCGTTTCAGCCGCGCTGTGCTGAGGCATTTGCCCCCTGCGAACGGGAAAATCCTCCCGCCGTATTGCTGGCGGGTGGGGGGCGCATGGTCTGCTGTCATAAGGTGAAGCACGATGCTTGAAATCGACGATTTAGTGGTGCGCTACAAAACCGGCAATTTGCTCAGCCGTCTGCAACCCGGCGCGACGCGCCATATTGAGGTGCTGGCCGGGGTCAGTTTGCAGGTGCCGGCGGGAAAAACCGTCGGCCTGATTGGCGAAAGCGGCAGCGGTAAAACCACCCTCGGTCGGGCGGTTATCGGACTGGCGCCAATCAGCCGTGGTTCCGTGCTGGTAAATGGCTGGCAGCCGCGTGATGGCAGCGATTTTTCCTGGCGGCCAGTGCGGCGCGAAACCGGGCTGATATTTCAGGACCCGATGGCGGCACTTGACCCGCGTATGACGGTGGCACAACTGGTAACGGAACCGTTTTCTGTTAACGGTATTGAGGTTAAGCGGCGTCAGGCGGCAGCACAATTACTGGATCAGGTTGGGTTGTCATCGCTGTTTCTGGACCGCTACCCGCATCAGTTATCCGGCGGCCAGGCACGGCGGGTTGCGGTCGCGCGCGCGCTGGCATTGCGCCCCAAACTGATCATTGCCGACGAACCCACCGCCGGGCTGGATTTATCGGTACAGGGCGAGCTGCTTAACCTGATGACCTCGCTGCAGCGTGAGCTGGGAATGAGTTATCTGATGATTACCCATAATCTGGCAATTACCCGTCACGTTACCGACCTTATTGCGATCATGTACCTTGGGCGCATTGTGGAGAGTGGCCCGACGGCGGCACTGTTTCGTGCGCCGGCCCACCCTTATACCCGCGCATTACTGAGCGCCAAAGAAAAAACCGGCGGCAGCGTGTTACAGGGGGAGATTCCGACCCTGGCACAGCGGCCGCATGGCTGTGAGTTTCATACCCGCTGTCCGCTGGCGACTGAACGCTGTCGTCAGCAGGCGCCCTTGTTACGCCCGTTGCGTGACCAACACCAGGTATCTTGTCACACCCCTTTGATTAATGACTGAGCGCCGCACACGGCACAGGAGAACGGTCCCATGAACAGACGTGAATTATTAAAAGCGATGGCAGTTCTGGCTGCGGGAGCATCCGGCTCCATGCTGTTGCCCGGCGGATTGCGGATGGCAGTTGCTGCCGAAAGTGGTCAGAAAATCCTGCGGGTACAAAATGATCAGGACATTACGAATCTTGACCCGGCTAATCGCAGCGGTTGGTATGACGAAATGGTGATGTTTGCCATTTATTGTGGGTTGTGTCAGTACAAACCCGGCACCACCTGGGGCTGGCAGCTGGATGCCGCCGAAACGCTGGAGCAGGTCGACCCGCAGACCATCCGCTTTAAGCTGAAGCCGGGTATTATGTGGAGTGGGGATTTTGGCGAGATGACCGCCGAAGACGTGAAATACTCCTATGAACGTTTTCTTGACCCGAAATTGTCGGCGATTTATGCCAGCGACTGGGAAGCGCTTGATCATGTTGAAGTGATCGGGACTTATGACGGAATTATCCATCTGAAACATCCGTTCGCACCGCTGTTTACCAGTACCTTACCCCACGCTTCCGGGCTGATTATTTGTAAAAAAGCGCTGGAGGCCAGTAAGGATAAAAAGATTGGCACCGATCCGCTGGCCTGTGCCGGTCCGTATCGCGTTGGCAGCTGGACGCCCCGCGAGAAACTGACCCTGACACGTAATGAAAAGTGGCACGGTCCGGCCACCGATTACGACCAGATTCAGCTGCTGCCGATCGGCGATCTGAATACGGCGGAAATGGCGTTTGAGGCCGGCGATCTGGATATGACCAAAATCAACCTCAGTGCGGTGGCTAAATATCAGGATGGTGGCAGTGACGGCACCCTGACTTTGCGTCCGGCGCTGGCTTATACCTGGCTGGGGATGAATGTTGACCACCCGAAACTGAAAGATGTCCGCGTGCGGCGGGCGATTCAGCAGGCCATTGACGTAGCCTCTGCGCTAAACACCACCTTTGGCGGTGCGGTGAAACCGGCCTATGGCCTGGTACCGCCACCGTTACCCGGCGCGCGCAGTAAAAATAACTATCCCTATTCGGTGGAGGCGGCGAAAGCGCTGTTAAAACAGGCCGGAGTGAGCGGACTGCAACTGCGTCTGGATTTTAGTACCTCAACTGATATCGGCACCCTTGCGCAGGTCATCCAGGCGCAGCTGGCAGAGGTGGGTATTACGCTGCAAATTAACCAGATGGACGGGGCTACTTTTGTCGCGGCCGGCCAGCAATCAGCCGGCGATGGCTGGAAAGATTCGCAATTGCGTATCACCACTTTTACCACCGCACCCGATCCCAGCTGGGTCACCGCCTGGTTTACCTGTTCCCAGGTGGGGATCTGGAATACCCAGCGTACCTGCGATAAAAGCTGGGATCAGCTAAACAGTGCTGCGGCGGTTGAGCAGGATGCGGCAAAACGCGCCGCGATGTATGTGCAGTTGCAGGACCAGCTGGAAGAAACCGGAGCCTATGTGTTTCTTTACCACGGCAGTAACGCCTGGGTGACGCCGGCCTCGATCAAAGGCGCCTGGACGCCGGATGGCCAGTGGGCTTTGTTCCGGGAAGTCAAACGCGTCTGACGGGTCTCCCCCGCGTTTCTTTTCCTTCGCCGGCGCTACACGCCGGCATTATTTAACGACTATTTATACCTGATGCGGGGCTTATTTTGACGACTGCACGTATTCCTCTTATGGGCAAAAAAGGGTTCAGAAGCCTGGGCAGCGCACTACAGCATCCGAATTACCGGCGTTATTTTAGCGGGCAGTTTTTAGCGGTGATTGGCAACTGGGTACAAACCATTGCGCTGGGCTGGCTGGTGTGGCGGCTGGGACTGGCTTCCCCTTTTTTGCTCGGACTGCTGGCATTTTGCAGTCAGGGGCCGATTTTAATCTTTGGCCTGTTTACCGGCGTGATCGTCGACCGTTGTAACCGGCGCCACCTGTTGATTGCCACCCAAAGTGCTCAGACCGTGCTGATGCTGCTGCTGGCATTACTGACCTTTAATCATAGCATTACCGGCAATATCGCCATCCTGGTGGCACTGGGTCTGGGGCTCATCAGTGCGTTTGACCTGCCAGGGCGGCAGTCGCTGGTGGTTGACCTGGTGGTGTATGAGGATCTGGGCAATGCACTGGCGCTGAATTCAGTGATCTTTAACGGCGCACGCCTGATTGGACCGGCATTGGGTGGCCTGCTGGTGGAGCAGGTTGGTGAAGGCTGGTGTTTTATCCTGATTGCCGCTTCTTATCTTCCGCTGATTGTGTTTCTGTCAACCATGCGTATTCCACCGCGTGTAATCGGGCCGCGAGTGGGGGGCATCTGGTGGGAAATGCGCGAAGGGTTACACTTTTTGCGCCAGGACAGCGATGCCCTGCGCATTCTGTTACTGGTGGGATTGTGCAGTCTGACCAGCGTGCCCTATTTTTCTTTTCTGCCGATGCTGGCAGATAACGTGCTGCACAACGGTGCCGGCGGTGCCGGTATGCTGATGAGTATTACCGGTATTGGTGCGTTAGTCGCTGCGTTTCGTCTGGCCTGGAAAAGTCAGATTGCGGCGATGCAGCCCTGGCCGCTGTGGGCTTCGGTGATGCTGGCATTAGCACAAATCGCCCTCGGCCTGTCACACCAGTTCTGGCTGAGTGCGGTGATTGCCGCGCTTATCGGCTATGCCATTCTGACGCAAAATCTGACCTCGAATTCGCTGTTGCAGCACCGGGTACCGGATGGGCTGCGCGGGCGGCTAATGTCGTTCTATTCCATGATGCTGATTGGCACCGTGCCGCTGGGGGCAATTATCTGTGGGGTGATCGCCAACACGCTGGGCCTGCCGCTGACATTGATTCTCGGTGGCTTGTTATGCCTGGTCGGCAGCGTGGCCATTGCCGGCTGGGCGGCGTTAAGTCAGCCGTAACCATTATACGATAATCCAGATATACAGGAGGTTGCATGTCTCAGTCTTTGACCGCTACGTCTGCGGCGCCCGATTATCAACAAATTTTTATAACGCTGAGTGACGGCACGCAGCTGGCGGCCCGGCTGTGGTTACCCGTGACTGAACAGGCGGTGCCGCTGGTGCTGGAGTGGATACCTTATCGCCAGTCGGACAATACCGCCGTGGGTGATTCGATGGTACATGGTTACTTTGCTCAACAGGGTATTGCTGCCCTGCGGGTTGATCTGCGTGGTAGTGGCAATTCAACCGGACTGCTGCGCGATGAGTATCTGCCCCAGGAGCAGGATGATGCGCTGGAAGTGATTGAATGGGCTAGCCGGCAACCATGGAGCAATGGCAATGTTGGCATGATAGGTATCTCCTGGGGAGGATTTGCTGCTCTGCAGGTAGCCGCCCGGCGCCCGCCCGCACTGAAGGCGATTATTACCTGCTGTTCGACTGACGATCGCTACCGTGACGATGTCCATTATATGGGCGGCGCCTTGCTGACCGATGGCCTGCAATGGGGGAGCGGGTTGTTTACTCAACTGGGCCGACCGCTGGACCCGCAGCATGTCGGCGAGCAGTGGCGACAGCACTGGCTGGCGCGACTGGAAGGGATGGAGCCGCCGCTGCATGCCTGGCTGGCTCACCCGCAACGCGATGCATACTGGCGTCATGGCTCGATTTGTGAAGATTACCCGGCAATTCAGTGCGCGGTATTAGCCGTTGGCGGCTGGACCGACGGTTATTCAGATGCCATCCTGCGCATGATGGAGCACCTGTCGGCGCCGCGAAAAGCCTTGATTGGACCGTGGACCCATATCTATCCGCACTGGGGTACACCCGGCCCGGCTATCGGCTTCCTGGCGGAGTGTGTCAGCTGGTGGCAGCAGTGGTTGCAGAATGAGGATAGCGCTGAGCACAGCGATCCTCTGTTACATCTCTGGCAGGGAGAAAATATCCAGCCCGATGCAGCGAATTTCTCCCTTGACGGACACTGGATCTGTGCACCGCACTGGCCATTGCCGCAGCCAGAGCGTTGTTTCTGGCTGGCAGCGGGACAGCTCGCCGATGCCCCTCAGAGTGCGCAGCCGGTACTGACAGTAGACAGCCCGGTACATTGTGGCCTGATGGCCGGGGAATGGTGCCCGCGTGACGGTGGCGGCAGTGCACCGGAATTCCAGCACGATCAGCGTGCGGATGATGCGCTCTCCTGCTGTTTTGATTCGCCGTTGCTTGAGGAAGCGTTGTCGCTGCTCGGTAAGGCCAGCCTGCGATTGCAGGTCGCATTTGAGGCGGCCTCTGCTCTGCTGGTGCTGCGGCTGAATGAAGTGGATGCAGGAGGACGTTCCGGGCGCGTCACTTTTGCTGTCCATCGTCTGACGCGCCCGCAAGGCGTTGCCGCCGGCGAGCCTTTTCCGGTAGAGCTGGCGCTAAAGGGGGTCAGTTATCGCTTCGCCGTGGGCAAGCGTTTACGGCTGGCCATTTCCACTACCTACTGGCCGATGGTGTGGGCCGAGCCGGATCAGGGCGCGGTGCGCATTTTCCCGCAAAGCGCTTGCCTGCATCTGCCGTTGCGTCCAGCCGCGGTGGTGGATAACGTGGTCGGTTTCGCTGCGGCAGAGGAGGCCCCCGCCATCGATCACCAGGTGCTGGCGGGTGAAGTCAGCACGCGGCAAGTTCACTGGGATGCCGGCAGCGATCGCTGGCAGCTGACGATGGATGCACAGCGCCAGAAAACCCGCATTGGCGAACTGACTTTTGACGGTGAAAGCCATGATGTCTATGAGATCGGGCGCACGCGTGACAGCGCCAGCATGACGTCGCGGCGTATCCAGCGCTATGATCGTCCTGGCTGGCATATTGAACTGCGCTCGCATATGCACCTGTGCTGGGTGGAAGGCAAGCTGCAACTGACTTCAGGTTATGAAGCCTATGAAAATCAGCGCAGGATTTTTCAGCGTCACTGGCAGCGTCAGTTCGCGCCGGCGAAACCCTGATAACGGCATAAGGGCGAGGCGGGCGCAATCGACTGGTGTACCCCCCTATGATTCGGGCATAGTAAAGGCTTGCCGGATAGTGGAGGTACGAGGTGACGAGACAGAATCTGCAGCCCTGGGTGTTTACCTTTTTGCTGGGCGATGATTTTTCCATGATGAGCCTGGCCGCGGCAATTGAACCGCTACGTTCCTGTAACCGCTTGCAGGAAACCCAGGCGTTTCGCTGGCATCTGGCCAGCCTCAATGGTGAAACTGTCACGGCAGCCAGCGGCATTCCCTTTACCACCCGGCCGGTTAACGAGGTGCTGGCGGAAACCGATTATCTGTTTCTCTGCGGGGGAGAACGGGTAGTGGCTTCGCGTTTTGAACGTGGTTATCGTGCCGCGCTGCGCCAGGCGGTCCATCAGGGGCTGGCAATTGGCGCCCTGTCGACCGGGACATTTTTGCTGGCAAAATGTGGGCTGCTAAAGGGTTACCGCTGTACTATCCACTGGGAAAGTCAGGCAGCATTTAATGAAAGCTGGCCGGATATTCACTGTACCGGCAGCTTATTTGAAATCGATCGTAACCGTCTGACCTGTGCCGGTGGCACCGCAGCAATGGACATGATGCTGTATCTTATTGCTGAACGTTTTGGGCAAAATCAGGCGCAGGCGGTTGCCAGCCAGTTCCATCATGATCGGATTCGTAACCGGGAAGAGCATCAGCGTGGTGGAGCGTCGTTACAGATGATGGCACCCCCGGTAGTGCAGCAGGCGATTACGGTAATGCAGGCACATCTGGAAGAGCCACTCACTATGGATGCGGTGGCGCAACGCGCCGGGGTTGGTAAGCGTCAGCTTGAACGCCTGTTTGCCCGTTACGCGGCGAAAACACCACAGCGTTACTATCTGGAGTTACGCCTGCAGCAGGCGCGTGAAATGCTGATCTATTCGAATAAGTCAGTGATCGATATTGCTCTGTCGGTCGGCTTTAGCTCCACTTCCCATTTTGCCGCGTGGTTTCGCCGGCTATTTGGTATTTTGCCCTCTGCGGTGCGACGCGGACGGCGGACTAAATATCAATAGCCGGTCAGCTGATATAACTGCGGATGACGATCCGCCAGCAGGGGATGGTGTTGCCGCCAGCGCTGTATTATGCTGACATCCAGCCGGGCGGCAATGATGCCGGCGCCGGCGCCCGCCAGCGCCGCCAGCGTATTTCCGTCCGGTCCAGCCAGCCGGCTCATGCCGATACAGGGCGCTGCACCCTGTGTGTCACCGCGATTGGCAAATACCACAAAATAGCCATTTTCATAGGCGCGGGCCGGGACCAGGTGGTGGGCAATCAGCTCATAGCCGGGACTGGTTGCACTGATGCATAACAGGCAGTCGATACCCTGCTGGGCATACAGGCGACTGAGTTCAGGAAAGTCGAGATCGTAGCAAATCAGCAGGCCAAAACGCATGCCCGCCAGCGTAAAGGTTTGCAGCCGGTTACCGGCGGTGAACAGTGCCTTTTCATAACCGTTCCATAAATGGGTTTTGCGATAATTGGCCAGCGTCTCACCCTGCGGACCAATGGCGCGCACCGCATTAAACAGCTGCACGCCGTGTTGTTCGGCATAGCCAAATACCAGGGTTTGCTGGCGCCGGCGTGCCAGTGCGGCAATCTGAGACATCTGCTCACTGTCAGCGGTGATCGCCAGACGGCGGATGCGTTGCGCATCGTCATAGCCACACAGCGCCAGTTCTGGCCATATCACCAGTTGTGCATCGGCGGCCTGATCCAGTCCCGCTGTCAGCCAGGCGACCATTGCCTGCTGGCTGTCCGGTGCATCATTGCTCTGAATAATGGCGATGCGCATTATTGTTCCTTATCGTTAGCGGATGAAAACGGGAAGTCGTGTTGCCACTGACGAAAAAAACAGACCGTCTCTCCGTCGCGCGCTTCGAGCGTTGAACTGAGGTGCCAGCCGTTGGCATCACAAGTCAGCAGGCTGCGGGTATCGAGACTGGCATGCCACTGGTCGCGGCGGAAACTGGCGTGCCGGACCGCTTCAGAACAAGCGCTGGCGGGATCCAGTGCGTTAATCCGGTAATTTTCATGTCCCAGCGCTTCAAGCCGCAGACCGGTATCGGCGATACGTAATGCGCCGAGATTACGCACCACTTGCAAGGTTGTGTCACCGTCGTTCATGTCCCGCGTCAGATGCAGTCGCCCACGCTGGGGGGCGACCAGTACTTCGGCATCCAGTGGTGGAGGTGACCAGGCCTGACCTAAATCGGGTGCTTCACAGTTTTGCTGACGTAACGGTAGCCGTATATGGCCGGCGCTCAACGTCAGGCGGGTCAGCCAGGGTAGCGGCGCGGCCAGCGGCCAGTAAGCCGAGGAGACCGCAAGGCGCAGCCGGTAGCCGGCAGGTACTTCAAAGGCCACGGCTTTCAGTGCCAGGTTAATGACATATTGCTCACCGGGACTCACTTTTTGTTGCTGAGAGTGGCCATCACGCTGGTTGAGGTTCAGCAGTCCGTAGCTGATACGCAGGCTGGTACCATCCGGCGCGACCGCGTTAAGTCTCACCGCCACCAGTGCCTGAGGTTTATCAGCACACAGACGCAGTTCCACCGGTACGCGGCCAACCAGTTGTAACGATGTTGGCAGCGGCGGGCTATCAAAGCAGCAGGAACCGGCGTCATCTTCACGCTGGTCGCCAGGCATATCCGGCCCGGAGCCATAGGGACACCACTCCCCGGACGCCAGACCGGTGGTGGCCGGGGAGCAGACGCTACGGGAAAAAGCTCCGGCCGGCGTGGTTTGCAGGCCATATTCCGTCAGATGCCAGATTTGTGGCGTGATGGCTGCGCTGGGCCAGCTGGTTTCGGCTGCCCAGCGTCCCCGACGCTGGTGGTAACGGGTACGCGGTGCCTCCGCTTCCTGCATCCAGTAGCTGATCATCGGTTCTGCCATCAGGCCGCTATCTTCGTTTTTCAGCCAGTGATCAAACCAGCGTTGAATATAGCGGATAAAATCGATACGTGGTCCTGGGGTGGCGACGTGGGGAAATGCGTGCCCCCATGGGCCGATCAGTCCTTTACGCGGCGTGTTCAGACCCTCCAGCAAACGCAGAACAGTATTGGTGTAGCCATCGGCCCAGCCACCTACCGCCAGTACTGCCGCGTCGATTGCGCGATAATCTTCACACACCGACCCGCTTTGCCAGTAGGCGTCGCGCGTCGGATGGCTCATCCAGCGGGCAGCCGGCGGCGTATCCATGGCTTCAAGACGCGCCAGCCATTGTGCTTTCCAGCCTTCGCCGACAATGGCCGGATCGGGTGGGGTAGGGGTCCAGGTAAACAGGGTGGTACCGTACTGCAGGTTATCGTTAAGCAGCGCACCGCCCATATAGTGCATATCATCGGCGAAACGATCGTCAGTGGAGCAGGCGGTGACAATTGCCTTCAGCGCCGGCGGGCGCAGCGCGGCAATCTGTAAGGCATTAAATCCGCTCCATGAAATGCCGATCATGCCAAGATTACCGCTGCACCAGGGTTGTGCCGCAATCCAGGCGATAACTTCACAGGCGTCCTGCCACTCCTGCGGCGTATATTCGTCATTCATCAGTCCGTCGGAATCTCCTGCACCCCGCATATCCACGCGGATAGCGGCATAGCCGCACTCAGCCAGCGCCGGATGCAGAATAGCATCGTCTGCCCGATGACGGTCGCGCCGTCGGTAAGGAAGGTATTCCAGCACTGCCGGAACCGGTTGTTCGCCATCCGGCAACCACAGACGTGCAGCGAGACGACAGCCATCGCTGAGGGGGATCCATTCAGTTTCGATAATACGCATTGATTGTCCTCAGTGAAGGGTAGCTGCTCAGCGTTATCCTGGCATAGTTGCCGGCAGAAAAGAGTATTTATACGACCTGTTTGACGGAGAATGCGACATGGCAGAGGAAAGCATTGCCCGCCTGCTGTGTGTTTTACTGAGAATGAATAAATAAGACAGAAACCGGTAACATGGTATTTTTATGTGGCGCTGTAAGGCCGGTTTAGCGGGAGGCTTACAATAACGCGGGTGGACTTTTTAACTTGCATAGTCGATCCAGATGTGCGTTAATCAACTGTCAGTCTGATTAGCAGACAGTTTCAAGTTAGTTATTTTTTTATTTCTCATCTATGTTAGTGCCGCCCTTCAGCCTTTCTCTTTGAGTCTTATTCAGAATTTGATGCGTCTCTGCCATTCAGTCTTTATCGCCGTAAGGCTCACTGAAAAGGTAACTTTTTATGTCTAATAAAATTATTGGCACCGTTAAATGGTTTAACGCAGACAAAGGTTTTGGTTTTATCTCTCCTGAAGACGGCAGCAAGGACGTTTTCGTTCATTATTCTGCGATTCAGGGTAATGATTTTCGTACGCTCGATGAAGGGCAGCGCGTAGAATTCTCCATTGAGAATGGCCCTAAAGGCCCTTCAGCTGGAAATGTAACAGGAATTTAAGATTATTATAATCTCACATTATTTACGATGTCCGAATTGTCATGGTTCACAATACCGGACGTCGGTTTTTGATATCACGAAAGCGAATCCTTTCGGTGCAAAATGTATTTTTTGCAAATCAATTATGATTCAGCTGAAAGCGAGCTAATTATTGCTCTGCAAAACGAATGAGAAGGTTTTCAACAGACCTTAACAACCGGCTTTAATTCTATAGCATCGCTGCGGCGATGCTTTTTTTTGCCTGAAAATAGCGGATATATATTTAATCGTACAGGGTGACGATGAATGATCCGGCCGGCTGTTTGCCTGTTGCGACTGTGATGATAGAACCGCGCTACAAGGTTATTCGTAATCATGTCGTGACGCTCGCTATTCCTGTCAGGCATAGCGCTTATGCAGTGGGAACCGTTTCTGGCCTGCTCCGCTCTGTTTATGCTGTGCTCATCCTTCCATGAGAGAGCAAAAAATGAACAAATTATTTACCCCTTTATCGGCAGGGAAACTGCGGCTTCAGCATCGTGTCGTGATGGCGCCGGCAACACGTATGCGTAGCGAATCCGGCGGGGTGCCCGGTGATTTGATGGTGGAATATTACCGCCAGCGGGCCAGTCAGGGCGGCTTACTGATTGCTGAGGCCACGGCGATTTCACCCTATGCCAACGCCTATGCGGATGCTCCGGGTATCTTTAATGATGCACAACAGGCTGGATGGCAGCGGGTGGTGGACAGCGTACATCAGCAGGGCGGACAGATTGTGCTGCAGCTCTGGCACCCCGGGCGGCAATCTTTACCTGAACTTTCACAGGGTCATCAGCCGGTGGCGCCTTCCGCACTGCTGGCGCGGGAAACCTACGGTGTTGGCAAGCGTGATGACGGTGGCTACGCGGGTAAATTGTTTCCGCTGCCCCGTGCGCTGCTGGCGTCTGAGATTGACGAGATACTGGATGCGTTTCGCCTTTCGGCACAACGAGCGAAAGATGCCGGTTTTGACGGTGTTGAACTGCATGCCGCTAATGGGTATCTGCCTGAACAGTTTCTGCTGGATGGCAGTAATCAGCGTCAGGATCGCTGGGGAGGGAGTCTGGCCAACCGCGCCCGCTTTCTGTTTGATGTGCTATCTGTGCTGACCGCCGTGTGGGGCAGTGGACGGGTGGCGGTGCGTATTTCACCAAGCGGTATTTATGGCGACATGCACGACAGCGATCCGGCGGCGAAATTCAGCTATGTTGCTGAAAAGCTTAATGACGTCGGACTGGCCTATCTGCATATTATAGAACCGCGCATTGTCGGACCGGAGGATCGCGACAGCACCCGCTATGTCGATCCGGTAGCCAGCCGCCAGCTGCGGGCGTTTTATCACGGCATTATTATTGCCGCAGGGGGCTTTACACCCGACGCGGCTGAAAAGATGTTGCTTGCCGGAGAGGCCGATTTGATTGCCTTTGGTCGATTATTTACCTCCAATCCCGACCTGCCTGCGCGTATCCGGTATGGCTATCCACTCACGCCGTATCAGCGTGAAACCTTTTTTGGCGGCGATGCCGCAGGTTACAGTGATTTTCCAGCCTATCATCAGGCATAAAAGATCTGAGGGGGCGGCAGGTTACCTGGATACAACTGTTGGCTATTTTGCGCGATGTTTATCGCGCTTTTTTGTTTCATTTGCGGCTGAATCTTTCAGGTGACGTTCTGCGACACAGATAGCGTCGCCTGAAGTCGGTCGGGGTTAAAGCAATGAAACGCCGACCGATGCGCCACCATCAACATACAGCGTCTGGCCGGTGATAAAACTGGCCTGATCGGACAAAAAAAACTGCGCCGCGGCGGCGATTTCATCTGGTGTGGCAAAGCGTTTCATTGGAATAGCGGCAAGATAGCGCTGCTCGCTGTCACTTCCCGGCGGATTGCCGGCGCGAAACAACGCGGTTTCCGTCGGCCCGGGTGCGACGGCGTTAACAGTAATCCCCTGAGTGGCCAGCTCCAGCGCCCAGCTGCGGGTAAAACTGACCAGCGCGGATTTGGCGGCGGCATAGGCGGTACGTTGCGGCACGCCGAGTACGGTAACACTGGCGATATTAATAATCCGTCCCCAGCCGCGCGCTTGCATTGCAGGCAGTGCGGCCTGAGTAGCCAGCAACGCCGGATGCAAGTTAACCGCCAGCACCTCATCAAGCGTGTCAGGCGTCACTTCAGGTAACCATTGCGGGCGTACCAGGCCGACATTATTGATCACTCCGTCGATTCTGAATTCAGCGTTCAGTCTGTGCATTGTCTGCCGGACGGCAGCACCGTCACTCACATCAAGCGTGACAAAGTGTCCCGGAAACCGCTGCGGCGGTCGGTGGCGCGCAACACCAATAACGTGATTACCGTCTGCCGCCAGACGCTGAGACAGAGCATAACCAATGCCTTTGCTGGCGCCAGTAATAATAAAGGTTCGTTGCTGATTCATCCGGTTCTCCTTTCAGAATGCGAAAAACCGGCACGCTTATCCGTGCCGGTGCGAGGGGGTACTGGCGGAAAGTCAGACGGCGGGCGTTGACTGCTGCGCCACATCGGCGGCGCTGATGCCTTCCAGTGCCAGTCCATAACCAATGCCTTCATCAATGATGCGGCGCAGTTTCTGCGTCAGGGCAATGCGGGTATAACGCCGGGTTAGCGTTGGCAGTGCCGCCAGCGATTCTGCCAGCGCATAAGCACGGGGCAGCAAGGCTTCACGGGGCAGTATTTCGTTGATAACCCCCCATTCTCTGGCGGTTTCAGCATCCAGCTGCTGGCGGGTTAGCAGAAAGTAACGACCGCGAATACTACCGATAACTTCAGGCCATAACAGATTGACACCATCACCGGGGACAATACCGAATTCAAAATGAGGCTTATCCTGAAAAACGGTATCTGGCGTTGCCAGGACAATATCAGACAGCAATATATATTCAGAATGCAGGCGTACCGGGCCGTTTAATGCTGCGATTACCGGCACTTCAATATCCAGCAGGTTCATCAATACTTTTTTCCCTTCGCGGTAAATTTTGTCGTAACCGCGCGGGGTAAAGAAATCAAATCCCTCCGGACTGATATGTTCCATAAAGGCATTGCCGCTGCCGGTCAGGATCACCACGTGATTATCCGGGTCGGCGGCAATCTGATGAAACAGTTCAACAAATTCCTCATGGCTGTGGCCGTTAAACAGCAGCGGACCCTCGTTGGTATGGAATCTGACTTCCAGTATGCCGCTGGCGCTACGGGTCAGACGGGCATGGTTAAAGCGATCACGGTAATGTTCGAAGCGGGACATATCAGTTCTCCTGTTAGCGGATCAGGCGATGAATAACGCATTGATTTTTTCTGTGGCACGTATTACGGCGGGCCGTGCTGACAGCAGGTCAAACCAACGACGAAGATGAGGAAATGTTGCCAGACTGACGCCGGCGAATTCGCGCCGCCATAACCAGCCATAATGGGCAATATCGGCAATGGAGTATTCTTCACCTGCCAGCCAGGGCGAGTCAGAAAGCTGGCGGTCCAGTAAGCCAGTTACCCGCATGGCCTCACGGCTGAAGCGTTGTTGCGCCAGGGGTTGCGGTTCGCTGGCCAGCCGGGTAAAAAAACCGGCCTGGCCGAAGGCCGGGCTGACGGCTGAAGCGTGGAAAAACAGTTGCTCAAACACGCGAGCCTGGGCTTGCGGTCCGGACGGCAATAATGCCTGATGTTTGCCGGCCAGATAGAGCAGTATGGCGGCTGATTCACTTAATACCATTCCCGTCTGGCTATCCTGTAATACCGGCACTTTACCGTTTGGGTTTAGCGCCAGAAAATCATCCCGGGTCTGCTCACCCTGACGCAGATTCACTGTGTGTAGCTGCCAGGGTTGTGCGATTTCTTCCAGCATAATGGCCGGCTTGATACTGTTTGGCGTGGCGTAAGCGTAAAGTTGATACATGCTATGTTCCTTATGACTGGCCGGTTTTCAGCACAGCGATATCGCCTGCTGTTGGTGAACAGAAGTATCTGATAATGTGTGGTGGTAATGGCAGACGGCTAAAAGCCATAATTCCTATTCCCGGGGGGAATACCATGGATCGTTTTCAGGCGATGCAGATGTATGTGCAGGTAGTGGATGCCGGATCGTTCTCCGCAGCCGCGCGTATTCTGAATATCGGGCAGCCGGCGGTGTCAAAAACCATTGCCCAGCTGGAAAAATATCTTGAGGTCCGGCTATTACTGCGTACAACCCATGGTCTGACACCGACGGAAGCCGGGCAGCGTTATTATGAGCGGGTTCGTATTACGCTGCAGCAGGCAGAAGAAGCGGAAATGGCGGCACGGGAGGCCGACAAAGGTCTCTCTGGTATTTTACGCGTGGCTGCCGCACCGACCTTTGCCCGGCTGCACGTGATTCCACATCTCGCTCAATTTATGGCGCGGCATCCGCAGCTGAAAATAGATATTAAGCTCGACGATCGTCCCATCGACCTGGTGGCGGAAGGCATTGATATTTGTCTGCGTATGGGCTCCCTGCAGGATTCTGGCTCGGTGGCGCGTAAACTGGCGACTTCACCACGTTCTGTTCTGGCGACGGCAGACTATCTTAGCTGTCATGGTTATCCGCGCCATCCTGGCGAACTCAGTCAGCATGATGCGCTGGTTTTCAGCCAGCAAAATGATAGCTGGCAGTTTAGCCGCGATAACCGGGTTGAGAGCGTTGTACTTAAAGGACGACTGCATCTTAGTGCCGCAGAAGGCGTGCGTGCCGCGGTGCTGGCGCATATGGGAATTACTGTGGCATCCGACTGGATGTTCTCGCAGGAAATCGCGCAGGGCATGGTGCAGCGATTATTACCCGAATGGCAGTTACCGGCGATAGATTTGTGGGCGGTGTTTCCGGGAGGACGTATGGCAACGGCTAAAGCTCGTCAGTTTGCGGCTTTTGTTGAAACCCTCATGCAAGGGGAAGGTTGACGCAGAAATAAAATCACCGCTATCACCAGGCTGGCATAAGCAGCCTGCATGACCGGGCGCGCAAAGTGCATGTGTATGTAGCTATCATTCATTGGTGCAAAACTGCTGGAGCGGTCAGCGGGAATCGAACCCGCATCATCAGCTTGGAAGGCTGAGGTAATTGCCATTATACGATGACCGCATGGTGAGTCGTACAGGATTCGAACCTGTGACCGATTGATTAAGAGTCAACTGCTCTACCAACTGAGCTAACGACCCATGTTGCTAATTATATTACGTTGCATTATGCCTAATAGACTGATCCATATCAATATATTGCCCATTGATATCAGACAGCGCATTTTCTGATCCAAAAGGAAAAAGCTTCTGACAATGACAGGCACAACCTGCTGTCAGCGTTGACGGCGAACGGGCCTGACGCCGCAGCAAAGATCCCCTATACTTTGGCAGAACACGCTGTTTTTATCTACCACCAACGGAATGGAATTTTATCCATGAAAAAGCTGATTATTGCCACGTTACTGAGTGTCTTTCCTTTATTTTCATACGCTAACCCGCTTTACCTGGCCGATTTCGCCACCGCGCCAGCGACGCAAAAAGTTTACAGCGCCCTGATTGCAAAAGCACAATTACCGGCATGGGTGAAGCAGGGGGGAACCGGTTCCCCGGCGATCGAAGTGGAGGTTTCCGGCGTAAAATATCAGGTGATGTCCGGCTGCAAACCCCATAACTGTCCTTCCCAGCAGTTTGCGGTGATGTATGCGCCGCAATCCCATCAGATTTATGCGGTGTATGCCCAATACCACGAGAAAAATGCCACTCAGGAACTGCGCTGGCTGAATGTTGGTGAGGATCAGCCGGTTGATATTCGCACGGTTCTCTTTGCCCGCCTGAGCGGCAGCCTTGAGAATCATCCGGAGCAGTTTAACTTCCACTGAGTTACCAGCGGACGGCGCGCTGAAGGGTACAGACTTGTACTGCCGGCTGAACTGGAAGATGATAAGTGCTCGTGCGTATCTTCTGAGTTCGCTCAATGTTAATCAGAACCGATGAGGCCAGGACTATCAATACCGATAGTCGCCTGGCCTGTACTTTAGCTGCTGTTGCCGGTGCTCTTAATACTGCGGCATTTGAAATTGTTGGTTTTTTTTCTGCCAACATGACCGGTAATGTCTCTTCACTGTCCGATCATCTTGCCAAAGCAAATCTGCAGGCTGGCGTGTTTTTTCTGTCGCTGGTCGGGTTATTTATTGCGGGTGCCACCTGCGCAACCCTGATCGTCAATGCCGGCAGACGCAGAGGCATTCGCACTATTTATGCGGTGAATATTTTTATCGAAGGGGTGGCACTCATGGCGCTGGGCGCGGTTGAAAGCTGGCTGATGCCGGCAGCCTCCGGAGTGCTGCTGATTCTTAGTCTTAGCTTTCTGATGGGATTACAAAATGCGGTGGTCACGCGTATTTCAAACGCGCGTGTCCGTACCACTCATGTTTCAGGTACGGCTACCGATATCGGCATTGAGCTGGCGATGTTGTTTGATGTGTTACGCAGAAAAGCATCGCCGAAAGAGGCGCCACTCTATCTTGAGCGGCCGGGGCTGCACTTTTTTACCGTCACGGCCTTTCTCGTCGGTGGCATTGCCGGCATCGGTATGTTTCATTTGCTGAGTTATAAATTTTTAATCCTGGTGGGATTAGGGCTGGTTTATCTGGCGGTACTGACGATAGTGAAAAATAAGCTTTCGCCACGGCCGCCGGTTTCGCCCTGACCTGTCAGCCTGGGTTATTTTAACCGGCCCTCCAGGTGGCTTTGACGCATAACCGCAAGGACAAAGCCTGCAATAACAGCATCAGGCACCCGGCAGAATATAAAATCCGTCACTGAAAGGCACATTTTCCCGCTGTGGCAAGGTGCCGGGTGCAACATAGTCATCCCGGTACCAGACAACATCATCGACATTGACCGTTGCGCTACACTCTGCGCAGTACAGGCTCGCTACCCGATCGTCCTGCGTTGAGTTAATTGACGCTTTGAAGCGGTCATGGCCGCACTGCCTGCATTGGATTTTTATCACCGGCATGATGGGGTTGCCCGAATGGGTTAATGGAAATAATTATAAGGTAATCTAAAATAGTGCTAATTATATGCTTCTGCAATAAATACTTTTAATATCTATATTTCATATGGTTATGGCATATTCAGTCTGAAGATTGCGTGAGGGTGCATGACGGCCCGTTATTTTTTTGCGCAATATATGCCATTAAGCACCGGGTTGTACCGGAAGGTGAAGCATGCCTGACAGGATGAGTGGTTGTTGCGATACCCGGTACTGAGCGGGGGTGTGCAGCGTCAGTGCGATGCCAATGGCATCCTGGTGGCTCGCGTGGCAGCCATAGTGATCACCTGTCGCTAATAACAAGTAAAGCCACTGGTTAAGTTTCTTCCGGTGGCTTTTAAATTATAACCGGCTGGTTTTTAACTTATATCTGTCACTATATGATTTTTATCTTGATAATATATTATATAGCAGAGGAGTTAAGATTAAATGAAATGGCCTCGTTGAGGCATTTCTCAATAATTATATGAGGACTGACCTCAAGTAACAGGCATATTTGCAAAAAAATATCGACTTTTATTGGTGATACTCCTCTTTCGATTCGTGAAATATGTTGCTGACTGTAGCCAAGAAGGTGGCTGAATTCTCTTTCAGTAAACTTTTTTAATCGTGCTTTTCTGATTTCTCTACCGATTAATTTTCTTGATGCTGCTATGATGCGTTCTTCTTCCCACAAAATAATGCCTCCCTGTAGTTGCTCTCCTGTCCATGATCCGTTTTGTTGCCATCAGTTTTCTCTGTTTGTACAAAGTATAAATGATAACAATCAAAAGTACTAATATCAGTATGATCATAATAACTTCCTGCCTGTCATCATGTTCATTGTTGATAACCAGTGAGCAATGTCAGAATCTCTGGTAAATCCCATATTGGTTTTTACCAGATTTTTGTAGGTATGGATGGTTTTGGCACAGACCCCGGTGATGCCTCTAATTGGTTGAATCTGATGTATAATGCGGGCTTTTGAGGTTCTCTTATGGCCAGCGTTAACGTTCATTGTCCCCGTTGTCAGTCTGTTCAGGTTTACCGCCATGGTCAGAACCCTAAAGGCTATGACAGATTTCGCTGCCGTGACTGCCACCGCGTGTTTCAACTCACTTACGCTTA
>NZ_MOMB01000067.1 GCF_002752165.1 Erwinia sp. OLFS4
ATATGGAGAAAACGCAGATTCTTAGCGTCACCTACGAACCGGAAATTAAGCTGGCACTGCTTAATGGCGCATCGCTGGAAAAAGCACTGAATTTGTCAAGGGAGACAACTGCATGAGTTTGAAGCTGTTTCTACTGATTCTGCTACTTACGGCTGTTTGCTTCGTGATCGGGCTCTATGCGGGCGGTTGGGCATGGTATTTGATGACCGGGTATCACCGGGATGCGCCGGGACTGTTTACGCTGCTGAGTCAGGGAGAAATATCACTGACCAATAAGGGCAAGACTATGTTGCCCTGGGCGTGGTGTGTGACAGCTGTAATCACTTTTCTGCCAACGGGGATCACGCTTCTTTCAGTTCTGGCCAGAACTGACAACAGCCAGAACAACCTTCATGGCAAAGCGCGCTTTGCTAATCGTCGCGAACTGCGGAAAATCTGGTACACGGAGAGCGAGAAGTGAAAAGTAAATCAGAAAGGTTGCCGGATGGATGGGAAATCATCGATGGCCGCCCAATGCAGACCAGGATTGCTAAACATCCAGCTCTGCTGATGGGGAAAGACCCTTATTCCAATAACTTTCTTGCGGCATATGGACAGACATATATGATGCTGGCCGCGCAGCCAGGCAGCGGTAAGGATGTTGGAATCGTCATCCCTAACATGCTTTCTTATCCGCACAGTGTTGTGCTGAACGATGTGAAGTTTGAAAGCTGGTACAAAACAGCGGGATTCAGGGCCGCATGTGGTCAGAAGGTTGTCAGATTTTCGCCGGGTATGCTGGAAACGCACCGCTGGAATCCGTTCCGTGCTATCCGCCGTGATGCCCTGTGGCGTTTAGGCGATTTGCGTACAATGGCCTCATCGCTTTACGTACCGGACAACGAAAAAAACGCGTCCTGGTTTGTTAAGGCAGGCAATATTTTTGTGGCCATTTCCCTGTTTATTATCGAAACGGAAGATGAATATCCGCTAACGTTGCCGCAGGTCTACGAAATTGCTTCGCTGGGTGCTCAGCTCGGCGTATGGGCGCAGCGCGAAATCGACGAGCGCAGCAGTAAAGGCAAGCCCCTGTCAGATGAGACGGTACGCGAAATGACGATGATCGTATCTGAGTCCAAGTCTAAAGACTTTGCGACGTTGGTCGGTTTTCTTACACCTCGGCTTGCGATCTACGGAGAAAAGACGGTGGCGCTGGCGCTTACCGAAAGTGATAACCCGGCTGAAAATATCGACTTCAGTAAATTACGCGAAGAAGCGACGACTGTTTATTTCTGCGTGACTGAAGGGGAAATGAAGAAGTTCGCCCCGCTTATGAACCTCTTCTACTCACAGGCTATTCGCGAAAACAGCAAAGTAATGCCAGAACACGGCGGCCATTGTGAAGATGGATCGTTGCGACTCAAGCATCAGCTGCTGTTTTTAATGAATGAGTTCGCGGTTATGAAGCGTATCGAAGTAATGGAAACCGCGCCGGCGCTTTCTCGCGGAGCTGGCTTGCGCTTCCTCATTATCTTCCAGAATGAAATGCAGCTGTGCGCTAACGACTGTTACGGGAAAGAAGGCGGAAAGGCGCTGATGGATACCTTCCATATCAATATTGTTTTTGCCCCTGGAGATATTGAAGCAGCCACTGCCTACAGCAAACGTCTGGGAACAACCACTGTCAAGGTGCCATCCGATAACGCTGGTATCTCTGACGGGCAGCGGCGTTCGAGAGGACGTAGCTGGACGCTTCAGGCGCGACCGCTGCTATTACCGCAGGAAGTAGACGATCTGCCTTATCAGGATGAGCTGATTTTTATGTCCGCCACAGATAAAACGCCAAAGATGAAAATCCGCGCGAAAAAAATCATGTGGTACAAAGAAAAGATTTTTCAGGAACGGGCCGACACGAAAATTTATCCTTTACCGGTTGTGCCAACAGGCGATCCGGAGAAGCTGAAAGGTATGGTAAAGAGCGTGGTGAAACAAAATCAGAGCCTGAAACTGGCCAGGCCGCAGGGCGATGATATTTTGAAAGAAAAATCGCGCCGTGAACGTGCCGATGTTCCGCAAGTGAATAACCAGAAATAACCCTCCCTAATTAAATTAAGAGTACTAAAAATGAAAAAAACCGTGATAGCGGCGGCTGTGCTGTGCATGGCTGCAGGCGCAAACCTGCCTGCTAAAGCTGACGAACCTTGCAATATGACTCTGTGTATGTGGGGGCAGGTTAGCGGCGCAGATAAAGATGGTTGCCAGAGCCAGATAAAAAAATTCTTTAAAAAACAGGTGAAGAAAAAAGGCTCTTTTCTTCCTGACCACACCGCCGATGCGCGGAAAGACATGCTCATGCAGGAATGCCCTGCAAGCATGGCTCCCGCACAATTTATTAACGACATTATTAAAAAGTTTGGCCGTTTGAAGGGCTGAAATCGAGCCTCTTAATTTTTTAACTAACAGGGTGGCGACAATGAAAATAGGCGGCAAAAGGAATAGAAATGCTCAATAAAAGATTCATTATTTCCGGGCTGATTATTAATTCTCTGGCTGCGTGTAGTAGCTCTCCGATAGAGCTCCCTCAGCCAAAGGGTGACTGGGTTGATTTTGAACCTGTTACTGTTCAGCCGACTGCAGCAGCAGACAGAAAGAAAATAAATACTCCGCCGGTCACACAACGCGCAGTAAATGCAAGTGTCGGTGTATTGAATACGGCATCGCCGGGGATGGTTGCTGATGCGGATAAATACCGCTTTATTGCCGGCAGCGGCAAAAACGTTCCTCTTTATAAGGCAGTGCGAGCCCTTGTACCCCCTTCATGGAACGTGAAACTTTCGCCTGATGTATCTGAACGATTCCGTGGAACATTATCGTGGGCCGGAAACGACCAATGGCCATACGTATTAAGGAAGTCTCTGAGCACTGCAGGACTAACACCACTGATTGACGATCAGCGCAAAGAGGTAATGATTAAGTTTACCGCGCCGGCAGCCACGAAAACGGTAGCAGTTGTTCCGCAGCAACCTGGCAAAACCACTTCCTCAACAGCTGCACCCCCCACTAGGAAGTTGTTTAGTGAGGCTGCACTTTCGCCGCCTATTATCCCGATCGTCACAGAGGCTGTGAAGCGACCCATCATTAACAAACCGGCCATTCTTATGCCGGTTCTAAAAACCTGGACTATCAGCAAAGGAACCACGCTAAAAGCAGGTTACACATCCTGGGCTGCGAAAGAAAAATGCTCTGCACTTCACCGAGACTGGATTATTCGCTGGGACACAGACACTGACTATTCGATTGATTATCCGCTGTCGTTCAGCAGCGCAACGTTCGAAGACGCTACCAGCCAGCTCTTTACTCTTTACCGAACGGCACAGGCTCCGCTTTACGTGAGTGGTTATCGCAATCAGTGCCTCATCGTTATCAGCGACAAAAAGTGATTACCCATGAAAAAAATAACCTTAACAGCAATAACTATCGCACTCCTGCTTTCGGGCTGCGCGATGCAGCGCATGAATGAAGTAAAAAAGGTGGCTGAGGATGAAGGCGTTAGTACTTCATCCATGATTCATCAGATGGGGAATAATTATCCTGTCGTGCAGTTTCAGAACAGCCAGTATGTCAACGCAGTCCCGCTTCCAAAACCGAAGTATGACGCGCCCCGACAAATCGTAAACTGCCAGGTGACGTATAAGGCGGTTAAACCCCAGGACGTTTTCCAGTTCAGCCAGGATATCAGTGAGCAGTGCCATATTCGGGTGCGTGTAACACCTGATGCTGCAGCCTATCTCAGCAGCGGAAGTAGTGAGGGCGGCTCACGCACGCAACGGCTTGAATCAGTGCCGTCCCCGGTAATGAACACAACCGAAATGAAGCCGCTGGCCTCATTCGGTGCCGACGCCAGCGCAACCGCTGCAGTACAGGCGTCGTCGCCACGTCTGTTGACCGATCTCAGTTATTCTGGCGGCCTCGGTGGCATCCTTGATATAGCAACTGGCCGCTGGGGTATTTCATGGAAATATGACAACGGCGATGTTGTGCTTTATTACCTCGAAACGCGCCGGTTTGATATTCAGCCAGCCGATGCAAAATACGCACTGAAAGGCACTGTTACCAGCGGCCTGTCAAACGCCACCGGCACCGATAACTCCAGCTCTGGTTCAGGCTCATCTGGCGGCGTGTCTGGATCTGGCGGCTCAACCATGTCCTCCACGGTTGAGATGGGCAACGATCTGTATAAAGACCTGAAAACCACCGTAGAAAGTATGCTGACCCCCGGTATCGGGCGGCTCAGTCTTAACGCCACAACCGGCACGCTCATGGTTACAGACGTGCCGGATGTGGTGAGCCGCGTAGGAGACTATCTTGCTGATGAAAACAGCACGCTCAGCCGTCAGGTAATCTTTAAGGTCGTCACTTATACGGTTAACACCAACGTAAGCGATATGGTCGGCATTGACTGGGGGCTTGTCTGGAAATCTCTGAGCGGTAAGTACGGATTATCTCTGGCCAACACCAATACCGGCACGGCAAGCGATGCTATTTCTGGCGGCTTTAACGTCCTGGACACTGCGACCGGCTCAGCTGCACAGTTTGCGGGTTCGTCGTTCCTGCTTGATGCCTTGTCGAAGCAGGCGAATGTCTCAGACGTGAAAACCAGTACGATCATGACAACCAACATGGCGGCTGCGCCGGTTCTTGTTGGCCAGCAGACAACGTATCTGAAAGATGTATCTACCACGGCGTATTCTTCCGGTAACTCGACGGTCCCAACGCAGTCACTGACGCCTGGCAGCGTGACGACAGGCACCAATATCACCATCCTGCCTAAGATCCTGAAGGACTCAGACCGGCTGATGCTGAACATGTTTATGGATATCTCCAGCCTCAAGCAGATCCGAACCATCACATCGGATACGCAGAAAATTGAAGCGCCGGATATCGATACTCGTTCGCTGCAGCAACGCGTATGGCTGAAGCCTGGGCAGACGCTCATCATGAGCGGCTTTGAACAGAACACCAATGATTCAAATCGTCAGGGAACCGGATCGCCTAACAACATCCTGTTCGGCGGCCTGTTATCAGGTGCGAAAACAAAGCAAAGCTTTGTCATTACGGTAACGCCATATGTTCGCTAATAAAAAAGGAGCGCAAAACCCGCGCGCGGCTCAGCTGGCCGACGACAGCAAAATTCACATTCTTCAGTTCAACAAACGCCGCTTTGTGGTCGGGCTGAAATGGGAAACTGTACGCACAACCCGTAACCTGATGAAAGAAGTGAGGCGAATTGGTCGGGAAAGAAAACTGGACGTTGTGGCAATCAGGAAAAGTGATTCCACACAGGCAGGCTTTGCCCCTAAAACCCGTCAGAAGTTGCGCGGTGGTTATTCACTGGTTGTTACGTTGGCATCCCTTCTTGAGGGATGCTGTATCGCGGTTGTCAGCCTGGGTGAGAACGAGAGAGGTGAAAAGCTATTCACCCTGGTTGGCAAAACGCTTAAAGGCGGCATTCATCCCTACTCAGACGAGATTTATAAAGAAGAAGAGCTTCAGCAGTACGTAATCGATCTCAAATCCGATCTGCGTGGTAACAATACCGGTATGGAAATACCGGTTTATTCAGATACAGATTTTCCCTTTGTTACCGACGAGATTCACCTAAAAAATCTGCTGATACCAAAAAATCTGAAGAAAGATTACAGATTGAAGCCGCTTACATGGGGCATGACAAAAAATCAGCTAATTCTCCTTTCCGTGGCGGCAGTTATGGCCATTGGCGCTGTCGCTTTCATTGAACATGAAAATGAACAAAGAGAGGTGCAGAAAAGGAGGGCAATTGCCGCTGAGCAGTTGCGGATTGAGACGATAAACAGGGACGCGCGCTATAAGGCTGCATTGGCAAAGCTTAAACACCCCTGGATAGATACGCCATCAGTAATCAATTTTTTGCACGCGTGCCAGTCAATGGGCGCAAAGATACCTCTTTCAATAGAGGGCTGGACACCCAGCGCGCTTGAATGCACTGGTGGCGAAATGAACGTTACCCTTATGCGTCCGGATAACTCAGCAGTGACCACACAGGCGGTCGTTGATGCTGTGAAAAAATTACTGGGGGCTGATACAAAGTTTTTCTTTAATCAGACTTCCATTGTTAATTTTTCAATTTCAGAGAAGGTAAAAGCAAACGGAGACGATCCTGTTACAAGCAGTGATGAGCAGCTTAAAAAGGTTATATCACTTTTTCAGTCAGTGAATATTGAAGCGGCATTTAACGCAGTGCCTGTTAAAGAAACTGAGAAAAATGAATTCGGTGAAGATTTGCCCAAGCAGGACTGGGTTGAGTACACCTTTGAAGTTAATACGGCTGTGCCAGCACAACTGGTATTTATTAATGATGATTTTCCGGGCGTAAGGATTCATAAAATCAATTACACCCTGGACCAAAATAACAGTTCAATTCAGTACAAAATTACAGGTTCATTGTATGCAAAAAATTAAATTAGTCCGTCTCGCAGCAACCCTGTTACTGGCGACATGCGGCATCGCCCATGCAAGTACAGGAACGTTTGATGATTTGGATAAACTGCAAAAAGAGCGTTTTTATTACCAGGCTCAGGCAGCGGCTAACGCAGCAAAAAAAGCTGCTAATGCAGAGAGCGATACCGAAGTCGCCCAAGTAAATACCGTCGGGAATCAGGCCAATCAGCGCGGTAGTGAAACTCTTCCATCGCTGGTAAAAATCAACGGTCGGAAAGCGGTGATTGTCCTTTCTGACGGGACCAGCCGAACTGTCATGGCTGGCCAGATGTTGCCTGGTGGAAATTATCAGGTTGTGAGCGTAACACTTAACGGTGTAAGCGTTAAGCGCATTACCGATGGTAAAATCTTTCCATTAAATTAAGGGTGAACCATGCACGAAATCAGTGAGCAATCACATAGCCTTATTTCGTTAAATAAAGTGTTAGATAAAGCGCCTGATGTACTTGTTCAAAGTGCGAAACTTATCCAGAATAAAGTTACTAAGACGTGCCGACTTTTTGTGATGAATGATATTCAGGACAATACACTTTACTTTGACCTTAGAAAAAAACTACGCGATCAGCAATACGAATATAATACCGAATATATCACGCGTCAGCAGTTGGAAAAATTAAGTCATATATTCCAGACAAGTGAGGCTATTGAGGCTTCCGAGTCGGATAAGCAAAACAAAATCCTTAATATCATCAAGACAGCGGTTGATATGGGGGCTTCAGATTTGCACATTGAGATCGGTTCCTTCACGCGTTTTCTTTTTCGCATCGATGGTTCGCGCGTTGCTATGCCACAGTTTGAACAGTCGGCTGAAGAGGGAAAATTACTCGTTCAATCGCTCTATAACTCTATGTGTGATGAGCGTAGTGCCGGCACGTTTTCTTATCAGGAGCCTACACAAGGCAAGATCCGCGAGGAATATGTTAAGCCTTTCGGCCTCAGCACAGGGCGCCTGGCGAGTCGTCCGGGCTCATCCGGGGGCGTGATTGTCGTCATCCGTCTGATATCGCGCCGCAGGAAATCTAATACGCTTCAGGAGCTGGGTTTGCAGCCAGAAGAGGAAAAAGTTATCCGGCGTGCGCTGGCCAAGCCTGCCGGGGTCATTTTATCAAGTGGGCCTACAGGCCACGGTAAAAGCACACTATCTCAGGCGATGGCAGAAATCTACGCAGCTGAGAATCCGGGTATGAACCCGATATCAGTTGAAGACCCGATAGAATCGCCGATAGAGGGTGTTTTTCAAACCCCTCTAATTATCACTGAACGTCACGACAGCCAGAAGCTGGGCCAGGCGTGGGCGAAGGCGATAAGTAACCTCATGCGTCTGGACCCTGACGCGATCTATATCGGAGAGGTGAGAGATAGCACTTCGGGGAACGGTGTGATTGAGGCCGCACAGACTGGCCATATCGGTATTACTACCATTCACACCAACCACCCAATAGATATCCTGCAGCGCTTGAGGCGCTGGGGCGTTGACCAGGACCTGCTAACTGATGCAACACTCATTACCTGTCTCATAGGTCTAAGGCTGGTAAAAAAACTCTGCTCCTGCAAGCTCAGTTACACCAAGTATCGGCATACAGTTGATGAACTATTTCGTGAAGTCATTGAGCAATACACTGAGACTGATGGTGTATTTCTGATAAACCCGGCTGGCTGCGTAAACTGCAATTATACCGGCATTAAGGGGCGTACCGGTGTTTTCGAGGTTATTGAAACTGATTCCAAGTTTATGCGGCTTTATGAAAATCAGGGGAAATTTGCCGCTTATGATTACTGGCGTAAAAATAAAAATGGCGTAACCCTTACTGAAAATGCGATCCGTTTAATTAATAAAGGCGTTATAGACCCCGTAATCACACATAAATCAATCTGTAACTTAGACAGAGACGATAAATTTTATGAACAGGATTGAACGTTATTTATATCAGAAAACATTAAACGCAGATGACCGCATAGAAATATACGATAGTTTCAGACAGTACTCCCTTGACGGTCTGAGCGCGGAAGATGCTCTCAAAAAACTTATAGCCAGCTACTCCCGGCGCGGAAAGAAACCTGGTAATCCAATCGCTCAGATCTTACAGGAGTGCGCTGATAACCTCTCTGGCGGTCACTCGCTCGCAGAGTCTTTGCGTGAATGGCTACCGGAACAGGAACTAAGCATTATTCAATCTTGCGATGAAGCCGGCAAGTTACCTGATGGCTTTGAAAGTGCGATGCTTATTGCAGGAGGAACCGGGCGTATAATGAGTGCTGTAAAGGTAGCGGCGGGCATAGTGGCTTATATGAGTTCTCTGGTCATGGGCATTATTACGCTATTTTGTGTTTTGCTTGTTCCTGTTCTGAAACAGTCAGTTCCGATTGAACAGTGGAACGGAATTCAACTTTGCATTTATTACTTATACGTTATTTTAACCGGTTATTATTGGGTGCTGATAATAATAATCGCAACCATAATGTTTATGGTAAGCAAAAGCCTGAGCCGCTGGACCGGGAATATACGGTTCTATGCTGACAAATTACCGCCATATTCGATATACAAGAAATTTCATGGTGCAACATTTATCCTTAATGTTAACGCTATGATGTCGGTCGGAATCCCAATGGAAGAGGCTATAACTAAAATGCTTCACTCCTGCCGCTCTGACTGGCTGGCCGAACGACTGGAAGCCGTTGGCCGCTCTATTGAATCAGGAGAAGAGAATTTAGGTACAGCATTAGATGTTACGGGATATGAGTTCCCCGGCGAAGATGCCATTATAAAAATGCAGAGTTTATTTGAGACAAACAACAGTAGCGGCTCACTTAAAAGATTTGCGGAAAAATGGCTTGATAAAACAATCAAAGGAGTTGAGCAAACCTCAGAGAGATTAAAAATAGTGAGTATTTTAGGATGCGGCGTAATCATCAGTGTTCTGATCGTAGTAATGTTCGATCTAATACAACGCGCTTTCTTTTTTACTAGTTAATTGTCGTTGCAATATCGTCTGTTTTAAGTTCCTCATCATTGGGTGAAGTTTAAAATACATTATGTAAAAGAAGTTTATCGCGTAAATTAAATTTAATTAGCAAAGGAAATAATCATGAAAAATATGAAGCGTGGCATTGCAAGTATAACCGACTTTATCACCTCAGTAGGAGGTCAGTTAGTAATGATTGCCATTGTGTTAGCTACTGGCATTATCGCCTACTATAAATTGTATGCAACATCAGAAGTCACCCTTATTAATACTCTTATCAACGAAACCCGTCAGCTCCGTTCTAATGGTGGATATGGTACTGACGATTATTCAGCTTCACTCATTGCAGCAGGTTCCGTACCCAGCAACGTTACGGTATCTGGTGGTAAGATCTACAACCGTTCTGGCGGGCTGGTCACAGTCAAGGGTAATGGAATTGGCTTTACGGTAACTGACGCCGACCTTTCTACAAAAGATTGTGTGAAAGTCGCGCAATCTATTGGTACTCCTGATTTGCAATCAACAAAAATTAATAACCAGTCAATTTCTGGTGAAGTGACAGCTGCAGCTGCGACAGCTGCGTGTACGGCAGAAACCAACACCATTGTCTTTACAACTAAATCTTAATCACATAAAACCGCCCGTTAAAGGGCGGTTAAACAGGTACGTTTATGCCGTGTTTAAAAGAAAGTGACTTTATTGATATTTATATCGGGAATGATTATGCAGAAATAAAAGGATTGAAAGGCGCTAAATCGTATCTGGTTGAAATCCCCGATGAGCTGCAGGCAGATGTTGCGATTCTTAAAGAGAAATGTTTGTCTGAGTTTAAAAAAAGAAGTCTCACGGAATTTTCCGTAGTACATGATTCGCGGCTATACCGGGTTACTATTACCCTTTTTAGCGGGACTAATCTGGTAATACGGCAGACACCAGAAAAGATAATGCCGATTCAATCTTTACCTTTTAACTCAGCACTGCGTACATCAATTGAGATTCCGCATGTAACAGGACTCTTTCTTATAGTCGGTGAGATGGGTAGCGGGAAGACCACAACTGCGGCTGCTGTTCTCGGTCATCGCATAGCCAGCACCGGTAATCTGGGCGTTTCCATTGAAGATCCTATAGAGACGATGCTTATGGGGCGTCACGGACAGGGCCGATGCATTCAACTGGAAGTCAGTGGAGATGAAACCTATGCGACAGCCACTAAAAAGGCATTCCGCATGGGCGCTACTTCTTTTCTGTTGGGAGAGATTCGTGACGGGGCGACGGCTCATGAAGTCCTCAAGGCAAGTCTGAGCATGTTCGTAGTATCCACTATCCATGCTTCATCTGTTCAAGAAGCGATAGAACGCTACATTATGTTTTGCGAAGAATTCAGCGACAACGCGAAATCACACGTTGCAACCACATTATATGTGGTCGCGCATCAGGTCATGAATTCCATTATCAAAGACGAACAGATAATTAAACGTAATGTAGAGATATCAGGTTTTAATTTTCGACATGCGAAAAGTGCCGATACTATCCGGGCAAAAATAGCAGCCGGGAATCTCAAATCACTTAGCGAGCAATTCAGATCTATGGAATATAGTTTCCCGGAGCAGAATCGATGATAAAGAAAATGAAAAGGGGTATAGCGGGCGTAACGGAATCCTCTATTCAACTGGGGATCGCTTTTATATTTATCGTGAGCGTGGTTTTTCCGGCTGCAAACTGGATGGTCAACGAGTATCGCGGATACATCGCAGCTGGCCAGGCTAAACAGGTTCAGACAGCTGTAAATAAGTACATTGGCGACAACGCTACGGCTATCGCTGCTGCAGCATCACCGACCGTTCCGTTCAATCTGACCGTACCTATGCTTGTCAGTGCCGGTTATCTGCCAAATGGGTTCCCCAGTACTAATAACTATTCCTCGACCTACCAGACGCGGATATATGAACCTGCAAATGGCAAATTCCATGCCATGACGTTTCTTACTGGCGGGGCCGATCTCACTATCAGCCAGGCCAGTAAAATTGCTACCAAAATAGGCGCGGCAGGCGGCTATATCGACAACGGTATTGCAAAAGGTGCGCTGGGTGCGTGGAGTGAAAATCTGTCTGCTTTTGGCGGGTTTAATCCGGGAAATGGCCATGTAGTGATCGCAGGCTTTTACCAGAACGGCGCGATATCGAACGATTATCTTTATCGCAAAGCTGTACCGGGTAAGCCAGAGCTCAACACAATGAGTACAGCGCTGAACATGGGCGGTAACAACATAAACAATGCCGGCACGGTCGCCGCGCAGAATGCCAGTATTACCGGAACAACCTCGACCGGCACGTTCAACGCAAATAATGGCACAGTGAGCGGTACGCTTAACGCGGGAACAATCAACGCATCAGGTAACATTACCAGTAATGCAAACGTGATTAGCCAGAATACGGTGCAGGCACGATACCTCTATCCAACGCAGACGGTCACTATCGGCGGCAGCTGTTCCCCGTCCGGCATCATCGGCAAAGACAGCACAGGTGATTCAGTTCCCTGCATTAACGGGCGCTGGACGAAGAGTTCCGGAGTACCGGTTGGTACAATCGCTATATGGGGCTCCTACAACATTCCTGACGGCTGGCTTGAGTGTAATGGTCAGGGATTCAATACAGGTGCGTTTACCGAGCTCGCAGCTATCTATCCTTCCGGAACCGTCCCGGACTTTCGTGGTGCGTTCTTACGTGGTCTGGATCGCGGTATTGGTCGCGATGTGGATTCAGGACGCGGGCTATTGAGTTATCAAAATGATGCGCTACAAAATCATACCCACATAGCCGGTACAGAAACAGCGCTTCATGACGGCGTGCCGAACTCCCCTACACGAAACACACCTGGAGGGGAGGAAGTCAGGCAATATGCAGACCGAACCGGCGATGTGAATACGTCATGGGGAGGGGCAAGAGTTTCAAGTGAAACCAGACCCAAAAACTTCGCTGTTATTTATATCATCAAGGCGAGGTAAGGAAACGTAGATGAACTTTTCTGCACTAACCATCATGGCTTGTGCGCTGTTTATCAGCATATCCATAGCAATATCCGGAGACAGTAAAAAGGATTGGGATATTGCTGATGAACAGTCTAAAGCAGGTCAATTTATGAATTATGCATACGCGTTCGATGAATATAAGAATGCAAATAAATCTGCCACTGGGGATGTTACCGCGAACTTACTATTACCTCAGTGGCTTCCAAAAAACTCCGCAATAAAAACGGTGATAAGTAACGGCGTGGGGTATGTATATACCCCTAGTTCAAAAGGACTAATGAATGAACTAATGATCTGGACCGATAACAGCTCATCTGTTGGCGTCACAGACGCAACGAGCATAAACACTTTGTCAGGAGTAGTAACAAAACCCTCTTTTATTGGGTCCGGGTATATTGTTTATATAAGGTGAATAAACCGTGATTTGGTATTCAATCGCTCTATTGGTTATTTCTTTTATAATTTATAAAACTTTCCCGCTGTTATATGTTTGGGCAAGGAACTCTGTGATTTCAGCAAACAATGAACTTAAAAAAGAAAACAATAAAATAAAATGCAGCTGGATAGTTGCATTGATTTGCATTCTTCCAAGTTTATTGGTTTATATGCTGAGTAACGATAAAGAAGCCACCTCTTTTATATTATTACTAGGTATCATCGCCTACTGTGATTTAACGACCCGTTGGATACCTGACTGTTTACTGTATGGTGCCGTATGGCTTTCTTTGGGGTTGAGATCAGGACACCTACTTGAACAAGGGATTACTGGGGCAGCCCTGTTCTGCCTCCCTGTTTTCATACTACAAGGGGTCTCATTATTGACTAGGCGCAAGGGATGCTTTGCATCCGGAGACTTATACCTGATACCCGCCATAGGGGTCTGGTTCGTGCCAGGGCTTGCCCCGGCGCTGATGGCATGTACTCTTATGCTGGCTTCCTTAGTATCACGCTACGTAAAGGATGTGCCATTCATTACATGCATATTACCTGTTTTTACTGGATACAAAATATGCGAACATTTTTTATTATTTTAGCTCTTATCTTTTGTTTCGATAAAACATTATATGCTTCAACTAAAGTAAATTTTGATATTTGTTTTAAAAACGCAGCTGCACGTTTTTCAATAGATCATCGTTTACTTAAAGCTATTGCAGAAGTGGAAAGCGGTATGAATCCAAACGCTATCGGCTATAACAGAAAGAACGGTAAGGTTTTAAGCGAGGACTTAGGGGTTATGCAAATAAATTCATCGTGGCTTCCTGTTCTCGTCGGTATGGGTATAACAAGAAACGATTTATTGAATAACCCATGCCAGAATATTTATGTAGGCGCATGGGTACTAGCTAAAAATATTTCGCAAAACGGCGTAAATTGGACTTCTGTAGGCGCATATAACGCAGGGTTTAAAAATGCAAATGAGCCATTTCGAATGCGCTATGCTCGCAAAGTATATGCACGTTACCTTGAGTTAACCGGAAAGTAAAAGCTGGCTGGCGGCGGTATGTCGTCTCTGAGCACCACCGAAGATAAAAGGCTCACCGATTATCTCATGCAGGCTGAGGGTATCAAAATTCACTAAAAATGCCTCTATTTAACATAATGGCTGTTAAGCGCCCCGCCCGATCCGGGTTCGTCACAGATAAGCCCCCTCCCCTTCAAAAGATCACGTTTTCCCAGCCAATTTTGCCAGGTTCTAATGTTGCTTATTTGTTAACAGAAATGCTCGTTTGGTTTGGGCGCTAATTTGGAACGAAACGCCTGTTTTTAAGCTTTTTTCCTAATCTATTTCCGGGCAAAGGAAGAGGCCCGCAAAGAGCTAACCAAACACTACCCTATGGATAAGTGGACAATCGCCTACGGCGAACGGCTCTTAAAGGGCATGGACAACCCTATGGACAGGCTAGGACAGCAAGCTGCCCAAACCCTGCCCACAGGGATTGCCCACACCCACGAGCCTTTGACCACTTCCCCACAGGGCTAAGGTGATAATAATTTTCTTTTTAATAGTTAAAAATTTACGAGATTAATTTCTATTACGATACGCTACAATTAGAATTGTAATTTTCAATAGTCTTGTTTTTCAGTAAAAGTATAAATATATTTTTATCATATCTATTGCTGTTGAAATAACTTATTTCCATGAGTGTAAGGAGAGAAAAAAAGATTGCAATGTATCATAATATGATACATAATATCTTTGTCAGGTCGGGACGGACTGACACTTAAACAATAAAGGCCAAGAGGCCAGGAGTTATAAATGAACATTCAAGAAGCATTAAACGTTTTTGGTTTATCCGGTGTGCTAACCGAGAAAGAAGTTAAAGCAGCTTATAGAAAACTGGCGCTTAAATATCATCCAGACCGTAATCCTCTAGGGGCGGAACTGATGAAAGCCGTTAATGCAGCGTATGACATGCTGATGGCTAACCTAGATAACCTCAACAAATATCAAAGTGAAGATGAAAGTGCCCGTTATAACTATGGAGAAGATCTTGAGCACGTTCTTAACGCCCTTTCCGGTCTGGCTGGTATCGTTTATGAAGTTATTGGTAATTGGGTTTGGATCAGCGGAGAAACGTTTAATCATAAAGCCGCTTTGAATGAACTGAAATGCAAGTGGGCACCCAAGAAAAAACAGTGGTTTTACCGTCCTGAAGAACATAAAGGCCGCTTTAATAAATCAGAACAGTCGATTGATGAAATCCGCGCTAAATATGGCTCAGACGGCCAGCGCAAAGCTAAAGGTTGGAAACGCGTAGCAGCATAAAAGACGGGGGCTAAAGCCCCCTGATTATCATCAATCGGGATATATATATGAAAACTTTTCAGGAACGCTACAGCCCTTTTTTTGAGTCTATTTGCCGTATGCTGGGTAACAGCTGGCGGGTTAATTATAATAAAAGCTGGAACTATCGAATATTTTTGACCTCACCAGAATATAAAAATTACTCTGTTAGTGTTGCTGATGATAAAGGCCGCCTTAGAATTTATGGCAGCGTAGACAGCCGGATTTGCCGTATTGATGGGCATAGCTGCACAGTGTCACCCGGAAGAGATCAGCATGTCATAGCAGCAGAGATACAGCGTAAAATTTTGGTATATGCGCCGGAAGAAATCGAGAAAGCCAAGCTGTATGAGCAGGGTTATACAAACAGCCAGGAGCATAAAAAAATCGTTAAGGGGATGCTTTCGCAACTGGTTAGCCTGTCGGGTTATTATAATGCGCTAACGGGTTATGTAACCTCATCAGGTATACGCGGAGCAGTTGAAGAAAGGAGCGGCGGTTATGATCTCAAGGTCGAAAACCTCTCAACGGAGGAGCTGATAAGGGTTGTAGGGTTTTTATCTGAAATGAAAAGAAGTAAGGAATAGATATTGGAAGAAATTTTTTATAGACGCGGCAAAGGCCGCGTCACCAAAAGCCTGGCTGTCTATAGTGATGGCCAGCGCCTGAAGCTGCATTATCTGGCGTTCGACAGGACGAAGATCACACGCGAACAGCGTATGAACGGAGAGAAAGAGCAGCGTGTTAAAACGTTTGATGAGGTTTATGAGTTTGACAATGCTGAGGCTATTAACCCAGCCCTGTTGCCTCACAGAGAGCTCACAGAGGCGTTTCTGATTGAATGCTTCCCACACAATGAGGGTAAAGAGGCATGACAGATTACGAACTGGGTTATACACCTGAAAATTTGCGAAAAATCATCAATGACAACTGCCTGTCTCAGAAAGAGGTTTATGAGTTAATAGGAAAATCAAGAGCAGTTTTTTCAAAATATCTTTTACCGTCAGGTGATAAAAATCACGTTTCCATGCACCATAGGGAATGGCTAAAAATTTTGAATTATGTATCTGGATCTTAGTCGCGGAGACCATTGGAATCACCTTCCTTGAAGATGTGACGATGGAAGCCTACAGATGCGCTGAAGATGGATAAAGCCTGATGTTTCAATGAAAATAAATGTATTTACATATCCCGATTGTATACTTCTCTTCAGATTTACTTGATGCTATGATTCTTAGAGAAACAAATTAATTACGCCGCCTGTTATAACTGAACAGTTATAACAGGCGGAAGCTTGCGCATAAAATGTATGCTGCTGTGTGTCGTCATTTAGACAAAAGATTCCTACTTTAGTCCATAAATTTCCCTGTTTCTTTTTTCTTTACTTTCCGTATAGGCGCTACCTGTAACAGGCAACGCCTGCTTTCGCACGTCGCAATTAAGCGGCTAATCAATGAACTGGCACATCATGCGGTGTAGCCATAAGGAGATCTATCATGGCATCAAGAGGCGTTAATAAAGTAATTCTTGTCGGCAACCTCGGACAAGATCCGGAGATCCGCTACATGCCAAATGGTGGTGCTGTAGCCAATCTTACTCTCGCCACATCAGAAAGCTGGCGTGATAAGCAGACCGGTGAAACCAAAGAAAAGACGGAATGGCATCGGGTAGTGCTGTTTGGAAAATTGGCAGAAGTCGCGGGCGAATACTTGCGCAAAGGCTCACAAGTCTATATTGAGGGCTCACTACAGACTCGTAAATGGACCGATCAGGCCGGAGTAGAGAAATACACTACTGAAGTGGTGGTGAACATTGGTGGCACCATGCAGATGCTGGGTGGGCGTCAGCAGAACGCAAGCAGCGGTGGCGCTTCGGCAGGCCAGAACGCGGGGAATAATAATGGATGGGGACAGCCGCAACAGCCACAGAGCGGCAATCATGAAGCGGCTGGCCAGCCGCCCGCGCCATCTAACAATACGCCCCCCGCAGACTTTGATGATGATATCCCTTTTTGAAGATGAGCGACGGTATCTGTAGAGATTATTTCGAGTCAGCTGAAAACTGCGCTATAACCAGAAAACGTGCCCTGTATGAACTTGAAAAGCATAGTCTTAGTGCTTTTGAAGATATCTCTGATTTTTACCGAGATCTGGGAGAGCTTGATATATACAGGGCGCAGGATGTTTTACGCTGGCTGGGGTATTAGATGCCCGGAGGGCATGGAAGGCGCGAAAAGAAGTTGCAGATAATTTGAATGCTGAATCGCGCCGATACCTCTAAACATGGGCTTGTATGACGCGCGATAGTGCGCACGCGCCCCCTGATAAGCCGCTTTGCGAAGCCTCAGAATTATTAGCGGTGAAGAAGGGTAATGGTCGGAGACAAAAGAAACAGGAAGCGATTTCATGGGAACTGCATAAATCACAGTTCCCATTATAATCATTTTCTAAACTTATTACGCTCATTATCGGGTAAAGTCATGATAATTTTTTGCTGCTCTTGATAGGCGTTAAATATGCCTACGCTTCTCTGTTCCCAGCTTTTTGATTGAAGATATAAGGCGGTCATACCGAAGCCGCAAACAAAGATAACCAACACCAAGATTGCTGCCATTAAGTAACATAGCTTTTTATACTGATTACCAAAGTATGAGGGAAACTTTTGCAACGTATCTTGAAGATTGAGTGCAATTTTTTCAGTTTTATGCATTTCATCGTTGATTGCTTTAGAAAATGATTCCTCAATTACAGAACGAGTCTCTTTGTTGAGTTTTTCGATCTCTAGTTCGGACACAGCTTTCAAGTTACTTTGAGTTTCACGCTGTAGTTCCTGAGCGGTTTTTTCAGCCTGCTCAACCGCATCAGCGATAAGTTCCAAAGACTCCCGGAGGGAGCCTTTCAGATTTTTAGGTAACTGCTTAATTTCGTCATGCACTGCGCCAATATCACCTAACAGTTCGATGATAAGAGCATCACGGGCCGTTCTAGGATTATCAGTGACCATAGTCTACCCTTTTATGCGAAAAGTGAGCCATACACTTCATCAAGATTGCGTTTAACGCTTTTTGACAGCGCTTTCAAGCCGTGCATATCTGCCCATTTATTTCTTTCTTTTTCGGAAGCCTCACGATTGGTACGAAGCATCGCTTTATAATCATTTGGGTCATTAAGGATAGTATCGATAGTCAGACCTTTAACTGACAATGCATCAAACAATTCTGTTTCCCATATTGCGCATTTTGGATCTGCAATAAAGCTTTTTTCTTTTTTGCAGAATCCCATCACATACGGAAATTCATCAGCTACGTCAGCTGATACCCGATTGAACACCACGCGAATCTTTTCTGCTGGTACGCCAATTTGTGCCAAAGCGTCAACCATAGATATAGTTTCTTTTTGCTCTTTCGTGCCACTTGTAACAGGAACGATGAAATAATCGATTTCTTCGTGTGAATCATCAAACTTAACCATGTTGCTCATGAATTCTTCAATGTTTGATGCGCCAACGTCGATAATCGCGTTATCCTCAAGCATGATTTTCTTAAAGAGTTCGCGAAATTTATTCCCTTTCATTTTTTCCACATCGATGCCCAGCGAAGCCGCAGTTTCGTTAATAGATTCGATGGCAAAGATTGGTGCATTATCCATGCGAGGAGCTAAAAGGTGTGCGGCCAGTGTTGTTTTACCTACAGTACCGGTCCAGTTCAGAATAGTAACGATCATATTAATCTCCGTCTTTAAGGTCGTCTAAATCAATGTGGCGATTGCGCAAATTTCTTAGCTCAGATGGATTGCTGACTTTCTTTTGCGCCGCAGTTTTATTTGTCTCAATTGTGCCAACGTCCTGAATTGACTCAGTGGCACCAGAAATATTTTTTGGAGTAACTTTACTCTCTGGCGGTTTAACCTTCCGGCGGCTTCTGCCGTACATATTTGAAGCGGTACGCGCATCGAATATAACGCCAGTTTCATCCTTTATAACCTCTACGATTTTTTCCCAGGAAACGATTTCTTTAACCTGAGTCAGATCGTCATGGCACGCGTTGAATGCTGCCTGCTTGCTCTTTATGTCTGGATTCCTCAGCAGCTCAAGCAGGCCGCTGAGCCTTTGCTTTATAGAATCATCCATCAATGCCCCCCGTTCGCTAGATAATGTATGAATAATAGGTGATTTATGTGTGCCAGTCAACATAATTTGATGAAATGTGTGTGAAATATGATGATATGTGTGTGATTTAAGCTTTTATGAGCGGTGCATTATGTGTGATTTATGTGTGATGAAAACGCATGTTTAATGAATAGAGGCACGTTCCCGATTGTATACGAGATGGCAAGCCATCCCGTATCCAACCGACGCGCCAAAGGGGATACCCCTTTGAAACCCCCCGCTGCGCGGGCTGAAACTTCGTTGATCTAAGGCTTGGTTATGTCGGTTAAAAAAACCAAAGACAGAGTACTTACCTGTCGCGTTTCGCATGAAGATTTCGAAAAGCTGGAACAGATGATCGCTGACGCCGGCATGTCTAAGTCTGAATATTTTCGCGATGTCGTTATAAATAAGAAAGCCGAAATAAATGTCATCGTGAAGGATATGCAGTCTCTGATATTTTACTACAACAAGGCAAGTAATAACCTCAACCAAATTGCTTACAAAGCAAATTCCGCACACCTTGAAAACAGAATTTCTGAAAGTCTTTATGGTCGTGTTCTTAATGCCCTTATTGATATTCGGAGTCTGTTGTTAAAAGGGGTGCAAGATGCTGATAAGAGTTAGTGGATATAATGCAGGTATTAAAGAGTATCTTGAGGAGGGTGTTAAAAATGGCCGTGATTTTAGTAGGGAAGAATTAGATGAACGCGTGATTCTTTATGGTGATTTAGACGTTACAGACAGAGTTTATAAATCAATCCCCGACAGAGGTCAAAATCGATATACTACTTTCACACTCTCTTTTCGTGAAGATGAAGTTTCTAACGAAACCCTTCTGGAAATTACTAATGAGTTTCGTGAATTCATTATGTATGCTTATGAAGAAGAAGAGTATAACTTTTATGCTGAGGCGCATTTACCTAAGATAAAAGAAGTCTTTGATAAGAGAACAGGAGAAAGGATTGATAGAAAACCGCACATACATATTGTTGTGCCTAAAACTAATCTTCTCTCTGGAAAGGTATCAGATGTTATTGGCGATCCGAATAGCACAGAGCGTTATCTTGAGGCTTTTCAGGAGTACGTAAACCAGAAGTATAATCTCGCTTCTCCACGCGAGCACATCCGTGTTAATCCTTATAATGCAGCTGATGTTTTATCAAGATATAAAGGTGATGATTTTCGTGGCAAGAATAGAGAATTTAAAGAAGCGATAGTTAAAGAAATTATCGATTCAGATATCAGGAGCCGTCAGGATTTTTACAGGGCCGTATCCAAACATGGTGAAACCCGCATTCGTAATCAGGGTAAAGAAAATGAGTACATAGCAGTCAAAATCCCTGGTGATGAGAAATTTACCAATCTCAAGGAAACAATCTTTAATGACAGCTTTCTTATTGACAGGAAACTGAAAAAGCCACCTTTAGCAAAGCACATCATTTCTGAACGCTTGCATGAATGGCCGATGCGGTCAAAGGAAATTAAATATATTGCGAAAGCGTCTAAATCCGTAAGAGAAAGTTATTACCAGCATTCTGATATTAATGAAAAGGTAAAAACTCTTTCTGATGAACAATTTAAATTTTATGAAAAATTTGGAGGCCAAAATGAGTTACATCCTTCCGAGTGGTCGGGCAGTGACCAGCGAAGTGCTGTTGAAACTGGAAGAAGATGGGATGCCGGGGTTACCAATCGCGTGCAAGGTTTGTCCAGCAGCGATGTGGCAGCTGACAGGCAAGCCAGAATCGCCACAGGCGCGGTGTTTTTGCCGGGTAATGCACGCGTTTACGTGGAGCGGCCAGCAGCAGGAGGAGATTCTGGATTGCGACCTGATCTATATGTCGGAGGAACAGGCGGAACAGAAGCGCATCGAGAAAGAGCAGAAGCAGGAAGAGAAGGACGAACGGGAGCGCCGGCGGGAGCGGGAGAACCTGGAGAAACAGCAGCGAGCCGTCGAGCGGGAACAGCAGCGTCAACGACGGGAAGAGAAGGAGGAGCTGAAGAAACTGGAGAGGGACGAGAAGGAACGGAGCCGGCAGGAGCAGAAAGCGCGGGAGGCTTTGGAGAAGGCAGAGCGGGCGCGGACCAGGGAAGAGAAAAAACAGCAGAAATCCACCTCGAAGCCGGCAGTGCAGACCAGTACCGAGCTGCCATCAGTGGATTCCCCAATGATGCCGGAAGTCGCGAAGCATTCAGATTTACCGGCGTTCCAGAGCTGGGCAGATCAGACGCCACCTTTACCGTCAGAGGGGGATTATCTGGAGCAGGAAACCGACAATTAGGGATTCCCGTTTATGCGCGCAATGCACGGAAAATAGTGGACGTAACCGCCATTGAGCATAACAGCAGAAGGCTTTTCAGTGATTCCATTAAATTGCCGGCACCAAAGCAATCGCAGGCCAAACTCATTCGCCGGGTTATGCCGCGTGTACCTAAAAATGCGTCTTATGTTGCTGCCTGCCTGCAGCGACGGCAGGAACAAAACTCATTATCCGGATCGCAGCGAAGCGCACTATATCAGGCCGATCAGAAGTTCTTCCAGACGCGCAGATTAATTATCAGTGATAACCGACTGAGCACGAAAGATAAGACTCAGTTGCTGGGCGTGCTCATGTTTGAACGACTGAAAGCGCACCAGATGATAAATCAGCCACAACGGCACAACCAGCAGGAGTATCAAGCAATGAGCAGTGAAGATATCAAAAGCAAAATTAAACCGGAGCCCAAGTATCGCAATACGATAAGCGGAGCGGAGGAAACAGAGAAGGGACCGCAGGACGCGAAGCAGCGCTTCAGGAACATGGCCAAGCAGGTTGAAGAAAATTTAGGTGAACGAAGTTTACGTGAAAAGGTGCGTATCATCACCGCAGCAGATCTCTATACGCGCAAAGCAAAGCTAAGCGATAACATTCACTATCTCGATAAATCATCAGATAAAACGTTATTTATTGATACGGGAAAGTCCATTGCTGTAAGTAAAAATGGCCTCAGCGATTCAGCCGTAGCAGTGGCGTTAGAGCTTGCGAAGGAAAAGTTTGGCAGTACGTTGACTGTAAAGGGTACAAAAGCCTTTAAAGACACAGCTATTGAGGTTGTCGCGCAGAAAGGGCTGGATATTCACTTCTCTGATAAAGAGATGAATCGCCGGCTCGCTGAGCGTAAAGCAGAGCTGGCCATTGAACGTGAGGGACAAAACATTACGGCTGGTAAGCCAGCTGTCGAAACACCGACCACAACGGAAAGCTTCCGTGAAGCGTTCCGGAATGTGGAAAAACAATATGAGAGCATTCAGGATAACGCCGGGAAAATGTCTGGCGAAGAAATCTACAATAAGGTGCAGGAGGTGCGTGAGCAGCGTAAGGAGCTAACTCTGGCTTATCTCGGCCAGACTGGAGAAGACGATGGCAACAGACTTGATGAACGCAGCAGAAGCCTTGAAGCGGATCTTTTAGAGGTAAGCGAGGTCAAAATAAAGGCTAATAATCAAGATGTACAAGGCTCAGAGCAGCCATCTGATGCCCGTACCGTAGCACAGCGGCCAACTCCCGTTTCTCATGAGGGCGTACTGCTGGAGCATGGCAAAGCGCCTTATAATTTCACGCCAGATCTGAGTAAGCCGGAAGATGAACGTGACGACAGTTACTACGTTAAGCTTCAGGGACAGAGAGGAAGAGAAAAGCTTGTATGGGGTGTCACTCTTGAGCAGGCAGTCCAGGGATTAGAAATTGGTGAGCGCGTTAGCCTGACGAACCTCGGCAAAGAAAAGGTCGAATGGGAACAGCAGCTTGCTAACGGCAAAACTGAACATAGGCAGGGGGAACGCGTGGCCTGGGAAGGTAAACCTCTTGATCGTGATCTTAATATGGAAGTGGAAGAAACATACCAGTACGAAACCTACGAGCAGTACCAGTCAATGGAAAACGATGGCCCTTCAGTGGCTTAAATTAGCATATCTCGCTGGCCAGTTTGACCAACTGGCCAGCGGTTAAATAACAGATAATTCATGCATACCAATAAACAAGACTGGCTGCTGCAGCTGCGTCGCTGTAAAAATCGTGAAACCCTGGAAAAAGTCATAGAACATACCAGTTACAAACTTTCCGGCTCAGACCTGAGTTCTTTCATCAGTGCTGCTGACCATCGATTGGCAGAAATTATAACTGGGAAACTATATGACAAAGTACCCGCTGCCGCTTGGACATACGTTCGCTGACCATCGGGACAGCCCTTCCAAACGTGATTTAAAAGCCCAGTGGATTTTTGTGATCAAAATCATGATGGGAATTCTGTACTTGATCGAGTGTGATTTTGTCATTAAGCTAATGAAGTTCGCTGTCACAAAAGGAATGCGCACATGCTTCAGACAATACTCAGTCGCAGCTCAGTGAGTATAACTGAGTTCAGAAGAAAACCTGTTGAGTGTATGAAAGCCGGGAAAGGTGAGCCTGTAGCTATCCTGAGCAACAATGAGCCTGTTTTTTATTGCATCCCAGCAAAGGAATACGGTGAGTTGCTACAAGAACTGGAAGATGCGAAAAATAAGCTCAAATTGGTTGATAACTGATTGAAGAAAAGGATCTTTGATTGATCCTTTCATTGTTGAATCTCACAAAAAATCAGACTAATAGCGTTAAAACAAGTAGTTATCCCTACAACTTATCGTAACTGAATTGATCCACTTGATAGATCATGCTAGATTGTGATGGTTTACGAATTTTTACGGGTGGGACGTTCCCGATAGCGTCCAGGGATGGGGGAAAGCGAAAGCTCAACCCCTGAATGCAAAAACCCCCCGAAATCTGTCATCAACTTGGCGGAAGAGTCAGATATCAGGGGGTCGAAAGCAGGCGCTGGCCTGTGAAGGATTATAGCAAATGCATAACCTAACACAACCCCCTTTCACCGCCATAAGTGCGGGCGGGTGTGACTGAAAAGAGTCTCTCTCTCAAATCGTCTGTATCACCTACGGGCGTCGCAAAGCAAAGCCCCTGCTATAATGTTGCCTCGCGCAAGCGTCGCCGGTTCCTCAACCGGTGGATTAAGTCGCTGGCCACCGAAGCCGGGCGTATCAAAATCAAAAATGAACTCCGGCGTCGTATCCGACACAATAAGTATTGGGTCAACGAAGCAAACAAGTTCGGCATCGAAACGCTCTGTGAGTTGATGCTGGCCATCTTCGACGATCTGGATTTAAGAGACTGGCAGACAAGGCACAATCTGGAAACCCTTTCTGATCGCGCCGGTTTGTCTACTCGCAGTAATGCCGGAAATAAATCAATCTCGCGTGCGAGTAACGGCTGCGACCGTCTGGTCTGGCTCAATGCGATTATTACAGAAAAATCTCCCTTCAATCCTTATGACGCTCGTTGTGCCTGCAAGCACATCGAGGTAACAGAGGATTTCTTTGCCATTCTCGGCGTTCCGCTGAAACAGGTCTACCGGGAACGCGCCAGGCTGCTTAAGGCCAACCCGGAAGAAATCATATCCTCCGGGGATGTTCGGCTAATCGCTATCAAAGTTGAAAACTGGACGCGCAAGGCCGCAGCCGGGTTAGCCAGGATGAAAGCGAAGCGTGAAGTAGCTCGCCAGCGCAAACAGGAATACTACTCCCCAACCTTTGCCTGACCTCCTCAAACTACCGCCTTAGCTGGCGGGGATTCTGCACGTCTGCAATAAATCTCAGTACAAAAAACAGGCTAAACGTACAATAATTTTCGAAATCCAAACTATCTCTCCTGTCTGAATGACGGATTTTTCGGTGGTTCGGGCGTAGACCTTCTACAACTGCTGTATAGCTTGTGGGTAAGTGACAATGAAGTGCAAACGATATACCACAATTACTCTTTTGGTTTATCTTTTAATTACTTACGTATTAAAAGATAAACCAAAAAAAAGAAAAACATTACTGTTATCCCCTTTAAAAAGTGGATAACCGAACAGCATCGGCGCAAGCGCCTCAAAAGTAGCTCCCCACGCTAAAGCGCGGGGCATTTTGATTGAAAGCGTGTGAAGGTTAACAGCTCGTCTGTTAACCCTAACGTTTAACCTCAAGAGACTGAAAAATTCCGACCTCACAAGACGCATCAAAAAATATTGCTGAAAGCTTTACTTACACGCTCGTAAGCAGCCCTAACGGCCTGCTAACGCGGAGATACGCCCCGACACGGCTACGCCGTATCGTGACCACTCCGACCGCGCATATCATCACCTGAGTCGTCTGTAAGCGGGTTATGGCTTAACAGGGAAGGGGATTAGATTGGTGAAAACTATCAATCCTGTAACCGGCTCCGCCGGGCTACGGCGTCACTCACCATTAGAGTTATATTCAATATCAGCTGACGCCTCTATGCCGCAAGCGGCATTTGGATAGACAGGCTGCGCACTGCTCGCCAGTCTTAACGCTCAGTGGAACCAAAACTCACGTTAAGGCGTCCTACGCCGGAACCGCCGAAATTTCCCTTACCGAAGTTCTTCATCGCCGGAGAAGTCTGATGTCCCGGCGTAGTATCCCATGATGTTTTGTCCGTAAATGAGTGTTTTTTTGCTCATTGTTTTCTTATATTGTTGCATGAAGTACCTTTTTTGGGTACAATAAATAAAAGTTAAGTTACTCAGGGGCGCAGGATGATTGGTAGTTTTAAGGATGGAGACAGCAGCACACTCGCGGTTTTCTATCTGGACAATGTACGCAGCCGCGACATTCCGGCCAGCATCGAGAAACAGTTACGCCGAAAGCTTTCTCTCATAGAAGCAGCAACAACAGAAAAGTCACTTTTTGCTCCGCGCAGCAATAACTATGAAAGACTCGCGGGAAATCTTAAAGGATGGTCAAGCATCCGAGTATCAATTCAGTGGCGGCTAATTTTCCGCTGGCGTGATGGCCACGCATACGATCTTTACCTGGACCCACACAAATACTGAGGAGGCAATATGGATACAAGAGCAGCAGAACCCACTACAGTTGGTGAAATGCTTTCCGAAGAGTTCCTGAAACCTATGGGTATAACCCAGGAGCAGCTGGGGCAGGTTATGGGCCTGTCACGCAAAGTTGTTAGCCAGATAGTAAACAATAGTCGTCGTATCAGTGTGGCTGAAGCGGCAACGCTGGCGGCTTTGTTCGAAACGGATGAAGATTTCTGGATTAACACTCAGGCGGCTCATGACCGCTGGGAAAGCCGCCAGATCCTGGCATCAGCGATTATGCAGCCTATTCATGAAAGACTGGCCGTGATCTGATATACGGTCCAAAAGCGAAAGAGCCAGCCTGCGGGAACAGGCTGACTCCGGACATTAAAACTATTGGGTGGCTTCAATGTCAGAAAAAATCATACATACCGCTGTGCAACTTGTAAACCGGCAGAAGACGCGTATTCCAGCCATGTCCCGCAGCGACCTTAATGATCTGCTGTTATGGATAGACTTCTTCACTGAATCTAAAGAAACGTCTCGGCGTAATCAGCGCATCGAGCAACGGTATGCGCTTTACCGGTGCAGGAAAGCGCTTTGTTCCTGATACTGGCGGCATAAAAAATTTATCCCTTTCACAAGGAGTTCGCATGAAAAAATTGATTGTCAGCGCGTTAGTGGCCATGAGTCTTTGCGCGTGCGGCGAAAAAGTCTATGACGCTGATTATTACCAGGCTAACCATGAGAAAGCCGAAGAGGCAATAAAGAAATGTAATGCGGGTGAAATGACTGGTGAAAATTGCAACAATGCAAAAACCGGACTGGATAAATATAAAGCAAAAGCTTTTGAAGATTATATGCTGGGGAAAACGAAAAAACGCCCTTCAGCTAACTGAAGTATCGGTTAAAATAGCCGTTTTTCTAAGCGAAACTGGTGCTAGATGAGTTTATCAGGCTATCCACTGGGCTGTATAAACTTTGTCTAAGCACTGAATGAGGACGCTGTACAGCCGGAATTGCCCTCCAACTGTACAGCTAACCACACAACCTGATAGGAGGCTGTAATGGCTGGTCTTAATAGTACGGATCTGAAAATGTTTCACAATCTTTTTCCTGAACTCACCCCAGTGCAGACGGAAACCGCTTTGCTTTACTGCTATGGGCTGGGACGAGAAGAAGTTGCAGGGATTCGGCATGTCTCTGTGCCTGCTGTAGATAAGTCATTGACTACATGCAGGAGGCTATTGAACGTGGATTCCTTGGGACAGCTCAGAGCAGTAGTTCTTTTGCGAATTAATGCAAATATATTAATAAGCTGTCAGGCCTGTTAGATCCGATTAAACCAATAAAACCGCTTCGATGAGGCGGTTTTTTTTTGCTCTAAACGATGTAAAAAACTACAATTATCTATTTTTATAGATTTTAACTCTATATATTTGATTTATTTATTATTATTTTCCGCTTTCTTCTAAATTTACCCAATAATCAAAAGTATGACAAAATCAGACTACTCCTATTAATGTTTTTAACGTATTTTACGTTTGTACAGCGGAAACTTTTTTTCAGAGTTTTCCAAAGTAATTGAAAATGAACATCTGCCTTCAAATAAAAAGAAGGCAGGAAAAATACTATTTGAAATATCTAAGTGCCTTTTGAAAAAAAATAAGGAGGGGCGGAAGCGTGCTTTTTTTTATTTATTTAAATGGTGCGATCCCAAATTATATTCGTGAGGGGATATGACTAAAAATCAGCCAGATTCTGACAAAAAAACAGAATCTGTTTATGTTGGAAAAGAGCGCTACGCACGTCTTGAAGAGGCTGCGCGACGTATTGCTTATATAACAAACTACAGCGTTAAAACCAACTGGGTTGTACATAACATTATCGATTATCACCTCGGAAAAATTGAAGAGGATATGATCGAAAGAATTAAAACCCTCAAGGCAGGTAATAAAAATAACGGAGATAATGATGACTGATTCAATATATCCGGCATGGTTTGTAGTTAAGGCAAAACATAATCAGGAGCGACGTGCAGAATCTTCTCTGCTGAGCCAGGGCGTTAAATGTTATTTGCCGGTTGTCGCTACATCTTCAATGCGCAGTAGTCAGAAGCTTAACCAGATGCGCGATGCGCCTCTTTTTCCAGGCTACCTCTTCGCTTACTTCGATCCTGAAGTAATCCATACCACTGAAGTAAAGAACACTCGCGGCGTGTCCGGGCTGGTTAACTTTGGCGGTGCCCCGGCCATTATTACTGATTCACAAATGTGTGATATGCGTGAAGTCATCAATGCCCGTTCTGGCGTACTTTCAGCTGATAGTGTGCCAGTGAAAGGGGAGGCTATCGAGATTACCAACGGCATGTTTGAAGCGCTTGAGGGTGTTTATGAAGAACCTGATGGCCTGCGCCGGTCAATGGTGCTGATCACTGTACTGGGTAAACAGGTCCGCCGTTCTGTCAGTAATAAAGATTTCCGCTTTGCCTGATCCCAGGTAAGTCCATCCAGGAGTAAAACCATGCTGTCTACAGCCGCCATTGTGGGGCTGGCTATGCAGTGTGCCGCGTCGGTTCACCCGGATACAGTCAAAGACGTTGCCCGGACAGAATCAAGCTTTAACCCACTCGCTATTGGCATTGTTGGAGGAAACCCCCTCTATCCATCCTCTGTGGAGGAGGCCATAAAGCACATTGACCGGCTCAAAGCCAACGGGAAAAATTTCTCTGTCGGCCTGATGCAAATTAATCAGTCCAATTTTACCCGTTACGGCGTCACTGCTCGCCAGTTGTTTGATCCATGTACCAACCTCGCTGTTTTCGAAAAACTTATCACCGATTGCTACCGGCGCGGCGGAACGTTGAAACGCGCTCTCAGCTGTTATTACTCCGGTAATTTCATTACCGGGCAAAAACCCGAACGCAACTTTGCACAGACTACTTACGTGCAGCGCATCGGTTACAACCAGACAGGAGATAAATATGCGGTGCCTGGCACACGCGACGATATAGGAAAAGAACAGAACGAATCACCAGAGCAGCAATCTGGTTCGCCACCGGTATACGAATCATGGGACGTGCTGCGCGAATATCCGCGCCCCGCAACACCTCCCGCTTCATCCCCCCCACCGGAACAGCAAAAGGAAGGTCAGACTCCGGCTGATAAGCCAGAAACCCGCGCCGGCTAGAAATTTTAAAACGGGACAAATGCATTTTTGCCACCTGTCCAGTGACGTTGTTCTGATTTGTTAACTAAGGAAAAAATGATGGATGCTTTAAAGATTAAAATTGCCAGACTGGCCCTATGGCTGACGCCACAACGCTACTTTACCGGGCTAACGCTTGTGTGTGTAGCGCTCGCGCCTCAGATGGCCAGCGCCGCCTGGTATGACCCGATCCTGACATTCGCGCGGGAATTTAAAACCGGCCTCATCGTTCTGGGTGGCATCGCTGCGCTGTGTTCGATGGTTTACTGCGGTATCGGCTGGCTGGTATCCAGAATGGTCGGATCTATGGAAATACAGTTTTTTGATTACCTCAAAACGGCTGGCGTGATTGGTGTAGTGGGTGGCAGCGTGGCGCTGGCTACATGGGCGTACAGCCTGTGGGGAGGCACCATTACTTCATGAGCGAAGATAACACAATCCTTGAATTTGAAACGCATAACGCGATGAGCAGGGTGGCTATGTCAATAGGCGTGCCGCTGTTTGTTCTCATTTTTCATGGATTGGCGTTTCTCGTTTGTCTCTTCGCGGGGATCTATTTTTTAGGATGGTGGGGGTTGTTACCTCCAGCTTTCCCGCTTCTCTCATTCTTTGCCGCTCGCATTATTTGCGCACTGGATGACAGAGCTCTGCGACGATTCAAGTACAGCCTGCGGAGACGCAGGCTGAACCGCCTTTACGGACGCCATCTGCTTATCACGCCGCGTAATCCTGACTGGAGCAAAAAAAATGCGAGACGCATTATCCGCAAAAATTTTCTCTCCGGAGAATAAGAAATTCCCCTGGCTCGGCCACCATGTTCATCCTTACATCTGCACGCTGGGCAGTTCTCATCTGCTGGCAGTCATGCGTTTTAAGGGCGTGGCTCACGAAACCCGCGAGCTGGAAGTACTGAACCGCGAGTTTGTCAGACAGAACCGCTGTTTTCAGGCGCTGGGAAAGCAGGAAGGCCGAAACCTGATGCTGCAAACCTATACTTTTAAAAATCGGACTTCCCTTGAAGGCGACTACACATTTGATTTACCGATACTGCAGGATCTGGCTGATGCATACCTTGAACCCTTCCGGAATGGTGAGTTTCGTCAGGTCGGATATGCAGCTGCGCTGATACTGAAATACAGCGATCTGGATGATGGTATTGCCCGTATGGAAGACCTTCTGCGTATTTGCAAAGTTATGCTGGGCGAATTTGGAGTGTCTTTCCTGGGTATGGAAGAACGGGAAGAATCGCTGTACAGCGAAACATACCTGTATACAGAAGTCGGGCGCTTTTATTACTACCTGTTTAATGGCCTGGATAATGACGTGCTCATTACTGACACTCGTATTGGCGATGCGGTTATAGACGGTGAAACAGGTTTTGGCGCTTACGACTACGTTGAAAATCGGCCATATACCGGCCCGACACGCTACGCAACCACCTGGGATTTGCGATCACTGCCTAAAAAGAGTCGTCCCGGTATGTGGGACGACCTGCTTGATATCCAGCGAGACTACTGTCTGACACAGACCTTTCATTTTGAAGAACGCAATAAAATGAAGCATCGTCTGACGGTTCAGAAATCTGACCTTGCTTCAACAGAGGGGGAGTCAGGGCAGACTGATGAGCTGGAGCTTGCGATACAGGAAGTGATGCAGGGCGAACGCGTATTTGGGATGCATCATGCCAGCCTCATCGTCTTTGGTGAGACGCCAGAAAAAGCCGTGAACTATGGTTCTGAACTTCAAAATATGCTGAAGGCGGGCGGCTCGGAATTTGTGCGTTCGACGAGCTCAAATCACAATACCTGGCTGACAATGTTCCCTGCTTACACAGATGTTATCTATCGTTCGCCACGATCTACTGAGAACCTGGCGTGCTTTTTCTCACTGCACATTACGCCGGGCGGAAAAGCGAAGGGCAATCCGCTGGGAGACGGTTCAGCTGTAATTCCTATGCGTACCCCCAATGGCGGAATGCATCAGCTTAACCCGCACAACAGCCCTGAAGGCAAGAACAGCGTCGGTAAAATGCTCCCCGGACATACCGCGCTACACGCTATGACCGGAGCCGGTAAAACGACTTTTGAAGCTATGCTGATGTTTTTTCTGAGTCGGTTCAACCCGCTGATTTTTGCGATTGACTATAACAACGCTATGGAGAACATGCTGCGGGCGCTGGGTGCCTCCTATTTTTCAATTAAACCTGGCCGATTTACCGGTATCCAGCTGTTCCAGCTTGAGGACTCAATCGAGCTTCGCCAGATGCTGTTTGATGCAGTGAAAGTCTGTGCCGGTGAGATGGATGAAAATGATGAACATCTGGCTCAGCAGGGCATTGATTCAGTGATGAAGCACCATAATCACGCGGCTAAATCAATGTCACTTCTGCATCAGTACCTGCCGGATACCGGGCCTAACAGTCTCAAGTCACGTCTGGCCAAGTGGTGCAGGTCAGTACAAGGGCGCAGCGGGAGCGGAATGAATGCCTGGGTACTTGATAGCCCGGTAAATACGTTTGATGCCGCCGATTTTCGCCGTATGGCTTTCGACTGCACCGCGATCCTCGATAAAGACTACGTTGCCAAGCACCCTGAAGAGACAGAGGTATTACTTAACACCCTTACATTCCTCAAAAAGCGAATGCATGGTCGCCATCCCGGCGAACTGCTGATTAACCAGGTCTCTGAATACTGGGCCATGCTGATGTTTGATACCACGGCCAATATCATCACAGAAGTTATGCACGCAGGACGTATGCGCGGGGAGTTCATCATCATGGACACGCAGACGCCAGAGCAGCCGCTGAATACCAAATACGGAGCCTCTATCGTGCAGCAGCTGATCACTCAGATCTGGATGGCAAACGACCAGGCTAAACGCGAAAAGTATGCTGAATTTGGTGTTAAGGGCAGACAGTTCGACAAAATAGCTGAGCTGGGACAATACAGCTACGAAATGCTCGTCAGGCAGGGAAATCAAGGCGTCATGTTGAGCTTTGCGCTTAATGGTCGCACTGAATACTGGTTGCCGCTGTTGTCAGCGACGCAACTTAACCTTGCCGTGGCTAAAAAGGTGAGGGAGAGGCTGCGGAGCGAAGATCCAGCTGTATGGGTGAAGCCTTTCCTTGATGAAATGGTTGCGTTAAACGTCAGGCAGGAGAAGGGAACAACCGATCCGGACGTATGGATTCCTTTGTTTATCGAACGCATGAGTAGCTATGGCCAGCCTGTAAATAACGAACATATGGAGACAATGAAGCATGAAGCGTAACCGAATAAAGCCGTTAGCATTGAGCCTCGCGCTGCTGTTAGGCGGTCAGAGTTTACCGCCCCTTGCGATGGCAAGCGGGATACCAACTGTCAGTATCGCTGAACTCACACAAATGATAATGGATGGTCAGAGGCAGGCTCAAGAGGCTCTTGACCAGCTAACAGCTGCACGAGACGCCATAGCGCAGGCGAAAAGCCAGTATGAAAATTATAAGGGGATGGTTACTGGTAATAATAAACTGGGTGATTTCCTCAACGACCCCACGCTGAACAGCTTACTGCCCGTCAGTGACTGGCAGGATCTCTACAGTCGCACCAAAGACCTGACCGACCTCAGAAGCCGTTATGGCCTGACCAGCAGCAACAGTAAAATCCAGGCCGCATTTGACAAGCTTCTGTCACAAGCCGGGGTACTTGAAGATCAGTACAAAGCGACGAATAAACGGGTCAAAACAGCTGAAGGGCTTCGAACCCAGCTGAACACGGTGCAAACGCCAGGAGAACGCGAACAACTGGCGCTGCGTTATCAGCAGGAAAGTCTTGAGCTTAAAAACCAGCAGGCACAGCTTGATAATTCCCGCTACCTGATGGAGCAGAAAGATAAAATTGAGGACACCCGACGCGCTCAGGCTTTTGAAGATTACATGCTGGGTAAGTCAAAAACTCGCCCGACTTATCAATAAATTTTTCATACCAAATTAAAGGTCAATTATGGACGTACAGGTAGCAGCTACCCTGTTCAGTGCCATAGATGCAGCAACCAAAACGCAGATGGGAAACGTGTCTAAAGTAATGGCCGTTATATCCGCGCTATGGGGAGTTTTCTGGATGATCTATATCCTGATGAACTCGCTCTATTGGTATTTTATGGGGCTTACACAAGTAATTCAGGAAGTGCTTATGACGATGTTTAAAGCTAGTATCATAATGATGATGGCTTTTAGCGTTACGTGGTATACGACAACAGTTATTCCGGTTGTAACTGAGTTTCCTGTCTGGCTGGGTAATACCATATCCGGAACAGGAGGAACGAGTAATAACCTTGTTGATAGTTTGATTGGTTCATATCTTGACGCCCTGATTAATACCATTCAGGCGATGGAGTTTTCATTTACTAATCTTAAAGCGACATTTCTCGGTATTCTCGCGTTGATATTCCTTCTGGTCGGCGGCCTGCCATTTCTCGGCGTGGCAGTGGGAACACTTATTACGCTTAAATGTGCAACCATGCTGATTCTTGTCATCGGTCCGATATTTATTGCTTTCGCTGTTTTTCCCCGAACCCAGCAATATTTTTGGGGATGGGTAGGGACACTGGGCGGGTTTATGCTGGCACAGTCTCTTTTTGCAGTTGTGATAGGCGTAGAAATAGCTTTTGTTAATACAAATATTGTTAAAGATGGAGAGATACAGACCGACTTGCTGACCTGTTTGAGTCTGTTACTTTATTTTGGGGCTTTTACTCTACTTGCAACCGAAATACCGAACTATGCAGCTTCTATCATGGGTGGCGCTCCAAGCGGTGCGACTGGTGCAGGCGGCATTATTGGGAGAGGTACAGGGCTGGGCGCGGCAACGAAAATGGCATCTAAGGGCGGAAAAGCACTGATGAGGTTACGCCGCAACCGGATTAAATAACTCCTCTCCTAATTAAATGTTCGTCTAATAAATTCAGGAATTCATTATGAATAAAAGAATCGCTCTCTGTGCGGCTTTTGGGGCTGCGCTTTTTTTATCAGCCTGTAGTTCTGCGGTGAAAAAACCACAGCCATATGGAGACTGGCAGGATGCTAATTCACCAGCGGTAAAAACGCATCAGGGAGTTAAATAATGCTGGGTATCAGTAAGAAAATAAAAAAGAATAATGAAGAGGAACGTCAGCTGGTTTACGGTGATGGTCCTATTCAGGAAAATCTAAAGGAAGCAGCAAGCCTTGAAAGAATGTATCAGGCTGCTGCTAAATGGTTTGAGGCACGGGTCGCTGAGGATTATAAGAAAAAAGCGAAAAGTTCAAAGCGACTTTCTATATTTCTCGGTGTGCTGCTGGGTATAAGTATTATCGCAAATATGAGTTTATCACCACTTAAAACGGTTGTGCCTTTCGTTATTCGTGTAGATAAAAATAGTGGCTATGTAGATATCGTTAAACCGTCATTCAGCATGAGTGATTCAACTGACGTGGCTGAAGATAAGCACTTTATCTCTGCGTATGTCCTGGCGCATGAATCCTATAACTGGGCCTCACAGCGCTCTAATTACGCATTTATTCAGCTTACTTCATCTGAGGATGTTTTTACCCCTTATAAAAATTTCCAGCTGTCTAAAAAGGGGTATGCCGAAAAACTGGGTATGCAGCAGCAGATACGGGCAGAAATTAACTCAATTGTTGCGCTGCCTCGCAGTAAGCAGGACAAGCTTTCAGGCGGTGACAGCAGTATTCGTAGTTATCAGGTCAGGTACAACCAGACTCTGTTAATGGCGGATGGCAGACCGGTGCAGAATGCCGACCCCATCAACTGGATATCAATTATTTCAATTAACAATTCAAACCCGCCAAAAACAGAAGGCGATCAGTGGCTCAACCCGAAAGGCTACCTCACTGTCGGATGGGAGCCGACACTGACCAACGCCGGGAGCAATCAATGACAGCATCCAAATTTATCGCCTTTTGCTGCCTGCTTATCCTGCAGGCCACAGTTGCTAACGCCGAAACGACAGGGCGGGGAACCCAGCTTGATTCGCGTGTGCAGGTCGCGATGTACAGCCCCGATCAGGTTTACCGCATTTACACCATGAAGGAGCGACCAACCGGTATTCAGCTGCAGCCTGGCGAGACAATCAATATGGACACTGGCGCGTTTGTACCGGGAAAAACCAACGAATGGCTGATTGGTTCGAACAAAGCCGGCGGGCTGTTGATTATCAAGCCCAGCAAAGCTGCTGTTGATCCGGACACGAATGTGCTCGTCAGTACTAACTTCCGCACGTATCTGTTTGAGCTCAAGTTGACTGATAAACCCGCGCAGATGACCTATCTGTTGCGATTCAACTATCCACAACCACCGAAAGTCGGAGAAACCCCGTTCAAAGGGGTCAGCATGAATGTTAATCCCTGTGATGGTCCTGCGATTAACCGCAAATATCGCCGGCGCGGTGATATGGCGCTTGCACCATCAGAAATTTGGGATAACGGGACATTCACTTGTATCCGGTTCCCAACCAATGCACCGCGTCCGGCAATTTATCAGCTTTTGCCAGATGGCACGGAAACACGCGTTAACAGCCATTCCGTTAACGACATAGTGGTTGTGCATTCGGTGAGCCATGAGTTTCGTCTGAGACTGAATAATCTGGTACTCGCGCTGGGAACAGAGACAAATAACAGCGGCTGGTACAACTACAACGGCACAACGACCGGTGAAGTTCTGGAGGTGAAACAAAATGGAACCAACTGAAAACAGTATCAGCGGCAGTGAGGTTGATACTACAGCAAAAGCGCCGGCAGTAGGACGGGGCGATTTTTCGCTGAAGCCTGCAGGTCGCCGTAAAGGCATCGGCAAGATGCTATTTTTCGCCATAGGTGGCGGTGTACTGCTCGTGATTGTACTGGGCGCGCTTTTCGCCTGGGCGGTTATTTCCAGCATGGACAAGGCTGAGCCGGTTGTTGATGAAAACAGCGTTAAGGCCGCGCCGGTGCTGCAGCAGGAAGCGCGTAAAGATGACAGTATGGCCGCCGCAATGGACAAAATGCTTAACGCGCCGGCACAAAAGCCAGCGTCTGCAACACCTGCTGACGATCAGGAAAGCCAGAAATCAGACAGTACACAGCAGGAAGTAGATAGCAGAACATCGGGTGCGCCTGAGCACGTTGATGCCAGCTCCCAAAGCCCCTATGCGCAGCCTCAACAAGAAGAACAGCTGTTCGCGAAGATAAATCGCTTTGAATCAACTGGTATGAGCGCCGGCAGCGGCGCAACTTATACCAGCGCATCAGCTGGCGGTGATTCTGCAGCGGAAAGCGATCAGGAGGCTCGATTAAGACAGTTCATTAAGGCTGATCCTAACGAACTCGCAAGAAATCTTGTCAATGGTACAGGTGCGACCTCATCAGGCTCAGGCGGTTTAAGCGGGAGCGGTGGCGGCTCATTGCTGGATAATCTCGATGGCAATCAGTATGGGATGACTAAAGCCAGGCTGGCACCAGACCAGAAATTTTTGCTAAAGCGTCGCACCTCATTTCAATGCGTGCTTGATACAGGAATTCGCACTGACTATCCGGGGTTCGTTGAGTGTCATCTGATGCAACCACTGTACTCATCGGATGGAAGCGTAATCCTTGCGCGTGCCGGGGCCACGTTTTACGGCGAACAAAAGGTGGAGGTTAAAGCCGGTCAAAGCAGCGTATTCACCACCTGGAACGAGATGGAAACCTCAACAGGCCGCCCAGGTGAGCGCCCGGTACGTGCTTCACTGAACGGACTGGGTACTGATCCAATGGGGCGCAGCGGTACAGATGCTCAAGTCGATAATCACTGGAAACAACGTATTGGTGGAGCAGTTTTGCTTTCCACGTTTAAGGACGTGCTGAACGGCGGTATGAATACCTTGAGTAAGAACAATAATCAGTTCACTTTCAACAACACAGAAAACAGTACCGAAGATCTGGCAACAAAGGTTCTCGAAAGTACTATAGGCATCCCGCCCACGGCCTGGGTAAACCCTGGCACAGTTATAAACATCATTGTGGCTCAGGATATTGATTTCACAACGGTCTACAAAACCCGTCGCTTAAATCCGTAGTCGCGCAACTCTGAATGCCCGCTATCGGCATTCAGCTATCAGGGCAATATTTCAAGGCTCTCAATATGAAATCTGAAAAACATCAGTCTGCCAGCAGCGAAAAATCGCTGCTGCAGCAAATTACGCCTGAACAGGCGAACGCTACGGTACAGAAGATAACGCATCCTACGCTGGCCATCGCGGTGTTCCGCTTTTTGGTCCCGACCGAATCGCCAGCCTACCGTTTACTTAAACGGATCTGCGGGGCCAGGCAACGCCACGCTGCGCCGGATAACGACGAGCACAGTCCTGGAAAGCTTGATAAATCAGGCCATGCAGATCGGTTGTATACGCCGCCGGTGAATCTGATGGGTGCTGAATCGCTGAGAAGGAAGGTTCCAAAAAGACTGATTATCGCAGTGTGCCTTCTGATAGCGGCGGTAATTATCGAATTTTTTGCACCACGGCCACCACTGTAAGAGTCCGGAGGGAAAATGCATTTGAACAATATCCACAATCAGGCTGACATGTTGGGTAACGCGGACGTGTTTACAGCTGAGGAACTTGCCCCTGATGAACTCGTAAAGGGCTACTTACATCAGTGTGGTGTCATTGATCTTCTTAGTCGTCCTGGTGTTACGGAGGTTGCCATAAACCGACCAGGGGAAATCTGGACAGAAACGTCTGGCAAGGGGTGGGAGCGCCATGATATGCCGCATCTGACGCTCGATCTTTGCAAACATCTGGTAAACACGCTGGCTGTTTATAACTTTCGCGTACTCACCGTTAAATCGCCTATTAAGACCGTTGAGCTGCCGGGGCGTGAGGGCTATCGAGCGCAGTTGGTGATCCCGCCAGCGTGCGAGAGAGATACGGTGTCTATCACCTTTCGCAAGCCATCCCTTGATCGCTTCAGCCTTGAGGATTACGAAAAAAGCGGGAGATTTGACCAGACCAACCGGGAAAGAAAAAGCCATACGCAGCTTACTGACTGGGAACTTGAACTGAAGCAGTTGATTAAGAAGCGAGATTTTGTGCGGTTCTTCCGCGAAGCCGTAAGGCGCAAACTTAACATCATTATTTTTGGTGGTACGGGATCGGGTAAAACGACATATGCAAAAGCGGTGGTTGATATCTATCCGCCAGAGTGCCGTTTGCTCACGATTGAAGAACTTAATGAGCTGAAATTGCCGCTGCACCTGAACCATGTTCACCTGCAGTATGGTGATTATGTGACGCCAAAAGAACTTGTTTCCTGCTGTATGCGTATGAAAGGCGATCATATCTTTCTCGCCGAGCTTACCGGGGATGAAGCGTGGGACTTCATGGAAGTTCTGAATACCGGCCATCCAGGCACTATTACGACCGCACATGCAAACAGCGATAAAGAGGGCTACGCCCGTATAACCGGGCTGATTAAACAGTCAAATGTTGGTGGTGGCCTCGATATCGAATATATCGAGCGCCGGGTGCGTACCTCGTTTGATGTGGTGATGTATATGGAGAAAACGCAGATTCTTAGCGTCACCTACGAACCGGAAATTAAGCTGGCACTGCTTAATGGCGCATCGCTGGAAAAAGCACTGAATTTGTCAAGGGAGACAACTGCATGAGTTTGAAGCTG
>NZ_MOMB01000014.1 GCF_002752165.1 Erwinia sp. OLFS4
TAAGCGTAAGTGAGTTGAAACACGCGGTGGCAGTCACGGCAGCGAAATCTGTCATAGCCTTTAGGGTTCTGACCATGGCGGTAAACCTGAACAGACTGACAACGGGGACAATGAACGTTAACGCTGGCCATAAGAGAACCTCAAAAGCCCGCATTATACATCAGATTCAACCAATTAGAGGCATCACCGAAATTTGGAAGAGCACACAGCAACGTATCCTACCCACTCCCCTGTCGATAACGGCCGTTCGGTCCGCTGGTATGTTTTTGCCGGCATTTTTGCCATCGTGGTCGTCAATTTCATCGACCGCACGGCGTTATCAATTGCCATGCCAACGATTGCAAAAGAGTTTGCCCTCAGCCCGGTATTACAAGGCCTGATTTTGAGCGCCTTCTTCTGGAGCTACGCGCTACTGCAGATCCCTGGCGGCTGGCTGCTCGATCGCTTTGGTGCCAGGGCAACAATTACCACCTCCACCGTGGGCTGGGGCCTGTTTCAGACCTTAGCTGCGTTCACTACCGGCGGCATCTCATTACTGCTGTGCCGGGTCGGACTGGGTGCTTTTGAAGCGCCACTGTTTCCGGCCGGTGCCAAACTGAATGCCGCCTGGCTGCCGCCCCATGAACGCGGACGTGGTGCATCCATTATGGATTGCGGCGCACCGCTTGGTGCCGCAATCGGAGGGGCAATCATTGCCGGACTGATTGCCATTTTTGATTCATGGCGCATCGCCTTTGCGGTGGCAGGCATTGCCACGGTTTTACTAGGATATGCCGCCTGGAAGCTATTAAGAGATACTCCGGCACTGCACGGTCGGGTCTCCGCAGCCGAACTGGCGATCATCGAACAATCAGCGACTAATGAAACAAATCAACCCCACGCTTACCACCCACCAGCGATAAAAATCAGAAGTATTATTGCCATTCTGGTTGGCCGGATGAGCTGGGCAATGATTAACTTCGGCTTACTGACCTGGGGCCCCAGTTACCTGGCTCAGGCCCGGCATCTCAATCTGAAAGAACTGGGCGGCGCAACCTTTGTTATGTTCGGGGCAGGCATGCTTGGTTCACTGTGCAGCGGATTCCTGGCTGACCGGCTACAAACCCGTGGCGTCAGGCGCCCTGTTGCTTATAAAAGTCTGTTAGGTATCAGCGGTGCCGGTCTGGCTCTGGCCTTCGTTATGCTACCCCAGGTAACGAATGTGGTCGGCGCGGTGGCCTTGCTGACGGTTACTCAGTTTTTCCTGTGGTTTGGTAGTCTCTACTGGAGTCTGCCAGCATTGCTGGCGCCAAAAGAGCGCGTCGGACTGGTCGGAAGCATGATGAATTTTGCCGGCAGCGCAAGTGGCATCGCCATCCCAATTATTGCCGGGTATATTTTGCAACAAACCGGAACTTACGAAGCTGTAATCCTGTTTTTTGCCGCCTGCGCCGGTGTTTACATGCTTGCCACGCTTGCGATCGCAATCAAAGAGTAAGGAATAATGACTATGCATCGCAAAAACCATGATCACTATCTGGCCTGCTGGGACGGGCCAATCATTGATGCACACCAGCATTTCTGGCAACCAGAAAAAAATCACTATCCGTGGCTGGAAAAAGACGTATCTATTCCCTTCAGATATGGAAACTATGATGCAATCAAGCGCTCATATCTGCCGGCAGATTTTTTACGGGATACCGCGCACCATCATGTTGTTGCCAGCGTCTACATGGAAGCGGAGTGGGATCCGGCCGATCCCATCGGCGAAACGCGCTATGTCCACCAGCTATCAGCAGAAACCGGCTTTCCCGCTGCGATGATTGCGCAGGCATGGCTCAATCGTGCTGATGTGGAAAGCACGCTGCAAACTCAGGCGACATTTCCGCTGGTGCGCAGCGTCCGGCATAAACCCGGCGGGGCCGCTTCCCCACAGGAGGCACAACAGCATAAATCACTGATGATGGATGAAACATGGCGCAGCGGATACGCCAGACTCAGCGGTCTGGGTCTCCATTTCGATTTACAAACTGCATGGTGGCATCTTGATGAAGCAAAGCAACTGGCGCGGGATTTTCCCGATACGCTGATTATTTTAAATCATACCGGATTACCTGCAGACCGGTCACAAGCCGGTCTTACCGGCTGGTCGGAGGCCATGCGGCGGTTTGCTCAGGCCCCCAACGTTGTGGTCAAAATTTCAGGGCTAGGCCTGGCTGGCAAGCCCTGGCACATTGACGACAACGCCTGGATTATCAAGGAAACAATTAATATTTTTGGCGTAAGCAGGTGCATGTTTGCCAGTAACTTTCCGGTCGACAGCCTGTGTGGCTCTTACGCAGAAATCTTTGACGGCTTTAAGCTGGTTGCCGCACGCTATTTCAGCCCAGGCGAACAGGAAAGCTTATTCTTCAGCAATGCCAGGTCGGTGTATAAAGTGGCCGTATAGTCATAGTAAAAACCAGGCCACTTATTCATTACTCTGCTGGTTTATTGGCGACATGCCTTTTTGCCGGATAATACCGGCAACGTCCGCCGAAGAAAGGTAATGGATAAAATCGCGAGCCAGCGAAGGATGAGCACTGTTATCCACTGGAACCGCTGAATAAAGCGTGGTTTTTTGTAGCGAACCGGGGAGTAATCCAACCACCGTGATCCCTTTAACCGCTTGTAATTCAGAAAGCTGTTGAAAACCGACATCCGCCTTTCCACTTGCAACGATTTTTCCAACCGGCGTGGCCGGAATCATGGTCGACTTAGCCAGCATTTGCTTTTCAATACCCAATTTTTTATATAATTTTTCTGACACATATCGTCCACTGGCGCTGTCAGAATAAGCGACATGGTGCGCCTGTAAAAGTACCGCTTTCAGCTTATCGGGCGTGGAAATATCCGGCTTACGTTTTCCGGCGGCAATCGCCAGCGCCACATACGAATTTGCCAGCGGCAGGCGGTTGTTGATACTGACCCATTTGCGCTCCACCAGCGGTTTAATCCCGGCATCCACCATCACCAGCACGTCGGCCGGCTGGTGGTGGGCCAGACGCTGAGGAATACTTTGGGGCGTGTTACCCATAGACGGTGCCGCTTCTAACTGCAGGTGCACCCCGGTGCGCTGCTGCCAGACGGGAGCCAGCTGTTCGAGAACCCCCATCAGCCCGCCTGAACAGAAAACGATCAGCGTCGTCTCCCGCGCAACAGATTGTGCGCTAAAAAGCATCAGTGGTATCAGTAACAGGAAAATAAACCGATTTTTTCTGGACTGTGTTTTCATAGGTTTTCTCTTGAAAATCAGGATGTTTACCTTTTTGCTCACCCACTTAATCAACGGACTGGTCAGCAAGCCAGGGGAATAAGATGATTACGCGTAACGGATGCCATCACTTTGTCGTTATTTTTTCTTATGCGGATATGTCAGAATCATGTCACTCATAGCACATAACCGGTGAAAATCGCCATATAGTCATAAGTAAAAGTTATCTGAATGGCGATAAATTAAAAAAACTCAGTCGCCCGGATGACGCGTACCCGGTACGCTTGCCATCGGTTTGCAGGAGTCGTTATGTTACTGACCGTTTTGTATATTATTGGAATAACCGCAGAGGCGATGACGGGCGCACTGGCCGCCGGACGTCGTAAAATGGATATGTTTGGCGTCATTATCATCGCCTCCGTTACTGCCATTGGCGGCGGATCAGTGCGTGATATCCTGCTGGGCCATTACCCGATTGGCTGGGTAAAACACCCGCAATATATTGTCATTGTTGCCGTCGCTGCGGTAATGACCACCGTGGCTGCGCCATTAATGCCTCATCTGCGTAAAGTTTTTTTAGTTCTGGATGCGCTGGGTCTGGTGGTATTTTCTATTATTGGTGCTCAGGTTGCGCTTGATATGGGACATCCTTCTCTTATCGCAGCGATCTGCGCGGTGATTACCGGTGTATTTGGTGGCGTGCTACGCGATATGTTCTGCAACCGCATCCCGCTGGTCTTCCAGAAAGAGCTTTATGCCGGCATCGCTTTCGCCTCTGGCTGGCTCTATATTTTGCTGTTGAAAACCACGCTGCCCGGTGAATGGGTAATGGTGATCACTTTACTGGCCGGTTTTCTGGCGCGTTTACTTGCGCTGCGTTTCCGGCTTGGCTTACCAACCTTCAATTATCCCCATCCCGAACAGTAAAATGTTTATCAGCAGCAGAAAGAACCGGGATACCCTGAAGCTGTAAAAAGGCAATCAGTTGCCGGACCCGACTATCGGCAAACCAGTGCTGAATACGTCGCGCCAGTCGCGGCCCTACCCCCGGTAATTTTCGCCATGCTGCCGGCGTCTTTTCTATCAGCGCCTGCCAGCTATTTACTGACAAAGTTTTTAATGCACGCTCTGGTAACGGTATCCCCAGCGCTTTTATCCAGCGCTGGATCGGTTGCCGTCGCGTCATACTGAACTGGTGCCAGAGCCAGGCCGCACGGGCGGGAGAAAAACCCGGCAACATGGCAATTTGCGCCTCACTTAGCGTCAGCCAGCTGAACAGATGTGTTACTGCACCAGCGCTCATCAACCGCTTCCAGTAATGCCGGCTTAAGCCGTGAATATCCAGGACCTCACGACTGCCCAGCCAGTCGAGACGCGCCAGCAGCTGCGCATCACACCCGTTATCCCGTCGCAGGCAACTCAGTGCGTGATAGCGATGTTCATCCGGTGGCGTGGGGTACACCCGTTTACGGGTACGCCAGACCACGCGGTCAAAACGAGGGATACCCAGACCAGCAAGCGATACGCTTATCTGATCGCCGGGGACAATATCGGCCTGACGCCAACGAGCCAGCGATCCCAGACTCACATGCCGCAGCTGCTTATCATCGAGCGAGCGCGGCTGAAGGTGCAGCACAACGGCAATACGGTCCATCCGGCCGAGGCTAAACGCAACGGCTTTCACTTCCGCAATCGTGTGCGGTGGCGGATATTTCCATGCCACCGCCCAGTCACCCTTGCCAGGACGCCAGTCTGCTCCCGCCAGCCGGGGATCACGATGGACAACCACGCCATCACTGACAAACGGTAACGGCGAGCGATACCAGCGCTGACGCCAGGCCGCAACCTCTGCGGCCTGCGCGACAGGTTGTGTCCATTTTGAAGAGAGTGAAAATCCCAATGTGGCCAACCGTTTCTGGCGTTCAGGCATAGTCACCGGACCGTCCGGCCAGGCCCAGATAAACAAGCCGATACCTGACAGCAAGGACGTGGCCCGTTTACGCCTTAACACACCGGCAACCCGTGCCCGGGCGTTAACGCTACCCTGCACGGCCTGCCGGTGATCTGTCATTGGCAAAAACAGTTCCCCTTGCAGTACCAGACTAAGCGGCAACGGCAGGTGTGCAGGAATCGCGCTGATCGCGCGTGCCTGCTCCGTCCAGTCCTCACCCTGGATACCATCGCCACGGCTAATCAAACGCTGCAAACGCCCGCGATGATATACCAGCGTCATCGCAATACCGTCGACTTTAGGCTGTACCCAGTAAGGGCCTGGCGACTGACGAAACCAGCGGACCAGCGCCGCTTTATTGGCCAGCTTACGCACCCCGACATGGGCAACGGGATGCACAGTACGCCCGCGCGCAACGCGCAGCGCATCCGGGATGCGATCGCCAGGCTGAAAGCAGTTATGCCAGTGGCGCAGACGGTCGCGTAGCGCATCGTATTCATAATCCGCAACCAGATTTTTTCCGTCACGGTAATACGCCCGATCCCAGCGGTTCAGCTGACGACTGAGCGCGGTAATTTCCCGGGCGGCCTGCGCCGATGACCATGACGGACACTGTGCGGCAACCGCCCCACTGATAACGATTAACCCTAGCATCCCTGCCGCTTTTAACTGCATAGCTTAGCGCCTCCTTGCTGCAAATGGCGTGACTGTAGCGGATCGCACAACGCACGGCGATCAGCTAAGCGTCTCTTTGTGCACCCAACCGCATGCTTTACCGGCAACCAGATGAAAGCGATATTTATTTTGCGAGACACCCCGTGGCGCTGAAGAAAAAAGTCGCAGGATAGCGGGAAACGCTGCATCCTCTTCGCCAGCCGTGTATACTGAACACGATATAGACTTCGCTTATCGGCATATCACAAACACACATGGCTCAAGGTACGCTTTATATTGTTTCAGCGCCCAGTGGCGCAGGGAAATCCAGCCTGATTCAGGCTCTGTTGAAAACGCAGCCGCTGTACGATACCCAGGTGTCGGTTTCCCATACCACCCGGGGAATACGGCCAGGCGAACAGCATGGCGAGCATTACTTTTTCGTTTCACATAACGAATTTTGCGACATGATTCAACAGGATGCATTTCTTGAGCATGCCGAAGTGTTTGGAAACTATTACGGCACCTCGCGAGCAGCGATTGAGCAAGTACTGGCAACTGGCGTCGATATTTTTCTTGATATTGACTGGCAGGGCGCTCAGCAGATCCGTCAAAAAATGCCGGGGGCACGCAGTATTTTTATTCTGCCGCCGTCAAGAGAAGAGCTGGACCGCCGGCTGCGAGGCCGCGGCCAGGACAGTGAAGATGTAATTGCAAAGCGTATGGCGCAGGCAGTTGCCGAAATGAACCATTACGCTGAATATGATTATTTAATCGTGAACGATGATTTTGATCTGGCGTTATCCGATCTGAAAACCATTATCCGCGCAGAACGTCTGCGGATGGGGCGTCAGCGCGCACGCCACGATGCATTAATCAGCAAACTATTGGCAGACTGAAGCCTCTTTCAGTATGATGCCCAGTCTTTTCGTCACCCGTGGAGTAGCACACATATGGCACGCGTAACCGTACAGGACGCAGTAGAGAAAATTGGTAACCGCTTTGACCTGGTTCTGGTCGCTGCTCGTCGCGCACGCCAGATGCAGACGAACGGTAAAGATCCGTTGGTTCCGGAAGAAAACGACAAGCCAACGGTTATCGCGCTGCGCGAAATCGAAGAAGGCCTGATAACCAGCCGCATCCTTGACGTGCGTGAACGTCAGGAACAGCAGGAACAGGAAGCTGCAGAATTGCAGGCTGTTACCGCAATTGCAGAAGGCCGTCGTTAATTATTTCGCAGGCCGCCCTTGTATCTGTTTGAAAGCCTCAATCAGCTGATTGAAAAATACCTGCCTGAGGAGCAAATCAAGCGCCTCAAGCAGGCTTATCTCGTTGCACGTGATGCTCACGAGGGTCAGACACGTACCAGCGGCGAACCCTATATTACCCATCCGGTGGCGGTCGCCTGTATTCTGGCCGAGATGAAACTCGATCATGAAACGCTGATCGCTGCGTTACTGCATGATGTTATTGAAGACACGCCGGCAACCTATCAGGATCTTGAGCAGCTTTTTGGTAAAAGCGTCGCCGAACTGGTCGAAGGGGTTTCCAAACTCGACAAGCTTAATTTCCGCGATAAAAAAGAAGCGCAGGCGGAAAACTTCCGCAAAATGATTATGGCGATGGTGCAGGATATTCGCGTTATCCTGATTAAACTCGCTGACCGAACCCATAACATGCGCACGCTGGGTGCCCTTCGTCCCGATAAACGCCGTCGTATTGCGCGCGAAACCCTGGAAATATACAGCCCGCTGGCTCACCGTCTCGGCATCCATCATTTAAAAACTGAGCTCGAAGAGCTGGGATTTGAAGCACTTCATCCCAACCGCTATCGGGTGATTAAAGAAGTGGTGAAAGCCGCTCGCGGTAACCGCAAAGAGATGATTCAAAAAATCCTTGCGGAAATCAACGGTCGTCTGCAGGAAGCCGGTATCCCCTGTCGCGTGTCAGGGCGCGAGAAACATCTCTATTCAATTTACTGCAAAATGCACCTGAAAGAGCAGCGTTTCCATTCCATTATGGATATTTACGCTTTTCGCGTCATTGTGCGGGATGTTGATACCTGTTACCGGGTAATGGGCCAGATGCACAGCCTGTATAAACCACGCCCCGGCCGGGTTAAAGACTATATAGCCATTCCAAAAGCCAACGGTTATCAGTCTCTGCACACTTCCATGATTGGCCCTCATGGCGTGCCGGTAGAAGTACAGATTCGTACTGAAGACATGGATCAGATGGCAGAGATGGGTGTTGCTGCCCACTGGGCTTATAAAGAACAGGGAGAAACCAGCACCACGGCGCAAATCCGTGCACAACGCTGGATGCAAAGCCTGCTTGAGTTACAGCAGAGTGCCGGCAGCTCTTTTGAATTTATTGAGAGCGTCAAGTCCGACCTGTTCCCGGACGAAATTTATGTGTTCACGCCAGAAGGACGAATTGTTGAACTGCCCGCGGACGCTACGCCGGTGGATTTCGCCTATGCTGTTCACACTGATATTGGCCACGCTTGTGTCGGCGCCCGGGTCGATCGCCAGCCTTATCCGCTTTCTCAGCCGCTGAGCAGTGGCCAAAACATCGAGATAATCACAGCACCCGGTGCCCGCCCTAACGCCGCCTGGCTGAATTTTGTGGTCAGTTCACGCGCCCGCTCAAAAATCCGCCAGATGCTAAAAAATCTTAAGCGGGAAGACTCAGTCAATCTTGGTCGGCGCCTGCTGAATCACGCCCTTGGCGGAAGCCGCAAACTGGCAGAAATTCCGGCCGAAAATATTCAGAAAGAGCTGGAACGCATGCGGCTGTCCAGCCTTGACGATCTGCTGGCCGAAATCGGCCTTGGTAACGCGATGAGCGTAGTAGTTGCCAGGAATCTGCAGCAAGGGGAACCGGCGATTCCGGCGCCGAATACTACGGCACGTAGCAAACTGCCAATTAAAGGTGCAGATGGTGTCCTCATCACCTTTGCTAAGTGCTGTCGCCCTATTCCGGGCGATCCCATTGTGGCGCACGTCAGTCCCGGCAAAGGTCTGGTTGTCCATCATGAATCCTGTCGCAACATTCGCGGTTATCAGAAAGAGCCTGAAAAATTTATGGCTGTCGAATGGGATACGGTAACAGACCAGGAGTTTGTGGCGGAAATTAAAGTGGATATGTTTAACCATCAGGGCGCGCTGGCCAATCTGACCGCTGCAATTAATACTGCCGGTTCAAATATTCAAAGTCTGAACACCGAAGAAAAAGATGGCCGCGTTTACAGTGCCTATATCCGCCTCACCGCACGCGATCGCATCCATCTGGCGAATATCATGCGCAAAATTCGCGTGATGCCGGATGTGATCAAGGTCCACCGCAACAGAAACTAACATGAACAGCCAACGTCACGCCCGCATCCGTGCCATGCTTGCCAGCCGCCAGCACGATCTGACGGTTTGCATGGAACAGGTGCATAAGCCTCACAACGTTTCAGCGGTGATACGCACAGCTGATGCTGTGGGTGTTCATGAAATTCACGCGGTCTGGCCTGGCCATCGAATGCGTACGATGGTGTCCACCGCAGCAGGTAGCAACAGCTGGGTGCAGGTTAAAACCCACCGCAGTATTACCGATGCGGTCGAACATCTCAAAGATCGCCAGATGCAGATTCTGGCGACCCATCTTTCTGATAAAGCAGTGGATTTCCGCGAAATTGACTATACCCTGCCCACCTGTATTCTGATGGGCCAGGAAAAGACCGGTATCAGCGAAACCGCGCTGGCACTTGCCGACCGGCAGATCATCATCCCGATGGTCGGCATGGTCCAGTCGCTTAACGTCTCCGTTGCCAGCGCGCTGATTCTCTATGAAGCGCAGCGCCAGCGCCAGATCGCCGGTATGTACCAACGAAAAGAGAGCACGCTGGATGTCAGCGAACAGCAACGTCTGCTGTTTGAAGGCGGTTATCCGGTGCTTGCCCGGGTTGCCAGACAAAAAGGCTTACCTGCCCCCGTTATCGGTGATAATGGCGAAGTCATTGCCAATCAACAATGGTGGGCCGCCATGCAAGCTTCGGTGGCCCGATGAAAGGCCGCCTGCTGGATGCCATACCGTTAAGTACACTTTCCGGGGTCGGTGCCAGCCAGGCCGCAAAGCTGGCAAAACTCGGCCTGCACAACGTGCAGGACCTGCTGCTCCATCTGCCACTTCGTTATGAAGATCGTACTCACCTCTATACCATCAATGATCTGCTACCCGGCATTTATGCAACCGTTGAAGGGGAAGTCCTGCGTACTGAGATCACCTTCGGCCGTCGGCGAATGCTGACCAGCCAGATTAGTGATGGCAGCGGCGTACTGACACTGCGTTTTTTTAACTTCAATGCCGGCATGAAAAACAGCCTGGCAACTGGCCGCCGCGTCACCGCATATGGAGAAATACGCCGTGGTCAGCACGGTGCAGAAATTATTCATCCGGAGTATAAAGTCCAGGGCGAGCAGGATATTACCGTTTTGCAGGAAACCCTGACGCCGGTCTATTCCACTACCGAGGGCGTGCGTCAGGCGACGCTGCGCAATCTTACTGACCAGGCACTGAAGTTGCTCGACACCTGTCCGATTGCCGAACTGCTGCCCCCGGAGCTAAGCCAGGGCATGATCAGCCTGCCGGATGCATTACGTATGCTGCACCGTCCCCCCCCAGATATGGCGCTGGCTGATCTTGATAAGGGTACGCATCCGGCGCAGCGTCGTCTCATTATGGAAGAGCTACTGGCACATAACCTCAGCATGCTGGCAGTGCGTGCAGGTACGCAGCGTCACCGCGCGTTAGCCTTTCAGCCATTGCCTTCGCTGCGCCAGCGGCTGCTGAATGCACTGCCATTTAAACCCACCGCAGCGCAGATGCGAGTCATCACTGAAATTGACCGCGATCTGGCCCATGATTATCCGATGATGCGTCTGGTACAGGGTGATGTAGGTTCGGGGAAAACACTGGTGGCAGCGTTGACCGCGCTGGCAGTCATTGCCCATGGTAAGCAGGTGGCACTAATGGCACCCACCGAGCTGCTGGCAGAGCAGCATGCCAACAATTTTCGCCAGTGGTTTGCCCCGCTGGGTATTGAAGTCGGCTGGCTGGCTGGTAAGCAGAAAGGAAAGGCGCGCAGCGCCCAGCAGGAAATGATCGCCAGCGGTCAGGTTGCGATGGTTGTCGGCACCCATGCCCTGTTTCAGGAGCAGGTGCAATTTAACGGTCTGGCCCTGGTTATCATTGATGAACAACACCGGTTTGGTGTTCATCAGCGGCTGGCATTATGGGAAAAGGGGCAAGAACAGGGATTCCATCCCCATCAGCTGATCATGACGGCAACACCAATCCCGCGGACGCTGGCGATGACGGCCTATGCCGACCTCGACACCTCCGTCATTGATGAATTACCGCCAGGCCGGACACCGGTAACCACCGTCGCTATTGCGGATAGCCGTCGTAATGAAATTATCGAGCGGGTAAAAAAAGCCTGCCAGCAGGAGGGACGCCAGGCGTATTGGGTCTGCACACTGATTGAAGAATCAGAGCTCCTTGAGGCTCAGGCGGCTGAAGCCACCTGGCAGGAACTGCAGGTGGCACTACCTGAACTGAATATTGGCCTGGTTCACGGGCGCATGAAACCCCAGCAAAAGCAGACGGTGATGCAAGCATTCAAACAAGGTGAGCTTCAGCTGCTGGTAGCTACCACGGTTATTGAAGTCGGCGTAGATGTGCCTGATGCCAGTCTGATGATCATTGAAAATCCGGAGCGACTTGGTCTGGCGCAGCTGCACCAGCTACGCGGGCGCGTCGGGCGCGGTGCCATCGCGTCACACTGCGTGTTGTTGTATAAATCACCACTGAGCAAAATTGCGCAACAGCGCCTGCAGGTGCTGCGTGACAGCAACGATGGCTTCGTTATTGCTCAGCGCGATCTGGAAATTCGCGGTCCGGGTGAACTGCTGGGTACCCGTCAGACCGGCAATGCAGAATTCCGGGTCGCCGACCTGCTGCGCGACCAGGCCATTATTCCTGAAATTCAGCGTATTGCCCGTCATCTTCATCAGCACTATCCGCAGCAGGCTAACGCCCTGATTGAGCGCTGGCTGCCGGAAACCGGGCGTTATACCAATGCCTGATCGCTATCACACCGCTTAAAACAGATTTATTCCTGCTGTGGATCGCCGAAAATCAGCCGCCAATAGCAAACGATTGCTTTTGGCGGGCATACGTTTAAAATCGCCACTTTGTTGTTAGCGGAAGCCACATTATGTCCACCAAAACCCCCGGGGAAAATCCGTCGCACAATACAACGGCGGCACCACGCAGCGAGCTGATTTACCGGCTGGACGATCGGCCGCCGCTGCCACAAACCCTGTTTGCTGCCTTGCAACATCTGCTGGCAATGTTTGTGGCAGTTATCACGCCGGCTCTGCTGATTTGTCAGGCCCTGAGCCTGCCAGCAGAAGATACCCGCCATATCATTAGCATGTCGTTATTTGCCTCCGGCGTGGCATCAATCTTACAGATAAAAACCTGGGGACCAGTAGGATCAGGGTTACTGTCCATTCAGGGCACCAGCTTTAATTTTGTCACGCCGCTGATTATGGGCGGGACGGCCTTAAAAACGGGCGGTGCTGACCTGCCATCTATGATGGCAGCGCTATTCGGAACCCTAATGCTGGCTTCCTGCACCGAAATGCTGCTGTCACGCGTGCTGCATCTGGCTCGCCGCATTATTACTCCGCTGGTATCCGGCATTGTGGTGATGATTATTGGCTTATCGCTGATTCAGGTCGGCCTGACCTCAATTGGTGGAGGCTTTGCCGCAATGAGCAATCACACGTTTGGCGCGCCAAAAAATCTGCTGCTGGCCGGCATGGTTCTGGTGGTTATTATTCTGCTTAATCGTCAGCGTAATCCCTATCTGCGCGTAGCCTCACTGGTGATTGCCATGGCCGCAGGTTACCTGCTGGCCTGGGCAATGGATATGCTGCCGCTGAATAACGCCGCTGAATATCCCCTGATCGCGGTGCCACGTCCTTTTTACTATGGACTCAGTATCGACTGGAACTTACTGATTCCCTTAATGCTGGTGTTTATGGTGACCTCACTGGAAACTATTGGTGATATCACCGCCACCAGCGACGTTTCAGAACAACCGGTCAGCGGCCCTCTGTATATGAAGCGCCTGAAAGGAGGCGTATTAGCGAACGGACTCAACTCGTTCGTTTCCGCTTTATTCAATACCTTCCCCAACTCCTGCTTTGGCCAGAATAACGGCGTTATCCAGCTGACCGGTGTGGCCAGCCGCTACGTGGGTTTTGTGGTGGCGCTGATGTTGATTATGCTCGGATTATTCCCGGCAGTAGCCGGTTTGGTACAACAGATTCCGGAACCGGTGCTGGGGGGAGCGACGATTGTGATGTTTGGTACCATCGCGGCTTCCGGGGTACGCATTGTCTCGCGTGAAACCCTTAACCGACGGGCAATAATGATTATTGCGCTGTCCATGGCGGTAGGTATGGGGGTATCACAACAACCGCTGATCCTTCAGTTTGCCCCTGAGTGGCTGAAAACACTGCTTTCATCAGGTATCGCCGCCGGCGGCATCACCGCTATTGTATTAAATTTACTGTTTCCACCAGAAAAATAATCCCAGGTTTTCCCGCACCCAGGCCAGGGGACAGAAAAGTAAACATACTGCCCCCTGTCTTAGGTTTTTTCGCCACACCCGACGAAAAATAGTGCTTTTCACCCGATGACCTCGACCACCGGCGGATCGCACGCCCTGAGCCGGTTATGTCAGTGCGCCAGTAAACCGAATACGATTCGCAAAACCTCGCTATTGTCTGGTTATGTCTGGTTGTGTCACCCTGCGGTTAGGGTATGCTGGTGCCGGGCAGTTTATTCGCGCCCGATTTCCTTTTTCGATCATTGAGCATTGCTAAAAAATCAGGCATAACAGAGCCTTGTCTGAGTTTCGTTGGGAAGGACACATGAAATTCTTTGGAAAAGCATTACTGACGCTGCTGCTGCTGTTTTTGCTGATACTGCTGACATTCTATATCCTGCTACAGACGCGCTGGGGTGCCGGCTGGATAAGCCGTGCCATCAGTAATAATACCGATTATCAGCTGCATCTGAGTAAAATGGAGCATCACTTTTCCTCTCCTTCCCATTTACTGCTTGATGACGTTATTTTTGGGCGCAAGGGACATTCCCCTACCCTGGCGGCAAAGCAGGTTGATCTCGGACTTGGTTTAATTCAGTTCAGCAATCCCCTGCACTTTGCCACAATCCGCCTTACGCGCGGTGCTCTGAATCTCAGCGAAAATAGTGCGGCCTTACCGCTAAGCGCCGACCGCCTTCTGCTGACACAAATGGCAATAAATAACCCACAGTTTGTCTTATCACTGAAGGCAGAAAAGGTCACCGGGGCGGTATCCCCCTGGAAACCTCAGGCCGGCAATTTTATTGGTAACGATAGCCAGTTTCAGTTCAGCGCCGGTTCGCTTAACCTGGCGGGAATGGATGCCGCTAACCTGTTAGTACAGGGTAAGCTGGCAGATAACCGCTTAACCCTCAGCAATTTTGGCGCCGATGTGGCTCGCGGCAGCCTGACAGGCAGCGCCTGGCGCGACGCCCAGGGTAACTGGACTATTTTCCGCCTGCAGCTGAGCAGCCTGCGTTTTCAGACCAGCAAAAGTCTGCATGACTTCTTTGCGCCGGTTTTTGCACTGCCTTCACTGAATATTGAGCGCCTTGATGTCACCGGCGCACGTTTGCAGGGTCCGGACTGGGCGGCCAGCGATCTTAATTTTTCACTGAAAAATGTTACCCTGCACAAAGGCGGCTGGCAGAGTAACGACGGCTCACTGTCACTGAATGCCAGCAGCGTTGTCAAAGGCACATTGCTGCTTAACGATCCGATTATCAACATGACATTTTCACCGCAGGGACTCCAGCTAACCCAGTTCAGTTCACGCTGGGTTAATGGCCTGATCCGTGCCGCAGGGAACTGGCAACGCAATACCAGAAAACTGACGCTGACCGATCTGGCATGTGTCGGTATCGAATACACCCTGCCTGGTAACTGGCGGGAACGCTGGATGAAACCGCTACCCGACTGGCTGGAAACGATTGAAATCAATCGCTTCAGCGCCAGCAATAACCTGATTATTGATATTAATCCCGATTTTCCATTCCAGATGACCGCACTGGAAGGCAACGGCAACGCTCTGCTGTTGGCTAAAAACCATCACTGGGGTATCTGGGGGGGATCATTAAGTTTCAACGCGGCGGGAGCCACATTTAACCGGGTAGATGTTCGGCATCCGTCAATAGCGCTAACGGCCAGTGACAGCCAGATTAATGTGACCGATTTAAGTGCCTTTGCACAAAATGGCTTACTGGAAGCAAAAGCGATTGTGACACAGACACCGCAACGCGCACTGTCACTGCGCCTGAGTGGTCATGACGTTCCGCTTAATCAGCTGGTCAACTGGGGCTGGCCGGCGCTGCCTTTGCAGGGAAACGGTAATCTGAATCTTGATTTAAACGCCAGCCTTGCTGCCGGCGTGCCGCTGCGGCAGAGCGCCAGCGGCACGTTATCTGCCTCCCAGCAGGACAAAACTATTCAGCAGACCATGAACCACGGAGTGGTAACGCAATAAGCAAACTGATTGCCGGGTGCCGGCAGTGCCGCATAAACCGAACGTGCGCACGGGTGCCCAACGTTCTGCAGGCTGATTTACCTACACCCGTATGCAGTAAGCCGGATTATTGTATCGGTGGCTCCAGCGGGTCGTCCGGATCGGCCGGTAAGACAAGATATACGCCTTCAAAGACCGCACCGCATTCGTCATTGCCATACAGCTCCACTTCCAGCTGCACCCTGGCTTTGCGTCCGCGCGCCAGCCTGTCAAGATCGCCACTTAACGACCCAAGGTCGGCAATGGCACCCGGGCGCCCGACCACCGGTTTACTGTAGCGGATATGCGCATCGGCCAGAATAATTGTCCCGCCGAGGTGACGTTCCCGCAGCAATAACCAAATCAGACCCCAGCCGGTCAGGGTTGCCAGTGAAAACAGGCTACCGGCAAACAACGTATGATGGGGATTCTGATTACCGGTTTCCGGCATTGTGGTAATAAACTTTTGTCCGGTGTACTGCAGAATACGCACACCCATTTTTTCACTCAATGGAATATGGTCATACCAGGCTTGCTGTAACTGCCCGCACCAGTCACCACGATGCAAAATGTCATCCAGTGTTACTACCGGTTTAACCATCAGAAAATGGCGCACCGGCGTGGTCTGAGGTGCCCTGATTTCGCCTTCATTGATATAACCCAGCTTGGCGAAAAACTCGACGGCATCTTCACGCGCACTGCAGGTAACACGTTTTACGCCTTCCTGCCTGGCAACCGACTCCAGCGTCATGGCAACCAGCGTACCCAGCCCTTTCCCCTGCACCGAAGGATGAACCGCCAGAAAGCGAATCGAAGCTTCATTGTCTCCGTTGATATAAAGGCGCCCAACCGCGACCGGATTATTATGCTCGTCCACCACCATCTGATGATGAGCCATCGCATCCCAGGCTTCACGTTCAGACCCCTTAGGTTGACGCAGAGGTTTGCGCAACATTTCCCAACGGAACTGATAATAAGCCGCAAGTTCTTCGGCTGTTTCGGGTACACGAAGATGGTACATACAAAGTTTCTCTCTGTTTAAGCCCGCCAGGTTTTTTCACCCGCCGGCTACTGCCTGCTTTATACCTGCAACCAGAAGGTGACCGGCCCGTCATTCACCAACGCAACCTGCATATCTGCGGCAAAACGGCCAGTCTCAGTGACAAGTCCACGCTGCCGGCAACAAGCGACAAAATAGTCATACAAACGTGCAGCCAGGTCCGGCGGCGCCGCGCCGGAAAATCCCGGCCGCATCCCTTTTTGGGTATCTGCCGCCAGCGTGAACTGGGAAACCACCAGCAGCGCGCCACCGGCCTGCTGCACGTTAAGATTCATTTTGTCGTTTTCATCGCTGAAGATGCGATAGCCGAGAACCCGCTCACACAGCCGATCTGCTTTCTGCTCGCTGTCATCTTTCTCTACACCCAGCAGCACCAGTAAACCGGCATTAATTTCTCCCACGCATTGCCCGTCAATTGAAACGCTGGCGCCGCGCACACGCTGAATTAATGCAATCATAATGATTTGTTCCCTGCACCTTATCCTTTTGGTCGTCCGTCAGCCAGGCGTGCTTTAGCGTGTCATCAATGACCCTGAGATACGTTAAACTTGCGCGTCATGGCGGAGGGGTATTCGCGGAACACCCTGATACGAGGATGCAAAAAAACCATAACGCTTTTCAGGTCGTGATGACCCCATGCCTACCAAGCATAACCGCATTACAGCCGGCTGGCGAAATAATCCGGGATAACGCGGGCATCAGTCACCTGCACTGCGTGAATTCCCAATCTGCGGGCGCTGTCAATATTGTCTGCATTATCATCAAAAAACACCGTCTGATCGGGAGTAAAACCTTCTTTATCCAGTACCTGCTGATAGATACGTGCTTCAGGTTTGCGCATGCCCATTTCCTGCGAAAGGTAGACATTGTCAGCCGCCTGCTGGACTTCCGGGTATTCTGCTGGCCAGAAACCACAGTGTAAACGGTTAGTATTGGACAGAATAACCACCCGCTCGCCTTTCTGTCGCAGCTGATTCATTATTGAGATAACCTCAGGGCGCACCCCGACAAATACCGCCTGCCAGCCAGCGCTGAACTGTTCAAAACTGAGCGCTAACCCTAACTGCTGACAGATGGCCGCCGCAAACTGCTGGTCACTGATCTCCCCGCGCTCATGCTGATGGAAGCTCTCCTCCATTGAGAAACGCTTTTGCAGTAAGGCCAGCGGCACCCGGCCTAAATCACTCCAGACACCCAATACGCGCTTGAAATCAATATCAACAATGACGTTACCCAAATCAAAGATATACAGCATAGTCATACCCTTCCTGCGTGCCTTTGATTCTCCACTCTAACCATAAAACGCCAGACTGAACAGGGTGCAGCAAATATGACAGATGTAAAAAGGGCCGGTAAAACCGGCCCTGTTGATATGATTTTTGCTGAATCAGACGTCTTTGCTGCCGCGCATCGCGCGCTTGCGGTCATTTTCAGTCAGATGGCGCTTACGAATGCGGATTGAAGCAGGCGTCACTTCCACCAGCTCATCATCATCAATAAACTCCAGCGCCTGCTCAAGGGTCATTCTTACCGGCGGAACCAGAATAACCGCTTCATCGGTTCCTGAAGCACGCATGTTGGTGAGTTTCTTCCCGGTCAGGCAGTTCACGGTCAGATCGTTAGAGCGGCTATGAATACCAATGATCTGGCCTTCATAAACTTCCGCACCGTGACCGAGAAACAGCTTACCGCGATCCTGCAAATTAAACAGGGCAAACGCCACCGCTTTACCCTGACCATTGGAGATCAGCACGCCATTAAGGCGCTGTCCAACATCGCCGGCGCGCACATCATCATAATGGCTGAAGGTAGAGTAAAGCAGGCCGGTACCGGAAGTCATAGTCATGAATTCATTCCGGAAACCAATCAAACCACGGCTGGGAATCACATAGTCCAGACGTACGCGACCTTTGCCGTCGGGATTCATGTTTTTCAGGTCGCCTTTGCGTTCACCCAGTGCCTGCATCACCGCACCCTGATGTTGTTCTTCAACATCCAGCGTCACGTTTTCAAAAGGTTCCTGACGACGGCCATCCACTTCACGGAAAATCACTTTCGGACGTGACACCGCCAGTTCGAAACCTTCACGCCGCATGTTTTCAATCAAAACAGAAAGATGCAGTTCACCGCGCCCGGAAACCCGGAAGGCATCCGCATCGTCGGTTTCTTCAACCCGCAGTGCCACATTGTGCACCAGTTCTTTATTCAGGCGCTCAAGGATCTGACGTGAAGTAACGTATTTCCCCTCTTTACCACAAAAAGGTGAGGTATTGACGCAGAAATACATCGATACGGTTGGCTCATCAACGCTCAATGCGGTCAGCGCTTCAACCTGCTGCGGATCACAGATGGTATCGGAAATATTCAGCTCACCCAGACCGGTAATGGCAACAATATCGCCCGCTTCAGCCAGCTCACTGTCAATACGCTCAAGTCCGAGATGACCCAGTACTTTGCCCACTTTACCATTGCGGGTTTTACCTTCACGATCGATAACCGTAACCTGCTGGTTTGGTTTAACTTTACCGCGCTTGATGCGTCCGATACCAATCACGCCGAGGTAATTGTTGTAGTCCAGCTGGGAAATTTGCATCTGCAGCGGCCCGTCCAGATCGACATCGGGTGCCGGCACATGGTCGATTATCGCCTGATAAAGCGCGGTCATATCGCTGCCCATATCAGTATGATCGCTACCGGCAATTCCCTGCAGAGCCGAGGCGTAAATAATCGGGAAGTCCAGCTGTTCGTCGGTGGCATCCAGATTAACGAACAGATCGAATACCTGATCGACCACCCAGTCAGGGCGCGCGCCCGGACGGTCAATTTTGTTAACCACGACGATAGGCTTCAGGCCATAAGCGAAGGCTTTTTTGGTGACGAAGCGGGTCTGTGGCATCGGACCGTCCATTGCGTCAACAACCAGCAAAACGGAGTCAACCATCGACATAACACGCTCAACCTCGCCACCAAAATCGGCGTGTCCCGGGGTGTCGACAATATTGATGCGGTAGTCATTCCACTTAATGGCAGTATTTTTAGCGAGAATGGTAATACCACGCTCTTTCTCCAAATCGTTGGAGTCCATTACGCGTTCGGTTGCTTCAGTGCGGGCATCAAAAGTACCAGACTGCTGCAGCAACTTATCAACCAGGGTAGTTTTTCCATGGTCAACGTGCGCAATAATAGCGATGTTACGCAATTTTTCGATCACAACTTTGCCTCAGGCATTAGAAATAGCGCGTTATTGTACACGGATTAAGCGAAATACTGAACGGAGATCACAAAATTCATCCTAACAATTCCTGTCTGCCCCATGACGCGCCATGTAAGCAACAGAAATCGAGACTTCACACCTTTTTTGCACCATTATAGTGCTACCTTCGCTTCAGTTGCACCATTATAGTGCTATAGATCGATCATGGTGCAGTATGCAACTTATGCGAGCGCGCATCATAGCGCTTTTTGCACCAAATAAAAAAGTTGGCACAGTTTTCGCTTTATCTTATTTAAGCAAAAACGTCTGTTTCCACAACGGTTGATAGCTTGTCAGAGTTCCTTACTCTTGTATTCAGCACGGCGTCAAAGTGTGCGAAGTATAAAAGGTTCTCTAACCACGACAATGAAAATCCAGGAGATTATAAGTATGTCCGCTGAAAACGTTCTGTCGATGATGAACGAGCACGAAGTGAAATTTGTCGACCTGCGTTTTACCGATACCAAAGGTAAAGAGCAGCACGTGACCATTCCGGCTCACCAGGTAAATGCCGACTTCTTTGAAGAAGGTAAAATGTTTGACGGCTCATCCATCGCTGGCTGGAAAGGGATCAACGAATCCGATATGGTGCTGATGCCTGACGCGACAACCGCTGTCCTGGATCCTTTCTTTGAAGATTCTACGTTAATTATCCGCTGCGATATTCTTGAGCCAGGTACCATGCAAGGCTATGACCGCGATCCGCGTTCAATTGCCAAACGCGCTGAGGACTTCCTGCGCTCTTCCGGCGTTGCCGATACCGTTTTGTTTGGACCAGAGCCGGAATTCTTCATTTTTGACGATGTTCGTTTTGGCAGCAGCACTGCGGGTTCACACGTCTCCATTGACGATATTGAAGCAGCCTGGAACACGGCAAAAGAATATGAAGGCGGCAACAAAGGCCATCGCCCATCAATTAAAGGCGGTTACTTCCCGGTTCCACCGGTTGACTCCGCTCAGGACATTCGTTCAGCCATGTCAATGACCATGGAACAGATGGGACTGGTTGTTGAAGCCCACCATCACGAAGTGGCCACTGCCGGCCAGAACGAAGTGGCGACCCGCTTTAACACTATGGTGAAAAAAGCCGACGAAATTCAGATCTACAAATATGTCGTGCATAACGTAGCGCACGCCTACGGTAAAACCGCTACTTTTATGCCTAAACCGATGTTTGGCGATAACGGTTCAGGTATGCACTGTCATATGTCTCTGGCCAAAGATGGCAATAACCTGTTCGCTGGCGATAAGTACGGCGGCCTGTCAGAAACTGCGCTGTATTATATCGGTGGCATTATCAAACATGCCAAGGCCATTAACGCCCTGACTAACCCGACAACTAACTCATACAAACGTCTGGTTCCGGGTTATGAAGCACCGGTAATGCTGGCTTACTCAGCCCGTAACCGTTCTGCATCCATCCGTATCCCGGTGGTTGCCAGCCCGAAAGCGCGTCGTATTGAAGCCCGTTTCCCGGATCCAGCGGCCAACCCTTATCTGGCATTTGCCGCCCTGCTGATGGCCGGCCTCGACGGTATTATCAATAAGATTCACCCTGGCGACGCCATGGACAAAAACCTCTACGATCTGCCGCCGGAAGAAGAGGCCGAGATTCCAAAAGTTGCCGGTTCGCTGGAAGAGGCCCTGAACTGCCTGAACGAAGATCGTGAGTTCCTGACACGTGGTGGCGTCTTCACCGATGACACCATCGATGCTTACATTGCGCTGCGCAAAGCGGATAATGATCGGGTACGCATGACACCGCATCCGGTTGAATTTGAACTGTATTACAGCGTCTGATTGGGTTAGTTGTGTTATTCCACAAGTTTCATGTTACTGCAATCCCCAACCAGCAGCGCTGGCTGGGGACAACACCGCCCGCGGCGTTGTAATGCGAAAGGCGTGGAAGATTTTTTGTTGCCGTGGAAACTTTCAGCCCATCTTCGGATGGGCTTTTTTCTCCGCGAATTCATCATAAAAACCGATGATTTTTGGATAAAACCACTATAATGCACTAAAACAGTGCAGGGGAAGACTGAATGGCAACTGGCACGCTGCCCGATGCTGGGCAGATTCTCAACTCTCTGATCAATAGTATTTTGCTGCTTGACGACGATCTGGTGATTCATTACGCCAATCCGGCGGCGCAGCAATTACTGGCGCAAAGCTCACGTAAGCTCTTTGGTACGCCATTACCAGAGTTAACCGGCTATTTATCGCTGAATATCGACGTCATGCGTGAAAGTCTGGCGACCGGACAAGGTTTTACCGACAGTGAAGTGACGCTGGTTGTCGACAGCCGTGCCCATATCATGTCGCTCACGGCCCAACGCCTGGCGGACGGTTTTATTCTGCTGGAAATGGCCCCGATGGATAATCAGCGCCGTCTGAGTCAGGAACAAATTCAGCATGCTCAACAGGTTGCCGCCCGCGATTTAGTCCGCGGACTGGCCCATGAAATTAAAAATCCGCTTGGTGGGCTGCGCGGTGCCGCACAACTGCTGGCAAAGGCATTGCCAGACCGGGCGCTGACAGAATACACCCAGGTCATTATTGAACAGGCTGACCGCCTGAGGAATCTGGTTGATCGATTGCTTGGACCGCAGCAGCCAGGAATGCACATTACTCAAAGCATCCATCAGGTCGCTGAGCGCGTGGTTAATCTTGTCTCAATGGAACTGCCTGACAATATCACCCTGGTGCGCGACTACGATCCCAGCCTGCCAGAATTGCCGCACGATCCCGACCAGATTGAGCAGGTTATCTTAAATATTGTGCGTAACGCCATGCAGGCGCTGGGCGAAACGGGAGGCACTATTACCCTGCGTACCCGAACCGCCTTTCAGCTCACTTTGCACGGCGTACGTTACCGCCTGGTTGCACGTATTGATGTTGTTGATGATGGGCCGGGTATCCCGGCGCAATTACAGGATACGCTGTTTTATCCGATGGTCAGCGGCCGTGAAGGAGGAACCGGACTCGGTCTCTCTATTGCCCGCAGCCTGATCGATCAGCATTCAGGAAAAATTGAATTCAGCAGCTGGCCTGGCAACACCGAATTCTCCATTTATCTGCCGATTCGTAAATAGGGGTCTCTATGCAACGAGGGATAGTCTGGATCGTCGATGACGATAGCTCCATCCGTTGGGTGCTTGAACGTGCGCTCACAGGAGCCGGATTAAGCTGTGCCACTTATGACAGCGCAAATGATGTACTGGAAGCGCTGGCAACCAAAACCCCGGACGTTTTATTGTCAGATATTCGTATGCCTGGCATTGATGGTCTGGCATTACTGAAACAAATAAAGCAGCGCCATCCAATGCTGCCGGTCATCATTATGACGGCACATTCTGACCTTGATGCGGCGGTAAGCGCCTATCAGCAAGGGGCTTTTGATTATCTGCCAAAACCGTTTGATATTGATGAAGCCGTCGCGCTGGTGGAACGAGCGATCAGTCATTATCAGGAACAACAGCAGCCACGCAATCAGCCTGTCAACGGACCGACCGCCGATATCATCGGTGAAGCACCGGCGATGCAGGATGTTTTTCGCATTATTGGCCGGCTGTCACGTTCATCAATTAGCGTACTGATCAATGGTGAATCCGGTACCGGCAAAGAGCTGGTGGCCCATGCGCTACATCGCCACAGCCCGCGGGCGAAATCCCCTTTTATCGCGCTGAATATGGCGGCTATTCCGAAGGACTTAATTGAATCTGAGCTGTTTGGTCATGAAAAAGGGGCCTTTACCGGTGCCAATCAGATTCGCCAGGGTCGCTTTGAACAGGCCGACGGCGGCACGCTATTTCTTGATGAAATTGGTGATATGCCGCTGGATGTTCAGACCCGTTTATTGCGGGTTCTGGCCGATGGCCAGTTTTACCGGGTCGGTGGCTATGCCCCGGTAAAAGTCGACGTCCGTATTATTGCAGCCACCCATCAGAACCTCGAACTACGTGTGCAGGAAGGAAAATTCCGTGAAGATTTATTCCATCGCTTAAACGTAATCCGCATTCATCTGCCGCCGTTACGCGAACGTCGCGAAGACATACCGCGGCTGGCACGTTATTTTTTGCAGGTTGCCGCGCAGGAACTGGGTGTCGAGGCCAAAATTCTTCATCCGGAAACCGAAATCGCGCTGACACGTCTGCACTGGTCCGGCAACGTGCGCCAGCTGGAAAATACCTGTCGCTGGCTGACAGTAATGGCCGCCGGACAGGAAGTGCTGATTCAGGATCTGCCGGGAGAACTGTTTGAAAGCACCACGCCGGACAGTCCGATCCAGTCATTGCCAGACAGCTGGGCAACATTACTGGCACAGTGGGCCGATCGTGCATTACGCTCCGGTCATCAGAACCTGCTCTCGGAAGCACAACCCGAGATGGAGCGCACGCTGCTGACCACCGCGTTGCGGCATACTCAGGGGCATAAACAGGAAGCCGCAAGATTACTTGGCTGGGGCAGGAATACCTTAACCCGCAAACTGAAAGAACTTGGTATGGAATAATTCATTTAACATCGATTAGATGTTGATATTTTCGTCAAATAATCGTTATTCCGCGCTTTACTTGGCGACAACATTGAGTATTATTCCCGTCGGCTATCGGGGGGAATAATTATGTTTGAAACTATTTTTCATCTTTTGTCACAGGCATCACAGCATACCCATACGCCGCAAACTGCTTTTGTCGCGATCCTGTGCGCGGCGATGTTCAGCTTTTTTAGCTGAAACGGAATATGCCCGGTTTAAGCCAGCCGGGCGTTTTATCTGACTGCAATACCCGAAATAAACTGCCATCAGATGACCCGTGAATACTGACGCTGCTCGAGTTTACGCTGTAGCCTGTTGTCAAAACACATACAAATATTACGAATCAGCAAGCGTCCTTTGGCCGTTACGCGCAATCCCAGCGCTGAACATTCAATCAGCCCGTCAGCCACCATCGGCTGTAGCCTTGCCAGGTCATCAGCAAAATAACGTTGCGCATCAATGCCCCAATGCTGATTAAGCCGCATAAAATCCAGCGAAAAGTTACAAATAAGAGACTTGATCACATCACGACGCACACGGTCGTCAGTAGTGAGGTCCAGTCCACGAGCCACAGCACTGCCCTGCGCCTCAATCCGCTGCGCCCAGCGGCGTAATTCTTTGTCATTCTGACCGTAACTGTCGCCCATCATGCTAATGGCAGAAACCCCCATTCCCAGCAAATCACAATCCCCCTGCGTGGTATAACCCTGAAAATTGCGATGCAACTGTCCGCGACGTTGGGCCTGCGCCAGCTCATCATCAGGCAGGGCAAAATGATCCATACCAATAAACTGATAGCCGGCCGCGCAGAGCGTTGTAATTGTTTGCTGTAAAATCATGAGCTTATCACTGGCAGGCGGTAACTCCGCCTCGCGAATTTTACGCTGGGCGGCAAACAGTGTCGGCAGATGAGCATAATTGAATACGCTTAGCCGGTCCGGACGCAGCGCCAGAACCCGTTGCAGGGTGAAAGCAAAACTCTCCGGAGTCTGCATCGGCAGACCGTAAATTAAATCAATACTGGTTGATTTGAACCCCATCTGACGGGCCCGGGCGACTAAAGCGAAGATAAATTCTTCATCCTGCACCCGGTTGACCCGCTCCTGCACCGTTTTATTAAAATCCTGGACGCCCATACTCAGGCGGTTAAAACCCTGTTCAGAGAGATGATCGATTAACGTTAGCGGGATTTCGCGCGGATCGATTTCAATGGAAATTTCTGCATCACGGGAAAAATCGAATTCGGCGCGTAACAGCGTCATTAGCCGCTCAATCTGCCCGGCAGTTAAAAACGTCGGGGTGCCGCCGCCCCAATGCATCTGGCTAACTTTGCGCTGACGAAACAGTGCAGCCCGCGCTTTGATTTCCTCTGCGAGCGTCACCAGATACGCTTCTGCTTTATGCTGCTGACGGGTAACCTGCTTGTTGCAGCCACAAAAATAGCAAAGCCGGTGACAAAACGGTATGTGCAGATAAAGCGACAACGGCCGGTCAGGATAGCGGTTTGCTGCTATGCGAAAAGCTGACTCCTGCCAGCTGTCATTAAAATCCAGAGCCGTCGGATAAGAGGTATAACGTGGCCCCGAGGCATTATATTTTTCAATCAGCGCCTGATCCCATTCAATCTCCGGCATGCTCATGGCGTTTCTCCCTGCGGGGTGGTTCACGAAGATATCCGCGCGATGGCGGCCTGGCGTACTGAATGCTGGCACGTCGCTGCAAGCGACTTTTCCGGCTGGTCAGACGGAAAAGTTTAACGAATTGCCAGCCCAGGTAACATGCCAGAATAAGACCAGTAATTGATCCAGACCAAATAATCATGGGATATCGCCGTCAAACAGCGCGTCACTGAGGGAGAATCAGTCCTGTTGCAGCATCAGGACTGGCCACCTTTGAGCAACCGGTACATATCTTCTTCGGCATCTTCTTCATCAGCATCGTCATCCAGCGCAATACCCAGCTGCTCCATCAACACGTCGATACGATCCAACGTCTGGTCCAGCCAGGCCTGTTCTTCACCGCTGAGCGCATCACCGCTTTCCAGCCTGTCGAGTAAAGCATCCAGCCGCGCGTCATTTTCCAGCATTGCCAGCTCTTCCTGCGGCGACATGATGGCTTTTTGCACGTCCGGCTGTGCTGGTTTATTTGCTGAAGCGGTTGTGGTTGCCTTTACACCGCCGAGTGGAACCGGGGTTTTACTGCCAATACGCGGATCTTTTGGCCTGGCGCTGCCCCCGGCCTGTTGTGCTGGCCGTCCCGGATTGCCACGGCTACCCGCCGCATTGCCACGATGTTTCTTGTCACGCTTGCGATCGCGTGCTTCCTGATTCAGCGTTTCCCGTGTCTTACGTTTAGGTTTACTGCCGGAAGAAGTGCGTGCAGGTTGCTTCATGTTATTGTCTCAGTGATTTTCCTCAGGGGATTGCCGCGGAATCTAGCAGAAAGTCCTGAAAGAAAAAAGGCGACAGGTCACCCTGTCGCCTTTTTTTCGCACCTTCCGCAGAAGGGCTGACCTTGTCAGCATCCTTGTTAGCTTACAACGTCCCGGTTTATCCCTTTGCCCACAGCTCTCCTGAGCTTATCCATCCCTTTCGTTTCGTCCAGAAAACAATTCCTGCCCTGCCCTTTATCATCCTGAAGTTCCCTGAGCTCTTCTTCCTGAGGGTGTTCTTCCTGAACACTACAATAAATGTAGCTTAACCATTTAAAGTCTCAAGATAGTAAGTTGCGAAAAACTTATCAAATCATCATAAAATGTTATACTGGGTTGTTTTTAAAATATTTTAATTGTCATAACCAGAAAAAATACAGTTTAATCTCGCAAACTTTATGGCAAATGTCTTACAAAAAACGGCAAAAATCAGTTAAGGAGAACTTCTTACGCATTCCCGGTATAATTCTACGCAAAATCTAATCTGGAGCATTAATTGTGTCTGCCTGGAATTATCACGTTACCCACTTTGTCACCAGCGCGCCGGACATCCGCCACCTTCCTGCTGATATCGGAACGGAAGTGGCTTTTGCCGGACGGTCTAACGCCGGGAAATCAAGCGCGCTCAATACGCTGACTAACCAAAAAAACCTTGCCCGCACCAGTAAAACACCGGGGCGCACGCAGCTTATTAATCTGTTTGAAGTGACGGAAGGAAAAAGACTGGTCGACTTGCCAGGATATGGCTATGCCGAAGTCCCTGAAGAGATGAAACGTAAATGGCAGCGTGCATTGGGCGAATATCTGGAGAAACGAGCCTGTCTGCGCGGGCTGGTAGTCCTGATGGATATCCGTCACCCTATGAAAGATCTCGATCAACAAATGATTGAATGGGCGGTAGACAGCAATATCCCTGTTCTGGTGCTGCTGACAAAAGCAGATAAGCTGGCATCCGGTGCGCGTAAAAGCCAACTAAATCATGTAAAAGAAGCCGCACTGGCTTTTATGGGTGATGTCCAGGTTGAGATGTTTTCATCACTGAAAAAAATAGGTGTCGATAAACTTCGTCTTAAACTGGACAGCTGGTTTGCTGCCGCAGATGAGCTATCGCCGCCGGCGTGATAGCTTTTTTAGTATAATTTTCAGAACCTTTGGTCATCGATTTTAGCCAATAAAAAACGCCCCAGTTACATAATAACTGGGGCGGCTAATATTCAGCCAAATCCGATTACGTGAAGTAAAAGGTCTGAAAGATAGAACATCTTACCTCTGTACCCTACGTGTTCAACTCTACCCGATTTTTTCTAACCAACAAAGCACTTTTTGTAATTTCTTTTCATAAATTACGGATGATTTCCAGACATCACTCACACTATGGTGACGCCACTGTAGATAAATTATCCCAAAAATGCTTTCCCATTAATTAGTTAGTAAATCTAATATTTATCGGCTATCAGCGGGTCGCATTCTCATGCGGGAACAAATGCCTTCCGGAAAAATACTCAATGCGCTTTATCCCAGTTGTCTCCGGTTCCAATATCAACCTGCAATGGCACATCAAGGATCATACCGGCCTCCATCCGCTGACGAATCTCTGACGACGCCGCATCAATTTCACTTTGCCGAACTTCAAAAACCAGTTCGTCATGGACCTGCATGATCATTTTCACCGCCGGTTTTTCCCGTAATAACCACTCATCCACCGCGATCATGGCGCGCTTAATAATATCAGCGGCCGTTCCTTGCATCGGAGCATTGATTGCCGCCCGCTCAGCCGCTTTACGTCGGATTGCGTTACCGGATTTAATATCCGGCAGATACAGCCGTCGTCCCTCAAGGGTTTCCACATAGCCCTTTTCCGCCGCGAGGGCGCGCGTAGTTTCCATATAATTCAGCACGCCAGGGTAGCGTTCGAAATAGCGATCCATATACTTTTTCGCTTCACCAGCGCCAATATTCAACTGTCGGGAAAGGCCAAAGGCGCTCATACCGTAAATCAGACCAAAATTTATTGCCTTCGCGCTACGACGCTGCTCGCTGCTGACTCTATCCAGCGCCACCCCAAAGACTTCTGAAGCCGTTGCTTTGTGAATATCCTGTCCTTCAGCAAAAGCGGTAAGCAGCCCTTTATCCTGAGACAGATGCGCCATAATTCGCAGTTCTATCTGTGAATAGTCAGCCGCGAGAATAACGCACCCTTGCGGTGCAATAAAAGCCTGGCGGATACGACGGCCCTCATCAGTACGTACCGGAATATTTTGCAGATTCGGATCGGTTGAGGACAGACGGCCGGTTGCGGTCACCGCCTGGTGATAAGAAGTATGAACGCGTCCGGACTGCGGATTAATCATCTGCGGCAGCTTATCGGTATAAGTGGATTTCAGCTTCGACAAACCACGATGTTCAAGAATAACTTTAGGTAACGGATGGTGGAGCGCCAGTTCTGCCAGTACTTCTTCACTGGTAGAAGGTGCTCCCCCGGGGGTTTTTTTTGTCGGTTTGATACCCTGCTTTTCAAACAGAATAGTTTGCAACTGCTTAGGTGATGACAGGTTAAACGGCTCGCCCGCCAGTTCATGTGCCTGCTGTTCCAGTTCAGCCAGCCGGCCACTCAGCTCTTTTGAATGTTCAGAGAGGATTTTTTGATCAATCAGTACGCCGTTACGCTCAATGCGTGACAACACGTTAAGTAATGGCATCTCAATGTTTTCAAAAACTTTTCTCGGACCAGCTTCTTCTTTCAGCTCAGGCCACATCTTAAGATGCAATTGCAGGGTAACGTCAGCATCCTCAGCAGCATAGTGTGCTGCCTGCTCAAGGGCTATCTGGTTAAACGTCAGCTGATTCTTACCCTTACCCGCAATATCTTCAAAACTAACGGTTTTGTGATTAAGCCAGCGCTGCGCCAGGCTATCCATATCATGCCGGCCAGCAATGCTGTTAAGCATATAGGATTCAAGCATTGTATCATATTCAACACCCGCCAGCTGGATGCCGTAATTCTCCAGTACCCCGCGATCATATTTCAGATTCTGGCCGATTTTACCCGGCGTGGTACCTTCAAGCAGAGGCTTAAGTTTTGTCAGCACATAGTCGGGATCCAGCTGTGATGGCGCATCAATATAATCATGAGCAACCGGCAGATAAGCTGCTTCCCCAGGGGTAACGGCAAAAGACAGACCGACAATTTTCGCGCTCAGCGTATCCAGCGAATCGGTTTCCAAATCAAAAGAAAACGCCTTACTGTGACTTAACTTGTCCAGCCAGCGGTTAAAAGTCTCGTCATGCAGAATAGTGACGTAACCTTCAGATGAAAGCACGCTGGTTGTTGCCGCCTGAGACGGCTGGGCAAGCTGGGCTGCAACCTCTTTTTGTTTCGCTGGATTGCTATTTCTTCCCTGCAACCATTTACCTTCTTCGACGTCGCTCAGCCAGCGCTTAAACTCGTAATGCGCAAATAATTTTAGCAACGCCGCCACATCCGGTGGATTAACCGTAAGGGCATCCGGTGTTTGTGCCAGTTCCACATCTGTTTTGATAGTCGCAAGCTGATATGAAAGGAAAGCCAATTCTTTATGCTGCTCCAGCTTAGCCGCCATCGTTTTGGCGCCACGAAAGCCCAGATCGGCGACTTTATCCAGGGCAGAATAGAGCGATTCAAGTCCGCCAAGCCCTTTAAGCAGTGCCTGGGCAGTTTTTTCCCCTACACCCGGTACGCCTGGAATGTTGTCAGAGGAATCTCCCATCAGCGCCAGAAAATCAATCATCAGTTCAGGGGGAATACCGTATTTTTCGACCACTTCTTCCGGACCAAGAATCGCATTGTTCATCGTGTTGATCAGCGTGATATTCGCCGTGACCAGCTGCGCCATATCCTTATCACCAGTGCTAATCAACACAGAGCGTCCCTGTTTTTCCGCCTGCTGCGCCAGGGTACCAATTACATCATCCGCTTCAACACCACTGACCGCCAGCAAAGGCAGTCCCATTGCCGTAACCATTTGGTGCAAAGGTTGTATTTGCGCCCGCAACTCATCTGGCATAGGCGGTCGATGCGATTTGTAGTGTTCAAACAGCTCATCACGGAAGGTTTTGCCTTTGGCGTCAAAAACAACCGCCACATGAGAAGGCTGATACTGTACCAGCAGGCTGCGTAACATATTAACTACGCCATACATTGCGCCGGTCGGCTCGCCTGCACGATTCGTTAACGGGGGAAAAGCATGAAAAGCGCGGTACAGATATGATGAACCGTCAACAAGAATAAGCGGATTTTCTGCGATTTTGGCCATTGTTATAGCATCTTCAGTCGTTGTCTGATTATCACTAAGGATGCCACAGCTCGGCGCCAAAGACGACGCAACCGGCTTAATTAACCCTAAAGGGAAAGTACATTTGCGGCAGATCGTCCCCGATCATCCTGTGGGTAACTTTGTGCGTAAAATTACTAAAGTATTTACATTCAAGAAACAATCATCTGACCAATAAGTATAAAAACTTATAAATCAATTAATTAAAAACAATCACTGTGATGTTTTTCACAGCGAATATTCTGATACCAGTGTGGATATAAATTATGATGTCGAAGACGATGCTTTCGACAGATATTGCTGAATAGTGAATGATCTACGAAATTTCCGGCAGTTTTTTTCCGCTTTACTGGCAGCAAGAACAAGAATCAAACACAGCGCTCTTACTGACCAGCAAGTTCCGGAGTTCAGAGCGCAGTCAGGGTGATTTTATCGACCCTTTATTGTTTTTTCAGCAGGAAGTTAACCAGGTTCGCATAGTCCTGAACAAAGTTTTCCTGAGAAGATGTATCCAGCCCACCGTTGTTAATCATATATTTACCATTAACAAATATCGCCGGCACGCCACGCAGATTCATGTCTGTGGCAGCTTTTTGCTGCTGAGCAACCAGCGCTTTAACCGCAAAACTATTCCATGCCGCATCATAATCTTCTGGCGAAATTCCCGCCGCTTTAACAAAAGTCGCCTTCACACTGGCCGCATCTGAGATAGTCTGATCTTTCTGAATACCATCAAACAGCGGAGCGGTCACCTTATCTTCGACACCTAAAGCTATCGCCACAGCCCAGGCATGGGTAACCACCGGACCTAAATCGCCGCCGAGAAAATCAACATGGTATTTAGTCAGTTTTACATTGGCAGGTAAATTTTTCTTCACGGCATCATTTACATGCCAGATACGTTCAAACTGGTAGCAGTGCGGGCAGAAAAAGGAGAAAAACTCCAGTACCTGGGGTTCACCGGCAACAGGTTTGTCTACGGCAACATACTGTTTCCCTTCGCTATAGGTTGCGGCAGAAACGCCAAAAGCCAATACCAGCCCCATCAGCGCAAAAAAAATCTTTTTCATGGAAAAAACCTCTTCTCATTGTGTCCTAATCAGGCAGCAGATTTTACCTGCTAAAAGCCTGGTATCAGCTGTACAGGCGGTTCCTGCAACAGCCTTTCCTGTTCAGTAAATAATGCAATTTGTCGGCGCCAGAAGTCTTCATCTGTCATCCAGGGAAAACTCCGTGGAAAAGCAGGATCCTGCCAACGGCGTGCAACCCACGCCAGATAATAAACCATACGCATCGCGCGTAAAGGCTCAATCAGTGACAATTCGTTAGCATCAAACTCACTAAATTCCTGGTAAGCCTCAAGCAGTACCTCCCACTGCAGCCGCTGCTCCTGCTTATCGCCATTGATGAGCATCCAAAGGTCCTGGATTGCCGGTCCCATGCGAGCATCATCCAGGTCAACAAATAGCGGACCATCCCGCCAGAGAATATTACCAGGATGACAATCACCGTGAAGACGTAATGGCCGCCACTGAGTATGCCAGTACTTTTGTAAAGTTATGTTCAGCCGCGCCAGAGCGGCAGAAAAGGCCGCGCGTAATCCCTGAGGGATCAGCTGACACTGTTGCAGATGAGCCAGAGGTTCTTCAATATACTCCTGCAAACCTATCTGCGGACGAACCTGAAAATTCGCCTTACGCGCACTCTGATGCATACGCCCTAAGTAGCGACCAACCCATTCCAGTTGGTCAAGATTATCCGTTTCATATTGCCGGCCGCCCATACTGGGGAAAACCGCAAACATGAAGCCCTGATGAGTCAATAATGTACGGTTATTTAAGGTTAACGGGGCGACGACCGGCACCTCATCTTTTTGCAAATCATATGCAAAATGATGCTCCTCCAGAATTTGCGCCGCACTCCAGCGCTGTGGACGATAAAATTTCACCACAAAGCGCTGCTTATCTTCATCGCTAATTTGATAAACGCGATTTTCATAGCTGTTCAGCGCAGTCAGGCCCGATGCTACGCGAATCCCGTTGTCCCACAAGGCATCGAGAATAGCGTCAGGTTCCAGCGTGGAAAAATTAAAGGCGGGTTCGGTCATTCTGCATATCCAGCATGGGGAAATTTATCGGTGCACAGCATAACATTAAAACCGCAACAAGGCGGCCCGACTACTCCTTGATAATACCGCGCGCACGAAGCAAAGCGGTTTTAAAATCCACTTCATAATCCTTTTGCAAACCGGGGATCATGCTGTCTTTCGCCGCATTACGCATTTTCAGCTGGTAAATCAATATATCATCATTCAGCTCTGCCAGTGGCCCATCAAACCCCGCTTCCTGTGCCAGTTTCTGTAAAAATTGCATCAGATGTAAATCGGGATCATCCTGCCAGGCGGCCGTAAGAAGTTCAATCAGTTCATTGAGACGAGAGTTTTTCATGATACTTTCCTGAGTGAGAACGTTAGACAATACGGGAAATCAGCCCGGTTTGAGGATATATGCATAGCAACATTTTACCCATTAGCGGCGCACTGTTAGCCGGTGGTCAGGGTAGTCGTATGGGAGGCAAAGACAAAGGCTTACTGATATTACAAGATTGCCCTCTCTATCAACACGTACTGCGCAATTTACAGCCTCAGGTTACTAGTGTAGTGATCAATGCTAACCGGAATATTGATCGCTATGCGCAAAGTGGGCTAGCCGTTATTCGCGATAGCTTAGCAGACTATCCAGGTCCTCTGGCAGGCATACTGGCGGTGCTTAACGTTGTGACGAGCGGTTGGGTTGCCTTTGCACCCTGCGATATGCCCTGGCTTCCGGCTGACTGGGTTAACCGACTCTGGCAACACCGGGAAAACGCCCCCGCGGTTTGGGTTAAAAGCCAGCAACGTGACCATCCGACGCTGGCCATCATCAGCGCAGATCTTCGTGGAGAATTGCAGGATTATCTTGCTACTGGCCAGCGCCGGTTAATGCAATTTCTGATGCAGGCGGGTGGCCATGCCGTCAGACTGAATGACGAAGAACGCTGCTTTGCCAATATAAATACCCCAGCGGATTTAACCACCGGCCGCTGAGTCCGGCCAGCAGAAACAAAAAAGCCCCATGCTTGCGCACGGGGCTTGTTCGTTTTATTTAATGCCTGGCAGTTCCCTACTCTCGCATGGGGAGACCCCACACTACCATCGGCGCTACGGCGTTTCACTTCTGAGTTCGGCATGGGGTCAGGTGGGACCACCGCGCTAAAGCCGCCAGGCAAATTCTT
>NZ_MOMB01000066.1 GCF_002752165.1 Erwinia sp. OLFS4
AGCATCTGACGGGCAAAATTTTCACCCAACGCATTGAACGTAATAACCTGACGCTCCGCACCCGCATTAAACGGTTGGCTCGTAAAACAATCTGCTTTTCGCGCTCAGTTGAGATCCACGAAAAAGTCATTGGAGCGTTTATCGAGAAACACATGTTCTACTAATTGGAGGCATCACCGATAATCCATGCAATAATGCCCATTGTTATTTCTCCTTATTTGCGACTAAGTAATGCGCCAACAACCAAACCAAGGGTGGCACCAAGACCAACCCCTGCCCAGGGATTTTCTTTAATATAACGGCAGGAAACCTGCGTCAGATTGCAAAGTTCATCCATCGCCGCACAGCTGCTTTTTGTTACCGCTTCTTCGCTCTCTTCCTGCGCGTTCTTTACCTGTCTCCGGGATACCATTTCATCACTCCTGATGTTGATTTACTGAGGAATTCTGCAAACAAGTATAGAAGGAAATATCAGAGTCAGAATATTCCAGGCATCATCTGATTCAAAAGTGCACATTTCAGGCCCGTGATCAGCTAAAGATGTCACCAGGATTGCCGATATTCCGACGATAAAACTTCAAACCTGATCGAGCGGTCATATAAGTAACGGAGCGGGATGTGGAAGAGGTCGATAATGAGCAGTTTCTCAAAAAGGGCCCTCTGGCTGTCAGTAATACGCTAAAGGATTTGCTCAAGTCACAGACACCGGTGATGGTTTCACATGCACGCGGCCAGTTTATTTCTAAATTACTGTATGTGGATCAGCAACAGCTGATGCTCGACTATAGCAGTAACAGCATTGATAACCAGCTGGCACTGGCAGCTGAAACGCTCTTTTTCACTGCCGATGCACAGGGGGCACGCATAGAACTGACCCTCGGATCGCTCAGCCACGTCAGCTATGACAACCTGCCCGCTTTTTCCGCCGATCTGCCGGACCAGCTGCTGGCTATTCAGCGCCGTCAATTCTTCCGCGTTCATCTGCCGTTTGAACCGATATTCTGGTGCACCTGCCTGTGGCCGGATGGCAGTACCCAGCGTTTTCGTCTGCACGATCTGTCACTGGGCGGCATTGGCGTATTGTGCAATAGCCCACCGCCGCCAGGCTTATCACCAGGCGAACTGGTGAAAAATTTGCGCGTCGACATGGGCGATTACGGGCAGTTTCAGATGGATGTACAGCTGATCAGCATCGGCCAGCGCAGCGTCATCAGCAGTAAAAATGAAAGGCGGGTCACGCCGCGCCTGAGTTTTCGCTTTGCATCGGTGACACCGGCTCAGGAGCGGCAGCTGCAACAGGTTATTTTTGCCCTTGAACGTCTGGCGCGGGAAAAAACCACCCGTTTTCAGTAACAGCTTAGCTGATCGTGCGCCAAGCGGTGGTCACCTTCCACAGATAACGCGGCGCCTGTGCCGCAGGATGACTGCGCTGAATATGCTGATAAAAAGCTTCTGGCGTCATAGCATTAATCATCGCAATCGCCCGTTCACGATCGGACGAGAAGGTGCGTAACAGCGCACCAGCACCGTTGGCATAAGCAACGATCAGAGCGTAACGCATCGTTTCCGGATTGCGTATTCCTGCCAGCGACTGTTTCTTCAGCAAGCTGATATAGGCGGTGCCAATATCAATATTGATTGCCGGGTCTCGCAGATCGCGACCGCTGGGCTGTCCGTGACGTCCCCGGGCCCGATATACTTCCCTGCCTGCCGTGGACGCTTTAATCTGCATCAGACCAATGGCGTTAGAACGGCTGACTACCGTCGGGTTGCCGCCGGACTCCACGCTGATAATGGCGTCAATCAGCTTTTGATCAACGCCATAGACCCGTGAGGCCTGCTCAGTGAACAGTGACCAGCTATCCGCCACTGCGCTGGGGGGAGCTTTAGTCAGCGGCGTTGTATTTTCCGGGGAAAGCGTTGGCTGTGATGGTTGCGGTGATTGATATGTCGGCTGGCTGGCACAGCCTGCCAGCAATAAAGCCAGTGCACAAAGTGATAGCGTAGGTTTCTTCACCAGTCTGTTCCTGCGTCGTCATCTCGCGCGCTATCATATCAGGCTGTTAATAGAGTAAAAATACCGATACTCTTAAAGTGATTTAATCATGACTGTCTTCACAGTATTGGTGGATTATCGGCAATGACAACCTCAGTTTCCCGGCATATTCAGCTTATCGCCCCGTCCGGTTATTGTCAGAACCAGGCCGCAGCCCGACGCGGCGTTGACTATTTTCTCCGGCTCGGTCATCAGGTCAGCGGCGAGGAGGTGATCATCCGGCGTTTTCAGCGTTTCGCAGGCAGCGATGCACAACGCCTCGCGGACTGGCAACACCTGACCAACAGCCCACAGCTCCCGGACATCGTACTGGCGGTACGCGGCGGCTATGGTGCAACCCGGCTGCTACCCTTCCTTGATTTTGCTGCCCTGGCAGTCAGACTGAAGGGACAACCGCTGGCCATTTGCGGTCACAGTGACTTTACCGCGCTTCAGATGGCGTTGCTCAGTCAATGCGGTCTGATTAGCTTCAGCGGCCCGATGCTGGCGGGCAACTTTGGCGCTGAGCATTTATCCGAATTCACACTAAGTCACTTCTGGCAGGCACTGACCTGCTCTACATTACATCTTGAGTGGCAAACATCCGCCACCACCCTGGATGTTACTGGCACGGTCTGGGGTGGAAATCTGTCAATGCTGGCATCGCTGGCAGGAACGCCATGGCTGCCGGTAATTAACGACGGGATTCTGGTGATAGAAGACGTCAATGAGCATCCGTTTCGTATCGAGCGCATGTTGCTGCAGCTGACTGACAGCGGCATCCTTGCTGGTCAGCGCGCCATTATTGCCGGCAGTTTTACCGGCAGTAACCTGGCCGACTATGATCACGGTTACAACTTTGCCAGCGTCTGGGAGCTGATTAGCCAGAGAACCGGTTTACCGGTGATTACCGGCCTGCCTTTCGGCCATGACCGGGACACGGTAACCCTGCCCCTGGGGGCTCACGGGCATCTGCAGGCAGAAGGGACGCGTTGCCGTCTGACGCTTTCCGGCCACCCGACGCTACGCTGACTGCCGCATGAGGAGTGTACGCCATGATGCAGATTTATGAAGATTTATGGGTATCCACTCCGGAAGTCCTGACGGAAAACACAGCGATACCGCCGCAGGTGATGCATGGTTTTCTGCTAAAACACCTGCGCGGCAATATTCTGATTTCGCGGATGGAAAACCCTCTCGATCATCAGGCGATTGACGAAGCCGGCGGCATATTCCGCCATTATCTGACACACTGGCACGAGGCTGGCCCTGCTTTGCCACTGCTTCAGCAACGTTTTAATGCCGCACTTTACTGTCACAACAAAGCGCTGGGTGCCGTCACGCGCGTTGCCGAGCCAGATGATACTTTCAGCGAAGCCGAAGTCCATTGTGGCAGCTTTCACGTCGTGCCTACTCCGGGTCATACCCCCGGCAGCACCAGCTATCTGTATGCTTCTCCTGGCGGCATAACCTATTTGTTCGTTGGGGATACCCTGACATTATATAATGGCCAGTGGGTAACCATGCTGACAGACGACAGCAACACGGCGTCTTTGCAGCAAAGCCTCGACTTTTACCGCGCCCTGCGTCCCAACGTGCTGCTGTTAACCACCACCTCGGGCGAGCAGGCCTGGCAGGAAGTCGATCTGCCACGCTGGCTGGCGATCATCGACGAAGCAGAAAACACGCCGCTCGACTTACGCAGCGGCGACATCAATTGCTGCAGAACAACCGGCTAAAGATGTTTCGTCAGATAAAAGCGCTGCGCTCCGGGATGGGGATAATTATCCAGCACCCAGCCAACACGATAACCCAGTTTTTCATAGAAAGGCCGCGCCTGAAAGCTGGCGGTGTCAACCTGCGCGTAGCGACACTGATGCTGACGGGCTTCCTCTTCCGCTGCCTGCATCAGACGCGTGCCCACCTGCTGTCCCCGCAGCGCTTCACTAATCCACAGCATCTCTATACGTAGCCAGTCGCCAGAAAGGCTGCCGGTTAATCCGGCCAGCTTTTTCCCCTGTGGGTCGTTGATGAATAATCCCAACGGACTGGTACGCTGGATATCCATAAACTGGCGATTATAATCCACTAAACCACGGCGTATATCATCAACATCCTCACGCCGGGGATTGTGGGTCAGCACAATATCCATATTCGCTCCCGTTTATCACCACACCGATATTCATTGGCCGTAAATAAATTAACGTATGCGCGACATAGACTGAATATCACTTTCACTGACCGCCTGCTGCTTGCCGCTTTCGTCAGTGTAAATCATCTGCCGGGTCGCGCGGTCCATTTCCGGTTTCCCTTGCGCCACTGCCGAACGACCATCTTTCATATGCAGCATCCATGTGTCTGATGCACAGGCTGACAGCATTGCGCTGAGCAATATGGCTGACAACAACCTCATTTTTTTCATTATCTGCCTCCATTGTCATTTTAACGATAAGTATAGAACAGTCACCGCTCACGCCTCCACTGGCGCCCTCCACCAGCCACTGTCCGGTCCTGCCTCTGTGAGGTAACGCACCGCTGATATTTATCGTAAAAGATCCTGTGGCATAAAAAAGACTAAATCATGCCCATTGCGACAGCTGACGAGAAAAAGGCATTAAGGAAGCACCGGACTGCAAGGAAATCAGGGGTTATCAGCCTGAACATGCCGCGCAGAATCGCGTTACAAACGGCAGGACACCGCCGCCGGCAACAGCGCGCCGTCCCGACCTTTACCGGACAGTCACACCTGCGGATTAACCCTCGCGATCGCGCAGAACCTGATAAAGAATGTCATAAACGCGCGCGGCGTATTCTGCACTGCTTTGCAACATGTCTTTCGCCTCCTCAAGCGACTGTGGTTCAACCTGGCCAACAATACGCCATCCCAGCGCAATGTTTTTTGCCTCTTCCAGCTGGTCTTCCTGTGAGTTTTCAACAGTTGCGGCTTGTAACACGTGATTCTCCTCATCTGAATTTGGGGCTTATCTTATAGCCCGACAGCCAGGCTTCCAACCGTATAACGCCCGGAATAATCACTTTTTTCTTAGTTTTGACCAAAAACAGATTAGTGCCAGTCTGATTGACAGATTATATGCGCCGCTGTCTACTGCCCATTGCCGTATATTTCATCACCCGTAGCACAATCTCCGCGGCATTTTTCAGCTATCCGCGCGCGAGCCGGTTATCCGCCAGTGGCAAAAGATCATAGCGCACGGCCATGACAACGATTATGGTGATAGCCAGGCTGACCATCTGAGCTGAAACCCGGTTACTGGCAGGATAAAGTAATGAGCGACGTAAACGTGAATCCACTGGGGCACTACCTGAAAGACAGACGTGCCCGTCTCGATCCGGCGGCATTAGGATTTTCTGTTGGCCGCCGACGCACGCCGGGCCTGCGCCGGGAAGAAGTTGCGCTGCTGGCTAACGTCAGCACAACCTGGTACACCTGGCTGGAACAGGGACGTGGTGGCGCGCCATCGGCAGAAGTGCTGGAACGGCTGGCTCATGCACTGGCATTGAATGCCATTGAGCGTGATCATCTTTTTTTACTGGCGCAACATCGCCTGCCGCATATCCGCCAGCCACAAAAACAGGAGATATCCCCCAGGTTACAGCGCATACTGGATGCGCTGACCTTCTGTCCGGCGCTGGTAAAAAATGCCACCTGGGATATCGTTGGCTGGAATCAGGCCGCCACCGTGGTGCTGGCAAATTACCCGCAGATGAAGCCGCGGGAACGTAATCTGTTACGTCTGTTATTTGCCAATCCACAGAAAAAAAACACTGTCCCGCACTGGCCGCAGATAGCACGCTTTCTGGTTGCCACTTTGCGCAGCGAAACCACACGTCACGGCATTAATGCCCAGCCGCTGGTTGACGAACTGAGTGCCGTCAGCGACGAATTTCGCCAGCTATGGCAGCAACAGGACGTCGAGAGTTTTGGTGAAGGAACAAAAGAGATCTGGCATGAACAATGTGGTGCACTGACGCTGGAATACGCCACCTTTACCATCGATCGCCAGCCCGATTTAGGCCTGATGATTTATCAGCCGGCGGGAGAACAAGATCTGAACAAGATCAAGCAGCTGCTGGCAAACGCGACGCATAGACCCACGTAAACAACGCAAAGTGTCTGACGCAGTCTCCGGCAAAATCGCTGAGCATTGTCTATAGTTAACCTTCACTCACCGGAAGGAGAATACGATGACAACACAGCGTAATCTGACCCGGGAGGCACAGCGTAACGACTATCCGACGCCCCCCTTTCCTGAACAACCGCAAGCGGCTCCCGGTCTTGCCAGTAAAATGATCCCCCGTCCCGATCACGGTGAACAACATTATCGTGGTTCGGACAGATTGCAGGGACGTAAAGCCCTGATCACCGGAGGCGACTCCGGTATCGGCCGTGCGGTGGCTATCGCCTATGCCCGCGAAGGCGCCGATATCGCTATCAGTTACCTGCCTGAGGAGGAATCCGATGCTGCAGAGGTTATCGCACTGATTAAGGCTGAAGGTCGGCAGGCGGTCGCTCTGCCCGGCGACATCCGCAATGAAACCTTTTGCCGTCAGATGGTTCACAGCGCAGCCGAACAATTACAGGGGCTGGACCTGCTGGTCAATAATGCCGGACGTCAGCAATATAATGAATCTATCCGCACCCTCTCAACTGAAGATTTCGACGCCACCTTTAAAACCAATGTGTATGCCATGTTCTGGATAACCAAAGCCGCGCTGGATCACATGACTCAGGGGGCGACAATCATTAATACCAGCTCGGTACAGGCCTTTAACCCCAGTGAAATATTACTGGATTACGCCCAGACCAAAGCCTGCATCGTGACCTTCACTAAAACGCTGGCCCAGCAGCTGGCAAAAGAGGGTATCCGGGTTAACGCAGTTGCACCTGGCCCCTACTGGACGCCGCTACAATCCAGCGGCGGCCAGCCAATGGACAAGGTGATGGCATTTGGTGCCAGCTCACCAACCGGCAGACCGGGTCAACCAGCAGAAATTGCACCGCTGTATGTCACGCTGGCATCCGCCGAATGCAGTTATGTCTCAGGCCAGGTATGGTGTTCCGACGGGGGCACTGGCACGCTGTAAAACCTGTACAACAGTTCACACCTCAGCCAGCCGCTAAGCTGGCTTTTTTTTGTCAGCCTGGCAGACAGACGCAGAAAGCCAGTAATAACATTGTTTAGCCCTGGTTTAATAAAGCACGAATTGTTCAAAATATTATTGTACAAGTTTATTTTTATTGTATAAGTTTAAACGACTTTTACAGATGCCATTTGAGCCAATGGCCTTCACAGAGCGCGATAATAGGGGTAAGACCAGTCATCTGGCAAAGTCACTGTTGTACAACGATGCAAAAGGCTGGCACAGAATGACGCTGTCTGACCCCGCGCTTTTTCCCGGCTACACTATTATCTGAGGCTACGCCATGACCGATATTACTGAAACTGTCGCACCATACTCTGGCCGCATTGCCGGGCTTTTTAAAGACAGTGCCGACGTCCTGCAAAGTGAATCTGAAGTCATCACCCATGTTATGGCTGAATTATCTGCACACAAAAGCTTTATCAGTAATAAAGATATCATTGGTGCCCTGCTGGTCCACCTTGAACTGGAACAGGAGCCGGTTAATCAGGATATTCTGCGTAAAGCACTGGAAGTAGTAGTACAAAGAACACCCGACGATGTTATCTGACCTGCCTTAATTTACACAGCATGTATGGTGATTGATTCGTAACATCATGCACGCTATATTGCCCGCAACGGGTGATGGCGTTCCACCTGCCCCAACCGCCCTCTTCAGGGCTGATGACGCCTGGCTAAATTTACCCTTATTACTTCAGGGGAGGCCAGGCGTTGCTCCTGCAACAACGCGATGGCTTTTCCTCAGGTTGCTGACAGAGAGGTCAATCAGATGAAGTCATTACTGGCTGTTATTTTAGGCGGCTCGATGGGTTGCGTTATTCGCTGGCTGCTGGCGGTCAAACTTAACCCGACTTTCCCGTCCCTCCCCCCCGGCACGCTGCTGGTGAATCTTGCAGGCGGTTTTATCATTGGTGGTGCAATGGCCTGGTTTATGAAAAATCCGCAGCTGGACCCCGCATGGAAGCTGCTGATCACCACCGGCCTTTGCGGAGGGATGACAACTTTTTCAACGTTTTCCGCCGAAGTGGTTAGCGCGTTGCAGGCAGGCAACGTCGCCTGGGCTTTCACCGCCATTTTTGTGCATGTTACCGGTTCCCTGTTAATGACGGCGCTGGGTTATATGTTAATTAACGCGTTGTAATCCTGTCGCCCCTTGCCATAAAACGCTGGTGAATCAGCACCACCGGCACCCTGGTTATCCTTTTCGCCGCTGCGTTGATCACGCTGGCGGCGATCCCAGCACGTTCCGCCCCAATACCCTATAACCCACCGGTATGCTTGTGATGCTGAAACCTGACAACAACCGCCCGGCAGGCTAAGCGTTGCGCCTTGTCGGCCTTCAGGTTTCAGGGCAAACGCACCGGTTGTTGATTAATGCCCGTGCCCTGCTGCCCAGGCGGCCCCGCCGAAAATGCGCCTGCGTGGCTGCAAGAATGACAAGAAACATCAACGTTACCATCACTTAGTTACCAACAATTAATAACATATCTTGTTGCTGACAACAGTGCTAAAATGTCAGCCTAAAAAGGGACCCGGTCTGATAAAGTAAGGCCGCATTGATAAATAAATTTATCCACGAGTTTTACCATCATGAGACATTTTCTGCTCGCTCAGCTCTCTCGCTGGGAAACGGGTAGCGCCGCAGATTATCAGCAGTGTCACCGCCTCTACGGAGGAAGTTTCGTCACCCACCCTCAGGTACTGGACTTTCTTCACGCACGTTTCGACTGCCAGCCTGCTTTTTATGTCAAACGTCATACTGATGGCAGCCCCGCCGGTGCATTTTGTAGCTGGTCAGGGGCGCATCTTGCCGGCGATGGCCCGATAACCAAAAAGCTCGCCATGGAGTACTACTCCTTTAACAAAGACGAGTTAATATTACCGCTACACCCTGACTTACGGACCTTTCTTCCGATAAAAACAAAAATACTGTCGAATATTAATTCGAAGAATATTTACAATGCCAGTGTAAAGCTAAACAGCAACAGAGGCATTTGCATCGCTAAAGGATGTGATAAAGCCGGCTTTTCCTCGGCAACTAAAAATAGCCGCAACCGGGAATTAAAACATTTTATAAAAGCCGGCGGAGAAATTGTCGATCAGTCTCAATACTCGCCTGAAGAGTTAGTATCTCTTTACTTTGAGCTATATGAAAAAAGATGGCAAAAAAACCATGCCAACTACAATCAACTTGTTGATATGATAAGTAATCTTCGCCCATTTTTTTTCGGTCATGTATTGTTACTCAACCATCAGCCCTGTGCCTTTCAGTTAATTATGAAAGCTGAGAGTCCGCACTGGATTAACTTCGATTATATTAACGGTGGTTACGATCCCTCTTTTGACACATTTTGTCCTGGAACCGTTGTCACCTGGCTCAATATTCAATCAGCCTATGCATTATGCGAATCATCCGGTAAAAAAATGCGCTACTCTTTTGGCCGCCCAACCGGTGATTACAAAAACCGCTGGTGCAGAACTGAATCAGTTGGACGTGTTATTTCTTTTTAGTCTGATACTTTTAGATTATCAGAAATATTGAAAAGATTAATGCAATGCTGATGAGCATATATATCATTAACTAACAGCGATAGCCTTGCCGGTAACAATGCGTTGATATATTCAAAATAATAGCAGGTGTGGGAAATTTTAAAAAATGCAACCGTCAGGATATTATCAGCATACGTCGGCTAACAGTATATAAACAGTTAGCCGGCATCAGTTTATTCCCGTGCCGGCTCTGCGTAACAAGCTGATACTTACATATTCTTAATAATCGCCTCGCCAAACTCTGAACATTTCAGCAGCTTAGCGCCGTCAAGCAGACGCTCAAAATCATAGGTCACGGTTTTAGCAGCGATGGCGCCTTCCATACCTTTAACAATCAGGTCTGCGGCTTCGAACCATTCCAGATGACGCAACAGTATATGATTTAAATTACGTTAACCAATTGATAATTATAATTATATCCTAACGCCCACCTCCAAGAAACGACTTAAAAACACCACCAAGCAATGCCACAATAACAAATAGTTAGCATATGTTTTGGGGAAAGAGTTCTTGCAAGCTACGAAGCGATTTACTAGTATCATCAGCGAGGCGTCGAAACCTCTTCTCAGTGCGGTCAGAACCAACCCCGTAAGTGTTGGATTTTTTATGCCTGTCATTTAGTGGACGTTGTATACGGACACAACCCGATCAATGTCGGGAGGGCGACGAATACAACACCCGTAAGGGAAATAAGTCCGCGGTCTCACTGAGCCGTTTCGAACCTCCCGGCACCACTCCGATAGTGGTAATTCGAAAAAAATCAGTGAGGTCAATATGGCTAATCTACCCCATGACTATTACGTCAATTTGGTAAAACTTCTTCTCAAAAAATCTGACTGTGCCGATAAATTTAAGCTGGCCGAACTGCTGGAACGCGAAGCCATGCGTATCGCAGCTAACAGCCCTGCCATTTCGCAGGCCAAATCCTTCCTGGTTACCAGAATCGTGATGGGAGGTGCTAAATGAAAACCATCGCAGTATCTTTTCATGGCACCCGGCTTTACATTGTGAATCATAATGGCGAACCCTATACCCCCATGAAGCCGATTGTTGAAGGTATGGGGATGGATTGGGCCTCTCAGTTTACGAAAATGAAAAACCGGTTTAAAAGCTGCATTGTTAAAATCGCAATGCAGCTACCAGGAGATACTCAATCTCGTGATGTGATCTGCCTAGCATTACGAAAACTGAACGGCTGGCTTCAGACTATCAGCCCTAACAAAGTCAGACCAGAAATTCGTCCGCGCGTGATCCAGTACCAGAATGAATGCGATGATGTTCTGTACGAGTACTGGACTACTGGCGAAGTTAAGCGCAAATCCACCAGCACTGATGAGAGAACCCCATTACGCGATGCGATCAACATGCTCGTCGGAAAGAAAAGTCTGATGTACCCGGAAGCATACAGTCTGATTCACCATCGTTTTAACGTTAACCACATTGATGAGTTAGAGGCATCGCAGCTACCACAGGCAATTGAGTATGTTCATCGTCTGGTACTTGATGGTGAGTATATTGGCAAAGACTCGTCTCCTGTTGCCAATGGACGCCTGTTACTCACACTGAAAAATGGTAACATCACTTTGTCACAGGTTTTACGCGAAGATCAGCATGTTGCGACTATGGCAGAATTTTTTGATTTGGCGAAACGCGCGGACTACCTTGTAGTGCACAAAGATGATCTCATGGCTTTGATGCACGCTTAACATAACCAGCCGTTCCGGCTTCCTGTCCCGCGTGGCGGCTGATAAAGTGATAGGACGATAAAAACGTTAAGCCTCGCAAGAGGCTTTATCAATAAATGGATGGTTGAATTTTACCACTATGAAACATTTTTTCATTTCTAAAATTTTGCGCTGGGATGTGGGAACCGCATCAGACTATAAACAATGCCACAACTTGTATGGCGGGAGTTTTGTGACACATCCAGAAGTTCTGGAATTTCTTCACTCTCGCTACGACTGCCAACCGACTTTTTATGTAAAACGTGACTCTAGTGGTGTTCCTGTTGGTTCATTCTGCACCTGGTTGGGATCACACCTTGCAGGGGATATCAAAGTAACAAAAAAGCTAGACATGGAATACTGTCCTTTTAACAAAGATGAACTGATTTTACCCGTATCCCCTGGAACAAAAATAATCATTCCCGTAAAAACAAAAATTATTTCAAACATCAATGCTAATTCTATTTTTAACTTAACATTTAAAAAAAATAGTAACAGAGGGATTTGCATTGCTAAAGGATGTGGAAAAGAGGGGTTTTCCTCATCGACTAAAAACAGCAGAAACAGAGAGTTAAAACGATTTATCAAAGCAGGCGGGAAAGTAGTTGACCAGTCAGAGTATTCACCTGATGAACTAGTATCTATTTATTTTGAACTTTATGAGAAAAGGTGGGGCAATAAACATGGGAACTATCACCAACTCGTAGACATGATTACTAACTTGCGGCATTTTTTCTTTGGTCATGTTCTTTTGCTGAACGATACCCCCTGTGCATTTCAATTGATCATGAAAGCTGACAGCCCCGAATGGATATCGTTTGATTATATCAATGGTGGTTATGACACGGTTCACGACTCATTCTGCCCAGGAACGATTGTGACATGGGTCAACGTTCATGCAGCGTATTCATTATGTGAATCACTTGGTAAAAAAATGCGATATTCATTTGGACGCCCCACAGCCGACTACAAGAACAGGTGGTGTAAAACCGAACCTGTGGGGCGTATTTTAGCACTTTAATTATGCGTTTCTGTACCAGCCCATCAGTTTAATGAATGAGTTAGTAACTGAAAATGCTGTGCCGGAACCTGCATTAGCCGTTGTTCCCGATACCGAGTGCGAGTGGGCACCAATGCCAACAGTATGGTTGTGTGCTCCTATCGCCACATTGTGGGCATGCTCACCAGCAGGATCCGTTTGTTTGTTAACTTCGAACTGTATATAAGGTTCATTTCTACCATTTCCCCCGTTAACGTTATATCCCAAATAACCGTGGGTATGCCGACCCTGCACATCAGTTTGTTTCGTCCCATGATCAAAAGTACTGGTTGTTTTAGTTCCATAGTCAAAGCTACTGGTATTGGCCGAAAACGTATGCCCGTGTGCGGGAAGATTACCTGTAGCCAGTGTTACCGAGTCGGAGCCGCCCGTTGTCATCACATCGCTACCGTTAGCGCTGGCCAGACGAATCGTGCAGTTCTCCCCAATGTATTTCCACGTAGTGCCGGGGAAAAGCGTATTCGGATCTTTGTTCTGTGCAAACCACGTCACAATCCCGACCGGGTACAACATATCAACGGGGTTGATATCCGCCTTTAGCTCTATCCAGCCGCTACCTTTGCCGGGTTCTTCGTTATTATTTTTTATTCTGGATTGCCACGTTCTCTCGCTGTAGTAAACCAATGAGCGGATCGGATAGGGCTTTCCATCCTCTGACCAGTTAGCAGAACCGAACTGCTGCATTTCGCCAGTGGCCTCGGTAACATCGTGGAAAAGCGCATTCATCTTCTCACGTTCGATATCCTTCGCTGCCGGGTCTGTCGTCTGATCGCGCTCATAGTCATAGCCATAGCCCTGAGTGTAAGACACCGAGCCGTCAGCCTGCGTTTCTACGGGCACAGCAGTCCTGTCACCCTGCGCAGCGAAGGGCGTTTTAAACACTTTAGTCATGGTTTAGTTTCCGAAGTTATTTGTGAAGTTTTTACGGTTTTCGCCAAAGCCGAATGCCTGTCGGGTGACAATGCGGTATTTAGCCCCTACTCCAGAAGGACGTGGAAGCAGGTCAAAGTTATCAAGCAGCAGGCGCAATCTTTCATCGGGGTTGAAATTAAACACGTACCAGATGTAAGACATATCGAGGGGATCGAGGACAAATACTTTGCCGTTCTCATCACTGAAAAAACGCTGAAGAAAGGCGTTGATATTGGTAATCGTCGGGCTTTCCGTCAGGGTGAAATAGCGCATTCTCACCAACAGGCGCTTTTGCGCTGTGGTCAGCGTCAGCGTGTAATCGGCGTTGCGCCTGAAGTTGGATTTAAAATTGCGCTTATTAGCGCCGAAACCATAACCGATTTTATTTTTGTCGCTGGGTGGAACATCAATACCCAGCGGCACATCCAGAATGCGCCCCCATACCGCCAGACCAAAATCATTCGCGGTATCGATATTAAACACATCGCGATACCAGTTACGCCAGAACGCCACTGTCGCCCGGTTAAAATACTCAGATTTATAGTGCGCAAGTGCTTTAATATTATCCGAATTTTCATACTGCCACAGAATGGCTTTCAGCATGTCGGAATGAAAATCAAGGGACTGTATTGTCATAAGATAACCACCTGCACGGCGTTGCGCCTGAGTCTGGCAACGGCGTTTATCTGCACGGGGATCACGTCTGTTGACCAGGTCACGCCATCGGTGGATAACTCGACCTTCAGCACAAATAATCGCGGTTCAGCCACATTGACCGCCGCCGCAATTTCAAACGGCGAAACGTCACGCCCGACCGCCAGGCCATCATCAGTATCGGTTTCACCGGCTACCCATTTTTCAACCGCATCGGGGATCAGGGTCTGTGCATCAAAGGGACTTTTGCGCACCGTCACCCGACAAAACACGGTAATTTCCTTTGGCCTGTCAAATTTGACGTTATACACCTGACCACTGGACGGCTCTGTTACCTCAACCGTTTCGCTGCCGTTGTACGCGGCCCCTACTGTTTTAGTACGTAGCAGAGCAACAGCGATTTCCTCACGCGGCCCGCCATCGACACAAACATAGATACTGTGTTTGACCAGCGGAACGCCATCAATAACCTGATCCGCATCCGTATAGTTTTCACGATACGACAGGGATTCCACGCCTTCGATATCGTACAGCGCCGAAGTGATCGCCTCTCCGACACTCACCGTGTTTTTGGCGAGCGTATTCCTGCGACGACGCCGGGTACGTATGTCGGATTCCGCTACTCTCCCCAGCACGGCATCAGCCGGATTATTTACGGTTTCCCAGCCAAGAACCGAACTTGCCACCCGGACGAGTTCACCCACCCCACAGCCTACCGGCCCGGTTTCAACCGAGCGCATATCGCCTTTTGTTACCCCATCATTCCCGATAATCAGTACGCTGGTCGTTTCAAACGCATCTCCTGCCTGCGTTTCGGCCAGAGAACCTTTCGGTATCAGGGTCTGTGGTACGCCTGCAAACTCAACATTCGTCAAAAAAGAATGTGTTGCGGACAGCCGCTGCCCGCCCATCAGCGCCCAGATAGCATCGAGAAAGATCCCCCCGGCAATATCCGGGTTAATCTGGTTCGCCAGTTCTGCGTTATTGCGGGCGATGGCGTCCCGATTTTCCACTTCCATTGTGACCAGTGCGCCCTGCGGTGTTTCCGGCGACAGGTCAATTTCCTGACCAAAGACATCCCGGAACTCATTTTCAACCTGCTCCCGCAACGTTGAAGTGTCAGGGATAATCACTCCTGTGCTTGCTATAAACTGATAATCAGACATTAAGCGTTATCCTCCCGTAGAGGGTGCTGATCACGGCGGTGTAATGAAGCTCGTTGTTTTCAATCGATGCAGAAAAGGAATCGACTGCCAGAACTTGAGAGATTTCCCGCATACGGTCGCGGAACGCCGCCTCAAACATTGGCAAATCAGCATCGCGGCCAAAGGTGGTTTTCCAGTAAGGTATTCCCTTGTCCATCCTGTGCAGCATTTCACCCCGTAACGCTCTGGCATAGTGCATGCAGCAATTTTTCACCGCTTCTTCATCACGAACCAAAGCCAGGTTGCCATCGTTTCCGAGATAAATATCATTACCTTCATTAACATCAAACGTCATCATTTCGAAGCTCCGCCAGTTAAGATATCGTGAGCGTCATTGACTAAAACACAGAGTGCCATTTTATTTATCCTGGTATTTTTGTTACCGTACATCGCACAGTGAAAGGGAAGCGGATAACTCCATGAAGCCGGATTACGACATAATCAGAAAACTACTTGGTGTTTTTCTGGAAAGTAAAAGGACATTTATAACCATTGATGACATTATCAAGGGCACAGATTCCGGTATCATCGATGAAGATTTCCTGTTCCATTTCCTTCTGATTGTTGAAAATGGCCTCATCAGCAATAAAAATCTGACATGCAACAGCCCCGAAGATGTTGGCCTTACTTTCGGTCTTAATGGGAACATCATAAAATTTCAGGTTCCTGTCCGGCTCACCCAAAGCGGCATTGATTTTGCCAATGCGCTTAACCAAAAACCTGTACTTGAAAAAGTAAAGAAAGAACTGGCCGAGGCACCGTTTACATTCGTCAAAGCCGCAGCAGCTAAGATCTTCAGTAAGATATTGAGCGATAAACTGGGTATAGATTAATTACCGTCTTTCTGATATTTCAGATAAAACTTTAAGCGCATTGACGGCTGCTATAACATCATCACCCTCAGCAAGGCGCTTTAGCTTTCTGACTATCCAATCACGGCTCAAACACTGAATCATCTCCAGCCGTTTACTGCTAATGAGAAAGTCAATGTCAGTTACCGTATCCGGGTCGTCATTAAGATATTTTGTCAGTTCCTTTATTTCCGAATCTGAATAGCCATCGATGGACAGAGTGCTAATCACATCGTCCAGTTCCGTGATATTTCGTATAGTCAGGGTCATAATGGGTTTCCTGTGTTGTCACTACCTCGCTGAACACCGCCATGCAGGTGATCCGCACCAATATTTTTACCGTTATGCCGCATCGTCCCACCGTTTGAATCACTGTTACCGTTGATCTGGTGATTGCCGTTCACCGTCAGGTTGCCGTTAAAAATGCTCTCACCGGCGTTAACTTCAAACACTGGCGTATCCAGTACGCACTTATCGTTATGCAACGCCAGACACACGCTGCCATCCAGCGACTGGAGCACCAGCGCATCAATATTTTTGCCATCCACCATCCAGCCTTTAACGCTGTCTGGAAAAAACATCGCATCACTGAATGATTTCAGCCGGTGGGTATTAGGCTCATCCTCCAGACCGCCGCGCTGAAAAATCAGACTGATATCGCGATCATTGGCTTTCAGCCAGCCAAAATCTCCCGGTTTTAGCGGCACCCGGATAAAGAACCCGCCGCCGCCAAAGCGGAAAACAGGAATATTATGAACCGGGGCGCGGGGGATTCTCTGCCCTTCGGTTGACACCATCATCACCAGTGGTTTAATCACCGCACGGTTCGTGGCATCGTCATAACTGACCACCGTTGCGGGTAACATATCGTCGGTGTTCATCATCAGGTTACGAAAAGCGCCCATAAGCTGTCCTGCCAGACTGGATTCACTGGCGATATCGGTATTCGGTTTATTCATTGGTTAAGCCCGTTTACAGGTAGCCTGATAAAAGAAGGGATCGTCGTGTGACGCAACATCGAACTTAAGCTGCTCGATGATGTAATCACCATTTAAAGAAGGGTTAAATTTACTCTCCAGCCGTAACGTACCGCCCAGGCTGGATTCACCGTCGATAAGCCAGGTCACGTCCAGGCCTTTTTCGGTGGCTTTGGGTAGCCCGACCATACCGGTATTCTGGTTAACGATTTTGATACGCCCTTTGACCGCTTGCGCAGAATCCTTCACATACAGAACATCATCATCGATAAAGGCTTTAACGCCACCACCATCCTGCAACCGTTCGACCTGTTTCAGCTTTGAGCCGCAAAAATACCAGTTAGCGATATTTTTATCCGTGGCCTGAAAATCCAGACGAACACCGCAGTCCCGCGCAATCCCTACGGATATCTCACTAAGCTTACTCATCGCGCCGGAGGACGTTGCCACGATATCCCGCGCACTGCCGTTACCCGTTTTTGCTTTCAGCGTCAGCGTCACGTCAGGCGGGCTGGAGGGTTCAGCACTGACAATATCCCCCACGAAAAGGCGAAATACGCCGGTACTCACCCGCCCGACTTCCAGTATAAGCCGGGCAGGCTGCTTGCTTTTGTTATAAGGGCTGGTTTCCGTCAGGAGCATATTTCGGGTGGTTGCATTCAGGCCATCAATGCTGACCGTGCATTCATTCTGCAACGGATTCGCATATTTGGTGCCGCTGGCTTTCACCCGCATCCCCTCGTACCACTGTATACGCCCGCTGACTTCTACCCCCACCCTGATCCGCCTTAAATCAATCATCCGGCCCCCAGAATACCAGGCTTTGCGTTTTGCCGAATTCCTCATACCAGGGCAGAGCATCCCGTTCTGTGATAAACGCAAAATTACCGGCTGAGGCCAGATGGTTATAAGGTATTAAGGGTGCATCTGTTGTCGCCCTGGTTGCCAGCATGACAACCTCATCATTGAGGCGTATGTCACACACCATCATATTTCGCGCGACTTTGATCGTCAGATCCCAGCGGTTATCATCAATGGTAATTTGCAGGCGCTGGTTCGGCACCGGGTTTAACGGTATTTCACGCATCGTGTTTATCCTCCCAATACCCTGACCAGAACCGATTTTTTCCGTTCTTCGGATACCGATTTTGTCTGTGCACCGCCCCTTTTAACGGTACTGGACTGCGATGGCTTCTGAACTTTTTTGGGCGGTAGATCTCCGTATTCGGGTGTTACACTGCGCCACTCGGTGAACCGTAAAGACAACTGGATAGCATCGGCCCTCTCAGCGGTCTCATCGTGGTAGAAATTGACCAGCAGCATGGGCTGGTAGGTTTTAACTCTGGTCTGAATACCTACCAGCTTGTTCTGTTCCCAGGCGTGTTGCATCAGGCCAAAAGCATTTTTAAGCTCACCGGATAAAATCAGATCCATGCCAATCTCCACGGCCTGCACAACAACATGATCGCTACGGGTTTCCCCTGACTCGACCTGAAAAGTGGTCGCCTTATGCTCGTCGCGGACATTGATTTTTATCGGGCTGGCGGTTTCAAACAGCGTGGTAAAACTGTCGGTATCGAAGATTTTTACGTCAGTGATCATATTGCCAGCCCCGTTTGCGTTTGCTGCCCCAGATCCTGCAACTGCTCCTGCAATGCGTCTTTCGTGCCCGCCGCCATGCCCTTAGCATCGGTTGCTTTGGTTTCAACCTTCACTTCCCCAATATTCAGGGTGGTTTCATTCTTCACACTGGAACGATTGCTGATCGCCTGGCTGGTCACGGGGTTGAGAGGGTGATTATTCGCCGCTGCAATCTGGGCTTTCCCCTGCTCGACCATATTCTGTGTATCCTGCTGTGGTGAGGGAGGTTCAGCTTCGGGAATACGGTGCGTCACCTCTCCCTCCGCGCTGATTTTGCGCTCTACGGTGAGTTCTTTTTCATCATCAGCACCGAACCAGCCCTTCACTTTTGACCAGCCTTTCTGGATGGTTTCCAGACCGCCGCTTATCCAGCCAATCACCTTCTGCACCTGCTCCCACATCCAGGTAAATATGCCGACAACAGCATCCGCCACGTTATCGAAGACGCCCCCGAACTGTGCTCCCCATTTAACCAGACTTTTTATTGACTCCAGCAACCAGCCAATAAACTGGTTCAGGGCGTTATTCATTGTGTTGTAAGCGTCAACCACCACATCAGCAACGAATTTAGCGGCGATTTTGAGGTACTCAAACAGGGCCTTGAATGCTTCCCACAGCGTCATAATGACCTGTTTAAGTTCAGGATAGGCATCGAGAATTCGCCCGATCATTGAATCATTACCGTCGATAAAATTCATGATGTCGTCGTAGACCAGCGCGAACGCGGCGGCAAGCGCGGCAATGATGGCGATAATAGCGAGTATTGGCCAGGTTGCCGCCAGCGTGGCAGCAGCGGCGGCAAGCATCGGAGGAACGTAGTACGCGGCGACCGCCACACCGACCGCGAGGAAAAAACCGATGATGAGGTTCTTATTTTCCCGGCAAAAACCAACAAATTTACTCAACCATTCCATGCCCTTAGTCAGGTAAGGCAACACCATTTCGAGGAAGCTGTTTTTTAACAGGCCGGATGATTGCCTGAACCCCTGCATGGCCTGGTTAAAGCGCCGGGACTGTTCAATACTCTCTTTGGTAATGCCAGAGTATTCTTTTTGCAGGCCCATCATGCGTTCCATCTCATGACGGCCCTTCATCATCAACTCAATCGTTTTGTCGTCCGTCACCCCCAGGTTTGCAAGGTGCGCTTTGGCTTTATCAAAGTTCATCCCCTTTACTTTATCTGCTGTAGCGAGGATTTTCTCCATAGAGTCCGTGGTGCCGCCAAAGGCTTTTGCCATTGCCGACAAATCAGCCTGAGCGCTTTCCCTCGCGCCCCCCAGTTCGGCAACTGAACCTGCGAAAGCATCCACATCCGCCGTTGCCACATTGATCTTCTTGCCCAGCTTATCAAGCGCCTCCACTTCCTCCGCGCGTGAAACAGACTCGCTGAAAATGGAAGATACCCCCAACAATACGCCGAGTACCCCAAGGGTTTTCTGGGCTAATGCGGCAACGCTGGTTTCCGTGCCGCTGGCAAAATCACTGACGCTTTTTGCCGCTTTATCGGCTTCATGCTGCGCCTGTTTCATACCATCAATAATATCGTCGGTAGAGCGCTGAACATTTTTAAACGCCGCGTCGGCCTGCCGGGTGTCGAATTCAAACACCTGCACAAAGGTATCTAACAGAGACATTATCGGTTTCCTGCGGCGGCGAGCGCCTCGTTATAGCGGTTGGTCACAGCGATTTCCCACAAGTCCATCGCCTCTTCCAGGTCTATTGAGGTTTTGAGTTCTGTGAAGCTGGCGAGTTTTTCTGAGATGATGACTGCAAAGAATCCATCAGCGTTTTTATAATCGACGGGAGCGAATCGCTGATTTTGCCCAGCAGGTAAGGCAGGAAACCTTTGCTCCCGGCGTTGCCGAAAAAACTGGTGTTGTACCTCAGCATCTCCAGTTCAAGGCGGATCAGCGCTTCACCGTCCGGTACATGGTTATCAATCAGCGTCTGGGTTTTCAGGCAAATTTCTGCACCATCCCGCACGACTGCCACATGAGCCATCATTTTCAGCATGGCTTCTTTACTGATTTCGTAGTCGCCAATTTTAGGTGCGTTCGATAGCGGATATTTTGCCAGGATTTCACGCCCCAGCGTGGCGGGCAGTCGGCTGATCACAAAGGTGTGCATCTCACCATCAACATCTTTAATTTCAATATCTTTCGGCTTAATGAGCATAATGGCCCCAATAAAAAAGGCGGGATGTTCCCGCCTGATAGTTAACGAACGCGCGTACTGTCAAAGTCCTGGAACACAAAGGTATAAGCCTTTGATTTAAGACGCCCACCGCTGGCAGCGGAGTTACCCCGACTACCGTTGGTGATTTTCCCGTTTCGCGCGGTAGTGGTCGCGCCGTCACCGTAGGACGCCACGAGCGTAATAATATCTCCAGCGTGTCTGCGGCCACGTTTCGCCGTGTTGGCCTCCAGCAGGATCGCCAGATTCTGATCTTCTTCACTCCCCGGTAGCACGTTTATCGTCACAGCCTGCGGGGTTGGTGTTGACCAGGACACCAGATTGCCATTGATATCCATGCCGGTCTGGGCGATATCGACAGCAGGCAGATCGAACGGGTCGGCATCATCGGCGAAAGCCGTTACCAGTATTCCTGCCGGGAAGGTTGTACTGGCCTGAACCAACAGGCTGAGGCCGGTTGCAGATACATCATTCATCATTTAGTCCTTATACCAGGTTGTGCGAGCCTTCGACTTTACGTACCCAGTCGCCTTTACCGTAAATCAGTACGTATTTCATCACGTATTCCGGCAAGCCAGATGGCCCGGTATTTTCAACAATCTGCGCGTTGTACCAGTAGCCCTTGTCCTGAATATCGTGCCACGCTAAATCGTCACCAGACGCATCGGCCACCGCGAGTTTCTGTACATCCGAGAGTGTTTTGCCGGGGAGGATGGTGCCGTTATTCACTGCTTTGGTCACGGCTCCGGCGATAATCATCATTGCCCTGGCCTCACCATCGCGGTTTGCAGGTACGCCGCGCGTCGCCAGCAATAAAGAAAACCATTGCTGTGCAATGTATGCTTTTAACCATTGCTCATTGGCATGAACGCTCATGTCCAGCGGTGCGGTACCCGGCCCGCACAGGAAACCACGCTGGTAAAACGCAATATGTGAACCCGCCACCGCCGTTTCGCCGTAATAGTTGACGCGCAACTTATCCAGGTTGTCGGCATCCAGATCGGCGGTTACCTGTGCCGGGAACGTCACGCCAAACTGACGAAACATATAGTTGGTGGTGGCGTTTGTACGGTCATAGTCCGTTGCCGCCATAACCGCCATCGGTAACGCCTGAGCATAAAAATTATCCTCGGTTTTAAGATTCAGCGCCGTTGACGCTGTACCTATCAACGCCGCGCTAAAAGCCTCCGCATCCGTTGCGGAAATATTCAGATGTAGCTGGTATTTCACGTTCTCACCTGCCACATACTGAGCAAGGGCAACGACCTGTTCGAGCGTCAGTGGGTCGATAAAAGTCGCACTGCCGAATGAATCCGAGATTTTCTCTGCCGCCATAAAGGCTTCCAGCGGGGTTTGCGCGGTATTGCCGGGCAAGGCTTGTCCGCGAGATAAACCCATCGCATCCGCAAGAGCGGAAGACCCAACGTTGATGTTTGCTCGCTCTGGCACACCACCACCGAGTTCAAACGTGCCGCTGATAGCGATAAAAGTCACTCTGGCAGAAGCGAAAGCGGGTTCAGATTCAGCATTTAGCTTTTGCTGTACGGTCGAAGCAACATCGGCGTAGGACTTGGCCGTAGAAAGATCGATTTCGGTGAGTTCTTTACGAATATTACCGATAATCACCGTGAGTGTTCCGGTAGTGATCGCCTTCAACTCATCCAGACTGGCCGCATCCCCTCCCGAAAGCGTTGGTGCCCGACCGGTTGGTACGTAGGGTGCTACCTGCAATTCTCTCGGTTTATTGACGGGGGCCGGGCTGGTATAGCTGAAATATTGCCGGGCAAAATTCGCTTCGGGAGAGCTGGCCCCCAGAAACTCATCAATCTGACCGCTGGCGAATTCCAGCACATCACTGGATGGAATTTTTGCGTTTTGAGAGAATATGCGGCCCGTCAGTTTGCGCATCGGTACAGCAGACGCGCCAATGACCGCACTCGCAATGCTGACATAGCGTGTTTGTTTGATTGGCATGGTTAAACCTTAATTAAATGCGGTGAATATCAGGATAAAGCGCTTTTACTGCTGTGGTATTTGGGAATATTTCGCGGTGGAATGTGACGTTAAAATCAAACGAGGGGTTCTGTTCATAATCCCCCTGGTCATTGATAAAATAAGGCGTTCGAATACCAGAAGCACGTTGTGCCCCCACACCCTGTTTTTTTAGTGCATCAACAAAAGGTAGCGAGTTCACTATCATTCGAACCGTGGCAGTCAGGTCGGTCGCTGTAAGTTCACTGGCATCGGAAACCAGCCCCTGAACCTGCAACGTTTTTTCTACCAACTGAGTTTCTTTGTGATTCGCATCAGTGCCAGCGACCTGATAGTTTCGTGCCTGCCATCCGTGGCCTGCCTCGTTGATGGGAAAGAACATAACAAAGCTATCTTCCCTCCCTTGCTTTGTTGACTGGAAACCGGCAACAACAGGTATCGAAAGCCCCGCATCATTCATTTGCGCCAGCATCTGGTGCCGGATGGCGATATAAACTTCGTTATCCGTCATAGTTTCCAGCCTCAATGCAAAGAACAGACTTCCAGCCGTCCTGTGCGTACCAGTCTGCATCACCGGTAACGTCATAGCGCTTGCCGTTGAACACCAGATAATCCGGTGCATCCCCCCGCTGGATGGCGTGAATATCGTGCGAAGTGTAGAGCCGCCGATAAACTTTGCCGGTCACCAGCCCCATTTCCTGTACATCCTGTGTATCCACCGCCTGCCAGCTACCCGTGACCGGTTCGGGCGGATGGTATTGTGCGACCCATTTGCCAAGGTCGTCTGTAGTGCGCGACTTAAACCGATACCAGAAAGCCGTCTGCTGTGGGATCACCCGTGCGGCCACGTTGTAGAGATTGCCAAACATTATTTGTCCTCCACTGCCTGACATCATATAAGAGCGCAGTTTTACCGCACCCTGAGATATCAGGGTGATTACATCCCGGTTAAGAGATATATTTACAAGTTAATATGCATAAGGAAGAAACTATGTTGAATCATGAAGATCCCCGCGTGGCGCTAACTGAATTTCTGCGCAGCATTCCACACAGCCTGAGAATCGATGAATATCTGTTTATTATTTTGATGTGCCTGGGTGAGCAACCTCCTGAAGACCTGGATGCTTTCGAACCCATAATAGAAAAATACCTGTATCGAACGGGCTATGCTGGCTTCGGTGCCGTAATTTGCACCAAAACCATCCTTGACCGGAGGCTGTCGGGAGTAATGTTAAAACTTGAACGAGCAGAAGAATCATTGAGGATGTTAACTAACTCAAACCCTGATTTTTCTCCACACCCATTACTAAGCATGCCATTGAAAAAGCGTCAATACGCTCAAGTTCTGGAACGCTGGAAAGCTCTCTCACGCGGTGCGCTATCTGACGAAAACCTTCTTTATTTCGAACAAAATCCACAAGCGCTACAGCCGGTGACAACAGCATAAAATCGCTGATTTCTTCATCTGTCATGTTTTTTCCTCCACTGCATAAGTGACCGCCTGCAACATCTGTCCGGTATCCACCAGCGGTTTTGTTGAGGCTTTACCTTTGCTGTGTCTTCTGGCTCTGCCCCGGATGGTGGATGTATCCAGCGGAGGTGTTGTCAGGGTACGAATGGCATTCTGTACATCACCCGCAGCTTTGGCTCCGATCTGATTCAACCCATCGTTAAGCGCAATACTGCCTGCAACAGAAGCATTAACGGCTTGCGAGATGAGATTTTTGTAACCAGCGACATTCTCTGCCATTGCCGGGCGCAGGAAAGGCCGGGGCGGGATGCCGCCAGCCGGATACCCAAGTTCCTGAATGGCCGCGACATAAGCAATCGGCGTACCGTCAGGGTATTTACTGTGCTCAAAAAATCCGATCTTCAACTGCTTTTTGTTCAGTTCATCGTAGACCGCTTTCAGCCTGGCAAAATTACTCATCGTCTTAGCCTCCCGCGCATCGGGAACCGGCCACCCACGCTACGAAAGGCTGCACGTTCTCCCATACCACCGATATAGCGCGGTACACTACAGCGTTTAATCAACGCCAGATATTGCTGGCCGAATGGCGTCAGGTTGTACCAGTGTGACCAGTTTGAACTCGTCGGCGGCGCAGCAAATGATACGCCCACTTTATCGATCGTGGCGCTGGTCACCGCACCTGAAGGGGATTCTCCTTTCGCCGCCATTTGACGCAACATCAACATATGTGCAACCACCAGCATCCACAGTTCGCTGGTGCAGATCCCCTGACATTCCGAGAAATAACAGGTTGCTGATTTTGCGATAATAAAAAGGTCATCAGCAGGCACATCGTTAAACTGCGGGTAAAGAACACGAAACGCTTCGAGGGGAAAGGTGCCAGCATCCATAATCATTTACCTTTTTTGTTGTTTTTCGGAACCTCTTTATTTTCGGCTTCAAGAGATTCAGGCGTATCTGGCGCTGACAGGTCGCTGGCTTCCATATTGGTCGCCACTTTTTCGGGATCGGCTTTTATTTCTTCAACCGCGATAAAACCGTTTTTTTCATGTAACTGAAAAACATGATTCTTTCTAAGTAGGACGTACTGCTCGTCGGTAATATCGGTAACACGACCACGCGGGGTGTACATTTGCTTGGTCATGATATTGGCTTTTCCGGCAATAAATACCGTTCCGCCCGCTTCCAGTGCGTAATTCTGATCATTGGAAAGCGTGGAATAAACGTAGATAGGCATGGGGAATCCTTAAAGATTAAGCCCTCAAATTGAGGGCTGTTATCAAAGACCGGTCAGGCGGGTGATCGCCCAGGGGCGGGTGACAATGACACCCGCAGTGGCGTTGGTGGCATCTTCCAGATAGCCCTTGATCTGATTCTCAGACCCCAGCAACTGGTATTTCACCGGCACAACCTGCAAAATTGTTGCACTGGTTGCGGTAGAACCATCATCCACGCTATCGGCAAACATATAGGCAATATTTGCCCCGCCATTCGCACCTTTGAATTCGGGTGAAAAGACCTGCCGCATATTGGGATAGTTGTTGTTGATCCACTCTTTGACGGTTTCACCTTTGGCGACCGGGTTCGCTTTACCTAACGCCGAACGGAACCCCAGCGGAAGCGTCAGCGTGATAGGCATATCGTCGCGGATGATGCCACCAGAGTTCGTTTCGAGACGTGAGAACATATCGGTAATGTCCTTCGTAATCTCGTCGAACGTGGCCGTCAGCCAGGGCTTGGTTGCAGTTTCATAAGCCGGGAGGTTCGGATCGTTTAACAACCCAAAAACACGGGTAGTCGGGCTGTTAAAACCCTGATAGCCGACTCGCTCACGCCCCTGCTCCAGTGACTCAGTAGCCGCGTTGCGTTTTTCTGCTGCCGCCTCGAAACCCGCCGCCGACTGTCGTGCTTCTTCCAGCTTACCGACCTGAAAACCTTGCTCAAAACGCACGATACCGCGACGTTCCTGATCCTGTGCATAGGAAGCCAGCGGGATATTGGTATGGTCACCGTACAATTCAGGTTTGCCTACCGGCGTTGCCACGTTCAGGATGATCTCTTCATCGTGCCACTCACCCGCGTTCATTACCCCGGTAATTTCATCCAGAACACGAACACGGGTCGCCGTGCGGATAAGACCCGGTAAAACATGTTGCAGCATTTCACGATGAATAAGACCACCGCTTACCGCAGGGCCGGTTAACGCGGAGTCCATTGCCGCCAGACCACCGAAGCCAAGTTGCCCCAGCTCGTTGTATGTCCACTTCTGATCGGGCTTAATATTCAGCGGCCCGCGTCTGCGGATCTCACGGCCCGACATATAAAATTTTTCTTTGCTCAGGGCCATATCAGGCACCTCCAGTTGGTGCAGGGGTTGGGTACGGGATCTCGGTCAGGCGAACAAGACAGAGATGGGGTGTTTCAGCAGAGCCAACGTGACGTGATACAAAGCCAATCGCTTTGTCCCCGGCGTCCAGTGTGGCTTTAGCGGTCAGTTCACCGTCAGCGTTAAACACCACCGGCATGTTAATTGCGTTAGCAGATTCGCTAACTTCGACGTATACCTCTCCCATAGTGAGAAACTCACCCTGAGTCCCGTTGCGGGCATATTCGGTCTCGATACGATACGCTTTCGGGTTAATCATGATCCCCGCAAACGCCCCATTACCGCCCGGCTGCACAGATTCAACACTGGCATCTTTGTAGGTATAGGCCAGACCAAACAGATTCTTTTTTTCGTCGGCTGAGTCCAGAACGGCACTGGTGGCGCGAAGTGGGCCAAAGTGGCTAACTTCACCGACTACGCCGGAGATCATGCCGTTTGCTACAGATTTCGGGATTGCCATTATTTATCGCCCCATTTATCTAAAATTGACTGGTTGCTGACTGCCTTATCCATCGTAACAGACGGCTTTTGGGAATCCGGTACGCGCCCCTGCATCCACGCATCAAGTGCAATAGCCTCAGTGCCTTTACCACACTGAATACCCAGCTTTTCAACGCCATATTCAGCGACCTGTTGCGCCGTCATGGGCGCATGATCGAACACACCAACAAATGGCGTTAACTTCCGCGCCAGTTCATCACGGGCACCGATTTGTTTCAGCAACGCGCCGGTATCCATTGTCGGTTTACTTTTCTCCAGCTTTGCCACCTTGCGTTTCAGCGCGGCGATGGTGTCAACCGTGCCAATACTTCTGCGCAGGCGTTTAAGCCGACGACTGAGACTGTCAGTAGTCGCCTGGTCGAGATGCTCTTTCGCCTCCTCGATAGCCGATTCTGCCGACTCGATAGCCGTTTCAGCATTTTCGATAGCGGTAGGCTCCCCGGTTTCTGCTGCCTCCGATGCCGCCTCAGCCGCTTCTACCGCCGCCTCCGCACCTTCTTCTGCCGCTGCTGCCCCTTCGGCGGCTGCTGCCGGATCAACGGGGTCAGCAGGGTCTGCGGGTACAGTAGGATCGGGATCGTCCGTAGTTGGCTTACCCGCTGCCAGCGCTGCCACAACAATCTGTTTGATTTGCTCAACCTGTTCGGGGGTAAAACCACCGTCATCAGTTGTGGGCTTGTTTTTGTCATCATCTGGATTCATGTGAATGAGTTCCTTGGTATCTATGGTTATAACGTGATCCTGCACGGAGACATCGGGGCCGGTTCGCCCCTCATCCACCAGCGCAAGGTGGTTTGCTCTGATATGCCGCTGAACAGCGTCATAGGGCTGACCGTTGAAATTGCCAGGGGTGAAGTCATAGCGGCATCGATAGCCGGGCGATAAATCTATTTTTCCGCTGCTGATATTGCTTAGTGCGGAGTTGGATAAAATTTTGATGTTTCCCCGTAAGTAGGGGTAATCGAACCAGATATTTTCACCAATGACGCCCTGTATCCCTTTTTTCTCAGCAGGGGTAGCGTCTTTACCCAGCATTTCGTGCTCATCAATGAAGGGCATCAGCCGGAAAGAGTTGATCGTTTCTTCGCTACGTAGCTCCTCCTCCGGTCGATAGACACGATAGATACGGCTGGGGTCAGGAGCATTAATTTCAGCCCCCAGATAATCAAAAACCCCAACTTTTGAGATGGGGTTGTCTTTTACTTCCAGCCAGCCATTGAGGTCATACGTTCGTTTAGTTTCGTTCATGAGGTGTCACCAAAATCCACAACCGGCGTCCAGAAGCATTTGCAGTTGGGTAACGTACCGGGTAGGCCACGCTGACCGGTTTTTTCATCAATAACAGGGGGGTTATCCAGATCGAACGTCTGGCCGTCTAACCTGAGATGCAGTTCCCTGGGTTCGGCGCTACCGGCTGAGTGATGCCAGACCGCTTTACGGATACCGGCTGATTTCATCCGCTCATAGTTAGATGCCGTGGTGATTTTCCGGCTCTGATCCACAGCGATAAACTGCGCCCGTTTTTCTGTCACTGTACCGGTTTGCCTGATTTCATCGAGAAGGGTTTTGGCTCCCTCGCCTGGATGGCTGACGGATCGCAGCGCAGCGCCCTCAATCCTGCGATGAAACTGTTCAGGAATGGTTTTAATCAGCGCGACGTTTTCTGCGGTAGCAGCAGTTAGACGCTCTTTCATCTCACCCGGCATATCAGGCGTTTTTATTGTCAGCCCCCCGGATAGCGTTTTTAGTGAATCGTCCAGGTTGCGTTGCGCGGCCAGATCGGTCTGGGAAACAAACTTATCCGCTATTTCTGCCGCTTTTTTGTTGAAAATACCGTCCCATTTACGTTTCAGGCGATTCAGCCAGATACGGGTCTGGCTGGCAACGCTGGCATCCATACCAACCGGCGCAAAGTCGTCATTCAGTTGGGTAAAGGTTGCCTGATAGTCAGCTATCATCTGGTGCACCAGTTGCGACATAGCCTGACTGTAGCGTGTTGCCGGGGCGGCTGGATAAGCCAGTGGTTTCCCCTTCATTACCGCCTGACGGGATGCCGCCCATCTTGCCCGTTTGTCCCGGAATCTGATTTTCTTCTTCATCGGTCATGTCCAGTCCGTAGTAACTCGACTCTTTATCCGCCGCCAGCTTTTTACGAATGTCGTAGCCGTCAATGGCTCCGGCTGTAGCATATGCAGAGGCTGTTTGTGCCTGTTTCAGTTCAATATCGGCATATTCTGCCGCTGTCGGGCTATCAAGCGGTTTCCAGTTGATACTGACCTCAACAACGGGCAGGCCCGCGCTACGCAACAACATATCGAAATGGCGCTGTAACAGTTCTTCAAGGTCGTTCGACTGAATACTCTCCAGTTCCTCGCGATAGCTGGCTTCCTCATACTCTCCCGTGGCGTTAAAGCCTTTCGGTGTAGTGCCAAGAAGTTTTGTGGCCGGAACATTCGCGCCCGCCGCGACCAGTTGATATTGCGTCATAATGGTGGCGTCGAGATCGGCCAGTGAGGTATCAAACTGCTGCACAGTATCGGTACCGCCGGTAACGTGAACGCCGTAGTTGTCACGCATTTCAATGAAATAGGACATATTCTCGCTGACGGTCGCTTTATCTGCGCTTTCCAGATCGCTGATACCCATCGTCAACAAACGCTTGGTCATCGCCAGTTCAGGGGCTTCGTTAGCTGTACGCTCTGAGGCGTAAACGCGCTCGTAGATGCGCTCAGGCACGGATACGCCAAAATAGTTGTAGGTAGGCTTGAGTACATTCGGTACCGGGAAGGGCACGAATTTAACAAAATGCGATTTATGGTACCGACGACCGGCAATCACGTAATACGTGGGTTCGTAAAAATCCAGCCCTGCCGGATCTTGCAGATTGGCCTCCGTCAGTTCAGGCGTCACCCACTGCGGGTCGATCTGCTTGATACCCTTGTAACTTCCTCTAACCACACCATCGATGTTAAAGGGGTTTTCATACCACGCTTTGGGGTTTGAAGTCTCAACGACAAACAGCGCCAGACGACCACCATATACGCGACCAAAATGGATCAACTCTTTCATCGCCTGATTGATGCGGTATTTTTTGCTGCGTTTTATGAGCAACTTAGCGACATCTTTATCGTCGCAGTCCAGGTCATAGCCCTGCCGGATAGCATCACGCGCAGGCATGTTACACGCCTTATCCACCAGCCAGTGTTTGGCTATCACCGCGCACATATTGTTGCCGATAAAGCCCTGGCTGGCATACCACATGGCCTGCGCTTCGGGAACACCATAAACATTCCCACCTTTGAATGCAGGCACGGAACCATCAATGGAGTCCATCGCCACACCGCTAATAACAGGTTGTGGTAAGTCCAGACCGTTAAACCCCTCCGAACGCGCCAGCGCGGGGTAAAGCTGAGTAGTGAACGCCGACCGTTTAACCGGCGCTACCTGATTTTTACGCCTCTTAAACGGCCACATAGTTACCTCAAGATGATATTGATTATTTTATTTATTAAGGTGTTAGTGAATGAGAATGCGGGTTGTCGTTCTCTAAATCCCAAATCATTACGCGCTTTCCCACACAGCGCTCGCACCCAACAATCCCTTGCGTATGCTGCCCCGGCTCAAAGCCGTGTGTGCAATTAGCGGTTTTGAGATGAAATATTTCCCTTTCTAACTTTTTCAGCCTTACAGACAATTCTTCCAGGCTGATACCTGGTTGCCCTTTGGTTTCAGACATAGTTACCTCTTGGTTGTGAAGAATCCGCCACGCTTCACTGGCGCAAACGCTTCTATAAAGGCATCGGCAATATTCGGAGATGGCACATCACGCTTCGCCAAATCCTTTTTGCTTTCCACCTTCACACGTCCGTTATTATCAAAATCACGCTTTGGCGTTGACAACTCAAATTTAAGCTGTTCAAGAAATGGGCAGCCAGAGGAAATGCTGATCAATTCATCGTCAGTAAAGCTTTCGCCTTTCTCGCCTCGCTTAACTGCATTCACCGCATTGTAAGTATTGCGAAATCGGTCAGCCACCAACCACCATGATTGTGCTTTCAAATTAGAAAAAAAGTCTTTGTTCTTTATCTTTGGCTGATACTCACGATCCGGTTCATGCACCGCATCACCAGCGTTAAATTTATGATAAATAACTTTCGCTTTATGCTCGGAATTCAACTCAGCAAACTTTGCTCCGGCACTGGCACCAACACCAATGCTATCGTAAGTAATTTCCGCATCGTATTTTCTCGCCACCTGCCAGGTTCTGGAGCAGCTTTTTAATAATTCGTCTTCCTTCCCTTTCCACTCATCGGCCCACAATGCCACTGAGCCATGCGCATACACGTTGGCACACTTATCAGCACCATCATCAGCAATATCGAAACCAACACGGTGCTTACCGGCTGGCGCGAAGCCCAGCACCTTGTGCGCGTCAATCGCGGCCTCAATCCACGACAGTTTGATCACCGCCGCATCATCATCCATACGGGGCACACCGAGATACACATGTTCAAAGGCATCTTCATCACGCGCTTTAGCTGCTGCGATAACCTTTTTAATCGTTTCGCTGAGAAACGGGTTTTCGTCGAAATTTATTTTCCGTACCAGAGTATCTTCCGGTGGATTAACCACGAAATGTCGCCAGACAAAATCAGTCACCAGACCTGGGTTGAAAATAAACCAACATTCTGATCCCTCTTTACGAATGGTGGGCTCTAAAACCTCCCATTGTGCGGGCGTCATCGCGTGGGCTTCTTCGTTCCAAAGCACATCTACCGATTCCAGAGACTTTATTTCGCCGATATGTCGCCACAGGCCATAGAAAATAAACTCACTGCCCGTAAAGCGGTTGACGATTTTATTTTCCAGAACGCGAAAGCGATGGCGTAAACCAAAACGCTCTATCTGAATTTTCAGCAGGGCATACACAGATTCTTCAATTTTATTCTGGATCTGACGAGTACACAGGAAACGCAGGCGGTAATTATCAGCAAGAAATATAGCGAACCCGGCAGCATCCCATGATTTAGAAGATGTGCGTCCACCGTAAAGAACCTTATTCCTCGCTCTCGTCGTCCAGAATGGTCTTAGTGCCGGATTGAGACTCGGTTTTTCCAAGGTCGGCATAAAAATCTCCCATCCCTTTCGGGGTATTGTCGTCCTGGTTGTTCAAATCAAGTTTGGTGATCAACTGAATAAGCATTTGCCGCGCCGCTTTTTTATCTTCGGTGATCACTTCTATACCGTTTTTAGTTTGCTTCACGCCAAGCAGGAATTGACGGTCTGGCCCATCAAGATCGCGGGTGTCAGAAATGAAAATATCGCCACTACCTTCGCCGTAACACCTTGGACAATCAGGGTTAGGGTCAGCATTCTCGATGAAACCCAGCCCGCCATACTCTGGCTCGGCTTTTCCATCCTTCATGTTTTTTTCAGCTGCACGGTCAAATTCCTGAATATCACGCCACTGATACAGGTGGTTCTCACCCCAGCAGTAACGACAGTTAAGACGGCGATATTGTGTCAGTGCATTAGGGTCGGCTTTGGTGATAGCCACTAACTGATCGATAATTTCATCCAGGTCAGCCGTGTAACGCTTTCTCATCCGGTTTTTTAGTTCGCGGATAGCGCGGGCAATCTTAGGTTTTCTGTACAGACGGCTCGCTTCGACATAGGCCGTGTTTTTATTCGTGTCGCTATACCCGGCAAATCGGTATCCCCCTATCCTGCTGCTGGTCTTGACACAACCCCAGGCAAAGAGCGCCTCTTTCTCGGTTAATCCGAACTCATCAGGATCAAGCGCCAGATCGATATCGTCATGGTGCATTATTCCAGCGGTTGAAACCTGTTCACTTTTAGGCGACCGTTCACCCATATTCTGTGATTGTTTTGGGGCTGATTTTTTTTGGGGCATAACTTTTTTTGCCCCGTTTTTTTGCCCCGCTTTTGTCCCTGCCCCTTTTGCCCTTATCCAGCCTTTTTTACCGGCCATATAGCGCAGGGCTTTTATCGTGATTCCGTACTTATCCGCCACAGCCTGGAGGGAAAGCACACCAGCACAGAAATCACGCTCGATTGCTTTCTCATCCGGCTTGCTCATCAATCACTGTCCTGTTGTTTCTCCCGCCTCAGCAATTCGCTGTAAGCCTGTATGTCACCGTGATTATTCTTCTTGTGCATTATTGATGGCCCTCGCGATGACCACCTGTAATGCAAATTAATGGCACTGCTTTTTTACATACTCCTGTAAAAATCGCAATTTCTGCTGATCGCTGATTATTCCTGACCTGATATCGAAAACAGTTGATCCAGTTTCTCTGCTGACCTCGATGGTGCTTCCATTACCCATGCTGGAACTGGCGGTGGTTTCGGACAGTTTACAGGTGCCTTTGATGCGCAACTGGCGACGACCAGCGGCAACATCGTCACGAAGACGATCATTTTCAAGTCTGGCATTGGTCAATTCCCTGGTGTATTTGGAATCAAGATCTGCAACTTCGCGCTGTTGACGTTGCATGTTATTGATCGTGTCCAGCCTGGTCTCTGCCAGTTGTGCGAACTCACGCTGCTTGTCGAGGGCGTGGTGGTAGCTGTCGCGATAGTAGAATGCCAACCGGCCCGCAACGACGATCCCAACGACCAGTATTCCGACAGCCATAGTTC
>NZ_MOMB01000015.1 GCF_002752165.1 Erwinia sp. OLFS4
ACTCGTGATATTGCGGACATTTTGGATGATTACAAAAAACAGGGGCACTCCAGAATGGCTCAGGTAGTCAGAACAACGCTAATTGATGTTTTCAAAGAAGCCCAACATGCTGGTGAAGTCCCGCCAGCTCCACCACTTTTGATAGGACAGTGCAAGGACAGCACCAGCAAAAACAGGAAGTTAGCAGTTCCGGCAGGACACCGACCAGACGGTAACGGGACAAAAAAGGATACGTAAAGGAGCCGCGGGTCCAAAACAATCAAACCAGCCTCGCAAGGGCTGGTTTTTTTTATGCCGTAAATCTGCAATGTGATTTTCGCCTGATCGACACGACCTGCAACTTGATACTGTATATATAAACAGAGTAAGCGGAGGTGAAAATGTACGTCGAACTTATCTACGACCAGCGGAATGTGAAAGAAATTAAGAACGCCAGGCAAAAAATTGAAGACGAGCTGACACGGCGTGTACATCGCGTGTTTCCTGATGCTGATGTTCGTGTGAAACCGATGCAGGCAAACAGCATCAACTCAGACTTCAACAAAGCGCAGAAAGAGAAAGTTTCCGCAATCGTGCAGGAAATGTTTGACGAGGCCGACGGTTGGCTTGTAAATGAAGAATGACTGAAGCGCGGCGTGCCGGTCTGATTCTGTCAGCTACTTCGCTCTGGCTCAGAAATTTTCGCGTCGTGGCCATCGATAGCTTTCATACGAGCCTGCAACTCTGAAAACATAGCAGCATATTTCTCTTCAATTTCAGAAATTGCCAACACTGCATCAGCCAGGATTGCATTTGTGTTCAACCCCCAAATCTGATCGCCACCTTCTGGCATCTCTGAGTCTGCGCCGTCTTTGGGCTTGCTTGCATAAACCGGATCAACTGCAAATGCACTTTGCGCCATAAACCCACGCTGCGGCTGCTGATAAAAATACTCGTTAATGTCGTCCTGATAATTCAGCCAGTTGTAATCCTGAACAGCTCCGGCCGCCAGCGCCATTATTCTTTCGTATGCAGTGCCGACCGGCTTCCCTCTTTTTGTTTTAATTCTTTCGTCTGATGCGCTTATCTGGACAGTGCCAGCATTAGTAATTATTTTCCCGTCATGCCTGAACGAGTGAGTGCCGTTGCCTGGGCTTAGTTCGAAACTTAAAGCGTTACCAGGGTTGGCTACGAACTGAAGGACGCCAGCGGTTCCAACGCCAATATCAATCTGGCTCATTCTTATAATGTCCAGGTATGTAATCCCACCGAGGGTGTAGCGGGCGCTGGCAGCGTTAGATAAATAAGCCATATTTGACGTCATTCGGGGCGAACCAGTCAAATCACCGCCAGATTTTGGTAACGCACCGGTTATGCGAGAGTCGTTACCCTGCGCTGCTGTACCTGCAGTCGTTCCATATGTGGCTAAAGCAGCCCACGCATCGGCTTTAGTTGTTGCCCCCGTACCGCCCTGCTTAACAGAAAGTGGCGTTATAAGGCCCTCAAGCAAAGCAGCCCACGCATCGGCTTTAGTTGTTGCCCCCGTACCGCCCAGGGACACAGGAAGAACACCATTCAGAAAACCCAGATTATTCCTGGATATCAATTTGTCGGCCAGACCTGCCAGGTTATCATCTTTTTCTAAAACGTCGGTGATGTTTGCTTTTAAATTAATATCATCATTTAGTTTCTTGAAACTGCTAATAGTTATCTCTGTACCGTCCGGAGCCTCAATTGTAACGTCGCCATCACCCGTCATTATTTTTTGCCAGCCGTCCAGTTGCTGCTGATAATAACCCAGGCGCGCCACAGTGCTCAGCACTAGCGTTTCTTTCATTCCTATGATTCCAGTCGGTATTGCATAAACACTGTCTGTAACAGTATCACCAGCCCAGGAATCATTCAGCGTTAGGTGTGTGTCACTTTCTACGCTGACAATTTCATACATCTGCACGCTGCCGGCGCCGGGAACCAGCAGTATCTGACCTGCACCAACACCCTGTTTGGGATCATTCCAGCGCGTATTAGTTCCTGTAACTGTTTTGCTGTCTGCCTGAATTGTGATTGTTCCGGCCCTGTACCAGGTGCTGGCTGCCATAAATATTTCTCCATAAAAGGGGGATCATAGATAAATTGACGCATCGATGACGGGGAGCGTGACTGATGCGATTGAGCGAATAAGCCCGCTATTCTGAGAGTAAGTAATGCCGGTATTCTGTGCGCGGGAGCCGCACACGGCATTGCCTGACATGCGTATGCCAGCGTTATAAAGCGCCCTGTAACCATCACTGAGCACGCTGTCTCCGGTATCAGCGCCGACGCCGCACAGCGGAATCGCTGCACGATTAACACCCGTAGCAGGACTGGAATATGACCACGGCGTACCGTTAAACGTCACATAATTTCCATTCCATATCATTGGGGCTTTACGGCTTGAGAATGTGCATTGCCCTGACGCATTCCAGATAGCCACTCCCCACGCAGGCGGCACCGGTGGGGTACCGTTGGTAAAAATGATTACCTCCATGTAGCAATCAGCCGGATTCGTTTCCCCCCCATCTGAATATGCTTCTATACGCATGTTGTTTCTGTCGAAATAGATAACGCGGTCAGACCGGTCCCAGTGGGCAAAAACAATGCAGTTATTGCGATCGGGAATATCAGGTATTGACCATGAACCATTAATGTTTACAGTTCCACGCCAGACGCACTGACTGACAATTGCAGCATCAGTTATTGCTGAAAAGTCCGTGCTGGACTGCATGAAAAGCCCGTATCCTGAAACATTTGATGATCCCATTATCTGAAAGGCGTCAAAACCGGCCGGTACATGGCCCGGATCGTAATACTGATTAAAATTTCTGACAGTGGACGTGACTGTATTGCCTGATACCCATACGCCATCCAGAGCAAGAACGCGGGGTACGCCAGCCGCGGGTGTGTAATATGACGTGCACGCGGTACGCGGTATCACAAAAAGCTGGGCGCCGTCAGAAAGCGGCACAGAAAACGTCTGGCGCCCATTGCCGTCAAGCTGCGGCGCATAATAGCCGCGATACGCAGCGGCTTTTGTATTTGAGCTGATATCAATCGGTTTTCCATTATCATCAGGGGCAATCTGCAATCCGTACATTATATTCTCCCGACCATCACACGCCGCAGGCCGGTACCATCAAATACCGCCAGGCCATCACCATTAAGCTGAACACGGCCTGATCCATCTGAACCGCCATACTGAAATCCACCCCCGGATTTATCGATACTCCAGCCGACCACGCCGTTCCAGTTATCAGAGCTGATAGAGCCTGATATTTTGGCGTTAGTAATGGCCGCATTGGCAATTTTCGCGTTTGTTATTGCTGCATCCTGAATTTTGGCGTTAGTAATGCTGGCATTTTGTATAAACGCCTCGCTGATAAACACCTGGCCACCGTCAATAGCAAACGGGGAATACATCGTGCCATTGGCTGTAGCCATGACGACAAACCGGTCAGCCAAAAACCCGATTTGTGATTTAACGTTTCCGTCTTTCACTTCGACGCCGATCACGACGCCAGCCGAGTAATAATGCCCCTTGTACGTAACGCCAGCGTTTACGCTCCAGGTTGCTGAGCCTGTTCCGTCGGTAGAAAACTGCGTGGTGGCTTTTGTTTCAATTGCTGCTGTGTTATCACCTACCTGTGCAGAAATGGTCTGTTTAAACTCAGCAAATGCTTTCCTGTCATCAGCCTGAACCTGGCGCGTCTCGATTATCTGCGCCCGCTGCTCTCCCTGCACAGCCCGACGGCGAATTGCATCAGCATCGTTATCAAGCGCTGCCTGCCATGCGGCATCCAGATTTGTATCAATGCGGTCGGATAGTCTGTCTCCGGCATCAGAATCGAGGAAATCACCGGTAATATCGCCGAGATAATCATCAGCGTTAGCGTTGGCAGCACCATGAATCCAGTCTGTATACCCAGACTCGTTTCCGGTTTTATCGACCAGTTGCGCCCGATACCAGAACTCCTGTCCCGCTTTTAAGCCAAGCTGTGAATATGAAGCCTGCGGATAAGGAACGTCTGACAGCAGAAGCGGGTTGGTCTGGTCAGCGTTCGGTGTGTACTGAATTTCAGTTTTCAGGGTGTCTGCCGTGTTTTCCGGAAAACCCCATGTAAGCGTTATACCCCAGTTTATAGGGGTAGTCGCAAACCCAACCGGTTTAGGAGGATTGCCAACTTTCCCCGTTAAAGTTTTCTCTTCCGAAAAGGCCCATCCGGAAGATATTTCAGCGGCATTTATCGCGCGCACCCGAACAAGATAACGGCCAGCATAGATGCTCGGAACCTCAAAAGATGTTGTTGAACTCCGAGGGATATTTACCCAGTTTCCATCGTTGCGCTGCCACTGCGCTTCATAGGAAATCGCGTTTTCAGCCGCATCCCACTGTACACGCATGGTTTCCAGGCTTATGCCCTGATTAACAACAGAGTAAGAGTCGATAACAATATTTTTCGGCGCAGACTGGTTGCCTGGTGGTATGACACTTATCGGACGCTGGTCTATTACCGCGCCAGTATCGATACGTGCATATTTATCAGGGTCATGCGCTGCTGCAGTTATCGTAAAAGTGTTATCGTTGTTATCCGCGACACTAACTACGCGATACTGCTGCGCAAAAAGCTGATCTGACTCAGTAACCCATACGCTTTCTGCCTGAGGTACTTCTTTGTAGGCGGCTGTGACAGTAACAACATTGCCGCTTACGCTTTGAATAGTTCTGCTCTGTGAAGCGCCGGAAGGAAGGTTAAGTATTAACCGGTCACCATTTTTAGCATCAGGCTCCCTGTCCAGAGTTATGGCTCTGCCATTCACTGAACTTATGCGGCCGCCAGTAATTTTACCCGACAGGTCTTCATCAGCTACGCCGATGATGTATCCCGGTTGGGGTATCATTCCATCGAGGCCGACACCGAATGTCACAATCCGATCTTTGTTGTTAGTCAGTATTCCCCAGCGCCCCTTGCGGTTTGCTTCAGACTGGCGGGTACAACCAATTGCAGTGATCTCCAGTTGGTTAAAACCAAAGCGCGACACAAGATCCTGCTCGAACACAGGCTCCATAGCGTCAGCATAGGAATTATCAGGATCTGACCATGAAACCAGCGAGGTAGTGTATCGGGATTTGGTAGTGCTGCTGGAGTAAGTAAAAAGACCATCTATGACATTGGCTTTTGTGTAGTTGTAATCGATATCTCGCGGCATATCAGCCAGGGCTACGATCTGATTACCACCCCAATATGTCATCCCCCGGAAAATGGCTGCAAAATCACGCAGCACTGTGTAAGCGTCATTCCTGCTTTGGACGTACACATTGCAGATGTAACGCGGCTCCGTTCCGTCTCCGCCGCGACCATCCGGTACTATCTGATCACAATACTGCGCCACCTCATAAAGCGTCCACTTATCAATATTGGCTGAGGTAAGCCGGTTACCCAGGCCGAAGCGATCTGATATAACAAGGTCATAAAAAACCCATGCCGGGTTGTCAGTCCATGCCCATTTAAATGCCCCTGACCAGGTGCCAGCGTAGTTTCTGCTGTCAGGATCGTAGTTATCAGGCACCCGGATAACGCGTCCGCGCGGCTCACAGGATATCTGGGGAATTGAACCGTTAAACTGGCTGGAGTCGAATTCTATATACAGCAAAGCTGTATTTGGGTAGCGCAGCTTTGCATCGATAACCTCTGTGTAGCTCTGCAAAGTCATCGCGTCGCCAACTTTAGCGCTGTTAGCGTCAGCAGTGATTTTACGCAGGCGAACTGTCCAGGTATTGCCAGCCTGCGGCAAATCGATACGGTGGCTCCGCTCGTAACCAGATGTTGTTTTACCGGTCACAGCTGTGTCAATAACAGTCTGGAATGAACCGCCATCTGTCTGCAGATCAATAGCGTAACGCACTGAATTACCAACCAGGTCGCCGTCGTCCTGCTGGCGATAGAGTGACGGCCATTTCAGGCGTAAACGAATAGCTGATAGTTGCGTATTGGTAAATGTATGCGTCCACGCGACAGAGCTTTTAATCTCTATTCCGGCACTGATTTCATTCTCCGTGCCAGGCATGCCCTGAATATAATTTTGGGCCTGCGTGCCTGGTCTGAACTCCCACCAGACGCCGCTGAAATTTGCGCCGCCGTTATTATTTATCAGCGGAGTCCCATCCAGAAAAATACGGGTGCCATCAAGAGCGCCGCCAAACTCCCCTTCCCCCAAAGCAAGCATTAGTTTTGCTTTTGCAATCGACTGGAGGTCATCTGGCTGCTCTACAGGCGTTCTGGCCTGAGAGCTGCCACCTTTACGGCCTTTGATTGAAGTTTCTGTTGCCATATTGCGCCCATAAAAAAAAGGCCGCACGATGGCGGCCACAGATTGATAACTGATCGGATATCAGGATGTTTATGGTTTACTGATAAGCGTATGTTGAGTATTCAGCCCTTCTGCGTTTGGGGCGCTGACGCACACATCAATGAGGGATGGCTGATTACCTCTGATTAAGCAAATTTTATGCAAAGAATAGGACCCGGCCTTCCGCCAGAACTTCAGCCTGTTGACGATAAGGCGCAAGGAGGTATAGATGCAGTCACAGCAATAATCGCTTTTCTTATTGCTGAATCAGATAACCCTGAAGAAAAAAAGAAAAAGTTGAACGTCTTTCTGTCAAAATATGGTTCTTCACGAAGTTTTTATCATTTATGGAATCGTCTGGCTAACTTACTCAAGTGATAAATTAAGGCGCATTTACTGCGCCTTTTTTAATTCATCAATAATTGAATATGCATAGTCGCTAGCCCTCTTCTCATACTTAGAAAAAGAAGTGTTATCATCATAATCCTCAATATATTCAATTCTTATAAAAACCCCATCCCTGACTTCTATATCTACATTGCTTCCAATTTGATGAATTTTTTCACCCATGAAAATTGATGTTTCTGCGCCAATGCCAGGAACAGAATTCACATATCGAAAGCCAAAATCACTTGGTAGCCCAACCTTAAATTTCATACCACAGACCGCCTTTCGGCTTACTGTTTATCTTCGACATAAATCCCAGCAGATATAATCGCCCCGCCGATACGACGCTTGCCGTAAAGGAGTGGCACCGGATAACCCTGTGATGCTGTGTTAGTTACTCCACCAAATGCATATGAAGCCTGATTGTCTGCATCCTGCTTGCTGGCTAATCCTGTAGGCTGAGGGGATAGCATTTGAATGACGCCGCCTGCGGCCAGGGCCACGCCTGGACCAATTAGCACTCCGCCGCCATAGGCATATGTTAGCGCCCCAACCGCCACTAATGCGGCACCTAATATTGTCTGAAATAACCCAGATCTTTTGCTGCCCATTACAACCGGTACAATACGAATAACATCACCTGTTACTGGAAAACCTAAGTCATCCTCCCCTATATTTTTCTTTCCTTTGAATACAGCGTAGGTCAATCCCCGTTGCTTACTCGTAATCATAAACTTCTCAAAACCCTTGATTGTCACAGCCAGCGCCCTTGTTGCTTCATGTACAGTGCTGATAAGTCGATGATGCGTTTTACCAAACGTCTTACCCAGCACGCCACCTAGCTCTATTTGTGTCATTATTTCTTGCATATATTCTCCGGACATAAAAAACCCCGCTGAGGCGAGGTTGTTAAATTAATTGAATTTATTTACGGAAAAGAATTTTACACAATCAATCAGGGAAGGCATCTCTTGTTCTAAAAACCCACTCCATTTTAACTGGATAGATTTCTTTATTTTTTATATTAACCAATCTCGCCGCAATTAATTCACCTGTATAATTTTTGGTTATGTGCAGGCTATCGGTAGGGTTATTCAAAGTTGGAGATGAGCTTCCAGTAAAATCCTGATTACCTATTGTTTCAATTTTAGCCAAATACTCTATCCTTAGATCTGACATATTCACATCTGCTGGAATATCGCCAATCACATTGATATCTGCCCATACTGGGACAACATACCCACCAGGGGACATGGTTGTTCCAAAAATAATTGCAGCCCCCTTGGTATTTAGCACCTCAACATCCTTTGTTACACCGAATGCGTTAGTTCCAACGTAGTGCCCAGTCTTAGTTGTTTCTGAGCTTTCGATATGAAAACCGTACCACCCAGCCATATCTTTCCTTGAAACTCCATCACCCCGCCCCTCGTAATAACCGCTAATCAAATAAGTTCCAGATTTATATATAACAGATGATGGTGATAGCCCTGATTTACTCCAAGTGTTATTGTAAGGGGCTGTCGTCATAGAATGTACAACGTATCCCTTCCAACTACCATCTTCAATCATTTTAGAAATTAAGTTATTAAATTTTTTCCCAGTCAATATTTTCCCACTAAAATCACCGCTAGAAGGAATTGGAGTACGGACAACGTTCTTTAATGGCTGTGGTTCCTCAATTTTGTAGAGATTATTTTCTGATTGGTAGTTACCACACCCTGACAAGACACCACATAAAGCCGCTATTACTAGTACCTTCTTCACATCCCTATCCCCATAAGTAAAATATGGTAGATAGTAAAGCGTAGCTGATGCAAAGGGAAGCAAGAAACCCGCAGCTAAGCGGGTTGTGATGTTGATTACCTGGTAGTTATGCCACTTCAGCAACGTTCACAAGGTGGCGAAGTGCTTTGATACCTTCAGAGTTGTATCGAAACGCTTCGACCTGTTTTGACGAATATTTAGACTTATCCAGAAAGAACTTCCCGTACCTTTCTGTCTTAAGGTTGTGTTTAGTAGAGAGTCGACCGATTTTATTAGCAGTAACATTGTGACCAATCTGTTCTGCCGCTTCTTTGGCTGTGTAGAAGCGCTCCTCGAGTAAAGGAAGTGGCACAACCTCCTTACCTACAAGGGGATTTACCAGCGTCGCTACAATAACCTGATTTGCTGCATCACCGAGACGCGGAAACATCGACATAATTTCGCGGGCAGAAGCGATATTTTTCTCCAAAGCCTGAGCCTGCAACTGATTGGCCTTAGCCAGTCGGTACTCAGGCAGACCGGAAGAAGGTTTTTCTTTGGTTATGCTATAACTTCCAGTTTCCATCAATGCTGGAAGAACCTCTTCACATACCCAATCCTGGACACGCTCTGCTGATGGTAAGCTGCTGCGCATGATAAGCCGGAACATATCAGCCTGCCCAGCCAGAATGACACCACGCGGGCGCGATCCGAACCCTGATTCCGACGATTCGCCCGAATTAAGGTTAATCAATGACTTACAGTGCTGCTTAAGGGCTTTGTGTGGATCTGCATACCCCAATGATCGCGCCATCTCAACAGCAAGGAAAACGGGTTTACCATTAAACCTTGCAGCGTCGATACTCACTACCTGTTCGTCACTTGACTTGAACTCAAAATGCTTGATAATCGAATGCATGTGTTCTCCAAAGTTCATATACCTAGTGATATCCGCCAGCTACCCACTGGCGGTTTTTCTTTGTCAGTTCAGGTAGCGATTAACCTGATCCCGTACAAATTCTCTTTTTTGTTTATCGCTGAACAAAAACACAGCGCCCTTGTGTTTCATCCAGATTTGCCAGCTATCCACATCATCAACCGTCTTATCCAGCCCAAACATTTTGATCTTCACTTGCTTCCCATTTTCAACACGACAAAGTACCTGATAGGAAAGTGGAGATAAGGCATTCTGTTGGTCATCTTTGCCTAGATATTCACCTTCGATTGGCACTCTTGCGGCCAGTGACAATGCTTCAGTGAATTGTTCTTCATTGATCTCTTTGTATGAACACCCGAAATGAGATTTCAGAGAAGACCAGAGTGTGATAATTGCTTTGGCCTGTTTATCCTGCGGAAGACTACGCCCGCGACTCAGCACCAGTTGTTTGATGGCTTCCTGTTGTTCAGGAGTAATTTTGCCGGGGAGTGCTTTTTTTGCTTTACGCGGATTACTTACCTGGCCTTTCGTCCAGTATTCGTAGAGAACGTCGTCGCACTCTTCCTGATACTGAATGACCTTGTCGCGGATCTCAGGCTTAACTTTGTTTGGCTGAATAGTTTGTAGCCACGCCGCAAACTTACGGAAGGCGAGACAGGTCATAGCCTGATTTCCGCCAGATGAAGGTATTTCGATTTCCGAAACACCTTTAGCAAAGCGTTGTTTTAATTTAACAAATTGAGCAGCCCATACCATGCCCATGCTTTCTACAACGGGCTTCATTGGCACATATGGCTCATTGTTGAAATTAACCAGATACAGACTGTCACCGTGAAAAGGTACATTGATAGTCGATGTTGCGGTTGCTATACTCATATTCGTTAGTTCCTCGCGAGTTACTGACAAATCAGAGGCCCTGACTGTTAGTGCAGTTGGGGCTTCGCTCATTCTGGACATTTTATTCCCTGACGCTCTGCATACTCCCTCATCGCCCTTACCGCCTCCTTACTGAAAGATCGGTCCGATTGTTTCGCAAGGGACTCCATCGCCTTTTCAAGCCACTCAGGTATCCTTAAGGTTTTTACTTTCACTTCTAACTCCATATGTATTTGGTACGTATACATAGTATTTAGGTACGCATTGATAGTCAATAGGTACGCAGTTAATATGTTTTCATTGTTCAATTTTAAAATGGGGAAGTATGAGCACCTAAAGGTCGCTCGTGCGGTAGCTATGGCTGAAAGAAAATATAGGCATCCGCAAGTCAACCTTCGCTTGCCTGAAGAATTGAAAGAGCGAATAGCTGAGATTGCAGAGCGTAACAAGCGTTCATCTAACGCTGAGATGGTTGCAGCTATTGAAAATTGGGTTAAGCGCGACACTCTTTACAATTACAAAAGCGAAATCTCATTTATCAATGTAAATGATGGCAGTCATATTGATGACCCTACCGTTTCAGTCAATCTCACTAAAGGGGAGTTGAACAGGATGATTGGAGATGCAGCGGAGGAAGCCGCTTATGCGGTCGTCGATAAAATACATGAAAAATACGACGTTAGCCCAAAAAACAAAAAGCCCTCGGAGTGAGGGCTTTTTCGGCTGTAATTAGAATTTGTAACCCACGCCAACAGTGAATCCATTCGCCTTCCAATCGCCGCTGCCAGTACCACCTTCATAAGCAGCATCGATGACCAGCCCCTGCCACACATTTACCTGAGCACCAAAACTGTAAGCAAAACCCGTGTTGTTACGTGATGATGAGCTACTATTTTTCTCCGTTCGCACACTATTGATGAATGTTTCATCGTCATTTTCGACACTTATGTGCTGAAAAGAAGCGCCAGCAAGAGCATAAAAACTTATGTAGTCATTTAAACGCAATGAGGGGCCGATGAGAGCTGAAACATAGTCACCTGTGACTCTCGCTCTCCCATCGAATTTATTAAAGGTTTCATCGGCGTTAACCCGCTTACCTTCGCCGCTCGTTGCACCATCATGCGTTGCATAGGCTACAGAGCCCATAAGACCCCACATATCATCAAATTCATAACGATATCGGATAAACATTCCCTGGGGCTTATTGTAACCATCTGAGGATACCTTGACTGGCGCACCAATTACGCTACTCATATTAGTGTAAGCTTTACTGGCGAGGGCATCAGCGGTTCCAGACTGGCTTTTGTAACCCTTCATATCCATCTGAATAAAGCCAACAGAAAGAGTTTGATCACCGCTGGCGGCAATTGCATTGAATGTTAAAGCTAAAGCTGAAGCAGCAATAATCTTTTTAACAGACATATTCCCTATCCTTGTCACTGAAAAGTGCTCAGATAGTAAAGCAACTATAATATAATGGAAAGTAAGAATAAGTGACCCAACTAGCAAAACGTCGTTCAATACTTTCTAAGCTGCCTGTGCGGCAGTGCATGGCTTCATCTATTCTATTAAAGAAGTGATCGATTAAATGTGCTGCTGGTACAAGCTCATAATTTAACCGCCGCGCATGGTATAGCCATCAATAAGTACTTTTATACCTCAAAATCTTTACAGTTCGCTCTCTCCAGTAGCCGCCGTACGGTACGCGCTGACTCAAATGCCCGTACAAATGATGCAAAAGCATGTTCCCTTCAAGAAGTATTCCTGCATGGTTCCACTTATTAGCCTGAACCTGCATTATTGCGACATCTCCTACCCTGGGCGACCCAGTAAACTCTCTGAAACCACAGTCATACCAACAATCGTGGTAAAAATTATCAGAGTGTTGATCTTCCCACCAACAATAATCTACGCGGTAATCATCAAGCTCTATGCCGTGCGTCTGCCGATAATAACTCATCACAAGCCCCCAGCAATCATAATGACCAAGGACAAACGGCCTGCCCAATAACGGAAGCTCACCACGAGGTAATATTGTCCGTAAATCACCCTCCGGCCAGCTGATTATATGCCAGGGTAATTCTGTCGCATCACATTGCGCCGAATCCAGTTCACTTGGCTGTGTGGTCGCGTCAGGATGGCTGTGGACAATACCCGTTATAGTTCCCCAATCTTCAGCGTTCGCGTAATCTTCTGGTGAGATAACAAAATTCTCTGTCGGCTCATTGGAGATATTACGGCACGGAAAATATCGCTCCACCCTGCTTTTTTGCACAACTAATCCGCAAGCTTCTTTAGGATATTCAGCTTCGGCGTGTTGCATAATTGCATCAATTGTTTTTTGCTGCATATCAGCTCCGCAACAGAGACGTTCCCGGAAATCCACCAAACGGTAGCTCACCGTTATATCCAAACCGCAGTTTGCAGCCAGTCAGATTGCCGCTGCACTGGTCGAGGGATGGGTCGTCAACTGGCCGGTTGAATTTGTCGAAGTAGAGCGTGCCGGTGTAATCGCAGCCATCACCTGAACGGTATTTACCACGAATGCACCAGGTGCATAGCGAATGTAGCTGGCGGGTGGGTATCATCAGGCCCTGCAGGTCCATCGGGCTGGTAAGTGTGAACTCGACCGCCTGATTTGTTTCCTGGCTTTTGCTGTCGATGTAGAAGACCTGCAACTTTTCCTGTGTAGCGTCTGCTGATGGATTGCCACCCGGGAAGTTTTTGGCGTCCAGATACTGCACCAGGGTGTCATGAATGGTTACTGTCGCCTGAAGCATGTCATCATATGCAAGGCAAAGAGCTGTAATGGAACCGTTCAGATTGGCAACGCTCAGTTTTGGCTGAGCCGTGCTATCAGTGGACGTTTCGATCCCTTCAATTTCTACCGGCCAAGCGGAATATTCATTACCCTGCCACCAGATGGATTTAGCTGGCAGCTTGTTTTCATCCCCACCAGCTGCTGCAATTTCTTCCGGGGTATGCGGGATGGTATGAGCATGGAAACGCAGAATATCAGCGTTGAATTTGCTGCCGTCGACTTCGAACAGCCGGACGCGGTTGCCCGGCTCCAGTTTCTGTAAGTCAGAGTTAATAGCCATTGGTTTTCCTATGGGGAAAATGCCTGTTCAAATGTAGCTGTTATGGTCATGGTGTTACTGCTCATGGGATTGAGGCGAATAGAGTCAGCGACCACCCGATAAAGTCCGGCACTGCCAAATGGCGGCGTCCAAATGAATGACCTGACGGTATGTCCACGAATGAACGCCAGAGCCGGCAACATGTCGGATTTTCTGCCTGCCATTGATATCGGCCAGCTTTGTGTTTCGGGATTGATTCCATCGCCGCTAACCTGTTTATACCCATCACCAAACTGAACAGATCGGACGCGGTGATTAAATTGCCCTTCCATGCCGTTCTGGATCTGAGTGCGCCAGGTGAAAGTGTCGATTGCCATATTTACTCCGGGCAATAAAAAAGCCCACCGAAGTGAGCCGTTTGTAGGCAGAGAATCAATCAGAGTGTTTTAGCAAGTTCTTTGATTTTTTCCCTTGCTAACCTTGAGGCAATTTCCTGAATTTTACCCATATTCAGGTTTTCGTCGTATGGAATCTCCACCCAAGTGAAAGCCAACGTACGTCCATCATCATCAACAAAGTCAACAGCGGTATCAATTCGCTTACCTTCCTCGCCCTCAACAATTTTGTATGAATCAATTTTTGCTTTCATAAATTCTCCTTATTTCCGTCCCATTCGACCCATCACAAACGTACTTATTGCGCCCTGCTGCCCCAAGTCGCGCTGCAGGTTATTTCTGTATCGCTGATCAACAAAAGCTCCAATCTCTTTGCCGAAGTTTTCAAATCCTGAGCTGGCGCTTGTTTGAGTTTGACCATTCTGGTTAATGGTTATATTAACCTGTGGCGCGGTCGAAGAACCACCATTTGCGTTTGAAAGCCCATACATCGGAGCTTTGCCAACATAACCGCCGTCAGCGTACCCTCTCCCTGATGTGGCATTCTTCATCAGAGCATAAAGGTTTCCGATTCCCAGAGATGAGGTTGCCTCTTTAGTGAAAACAAACTCGCCTCCGTGGACAATGCCTTTCGGCTCGTACTTGCCGCCGTCACCTGTGTAGCCTCCTGTGGCATGACCGGTTAATGGTAGGTTGCCATAATTGCCACCAGATATAGCAGTGCCAGCATTACCACCTGTAGATAAATTAGCGCCACCACTAACCCAACCCATAGCTTCCTGGACCGCATAGGCCACCAGCAGCTTATTGATGATATCGACAATCATTTTCAGAATGGAAATGGAGAACTGCTTAAACGATGCCGTACCTGTTGTTACCAGGTTCGTCATCATGTCAGACACGCCACCCAACGCTGATTGCGCCGCCTGTGATACGGAAGAATAGACGTTTTTGGAGGTTTCAAGATACTCGTTCAGGCCATTTATGGCACCGGCCCGCCAATTGCGTTCAAGCTTGTCCTGCTCATCGTTGGTCTTACGTATCTCAGAGACAGCCAGAGCCTGTGCTCGCGGGTTATCTTTGTATTCAGCTCTTATGCGATTTTCATCAGATAAACGTTGCGCCTGTCTTGAAGACTTACCCTCTCCCAAACTTCTGTATTCTTCCCTTTTAGCTTCCTGCTGCCGCTGGAATTTTTGAGCGCTATCCATCAGGGTGTTAAGCTGCTGCTGCTTGACTTTCTGATCGCCTAGAACTGCCAACTGCTCTTTGTTTGCCAGAACCTGGTCTTTGCTTGATAGAAGCGACTGTTCCTGTTTAGAAAGCCGCCTGGTTGATGAGGCTTCTTCCAGCACCTGATATTTAGCCTGCGCTTCCCACAATTCCCTGCGCTGCTGGCTGATTTTGTCGTTGATATCCCGATGCTGCTGCAAAACCTTCAGTTGGGATTGCAGAGCTATCAGGTCAGCCTGAGTAGCATCCTCGGCACGATCACCTGCTGGGGTGGTATAGGATTTCGTCCTGGCTGTTTTAGGTGGTTTGTTATCAGCGTTGATCTGCGCAACAGCGGTTTTTCGCTGCGCCTCTGTCCAGTCATTCGGCGCTTTAGCAACCATCTGCCACAATTCATTCAGTGCTGCAGTGCGCTTTTGTTGCCATGACTGGTTTTTAGACAGAATGTCATTCTGATATTGCAGAGATTTAGTTCGGCTTTCATCCGCCTCTCGGGCTTTTATCGCTGCCTTAGCCTCGCTTTCTTGCTGATCAACTCTCGCCTGAAGGCTCTTTATGTTCTCCTCAAGTGCGGCTTTATCAACGCCCATAGAGTTGTTTTTAAATCGGCCCAACAATCCTTGCTTTTCATTAGCCTCTATCTCTGCAAGAGTATCCTGCATAGTTTTAAGCTTAGAAACATCTGACTGTGTTCTGCCAACGTCCAGCGCAGAATCCCAGAATGATTTCCATCCGTCTGAGGCTGCTTTTAATGCGCGCTCGATAGATCCCAGATTATCAATAGTGGCATGCGCCCTTTCCTGTTCAGCTTTGCTTAGAGCATCGGCAGAAGCCTGCCCAGCCGCTTCTTTAAATCCCCGGCGTTCTAATGATGCAATATATTCATATTGAGATGACGTAAGATAATGAAGCTGATTGTTTAGCTCTGCAGAGGCTTTGGTCGGGTCAGCATAAAGTTTCTGAAAGTTCTTTATGGTCTCATCGACAGACTGACCGGTAGCCTCGCGCATGGCCGCTGCGGCCTTTACTACCGTATCAAGCTGCTTGCTGTTGAAAGATCCGGAGCCTACAACCTGAGCGATGATTCCTGAAGCATCATGCTGGGTAATCCCACCACCAGAGATAGACTTAGCCATCTCCTGCAGCTGCGATGCTGTTTTACCGGCGTAATTGCCGGTCAGTATCAGCTGCTTATTGAACTCTACTGACTCCTGGCTGCCTTCATACCAGGCTTTACCTAACCCATATACAGCAGCGGTTATCCCGCCGACAATACCGGCGATGCCTAATCCGCGCAGGGTCATAAGCTGATCAATCCAGCCAGCACGGTTAGCCAGGGTAATGCCTGAGCCACGGAGAGCGCCAAAATTACCCCGCGCCGCCTCACCTATCAGGATGCCGATCTCGCGACGTGCTGCTGATGACTGCAAACCTAGCTTGTGAGTAGAAGCTGAGGCTTCCTCCAGTTTTTTGATATAGATGTCTGCTGATGAACCTACGCCAAGCTGTGCTGCCTGCTGTTTGAGTAATTCAGTCCGGGAAAGTGACTGCGCTGCTACCTGGTCTTTTAGCTTTTGCAGGAAATCAGCACGAGCTTTCTCGTTGCGCCTGATTGCCTGCTCTTCATCGAGAAAGGCTCTTCCTTCAGCTGTTAGAGACATTTGCGTGCGCGTAATTTGTGAACGCGTCTGCTCCAAAATTGCGCTGTAATCGCGGAACTGATCTGTAGGCAGTAACCCTTTTTGATTCGCGCTGGCAAGCTGAGTGGTTATTTTTTCCAGCTCTTCAAATGCTTTATTGGTCGGATTAATGCGGTTAAGCAGGATCTGTAACTCCTGCTGCTGTTCTTTTAGCGCCTGATTGTTTTTGCGCTCACTTTGCGCCGATGACTCCTGAGCCTTTCTGAATTCTTCGACCCGTCGGTGTGTTTCAGCAACAGAGCGGGTCATTTCGGCCATGTTCTGCCCTGATGCCTTCTGCGACTCATTCATCTTGTCGGCAGCAGTTGCTGCAGATCCAGCTTTAGCGGCAAACTTGTCCAGCTCCTGACTGGCGCTCTGGATGTCGCTGACATTAGCTTTCAGGACAATATTGGAGATTTCTGTCATTGATTACTCCGGGTATGAAAAAGCCGCCCGGAGGCGGCTATGCTGCTGCGTAAAGTAGTTTCATCTGGCCTTTGACGGGAAAAGCAGCCATGCAACGGGCTTCAAAATCTTTTGTATCTATGCTGCCATTCGCGATGTTAGTAACCGCAATAAGTTGCTGCTCTACTCTTCCCAATGCATCAGGCTTCAGGTGCTGGTGAATCTTCTCACCACTCTCTCCTGCCGCTGATTTAGCCGCTTGATATACGTAATCTGGTAATGCTACCCCGTAAACCCATCGGGCGGTTATCTGGCCGAACAATGCAGGGCAACCTCCAACGTGTCCGAAGTGTGGGAGGCCGGACATCTTCGCCAGTGCCTGATAAAACGGATCTTTAAATCGCTTCTCCCATGATGTCGGTTGCTGGTAAACCATCAGGCCTACGATCTGATCTTCTGTAAGTTCGAAATTCTTACTAAGGAGAATATTTTTAATGTGCCGGTCACAGGCACGAGCAAACTTAGGGGAAAGCCATCGAGCAAACTCAATGACCATCTCTGGGTGAATCCAGGTTCGCCCCTTGCGTCCTCGTGTGGTTTTCAATAAAAACCGTGAAATCCCGGTTTTTCTATCTATATCGTCTACGCCCAATTCTTCGGCCAGTTCTCTCGCATACTCTTTAGTGGAAGACAGCCGCACCCAGTCAAACACATCGCGCTCAAAATGCTTTGCCGCTTTAGTTGCATCAACCCAGCAGTCAGAAGTAAAAGGGAACTGGCGCTCATCAAATGTCATCGGAACGATATTGCTCATCGGTAAAACCTCATAGAAAGCGAACCTGTCACACAGAAAAGCCGCCCCAAGACGCTACCGATTAGCAACGGCATCTCTCAGGATCGCTTTCTGCAAGGCTCTTGGTTGGAATTGCGTGTGTGATACGCAGGCGAAAAAAAACCGGCAGACGCCGGTCATTGGTTTTTATGGATAGTTCGGAGGGCAGAAGCCTCCATTACTCTGATATCGTTTAGCGCGCTTGCCTCGTCGTCTATGCCGTGAACCTTCATCAGCCATGGAAGTACGTTGTAATCCAGCCCGGTAACGCCGTTCATTCCTGTGCGCCACTGCGTATACATCGCACGGAACACCTCGAATGAGGGCCAGATATCCGGCCAAACCTCAATATTTACGTCCTCAATGTCGTCGGGCGTCAGGAAGAACGTTGCAAGTTCGTCGGCTGTTGGTTCAGGCGTAAAACACGCCTCGGCAAGCGCTGCTAGTTTTTTTCGCGAACGGAGTAAAGTTCTTTGGTATAAGCGGCGGCGATAGCATCAAAAGCGCGGGGATAGTTTTCCAGCAGAGTGACGAGGTTTTCCCGGTTAAACTCGGCGTCTATATTCCACCCCGCGATCAGGCTCTCCAGGTAGGCGGCAGCGACATGGTTTGAATAGTCACCTGCTTCCGCAGCCTGATCTGCCTGTGTTTTGAGTTCTTTCTCCATCTCTGCCATCTGAGTGCGGGTTTTATGGCGAACGGTCAACTTTACTTTACCGTCGTCTTCGCCCGGGCGGGGGATGATTGCTTCAATTGTGAAGGTGGGATTGGGATTGAGTGAAAATTTAGTAGCCATGTGTCATCTCGTTAAAGCCCCTTGCGGGGCTGGAGTTAATTAACTGCCCTGTTGTTGCTCGTCTTTGTAGAAGGTAGTGCCTTTCGACTGCACAGCGAATGCTGCTGTTACTGTTTCAATCTGGTTAACAACTGGATTTGGTTCGCCATTGAACGATGGCACTGCTGACCAGTAACGGGTTTCTTTAGCCTTAGGTACGTACATATACATAGGCAAAGTGTCACCGGCAGCGTCAGCATCTTTTAATACGGTATAAAATGCCTGGTCTAAATCATGGGCGATTGTATACGTCTGATTTCGAGCTGATTTATATGTTGGCAGGCTTCGCTGGGTGTCATCCTCAAGGAACTGAAACTGGTAGTAGTTTTGCTCACCGCCAGACGCTGCAACCTCTGTAATTTGCGGAATTTGCACCCATGAATCTGGATCGACAACCTTAACTGTTCCGCTGCCTGTGCCAGCAAATAGTTTGGTGTTTGATGTGTTGACGCCACCCAGCGTTGCTGTGCCTCCGGATGCGGCAATCACTTTTGCGACCAGGTTATCCAGTGCAGACCAGGAGGAATTTACGAGGACAATGTCGCCCTCATTTACAGTGCCACCTGACAATGTCAGAACTGCGTTTGTTGCGTTTGATACGGAGCTTACAGTGATAACATCGCCAAATTCATTGGCAACGTACACAGTAGCCCCATTAGGCAAATGAAAGGCCATCGATATTACCTCATAAAAAAAAGCCGCCGATTGGCAGCCTGGTTGAAAGAATTGGATTGGTTACACCACGTCGGCGCGGTATGTCATCGAGACAGGGATTGTGTAGCTGGTGTCGTTCTGAATTCCGGGGTAAATCGTTGGTTCGCCATTGAAGTAAAGCGCCATGCCATCTGCAGGGATAGCCTGCCCATCAGGAAACAGGTCGCATATATGCTGAGCAACAGACAGACCGGATGATTTACCGCGTTGCGCCGGTACGATGACGCTTACCTGATACACGCCTGGGTAAACCTTACATTTGCGGGCAAGGTCAATGCTGTATGGCATGGAAGGCAATACATGCGACTGTAGCCATATCTCATCGTTTGGCGGCTCGAAGCTGATGTTGTCGTAAGCTACCTGAATACCAGATGCCGCCATCCTGTCACCGAGATACGCCTCCAGGGCCGTTGTGATTTCTGGTGTCATTTTTTCAGTTCCCTTGCGGCTTTATCGAGATAAGTTTGAAACTCAGGCACAACAACACGAAGCATCCCGGCAGGAGCTTGTTTAGACCAACCTTCCATTTCTAGCCGGTAGGCATAAGGCAGGGTGTTGGCCAGGAAGATAAACCGGACATCCCCGCTTATTTCTTCTATGTGATTTTTCAGCCTAGCCTTTACTTCCGGTCCGCGCGGGTAAGGCCCTATTTCTGGCGTAGTCTCATCAGGCACTATGTCATGCCCTACTTCCCAATTTGAACGGAAGCGACCTGTATCGACCGGAGACATATCGACTACGCGGTTTGCAACGTCGATCATCGCCTTCTTCGTTACCGTCAGCATGTCGGCTTTAGCTGCCTCACAATGCGCCTTAATGTCGAGTGAAAATTGAGCATTATCCGCCATATCACCGCCTCAACTGCGATTTAAAGCACAGCGTTAAATCAGCCGGCTTAACCGGGTTAGGCTGCAACACGCGATATTTGGCACCGTCCACCAGCACCAGGTCACCGATTTTAATCTCCGGCTCTGCCTGAAAAAGAATTCGGATATCGCCGGTTTTAATCAGCGTTCCGTCTATTTCACCTGGTTCATAATCAACTTTAATTCCAACCGGATCAGGCTTCAGGGCTTTGTCAGGTTCAGTAACCTCTTTACCGTTGATGACTGTCGTCGTGCCCTCACGGGTTACGCTGTAGGAGGTGCCATATTTCCGCAATAGCCGGTCAGGCAATGATTTCATACGGGGATAGAATTTAGCCATATCACCCGCGCCTCACGTCGAAATTGAACACACTGGCGCTTTTTGTCATGCCACGCAGCATGGAATAGAGCCAGGGGAAGTTAACCGTGCCGTCATTGCTTGCACCGTCATACTGCACCGTAACAGCGCCCTCTACGCGCTCCAGAGTGACCGCACCGCCGCTCTGCGTTGGGTTCAGGTCAGTTTCCTGCGCCTCTACAGCAAGACGACACTGCGCCTGCTTTATGCGTGTCGGGACTGTGGATTTATCCACTTTCTCACCGTCGATAAACGCGCCATCTCGCGGCCACGCCAGCGGCTGACCAGAGACGCTACGCGAACCTTTCCAGTTTACAGAGTCGAGATAGTCCATAGCCTGCGCCAGCAACTTCTCGCAGGTAGTGTCATCTGCAGGAATTTCATAGCCTCGCGCTGTAGCGAAGTCTCGCAAATCACTAACGCTGGCGTAACTGTTAAAATCGGGTGATGTTGGGTCGGTAATAATCATTATTTCCTCAGCTTGCCAGTTGCCATGCCCGCCTGACCTCAGTTCGCCTCTCACCGTCAGGGTGTCTTTCAACACTCTCACCGTCTGCATGGTCAACGAGCGAATACGCGGGATAAATCACATCACCGCCCCATGCTCTACCTACGGCATAATCAGCAGCCAAATGCTGCGGCCACTTATCAAGAATGCGTTGAACATGTTGTCGCGGGATGCTGTAACAGACGCCGTGAATAAGGGTTGGTAGCGTGATGAATTGGGGGTTAGATGCCAGTTTTCGCTTAATCTCAGATTGCCACTGCGGCGGCCTGCCGGTGCCGAGATAAAAGCTCAAAAGGTCATCCGGGAATCTGTTAAGCCAGGCTGCCACCTCCTCGTTGAAACCAGCTACTGGCATCGCGTCATCTTCCAGTATTACCACTCTTCCGCTCTGTGTTGCTGCCCACTCTATAGCGCGTCGGTGATTCCATGCAGCGCCGTGGTCGGCTTCATCAATCAGCAGGCTGGCATTTAATGATTCTGCCAGGACAGTAGCTACGTTACGGCGGGAGTGATGGCCGACCACCAGAAAGTTTATTTGTGCGCCCACCAACTTACTCCACTCGTTTCGTTTTTCTTGAATATGGTCGTTACTTGCGTGCCGGTGATGAACCTGCCAGCGAAACGGGTATACACAACGCGGTTAAATGCGCCCATCTCAAATGCGTCAGCTGGACTTTCTGACCGCTGGCAATCCAGCTCAACTACCATTGCGTGCATGAACTCCAGCATTATTGCCCTGTGGCCACCCACAACGCCGCAATTAAGCAACTGCCTGGGTTCCGTCAGGAAATCCCTTATATCGGGATGCTGGTGATTTTTTATCATCCACTCAGAATTAGTTAGCTGGGGTTCCCAGCCAACATACAACACGCCCGACATTATGACCGGTTCATTCAGCATCACGACATCAGTTGCGTCGGTACACCACAGCTCTGTTATCTCAGGATGGTCACGGAGCCATTGCCACTGAATACGCCAACGCTGCATGTAGACAGATAAACCGCAATCCGGCGTTACACGCTCAACCGTCGCCTTATCGTCAGTCACGTCAGCATCAGTCAGTACAGTCACAGGATATTTTGACGACGTAATCAGCGGCTGAACGGCAAGCAGATTATTTGCCCATTTCGTGCCGCGCTGAGGGTCTGCCGTATTAGTCAGATATGACGTGAGCAAATGAGGTTTGCGCGAGTAAGGAACATAATCAGCAAAACGCTCTGCCCGCCTGCGCTTTACTATCTCCTGATTTTTACTCAGGTTGTCGCGCCGCTGTACCGGCGTCAGAGACGAGCTAACTGATTGCTGTCTGTCCAGGGAGTCAATCAGCCTGTCTGAGCCAACAACGTCAGCAAAACGCCAGGATGTCAGTCCGGCGTGAAAGGCCCGGTCTAAATACTCGACATCCTGCTCCATCGCGAAACCAAATGCCGGGTCAAAGCCGCCGATGCGCTCTACAGCTGAGTGGTTAACGTAAATCATGCAACCGCGCGTATGAGAATAAGCTACGTGCTTACCATCGCCGCCAATAAGCGTTGCGTCGCCGATTGGCCGGCCGTTTGCCCAGTTTGGAAAAATGTACGAAAGCACAGGCTCAGGCGACTGAATATAAGGAAGGTGCCAATTCCCGGAAATCGGGAAAGCGTCATCGTCAAACAGAAACAGATGGTCACAGCAGGCGTCCATAAGATATTCAATGCATCGGTTTTTGGCGGCGATAATACCCTGAGCCTTATCGTGACGAATCAGTTTTACACCATCAGGCACCGTAACCGGATTAGCCGATCCGTCATCAATGACAACCACTAACGCACCAGCCGGTAAATATTTCAGCTGTTGCTCCAGCGATCGCGATAAAACGTCGTGCCGGTTGTGGGTCGTGATGGCAATGCCGATATTTGACGCACGCGCAGAAACAGGAGCGTATTGAACGCCGTCGATAGTCACCTGCATCAGTAATCCCCAAAGAAAAGGGGCCGAAGCCCCTTTGATTACGAACCGGCACCCGGAGAGATAACAGCAGCAAAAGGCACCTGTTTGCGGTCAAAGACACGCTTCCAGTTGGCCGCTGATGCCATATCTGTGTAGCTCGGAGTGAGGTTCGGATCATCTTCACCTTCCCAGCTGAAACCGGCTGGCTGGATGATGTACGTCTTACGCTCCCACAGGATTTCAGCACCGCCGCCATTACCGCCATCTGGTTTACGCTGCAGCTCCGTAGGAGTGTGTGGAGATCCAACGCCATAACCAAACGCACCCGCGCCAAAGAACATGGATAGGTAATCACCGTTAGCCATTTTCAAGCTGTCATCCATGAAAATTGGCTTACCGAGATACGTTGCCAGGATGATTTTTCCGGTGGAGTCACGCAGGTATTCAATGAGATCCTGCTTAACCATACGGTTCATCATCGTTGAGTGAACGCCGATTGCAGAGAACTGGTCGGCAGCGTCACCTGCAGTAAATGCCGCGTCCTGGAACGCCGTAGCAAGCTCATTACCAGCTTCGATTACCATATCGCTGTTATCATTAGCAATGTTTGAGGCAATAATGCCTCGCGCCTCGCCAATAAGATAGCGTTGCCATTGACGAGTCCAGTAAGTACCGAAACGATTACGAATCTGCGTCATCGGGTCACTGTTAGCGAGTTCAGACGCCAGATCGGCTACGCCATAGCCCTTGTTCAGGAACAGGGTGCGCGCACGCATGCTGCCCTGAGTGGCCTTACCGACCTTGCCAATCTGATCCGGGTCATCGGTAGACGTGTTTGGAGCTTCGTCAGCATCCAAATCCTGCCAGTAACTTACGGTTGCAGTACCCTGACCGTTTTGCGCCACAACATCGAGTGCGGGCAATCGGGTGATAATGCCTGAATCATATACAGCTGTTTTTTCCGGGCTGTTGACCGGAGCGAGAGTCTGATAATAATCTGCTACGAAAATATCGGAGATTCTGGTTGATACAGTTGCCATGCGGCGTTACCTCATTATTGTGTAGCCTGGAGGCGCTTAAATTCCTCCGGGTTTTCTTTAAATAGCTGCACTCGTTCAATTTCCGAGTAGTCGCTCCATTTTTTGCCGCCGCCGCTGGCGATGGTCAGGCCGTTGTTACCACGGGTTCCAGAGGCCTTGCTTCCAATAACAACAGGTGCGAATAACTTGTTGTTTCTGAATTCTTTTTCGAGTTCTTCAAGCGTTGCCGCTGATGGGCTGCCGGTTTCATCGACAACGCGGGTTTTACCGTCTTCAACAACAAGGCGGGATTTGATGTGTGGCGTAAGAATTGCTGCACTGTCTCCTGCCAGTTTTGTAGCCATCGACTGAGCAACGTTATCCACCAGCAGCGTATGCAGCTTGCCGTCTCGCTCTTCAATCTGAGCCATCAGCTCCCGCTCACGTACAGACAGCTTTTCAGCCCAGCTCTTTTCGAGTGTGTCCAGATCGCCTTTTTTGCGGGCCTGTTCGTCTGCCAGCTTCTGTGCTTCGGCCTCTTTCTCTTTAGCCAGTTTGGCGGATGCTTCACGCTCTTCACGCCACTTGGCTTTCTCCTTCAGGAGTTCAGCGTTCTTCTGTTGCAGGCCGTCAACATCAGGAGCGCCTTCTACTGAAAGCTGATAGCCTTCGCCTTTTTCGCCATACAGCGATTTAGTTGAATCGTCGAGAGCGTCAAATTCTTCTTTAGTCAGTGCAAACTTAAGTGCCATCGTTAACCTCTGGTTTGATGTTGGAATCTCAGATTCCGGGCATAAAAAAGCCCCGGCATTTAGCCAGGGCTGTTAGTTATGTGGTTTTTATTTAATGAGCAGTCTCGCTGCTGTTGGCATACCTTCCGCTGGAAGCTCTAAGCCGTAAGCTCGCAACCCTGTTTCCTCATAAAATTCCTTGAGTTTTAATCGAATGTACTCAGTGATGTCGCGTTCTATGTTGGCCCTTACAGCACCAGCATTCATTGCTGTTTTAGTTTCTTCAGAATTCATAATCCCGCCTCTTTGAATGATTCTTCGTCCAGTTCACGCAACTGGTCAATGTTCAAATACTTGCCTTTATCAGTAAAGAACTTCTCAGGCGACAACCCGCCATCACGCATCAGGCTGGCTCTGGTCGGGCCAAGTACCTCATTCTGACGCGATACCGGCTGATTCTTCAGCCAGTCCAGATAGTTCGTATCTGCTGGCACCTGCCCGCCCATCGAAGCGCGAGTACCGGCTGGCATCTCATCAATGTCGATACCCATCTCGCGCCATGATTTAGTAACCAGCGTTTCGGTTGACCTGCAACACCAATGAATGCGTCCCGGTCCTGCCCCATAGGGGATTTTGTGTCCTACTGGCTTGTTATCCATCGTATACTGCTTGCTGTCGCGAATGATGCAGATCGAAGTCGTGCTGGTGTCCAGCGTGCTGAGCCACTTCTTACCCTTGATGTAATCACTATTTTTGTCTGCGAACTCATCACGGGCCACCGCAGCAGTATGCGCCACCGCCGTTCTGACAATGGCCGAAGCATTGCGCCTGCTGGCCTCCAGTGTGCCGTCCTTATACCGGTTGGCGCGAGTGCCACGCACTTTACGAATGATCTGCTCGTTAGTGTCACCAACGAGATAGCCATTGCGGACAGTGTTGGCAATGCGGGAAAGGCGATCATCTTCCAGGTTGTCGGACCACTCCTTGAGTAGCCTCCCCTGAAATGGCTTAGCCATGGCCGCAGCGTATATCTGCTGCTCAGTAATGGCCTGTAGCGGGAACTTGCTCTTAACGATGTCCGACAGCAGAGAATCAAACAGGCTCATCTGGTAGCCAGATTCATAACCGGAAAATTCCAGCAATTCATTCGTCAGCGATTTGTAATAGCTGCTGACAGCCTGTTGATTTAGCTGCCGAATACTGCCTAGCATTGACTCCAGGCGGCTGATTGAGAATGAGCCACGCGGCATATCATCAAGCGCCACCAGCAGCCGTGCGCTTAACTCTGCATCAGCATCATTAAGCACCTTTAGCACCTTGTCCGCTACGCCGAGTTCATACCTCGTCAGGAACAGCCTGTGAGCTATCGACTCGCTCTGTAGCCGGTCGTTGATTGTTGCCATTAGTCAGCCCTGTGAATGTCGGCTCAGCGTCTTTAAGTTCCTGCTCGATTTCTTCTGCCTGCTCATCCTGAGGCACCAGCCCGACCTTCTGCTGGTAGCGGATGAAATCAACCAGGCGCATATATCCCGACTGAACAGACGACATCAGCGCCGTGATAGCCGGCGAGTCGAGCGTGGTAATCTCATACTGTTTATTGAGCGTGACCGTGTACTCCCCTTCCCCGGCGAACATCACAGCGAACGACAAAGCACGGTTAATGGCCTGCTCTACGTTGCTGGCGCAGAGAGAGAGGATGGAGTTATCTGTCTGCGCCTCGTCGCCTGCCTGTGTTGCAGTGCGGGCAGCTGTGTTGCGCTCAATTAGCTTTGCGCCCAGCATCGCCATTTGCTTTTCACGGCGTTCGGCGACAGTGATGAGAATATTTCGTTCTTCCGGCTGGGCGAATTTAAAATCCCCACCCTTCGGCAGCATGACGCCTTTACGCGAGCCAACGGTGAACCCATCAACCAGATATTTATCTGCCCATTCATCAGTCAGCCCGGTGAGTCCAACCATCGGCTGCCCTACCGTGTGCGCAGCTTCTGCGATATCAGCTTCACACTGATAGTGCTTGATATTGACGTATGCAATATCAGCAAGAGGTGGCGTGTCAGGTGTGTGGTCATTGTTTGACGAGCCAATCCAGGACCAGGGTAATTCTGTCAGTGGGATATTGTTCGCATCAGTGAATGGTGTCAGGGAGTTACCAGTGATTTTATCGGTTCCCTGCTCCCATTTACGCCAGTGAGCAATGCCATTGACCAAACGCAACTCAATCCAGTGCGTTTTCATCGTCAGCTCAAAGCCTTCCGGGTCGTCAACCGGCTCTTCATAACGAACAACCACCAGCGACGTTTTACCATTTGTCACGCGCCAGTTGATGATCTGCTTTGCCGTGTATAGTTGCAGGACTGGGCGGCCTTTGCTGGCCTGCGACTGAATGCCTGATCCGGTATAGTCGGTCAGGATTCCTGCGCGGCCACGTTGCAGAACCTGCGACAATGCATCACGTCCTAGCTGAGATAATGGCTGGCCTTCACCATCCACGTTATCTTTTAGCTCTTCCAACGAACCCGACATCTCGATGACCGGCTGCTTCATGAAGGCAATGCCGATTAACCCTGACAGAGTCCTGCCAGTAGCGTTGATAAAAGCAGCACGTTTAATGTAAGCATTATAACGCTCACCGTTTTTGTCTTCGCTTTCATTTCCTGGGTGCGGCAAATATTTACCGCGCTGCTTTTGAATCTTGCGCTCACCGTCAACGCAGTCGCCAACCATCTGCCATTCGGGAGAAAACTCAGACCACCCTGGATGGTGGTAATCAATGTTTAAATCAGTCATGTGCTTACCATTTGAAAGTGATTGGTTTGGGTGGTTTTGGTGGGTTATGCAGAACCGCGTAGCGTGTTCCGTCCCAGTCGTGATCTTCCTGCTGTGTATCAACGTCATCAGGTTTTTTGCTGTCGCGGACGAGTACAGGAATACGGCTTATCCAGCCACGGCAGTAATCGAAAACATAGAACGCGGGTTTTTCTGGTATCCCGGATTCCAGTTTTTTTCCTTCGACAACTGCCTCCAGCATGTCGGCGAACAACGCGGCACCATTAACGCGAGAACCGGGCTTTTTGTTGGCCTCAACCCATTTAACACCCTGCGCTTCCATTTTTTGAGCGATTGAAAGCTCATCATCACCAGTGTTGTAGATCGCGCTGTCGGCCGGGCCGGGAACAACCTTTTTGCAGATACCCGGCATAATGTTGAGTTGTCCCTGAGTGACACCATCAAGTTTTATCTCGTCCGGTTCGTCAACTTCCTGGCCTGTTAATCGCTTATCAATCCACGCAACACCTTTTGCAACGTTGGTGGATGACATGTTCAGCCCTTTATTCAGTTCGTCAGGTGGGCAACCGTACCATTCACCAATCAGAATCAGAGACCCTGCTGGCGGGCAGAATTGACGCCCATCCGGCAGCGTCGCCACTGTGCCATCCGTGCGAGCCCACCAGAGGTTGGAAAACGGTTTCGACTCACCCCAGTCATGGGAACGGTCAACGGTCCAACTATCCGGTATGCGGAAAGGCTTAATTACGTGCAGAGATTCATTCCACAGATGGTCAAATCGTCCGCCACTGGTAACATCCCATGAGCCATCTACCCACGCCTTGCGTCGGTTCGGGTCTTTAATGCTCATCAGCGTGGCGATGTACTGCGGGTCAAGATACGGGTTCTCCTTGAACGAGCCGTGAATGGCAACGCGCGTTAGCGTCACATCATCTTCGCGCTCTGTCTGTGGGTTAAACACCTTCTGCGTTTCGCGTATGATGGTGCCTCTCGGTGCTGGCTCGATGAAGCGCTTCTTCACCCAGGTATGCCCAATGCCGAATGGGTTCGTCGTGCTGAATGTCTCCAGTGGGATCGGCTTGATGAGTGAGCCATCTGCAAGTGGGTAATCCTCCGGTCTGAACGATGACCGTCTGCAGGAAAACATCATCTCGTAGAATTCTGGTGACCGCTGCTTGGTCAGTTCGTTGAAACCGATGAATGGAAACTCCTGACCGTGGTAATCCCAGTAGTCGCTCTCTTCTTTCCCGAATCGGAAAAGCAATTCCTCGCCAGTCGGCCAGACCCACCTCAGTTCACTGGCCGATGCAAGATATCGCGCGCCGTCGCTGAACAGGCGATACATACGTTTTGACTGGGTGATAATGTCGGTGAGATTCTTATACTCGGTATCGAAAATAACGCCGCGCCAGAACGACCCGTACCCGAGACCAACCAGGCGACGAAATCGCGCAAGTTGTGCGGCAGTTTTACCTGGGCCGCGCGTACCCTCGTAAAGAATCTCGTTACAAGGGCAGCTCAGGGATAGCGACTGCGACCCCGGCAAAGGTTTCCAGACGGCTTTGTAATTCATCCACCCAATACCTCGCCTTGCTGCTGCTGTGCTGCTTTCTCCCATTCATCAACGTTTGTGCATGATGGAATTGGCATGATGTTGTGAGTGGCTGTAACTTTCTGTTCGACTTGCTCCTTGAATGCCTGAACGCTGACATGCTTGCCAAGAAGCTCCAGATTTTTAACTTTATCAGGCCATTTAATCTTTTTAAGTAAGCCAGCAGAATCACCGGCAAGTTCTGTGACGTCCATACCAGATAGCGTGGTGCGCCAGACTTTAGGCCACTGCGTTATTGGCTTTAGTTCGCCATTAACAAGCAGGATGTCGAGCACGTCCATCTCATCTATCTCAACGAGACGGCGAAGTACATAATCAGCGTTAACCTGCGTGCGCTCATTTCTCTCGGCCTTCAGTTCAGCAATGCGATCCTGTATCTCAGGTTTTTTCAGGTTTTCTTGCCCAATGCTGTAAGCGGTCTTGTCGCTGTATCCCGCTCGCTTGGCTGCCTGAGTTGCGTTCAGGTCTGACAAATACTCACGGGCAAACAGCTCTTGTTTGTCGGTGAGCTTTGCCATATTAGAATTTCCTGCTAAGAAGTGCGTATCCCGCCACCGGGCGCACAGTAAATTAATCCTGCTATTTCGCTGATTGACAGTTTAATACTCTGTGGAAGTTAAAAGCCGTTGTGAAAGTGGCTCTTGGTTATTTTTAGTGCTGGAGAAAATTGAGCGTAAAACACTGTATATGAGGTACGAACCTATGACAGTTACCCAGTTAATCGGAATTACTGCATTAAACCCGGCAGCATGTGCAAACATGTTCCACCCATTAAGTAGAATCCAGCTGATCAACAGGCCGATTGTTACCGCACCTATAAATAACAACGCAATCAGAAGCACAGCCTGACTCGTTGATAGCCCTTGCTTCTTGACATTCATCACGTCGATTACCTCTTGGACTGATACTTTTTCGCCCATGCTTTCGCTATGAACAGACAGTCATCAAACATCTTTCCTTTCGCGCTGGCTGAAGCTGAACGGCGGTAATGGTCTACCGCCCGATCAGCGCTCATGCGGGCTACTGTATTGTCAAAGCCCTGCTTCACCAGCTCAGAGATAACGTTTTTCTCTATGAACTGTATTGGCGTCATGCAGGTTCTCCATCGGGAAAGTTGCCCAGATCTGGCATTTGTACCTGTGACAATTCAGCGATGACCTTTTGCACCGCACGGATTTTTTTCAAATGACCCTTGCGAATTGTCATTCTTGAACTTCCCGGCCTGCCAAAAGTTTCAAGTGACCATTCGTTAACCCTGACAACCCTGTTTTGCATTTCTCCTACTGCCAAATCCTTTAAGCTTCCCATGTCAAGCAATGAAAGGTTTGGCTGAGCCTCTTTTTCAATGAGATCAAGTAACCAGCGACGAAGTGATTTAGCTACTTTGGTTTCTGCCAGCATTCCAAGCAAGTGTGCGCCGCGAGGCGAAAATATTCTCGCTCTGTTATACTGTAACTTATTGTTTTTATTACGAGAGGTCACAGTGACCACTCGCGTCATTTCTGCACTGAATTCATCTTTATTTCTGTTGTAAAGGCGGTTTACTGATTTTTCATCAGCATATTCGAGCAATTCAGCCATGTTTAAGCTCGTAAACCATATCTTTCCGTCTCCGTTATCAAATGGCACAACAGAGTGATTTTTAAATGTCAGTTCTTTCATATCGGTATTTCCTTTTAGTGGTGAACCTTGTCTCACAGGAATACAGCCCTCAGAAGGCATCCGACAGCCAGCCGAATTCCTCAAGGGTCACCCTGAAAGGTTCTGAGTTAGGTTAATTGCGCGTGAGTTGCGCGTGGATTTACTACAAAAAAAGCCCCGCTAATGCGAGGCCGGTTTAATTTCAGACGGGTTGTAAGACGGCCATTATCCTGAGTGTCAGCTCACCACCATTTTCAAACATGTTTTTTATCTGATTTTCTGTATCCGTTAAAAATCCATACAGTCCATTTTGCTTAACATTTGTAATAAAGGGTCTTACTGTCGCCTGGAATGAACGCAAAGACGGATTAACGTACGGAACGGGATAAAGATGCGTTTCATCCCCTGTTTGCTGGGTAGAGAAGCTCAGGGTAATTTGTGCAGGCATGTACTCAAATATCACATTTGATGGTATGCACGAGATGTAGAGACTGACAAGATAATTCTGATCTTCAATCACTCCCTGATTTCTCAGCATCAAGTCCGTACTTTCAAGTGTAAAAGTTAATCCGCTCGCTTTATTAAAGTATACTGTTGAATCTGTAATTATTGCGCTCAATTTATAAACCTCTCTATTAAATACGGATCGGTGACTACATAAAAAAAAGGCCGCCGATTGGCGACCTCTTATTTCGGTTCATGCGTTACTGCGTTTTTTCAACGTTCTGTATTGCTCTGATATAGTCCTGAAGCCCGTTTATTTGTTTTTCTGCGGTAACAAGCTGTTCTCTGAGACGCCAATAAGCTCGTTCAGCGTCTGAAGTGAGTTCGGGGGAGGAAGCATCAGCCATGCCGCTGGCGCGGGTAGCGTCGGACACTCGCTCACAGGTGGCGTTGACGCGCAGCCGCTTAGCGCCGCTGCTAACGTCACGCTGCAAATCAGCAATCGTCTGTTTCGCATCGGCCAACTCCTTTGTGTATTTCGCGTCAATGGCCGCCACAACGCGCTGTCTGGCCTGCATATCAACGATGATTTTTTGTCTGGATTCAGCCAGTTGTGCAAACTCGCGCTGCTTGTCGAGGGCGTGGTGGTAGCTGTCGCGATAGTAGAATGCCAACCGGCCCGCAACGACGATCCCAACGACCAGTATTCCGACAGCCATAGTTCGCCAACTGAATGCGATATTCATCGCAG
>NZ_MOMB01000068.1 GCF_002752165.1 Erwinia sp. OLFS4
TAAGCGTAAGTGAGTTGAAACACGCGGTGGCAGTCACGGCAGCGAAATCTGTCATAGCCTTTAGGGTTCTGACCATGGCGGTAAACCTGAACAGACTGACAACGGGGACAATGAACGTTAACGCTGGCCATAAGAGAACCTCAAAAGCCCGCATTATACATCAGATTCAACCAATTAGAGGCATCACCGATTCATTTACGGTTTATTCCTAAAGCAGGAAACTTTTTGCTGTACTACGCTTATAAAGCTGAATAAAGCGGATACCGTAAAAGAGGATATTATGAAAAAAACAGTGATGACACTTTCTGCCCTTCTGCTGGCTGCGCCGGTTTTTGCTGCCACCACACATGCCACTGATGATACCGTTGCCGCCGCACATGAGGGCGCAAACACCGCGAAGGAAAAGTTACATCAGGCGCAGGATAAAGGAAGTGAACTGAAACTTAAATCCAAACATGCCCTTGAAGGTAAAAGCGACAGTACCGGCAGTAAACTGAGCGAAGGATCGCAGAAAGCCTGGCACAAAACCAAACAGGGTACTGAGAAAGGTTGGGATGCAACCAAAGAAGGTGCTGAGAAAGGCTGGAACAAAACCAAAGAAGGCGCGCAAACACTGAAGAAGAAAGTCAGCGAATAACCGCTGACAGAAGGTAAAAGGCCGCTGCGGCGGCCTTTTTCATTCAGCGGATCGCTGAAACCGCCTGGGCGCTCATGTCTTCTGAAAGCAAAAAACAACCGGCTAAAGGCCGGCAAGCCAGCACCGAAAAGCGAACAGGATTTACTTCCACCGCCGGCGGTTTATAATCAGCGTAACCTGATAGTTCTCCCCGTGTTTAAACATGGCGTGAGCAATCAGCCTGTTTTATACCATCATTATTTTGCGTTTCAGGAGGGAATCTGAACATTCTGACTCAGGCATTTTGCCTCAGCACCGCTCTGTGGTGCGTATCCTGCGCCGATCATGGGGAAAATTCTGGTCAGCCAGCATCCGGCTGGCGGCAAAACCGGCAATTAATCCCTGCTCCGTCAGCATATGACGGTTATTATCATTCTCCGGAATACCGTCACTGGATACATCAACAGCTACGCGAGCAGCGTTTGCGTAATCGGGGCAGCATTGATAACAGCACCGATTCAGGAACCGGCTTTGGCCAGCGACCTGATATCGCCGGCTGGTAAACTGCAGAGGCAGCATTATATCACCGGCACCACCTGCAACTTGTCCCCGGCACGCCATAGGGCAAATGCCCCGCTGTATACTCGTCCCTGGGTGGCACCACTGATGGTCACAACCGACGGATCCACGACCTGAATTGCCACATCATAGCCGCGGCCAATCACATAGGGAAAATTGAAATCGTTGACGCATTTACCCGGCACAGCAGCCAGATACTTGCCTTTTTGCCACGGGTACTGCCGCATCATAAAACGGTTCACGTTGCCGCGTTCACTGATGTAAATACTGAACAACTTTTCTCCGCTGTGCAGATGCGGCAGGGTGATACACACTTTATTGCCAACGATTTTAGCGTAGGTTCGGTAAACTTCGGACTGGCCGGGCTGCTGCCGGGCGCAGCCTGTCAGCTGTAATCCTGCCAGTACCAGCGCCATGATCGCTGTTTTACGCAGCGCCCACGCCGCAGAAGTTTTGTTTTTCATTTCATTGCATCCCACTGGAAACCGTTATTTTTCATCAGCATCCTGCCACTGACAATCATCCTGGTCTGTTTTCTCACCGCCTGAAACAGGCAATTATTATGCTAATGATTTCTTTGCATTTTATATAAAACTGGTTACGAAATCGCGCCCATCGCTGTTGCTGGCGCCAGCTGACAGCATTTCATCGACAAAATGCTTAAAAATAAAGATCTTTCACCAATTGCCAGAATGCATGCAGCGATATATTTTACACCAGAGGCGAAAAAGCAGAAATAAACACCACTTTAATCGCCATAACTGCCGTTATATACCGATTAAAGCTGCAAGGTGTGGTTTATGATCTCCCCGTTTACTCTGCGTCACGCTATGGCCGATATTGTCGCAATGGTGGTTTATTGCTTTATTACCGGCATGATAACTGAGATCTTTATCAGTGGGATGCGTATTGACCAGTCGCTTTCTTCCCGTCTGTGCGCTATCCCAATCAACATACTGATTGCCTGGCCATACGGCTTATGGCGTGACCGGCTCCTATTTAAAGCCCGCCAGATTAGCCCGGCAGTCTGGCTGCGATCGCTGGCTGATGTTATTGCCTACGTCAGCTTTCAGTCGCCGGTGTATGCATTGATTCTGCTCAGCATAGGTGCCAGCAGGCAACAAATTATTGCAGCAGTCAGCGCTAATATTCTTACCTCCATGCTGACCGGCGGCATTTATGGCTATTTTCTCGATTTTTGTCGTCGTCTGTTTGGCATCCGCCAGATTAAGGTCGTCTGAAGCCGATCTTTTCCGTTTCGTTCCACCGCGGATAAATCCGGTCTTCAGCCGGCGTCGCGTCGGCGGTGCCTTTCTGTACAAAACCGGCAGCAGCAGAGTGCGTACCGGTCTGTTCCCGCTGATTCCATAGCGACACAATAATATTTGTGAGATTAATCACATAAAAAATAAAAATAAGTGAAACAAATTTTCACAAGTGTGAGTAACATCTATTTCCTCAGACCAGGCGGCAGGCACACTGCCGCTGCGTTTCACGAGGTGAAAATCGGGCTTTCATCGCCTGATTTAACCGGTTAAGGGAGCGGTTCTGTCGTTCGGGACGCGACGTCAGACCTATTAAGCATGTGGTAATTAAATGAAATATAAAATAATGATGGCGGCAGGCCTGATGGCCGCATCCTGGGGAGCAATGGCGGAAAATAGCCCGACCTACCTTTCCGACTGGTGGCACCAGAGTGTGAACGTGGTTGGCAGTTATCACACCCGTTTCGGGCCTCAGCTTAACAATGATGTTTACCTTGAATATGAAGCTTTTGCCCACCGTGACTGGTTTGATTTTTGCGGTTATGTCGATGTACCGAAGTTTTTCGGCACCGGTAACGGCAATGATAAAGGCATCTGGGATAATGGCTCCCCGATGTTTATGGAAATTGAACCGCGTTTCTCACTCGATAAACTGACCGGCACCCGGCTGGCATTTGGCCCCTTCAAAGAGTGGTACTTTGCCAATAACTATATTTATGACATGGGTGATAAGCGCAGCAGTCGCCAGAATACCTGGTATATGGGTCTTGGTACCGATATTGATACCCACAGCGATGTTGGCCTGTCACTGAACCTGTACGCAAAGTACCAGTGGGAAAACTATGATGCAGCCAATGAAAACCGCTGGGATGGCTACCGATTCAAAATTAAATATATGGTGCCAATCAGCGATCTGTGGGGAGGACATCTCAGTTATATCGGCTTTACCAATTTTGACTGGGGTTCTAAGCTTGGCGACAGCGCAAACCGTACCAGCAACGCCATTGCTTCCAGCCACATTCTGTCTTTAGGTTATGATCACTGGCATTATTCACTGGTTGCCCGTTATTTTCACAATGGCGGCCAATGGGATAATGGCGCAAATCTGAATTTTGGCAACGGCCCCTTTGAAGTCAAATCAACCGGTTTTGGCTATTATCTTGTCATCGGGTATAATTTCTGACAAATATTTCCGCTGATTTTCAGAGCGTGACCTTGGTCACGCTCTGTTTATTTCTGTAAATGTCGATCCTAATCGTTCTGCTACCGCTATACTAAAAAAGCAGCAATACGTCTGCCTTTAAAGGAATTTTTATGTCTGCCCAATTGACAGACCTCAATATCAAGCTTCGTCCACTGGAGCGTGAGGATCTGACATTTGTTCATCAGTTAGACAATAACGCCAACGTGATGCGTTACTGGTTTGAAGAACCTTATGAAGCCTTTGTCGAACTGTCCGATCTTTATGACAAACATATTCATGACCAGAGTGAGCGCCGTTTTGTGCTGGAACATGATGACGAAAAAGCCGGACTGGTAGAACTGGTCGACATCAATCACATTCATCGCCGTGCAGAATTTCAGATAATTATTGCTCCGGATCATCAGGGAAAAGGGCTGGCCAGCCGCGGAGTTAAACTGGCGATGGATTATGCCTTCTCGGTGCTCAATCTCTATAAGCTTTATCTGATCGTTGATAAAGAAAACGCCAAGGCTATACATATATACAGTAAACTTGGTTTTGAAGTGGAAGGAGAACTCCGGCACGAGTTCTTTATTAACGGTGAATACCGTAACACCATCCGCATGTGTATTTTTCAAAACCAGTATATGGAAAAACTCAAGCCGGCGCCCGTCAATACCATTTTAAAACCGACTGCACAGTAAAAAGGTGCCGGATGCACCGCCTGCCGCCACCCCGGCAGCCCTGCCGGGGTGCGGGCTAGCCGCGTGCCCCAACCGGACTAAGGCTGGATTGTAGCAATGCAGGTTCAATAGTGTACATTCCACCGTAAAAAGGATCGACCAGCAACCAACCGGGAATGCCCCCCAGCGGAATATTACCCAGTACATACCATAAATTGACGCGTTCGTTGAGCGGCAGAGTCTGCGGCACATAGCCTGGACGCTCCAGCATCACCTGATACGTTTTTTTACCGAAATAACTGCCGTCAGATTTGACCAGCAGCACCGTTTCTGGCGTCACCCCCCGGGCGACAATCCGTCCAGCCTCATCCTGAACCACAAAATGGGCGCCCGGTGGTTGCGTATTAATAGTCACATTCTGCGATCCATTGCCTGCAATGGTTGCGCAGCCGCTCAAAAAAACCAGCGGCCCTAAAGCTAGTCTTAGCGCTTTCATTATGTCATCCGTTGTCATTCCTTTCGCTGATTATAAGCGCTTAAGCGGTCGGCGCGCACTGAATTTATCTGTCCGGCAAGCCGCACAATGCGAACACATAAACCGTACAGATAAAATGAATCAATGCAAGTTCAGCGCATAAGGTAAACATCAATTAGCATCAGGCCCGGTTAACCAACCCACTGTCATTTTTTATCGCATTAAGATGCAATAAAGCCTTTCACCGCACCATGCCACCCCTCTTCATAGCGCAATATCGTTAATTTATCTTAATAATTAATACGAATAAATACTTTCCGCGATCATTGTATTATGTGGCATAGTTAAAATCTATTAATCATTGATTACCGATCGATAAAAACCACTTTATTTTAATAGTTAATCATTCTATCTTTATAAAATAAAATTTATAGTCTGGATATTGTAATAGTCATTCGCTATATTTAACGAATAACAGGCATTCCTGAACAACAAAACAATAATATTTTATTTATAAGCAAGCTAATCAATAAAATCACAATCTCTGTATGACACGTAAGATACATGAGGTTAGTTTATAATGAATACATTTGCCAGATCATTATTTTCAATGCGTTATATCACAGATTATGAATATGTGACAATCACGCCAAATAAATACATCAAATGCTATGATGCCATTCACTGACACCTGTGCAAGCCTGTGCTTTTAATGTAGTAAATGATGAGAAATCCTCTCTGAAACTGCCATTATTACATTTATCTTTAGCATTACTGATAAAACAGCGCCGACATCGGGAAAATCTCAAAAAAATATTTATATCCAATTGAAAAATAAATATTTTACATGAAGATAATTTAATATCCTCCAAAAGAGATTCATAAAAAGAGCAGGATAGAAAAAATCGCTTACGCGGGAAGTTAGTTACTCCCCAGGCGAATATTGCGTTTTTTTCACCATTTACGCGCTTACTTGTCAACACCAGCTCAATCCGTCCTGTGTAAAATTCATTATTACAGAACGACAGCAGGATCGATAAATGCTGAAAGAAGTCAACATAAATAGCTATACAGACACTACCAGTTCAATGAAGAAAAAGAATGATGATAGATACACTCTATAAAATTACATCGATAAACTCAGGCTAATGAGTTAGGCGTCATTATAGAAAAATACAGATTATTCCTAATTTAAGTCACATTTGTGAATACTAATCATATGGCAACATGTTTAATTAACACGTTGCTAACAATATTTAATTTTTTATTAAACAACTCATAGGAAAAAATAGATGAATAGCATAGATAATGAATTTGAAAATATGATGAATCGTTATAAAGGCGATGGGGCTTATTTGCACGATGGCAGTAAAGTTATGATTGATGCAGCATCGGGAACCTTTAATTTGCCGTTTGGTTATACTCATGAACGTCTTGCCAATAAACTAAAACAACAAATTGATCGCTGTGTTCATCTGAGCTCCGCCTACACCAGACCTATTGCCAATCATATTCTCAGTCAGCTTACACCTTATTTGCCAGAAGGGATAAATCGCATTTGGCTCAGGGATGTATCTGGTTCTGGGGCCGTCGAAGGCGCCATCCGTATGGCACAGAAATATACTGGACGTTCCGGTGTGATCTCGTTGTTTATGTCACACCATGGCCAGTCTCTGGCCACGGCCAGGATCTCCGGTAATGCGTTTCGCCTGCAGCACTTTACCGCCAACATTGACGGCTCTTTCAAAATCCCGGTACCAACCAGCGAGCTTGCCGGAACCCGTAACCGCACCAGTGCCAGCCGTTTTGCTGAGCTGGAGGATTTCATAAGTTATGCCTCCAGCGGCAATATCGCCTGCCTGATTATCGAACCAATTTTGGGCAATGGCGGAAATATCGTCCTACCCGTTGAATTCTATCGCCAGGTACGTGAGATCTGCAGCAAATATAATATTGTGGTAATCGCAGATGAAGTACAAACCGGCTTTGGTCGCACTGGCACCTTTTTTGCTAGCACAGGCTACGCTAAGGCACTGCAACCCGACATTATCGTTTTTGCTAAGGGTGCCGGCGGAATTGGCATTCCAACCGGTGGCATTCTGATGAAACAGCAGCTGGATGTACTGGAAGCCTATGAACATTCAAGTACTTCCGGCGCCAATCCGCTGTCACTGGTCGCCCTCCATGAAACTATTGCCATTATTGAAGATGAAAGACTACTCGAAAACGTGCAGCACAATGAGGGTTATTTACGTAACGCACTACTGACGCTGCAAGACACTCATGCCATGGTGAGCAACGTACGGGGATTAGGTTATATGTTTGGTTTTGATGTCCCGGATCCAGAGATTGCCGCGTTGGCGATTAGCATTGCAGCAGAACAAGGATTAATTATTCGTGGTTCACGTTATGGCAAGGGAAAAGCGATTAAAGTCCGTCCACCTCTGACCTGTCAACGCCATCACATCGATGAAATTATCAGCAAGCTGGATCGTACCTTCTCTCTGCTTGAACACCGAATTAACACGTTGCAGGAGACAGCATAATGAAAGCACTTAAATTTACCGACGTCTGGTGCGTCCGCCCCAGCGAAGTCCCTGCTCTTGAATGTATTGATGCAGATGATGTGATAGTGAATATTGAAGTTTGCGGTCTATGTGGTACCGATGTCGGGATCATTACCGGTGATTATCCGGTTGCGGTTGCGGGTACCACGCTGGGACATGAATCCACCGGCACGGTTCATAAAGTAGGTTCAGCCGTGAAGCGTTTTAAGGCCGGCGATCGGGTGGTGATTAATCCGACCTACGCCTGTGGCGAGTGTCGTCTTTGCCAGACAGGTAATCCTAACCATTGCGAGCGCAAACATGGGACCGAAGCCGGTGTTTCCTATGATGGAACTTTTGCTGACCAGTATCGTGCCAAAGAGCGTTCCCTGATTCTGCTGGATGAGCATGTCAGCTTTGAGGAGGGCGCCCTGACCGAACCCCTAAGCTGTACGCTGACGGGTGTCGAAAAACTGAATATCAGTCATACCAACATTCGCGCCTGCGTCATCGGCGCGGGTCCGATGGGAATGCTCTATTTATGGAGTCTGTCTCTCGCTGGTGTTAACGCGTTTTTGGTGGAAAAAAATCCGCACCGTTATCGTTTTGCTATGGATGTTTTGCCTGAAGGGACGCATCTTTACAACGACTTTCACCAGGCCATGCGCGCAGAATACGGCAGTGATGATGAGAAGCTGGATGTATGTATTGATACCACAGGTTATCTTTCCGAAGTTGTGTTTGCCCGCCTGGCTCCCGGCGGAAAGCTGCTCAACGTCGCGCTAAAAGACTATTCCGCCACGCTGGATATCATGAAAATTGCCGATAAAAGTCTGTCGGTTATAGGGTCTATCGATTCGCTTAACAACAGTTTTGCCCGTGCCTACAACCTGATTCGTGATGGACAGATTCCAGTCGCCAGGTTAATCAGCCACTGTTTTGGTTTTGATGACTACCAGCAAGCTTTTGCCACTGTAGGTTGTGATATCGCAGGGAAAAAGCAGCACGCAATCAGCGAACCAAACTGCAAAGTACTGCTGCGCATACCGGCTCAGAAAAAGGAGTGTGCCGCATGAAACCCTGGTCTGTCATTTTTGATATCGACGGTGTTATTGTCGACAGTGAACAGTTGCACTTTGAGGTGCTCAAAAACCTGCAACCTGAGGCAACCTATGGCATTACGCCAGAGGAACTCATCGGTTTAAGCCTGGAAGAAACTTTATTACATATTGGCATCGGCAGCGCACAACATGCCGAAATTACCCGCCAGATCATTGATGCCTACAAGGCAGAACTTGGCGCACGCTATCTGCGCCCTGGTATCAGTGCACTGATCCAGCATCTGGTAAGCAACCAAATTTCCTTTGGCTTTGTCTCCACTGCACCACGGGATATCTGTCTGGCCAATATTGCCACCCTCGGGTTAACGCAGACCTATCCGTTAATCAGTGGTGATGATATGGAACGTACCAAACCTTATCCTGATCCCTACCTGGCAATGTTACAGCGCCTTGGCGCATCGCCAGAACAAACGCTGGTGATTGAAGATACCGATATCGGCATTCAGTCGGCCATCAGCGCGGGTATCAGGCAGGTTTACGCCTGGCCACACGCGCTGTCAGGAATGGAGCACTATACCAGAGCCTATCAGGTAATCCGCAATCTGAATGAAATCGATATCCTGGAAGACCTGCTGGTCTGCAGGGTGAGTTAACGATGCTGAGCCGGCAAAGCGTATGCCGGCTCTATCACAACCAGGAAAAATTGATAAAGTGGTTGAAAATGACACCCTCTTCTCCCTGCCGCGTTCAGTTAGTGCGACACGGGTTGCTTTTTTTATTGCCGGTTTCAGTCTGGCCACCTGGGCTCCGATGATACCGCTCGCCAGGCTTCGTTTGATGGCGGATAACGGTACCATGGGGCTGGTTTTACTGGCATTTGGCATTGGTTCATTTCTGATGATGCCGCTGTCCGGCGCCCTCGCTTCACGTTATGGTTGCCGACGGGTATTTAATTTTGCGACGCTGGTTATGTTGCTAATGCTACCCGCTCTGGCAACACTGAATAGCCCGCTGACGCTGGCTCTGGCGCTATTTGTATTTGGTGCCGGTATTGGCGCAATGGACGTCGTGGTTAATATTCAGGCAGTGCTGGTTGAAAAAATGGCAGGACAACCGATCATGTCTGGTTTTCATGCTTTATTTAGCATTGGCGGTATTGCCGGCTCGGGTATAGTCAGCCTGTTATTGATTTGCCATCTGACGCCACTTGCTAGCGTAAGCCTGGTGATCATTCTGGTGCTGGGGCTACTGATGTTTTGCTTCGGCGGGTTACTGAATGAATCAGCTGCGGACGCCTCCCCCCTTTTCGTCATGCCCAGAGGCATTGTCATTCTGCTTGGTACACTGTGTTTTATTGCTTATATCATGGAAGGTTCGATGCTCGACTGGAGCGGAATTCTGCTCACCAGTCAGCACGTCATCGCCAGCAATCATGCGGGCTTCGGTTATATTGTATTCGCCTGTGCCATGACGACTGGCCGTTTAACCGGCGATGCGATTATCAAATCCTTCGGCCGTTTTCGGGTATTTCTGGTCAGTGCCCTTATCGCCGCGATAGGTTTTTTGGTGGTGGTCAGCTGGGCCAATATTTTCAGTATGACTATCGGATTTTTTCTCATCGGTGCAGGTCTTTCAAATATCGTTCCGATACTTTTCACTGCAGCGGGACGCCAGAATACCATGCCAGGTTCATTAGCCGTTGCGGCGATTTCCAGTATGGGTTACTCAGGTATTTTGCTCGGTCCCGCTTTAATTGGCGGTCTGGCTCATCTTTACGGGCTGCCTGGGGCATTTTTCATGGTGTGTTTGTTGTCTTTAAGCCTGCCACTGTCGAGCCATCTGATAAGGAAGGCATAAACATGATCTAACGAAATCATGCCCATCGCGCTGCGGCGGCGAGTTTATCCGGCCACGCAGCCTTCATTCAGGCTGCATCATATCGCGTTTGCGTCACTGCCAGGCGACGCTGATTGCCCCCGGCCGGCAAGCGCTCAATCAAACACAGATTTCAGATAGCGTTCCAACGCCTGGCGCGAGCTAAAACCGTGCGGAATACCGTAATGATCGTGACTGTCGTCGGCTAAATAGAGCGGAAATTGTGTGTAATGTTCGCAGGTTTTAATTTCAGATGCAGGTTCGGCAAAACTGAGGCTTTTCTCTTTCAGAGCCGGATGAATAACCAGCGCCGTGCGTCCCATGCGCGCTTCACGATTGACATAAACATACTGTTCACCACGTCGGTAACCGTATGTTTTTTGTGTCACGATATCCATTTCAAATCCCACCTTTTCCAATACGCGTGCTACTTCGTCCGGTCTTAAATACATGCTCAATCCTCAATGCCAGGTTCTTCAAAATCGCTGTAAGCCTATAACAGTGCCGGACCTGAGGGCTTTCGGATTAGTCCATAAACCGTGCTTAACACCGCTGGTTACGCAGAATCGCAGCAGTGATGTTCTATAGTTAGACAGACCTGCCAGACATAATGGAGAGCAAAATGTTTAAGCGAACAACCCAAAACGAAGGCATTGATAGCCACCAGGACGTCAGTGCGCTGACGGAGAGTCTGGATGCGTTACTGAGATCTTATGATAACCGTGGCGCAGAGGAGATCGATGCGGCACGGGCACGTGCCAGCAAACTACTGCGTCAGACGCGCGCACGCTTGAACGGCAATAGCCGGGTTACACAGGCAGCAAAGGATGCGGGCGAACAGGTCGCCAGCTACGTGCATAACAAACCCTGGCACGGAATTGGTATAGGCACCGCATTCGGTATATTTATTGGCGCTTTACTGGTCAGTAGCACCGGGCGCAATTAATCGTCAAAAAAGCCAGAGAGTTAACCGTGTAAAAATCCCCGCCGTCGCGGGGATTTTTTTATTTCCGTCTATAAATCCTTCGCCAGCGACCCCAGCCAGTAATATATGCATACCACTACATATTGCGTGGTTGCAATCATTAAGAACTACATCTAGTATCTATTTCAGACAGACCACGCTATATGTTGATAATCAAGGCGGCCCGATTGTGTCCCGAATCACATGCAGGCCAGAGCTTTGCTGCGAGAAGGAAATACGAATCATGCGCATTATTATTTACACCAAAACCAACTGTGTCCAGTGCAACGCCACTAAAAATGCAATGGACAGCAAGGGCCTGCCGTACGAATTAATCCATCTCGATAATAATCCGCAAGCAGTGGAATCCTTGCGACGTCTCGGTTATCGCCAGGCGCCGGTGGTGATGGCGGATGAAGAACACTGGAGTGGATTTCGACCTGACAAAATTGCCGCACTCCAGGCGCAGCTGGCGCTTGCAGGATAATCTCATGCATCCGCTGGTCTATTTTTCCAGTCAGTCCGGTAATACCCAGCGCTTTATTGAAAGGCTGGGATTACCAGCACAACGCATTCCGCTAGCGGCAGATCGGCAGCTACAGGTCGATCATCCTTTTATTCTGGTGGTACCCAGCTATGGCGGTGGCAGTGCCAAAGGTGCGGTGCCTAAACAGGTGATTCAGTTTCTCAACGATGTGCAAAATCGCGCGCGACTTCGTGGGGTAATCGCCGCCGGTAATCGTAATTTTGGCGCCGCATTTGGCCTTGCCGGTGACATTATTTCGCACAAGTGCCAGGTGCCCTGGCTTTATCGTTTTGAGCTGATGGGCAGCGAAACCGACCTCGTTAATATTGACCGGGGAGTGAAACTATTTTGGCAACGACAATCCATACGCTAAACCGCAGCGTGACCGATAGCGGCGATTATCATGCACTTAACGCATTACTTAACCTGTATGATGACCAGGGTAATATTCAGTTTGAAAAAGATCGCGCGGCTATTCGCCACTATTTTCTGCAACATGTCATTCCAAACAGCGTCACCTTTAGCAGTATTGCTGAACGTCTGCAATATCTGGTCGATGAAGGGTATTACGAGGCTTCGGTACTCAACGCCTATGACTTCAGCTTTGTCTGTCAGCTATTCCAGCAGGCGTATGATTACGATTTTCGCTTTCAGACCTTTCTGGGTGCTTGGAAATTTTATACCAGCTACACCCTGAAGACCTTTGACGGTAAACGTTACCTGGAAACCTTTGCCGATCGGGTTTGTATGGTTGCACTAACTCTGGCACAGGGTGATAACGATTTTGCTACTTCCCTGATGGAAGAAATGCTCAGCGGCCGTTTCCAGCCAGCAACACCGACCTTCCTTAATTGCGGCAAACAGCAACGTGGCGAACTGGTATCCTGTTTTCTGCTGCGTATAGAAGACAATATGGAATCCATCGGTCGTTCGGTCAATTCCGCCCTGCAACTGTCCAAGCGCGGTGGCGGGGTGGCATTTCTGTTGTCGAATCTGCGTGAAGCCGGTGCCCCGATAAAACGCATTGAAAACCAATCTTCCGGGGTTATTCCGGTAATGAAAATGCTGGAAGACGCCTTCTCTTATGCCAATCAGCTGGGGGCACGTCAGGGTGCCGGCGCGGTATATCTGCATGCACATCATCCCGATATTCTGCGCTTTCTTGATACTAAACGGGAGAATGCGGATGAGAAAATCCGCATTAAAACCCTGTCACTGGGTGTGGTTATCCCTGATATTACCTTCCAGCTGGCAAAAGATAATCAGCAGATGGCGTTATTTTCACCCTATGATGTCGAACGCCTGTACGGTAAAGCATTCGCCGATATCAGCATAAGTGAACATTACCATCAGCTGCTGGCCGATCAGCGGGTAAAACGGCACTATATTAATGCCCGCGATTTCTTTCAGACGCTGGCAGAAATTCAGTTCGAGTCCGGTTATCCCTACATCATGTTTGAAGATAATGTGAACCGTGCTAACCCGATAGCCGGACGCATAAACATGAGTAACCTCTGCTCGGAAATCCTTCAGGTCAATACGCCCAGCGAATTTAATGAAGATCTGGGCTATCGCCGGATCGGTAAAGATATCTCCTGTAATCTGGGGTCGCTGAACATTGCACGGGCAATGGACTCAACCGATTTCGCCCGTACGATTGAAGTGGCGGTACGTGGATTAAGTGCCGTTTCCGATATGAGTAACATCAGTTCCGTGCCTTCGGTGGCGGAAGGTAACGCAAAGTCGCATGCGATCGGCCTTGGCCAGATGAACCTGCATGGTTTTCTGGCGCGCGAGGGCATTGCTTATGGTTCACCGGCCGCGCTGGAATTTACCAACCTCTATTTTTGCGCCGTCACCTATTATGCTCTGCGCACCTCTCAGCGTATTGCCCGTGAGCGCAAAGAGCGCTTTGCCGGTTTCAGCCAGTCACGCTACGCCAGCGGTACCTATTTTGATCGCTACATTGAACAACGCTGGGTTGCGCAAACCGAAGAGGTGAAAGCGTTGTTTGAACGTTTTCATTTTCATATACCCAGCCGCGAAGAGTGGCAGAAGTTACGTGATGATGTGATGCGCGATGGACTTTATAACCAGAATTTACAGGCGATTCCGCCAACTGGCTCTATCTCTTATATCAATCACGCCACCTCAAGTATTCATCCGATCGTCTCACGCATTGAGATACGTAAAGAAGGCAAGACCGGGCGTGTTTACTACCCGGCGCCTTACATGACTAACGAAAATTTAGCGCTCTATCAGGATGCCTATGAGATCGGCCCGCAGGCAATTATTGACACTTATGCCGAAGCCTCACGCCATGTTGATCAGGGACTATCGCTTACCCTGTTTTTCCGTGATACCGCCACTACACGCGATATCAATAAGGCACAGATTTACGCCTGGAAAAAAGGCATCAAAACCCTTTACTACATCCGCCTGCGCCAGATGGCGCTGGAAGGAACTGAAGTAGAAGGCTGTGTGTCCTGCGCGTTATAAATCCGGAGTGAAAAAAATGAACAGTACTCACCCACACCTGCGGGCGGTGAACTGGAATCAGATTGAAGATGAAAAGGATCTTGAAGTCTGGAACCGCCTTACTGCTAACTTCTGGCTGCCGGAAAAAGTGCCTTTATCAAATGATATTCCGGCTTGGCAAAGCCTGAGCCGCGATGAGCAGCAGCTGACTATCCGGGTTTTTACCGGCCTGACGCTACTCGATACGTTACAAAATACCGTTGGCGCTCCGGCATTGATGAACGATGCAATTACGCCACATGAAGAGGCAGTGTTTTCGAATATCAGCTTTATGGAAGCGGTGCATGCCCGCTCATACAGTTCGATTTTCTCAACCTTATGTCAGACGCCGGACGTTGATGCGGCCTATGCCTGGAGTGAAGCAAATACGGCTTTACAACAAAAAGCCCGCATTGTGTTAACGCATTACCACGCAGAAGATCCCCTGAAGAAAAAAATCGCCAGCGTGTTTCTGGAGTCCTTTTTGTTTTACTCCGGTTTCTGGCTACCGATGTATTTCTCAAGCCGCGGCAAGCTGACTAATACCGCCGATTTGATACGTCTTATCATTAAAGATGAGGCGGTACATGGTTATTATATTGGTTATAAATATCAAAAAGGATTGCAACAGGCTTCCAGTGAAAGGCGCGAAGAACTTCAGCAATTTGCTATTACTCTGCTGATGTCGCTGTATGAGAATGAGCTGGTGTATACCGACGAACTCTACGCCGATGTTCCCTGGGCGGAGGACGTGAAAAAGTTCTTACATTATAACGCCAACAAAGCATTAATGAATCTTGGCTATGACCCGCTCTTTCCACCCGATATGGCTGATGTTAATCCGGCTATTCTGGCGGCGTTGTCACCAAATGCCGATGAAAACCATGATTTCTTTTCTGGTTCCGGATCATCCTATGTAATGGGAAAAGTCGAAGAAACCCAGGACGAAGATTGGGCATTTTAAACCGGTCAATGCGGCGGATAATTCAAACCGCCGCTTCTGCCATTTAGCTTCATTATTACTATCCTATTCAGCCAGTCAATCTTATTAATTTCGCAAGGAAACTTAATCAGCACCAGACAAAATATCACTCCCTGCCCCACAGGGCTCTCTTCTCACATGAGGATGATGAGAAATTTTCCTTATGAAAATATCCCAACCTGAAATAAATAATATCATTTCCTGCCAGCCCCCATGATTACTGACTCTAACGACATTTCGTCATCAGCCCACAGGTAAAATAACGAAATGTCAAGGGTTGCCATCAGAATTCAATATGCTAGGGTTATAGCCACTTAATTTTCATCTGAGAAAAACAAAAAGCAGACATTATTACCCTTAACCAGGATTTTATTATCGAATGACGATTAAACTTGAAGTTAAGAATGTATATAAAGTATTTGGAGACCATCCGGAACGCGCGTTTAAGCATATCAAAAAAGGTATCAGCAAGGAGGCATTACTGGAAAAAACCGGGCTGTCACTTGGCGTTAAAAATGCCAGTCTGGCCATTGAAGAAGGCGAGATTTTTGTCATCATGGGATTATCCGGCTCAGGAAAATCCACCATGGTTCGCCTTCTCAATCGTCTGATTGAACCTACCCGAGGCCAGATAATTATTGATGGACAGGATATTGCAAAAATATCTGCCAGTGAATTACGAAATCTGAGACGAAATAAAATCAGCATGGTATTCCAGTCATTCGCACTGATGCCCCATATGACGGTAATAAATAATGCTGCCCTCGGCATGGAATTAGCGGGAATACCAACAGAGCAGCGACGCAAAAAAGCTCTGGAAGCCTTACGCCAGGTGGGACTGGAAAATTATGCCGAGGCTTATCCCGATGAACTTTCTGGCGGTATGCGCCAGCGTGTTGGTCTGGCAAGAGCCTTAGCAATTAATCCGGATATCTTATTAATGGACGAAGCTTTTTCTGCCCTCGATCCCTTAATTCGTACCGAGATGCAGGATGAATTAATTAACCTGCAATCCCGCCACCAGCGTACCATCGTTTTTATTTCTCATGACCTTGATGAAGCCATGCGCATTGGTGATCGTATTGCCATTATGCAGGCTGGTGAAGTCATTCAGGTCGGCACGCCGGATGAGATACTGAATAATCCTGCTAACGATTACGTTCGTACATTCTTCCGTGGTGTGGATATCAGTCATGTATTCAGCGCCAGAGATATTGCACGGCGTAATGCCTCCGCGCTGATGAGAAAATCCCCCGGTTTTGGACCGCGCTCGGCAATTAAAGTATTGCAGGATGAAGACCGCGAATTCGGTTATATCCTCGAACGCCAGCAGTTTGTTGGCGTTGTCTCCATCGAATCACTGAAAGCGGCACTGGCGGCTGGCGGCGGTCTTGAACACGCGCTGCTAGCAGAACCGGCCCCGGTGGCGGCAGACACCTCTCTCAATGACCTTCTTTCTCACGTTGCCCAGGCGCCCTGTGCGGTGCCGGTAACGGATGAAGACAATCGTTACGTCGGCATTATTTCTAAAGGCATGTTATTGCAGGCACTGGATCGCGAGGGAGCTACCAATGAGTGAACAGCATACTAACCCATGGCAGAGCGCGCCGGCGGATAATCAGCCTTCAGCGGCAGAGACGTCAGCCAGTCAGAGCAACGATACCTGGTCCAGCGCCGGGTCGACCACCAGCGACGCGACGGGTAATAGCGCGGGTCAGCATGCCAATAGCGCTAATGCCTGGAGCGGTGCCGACACCGGCGCCAGCAGTAACAGTGACTGGCTGAACAGCGCCCCTGCACCTCAGCCTGAACACGTTAATCTGATGGACCCGTTCCATAAAACACTGATCCCCCTCGACCACTGGGTAACCGACGCCATCGACTGGATAGTGTCGCATTTTCGCCCGCTGTTTCAGGGTATCCGTGTGCCGGTTGACTATATTCTCAGCGCCTTCCAGCACCTGCTGATGGGCATGCCGGCACCGGTGGCCATCCTGATTTTCGCCCTCATCGCCTGGCAACTGGCCAGTCCGGCCATGGGGGTAGCTACCCTGCTTTCCCTGATAGTCATTGGGGCGATTGGCGCATGGTCGCAGGCCATGGTAACCCTGGCCCTGGTGCTCACCGCGCTGCTGTTTTGCATCGTTATTGGTCTGCCAGCCGGAATATGGCTGGCACGCAGCGAGCCGGCAGCACGGATTATCCGTCCGCTGCTGGATGCCATGCAGACCACGCCAGCCTTCGTATATCTGGTGCCGATTGTCATGCTGTTTGGCATAGGTAATGTACCAGGCGTGGTTGTGACCATTATTTTTGCCCTGCCGCCGGTAATTCGCCTGACCATCCTCGGTATCAGGCAGGTACCGGCAGATTTGATTGAAGCCGCCGAAGCCTTTGGCGCCAGCCCCCGCCAGTTACTGTTTAAGGTACAGCTGCCTCTGGCGATGCCTACCATAATGGCGGGTATTAATCAGACACTGATGCTGGCGCTGTCTATGGTGGTAATCGCTTCAATGATTGCCGTCGGCGGGTTAGGTCAGATGGTGCTGCGCGGTATCGGTCGCCTTGATATGGGGCTGGCCACCGTCGGCGGCGTCGGCATCGTGATTCTTGCCATTATTCTTGACCGTCTGACCCAGTCTCTCGGTCGTGATAGCCGCAGCCGGGCTAACCGCCACTGGTATACCTGCGGCCCGATAGGCCTGCTGCTGCGGCCATTTATTCGCTAATTATCCGACGGCGTCACCCTGACGCCGTCAGCGTCCCATGCACTGACAATCACTCATCAAGGAGAGGTTATGCGTAAGACTGCTTTCATCGCTGCCGCACTGACGTCGCTGGCAACGTTATCCGTTGCCGCTGCCGACCTGCCGGGTAAAGGCATCACGGTAAAACCGTTACAAAGCGCCATCGCGGAGGAGACATTCCAGACGCTTCTGGTCAGCCGCGCCCTGGAAAAACTGGGTTACAGCGTAGAGAAACCCGGCGAAGTGGATTACAACGTTGCTTACACTACCATCGCCTCTGGCGACGCAACTTATATCGCCACTAACTGGAAACCGCTGCATGATGATATGTATGCCGCCGCCGGTGGTGACAACACATTTTATCGCCAGGGAACCTATGTTCAGGGAGCGGCTCAAGGTTATCTGATCGATAAAAAAACCGCTGAAAAATATCACATCAGCAATATCGCTCAGCTTAAAGATCCCAAACTGGTGAAGCTGTTCGACACCAATGGTGACGGTAAAGCCGACCTGACCGGCTGCACACCAGGTTGGGGTTGCGAAGCTGTCATCAATCATCAGATAAAAGCCTATGGTCTGAGCAACACCGTTGAGCATAATCAGGGTAATTATTCAGCAATGATTGCCGATACCATTACGCGATTTCGCCAGCACAAACCGGTACTTTATTATACGTGGACCCCATATTGGGTAAGCGATGTACTCAAACCGGGTCAGGATGTGGTGTGGCTGCAGGTTCCCTTTTCATCATTGCCGGGTAAACAAAGCGGCATAGACACCAAATTGCCAAATGGCGCTAACTATGGTTTCCCGGTTAATACCATGCATATTGTCGCCAATAAAGCATGGGCCGGGAAAAATCCGGCCGCCGCCGCCCTGTTCGCCGCGATGAAACTGCCACTGGCGGATATCAATGCTCAGAATGCGCGGATGCACGAGGGGCAGTCATCAGAAGATGAGATTAACGCCCAGGTTGATGGCTGGATCAAAGCTCATCAGGCGTTATTCGATAAGTGGATTAACGACGCGCTGGCTGCGGCCCGATAACCCGCAGATTTATTCTGCCAGTCAGATAAGCGACCCTGCGGTCGCTTTTTTTATGTCTGAATGGCACAGGGGCAGGAAAGCTGTTGAACTTAGGTTGAAAATCCCCCGGACCGTCTTATGCAAGCAAAAAAAGCGTAAAACTCAGATTTATCAGGCTCTGTGAGCTGTTATCCACTCATTTGGTCTGCTATTGTTATGCAAACACTTATTCACAAATGTTATCTTTTCTGATGAAATTATTTTTCAGCTAACGAGAACCGTTATCGCCTGTTGGTGGTGAAACATTGGGAACTGAATCCCGCGTTTGGCTACCAGGCATTAACCTGCGACCTGCCGTCGGGTTGCATTGTGTGTCGGGTTAGGGAGTGACCCGGTTATCCGGATGGTGAGATATGTCGCATCAACAGGTTGTTTAGCATGGCATCCTGCAACGCGCCGGCATCCATCATCATTACTACCTGTTGCCACAAGTGAGGTCTTCTTATAATGGAAAGCTCGTTTACTCCCATTGAGCAAATGCTAAATTTTCGCGCCAGTCGCCATAAAGATTTTCCTCTGAAAGAGATTATGCTGACTCGTTTATGTATGCACATGCAAAGTAAGCTTTTGGAAAATCGCAATAAAATGCTAAAAGCTCAAGGAATCAACGAGACACTCTTTATGGCACTCATCACGCTCGATGCGCAGGAAGATCAGAGTATTCAGCCTTCCGAACTGAGTTCTGCCCTTGGCTCTTCACGTACCAACGCAACCCGTATTGCCGACGAACTGGAAAAGCGTGGCTGGATTGAGCGACGCGAAAGCGATAACGATCGCCGCTGTCTGCATCTCCATCTGACGGCTAAGGGCAATGAATTTTTACAACAGGTTTTGCCTCCGCAGCATCAAAGCCTGCAACTGCTGTGGGATTCACTGCATGAGAGTGAAAAATTGCAGCTGGAAGCAATCACCCGTAAGCTATTGAATCAACTTGATAAGATGGAAGAAAAGGACGTTATCAACAACCTGTCACGTTAATCAAACGTCAATAGTGTCGTCACAGCTGCTTGCAATAGCATATTGTGCGACATATTTTTTCTTACAAGTCGCTATGTTAACTCCCCAGATTTCACTTCTTATGCCAGCGCAGTCGCGCTGGCATTTTTCGCGCCGGATATTTGAATAAGGATGTTCTCTCCGGGTAATAAGCAAACAGGAGAGTACAATGAGTGAGAATGCGGACAGGCAAAAACCGCAGCAGCCTCCGGCTAACAAAAGAAAACGTAAGCGCCTGCTGATGTTACTGTCAGTGCTGTTTATTTTCATTGCTATCGCCTGGTTAGTTTACTGGTTTCTGGTACTCAGGCACTTTGAAGAAACTGACGACGCCTATGTGGCCGGTAATCAGGTTCAGATAATGGCTCAGGTTTCAGGCAGCGTTGATAAAGTGGTTTTTGACAACACTGACTTTGTTAAAAAGGGTGATGTACTGGTTACACTCAACCAGACCGATGCATTACAGGCCGTCGAAAAAGCGAAGACCGCACTGGCAACCAGCGTCCGTCAGACTCACCAGCTGATGATTAACAACAAACAATATCAGGCCAATATTGAACTGAAGAAAACCGCGCTGGATCAGGCAGAAGCCGATTTGCGTCGGCGAGTACCTCTTGGCAGTGCCAATCTGATTGGTCGCGAAGAACTTCAGCATGCCAGAGATGCTGTTGCCAGCGCAAAAGCGCAGCTGGAAGTGGCCGTTCAGCAATATAACGCCAACCAGGCGATGGTGCTTGATACCTCGCTGGAAAAGCAGCCGGCAATTCAACAAGCCGCCGCCAGCCTGCGCGATGCCTGGCTGGCATTGCAACGGACACACATCGTCAGCCCGGTGGACGGTTATGTTTCGCGCCGCAGTGTTCAGGTTGGTTCTCAAATCTCCCCTTCCACCGCGTTGATGGCGGTGGTTCCCGCTAACGGATTGTGGATTGATGCGAATTTCAAAGAAACCCAACTGGCAAAAGTGCGCATCGGGCAGGCCGCCACAGTGGTCAGCGATATTTATGGCGATGACGTGGTTTACCATGGCAAAGTTGTCGGCCTGGATATGGGTACCGGTAGCGCCTTCTCACTGTTGCCGGCACAAAACGCAACCGGAAACTGGATTAAAGTTGTTCAGCGCCTGCCGGTGAGAATTGAGCTGGACCCACAGGAACTGCAAAAACATCCGTTACGAATTGGCCTGTCAGCATTGGTAAATGTCGACACCACCAATATGCAAGGTGCCGTGCTGGCTACCCGCGTTCGTGATACACCGGCCTATAGCAGTAATGCGCTGGCGCTTGATTTAACGCCGGTGGATCAGATGATCAGCGAGATTATTAAAGCCAATGCGGGTTAATCACGCGGGAGGTTGTCATGCAGCAAAAACCGCTTGAAGGAATGCCGCTGGTTCTGATGACCATCGCCCTGTCCCTGGCGACTTTTATGCAGGTGCTGGACTCCACCATTGCCAACGTTGCGATCCCTACCATTTCAGGAAACCTCGGGGCGTCTAACTCGCAGGGGACCTGGGTGATTACCTCGTTTGGCGTGGCAAACGCAATTTCCATTCCTATCACCGGCTGGCTGGCGAGGCGTATCGGCGAGGTAAAACTGTTTATCTGGTCAACCGGCGCCTTTGCCGTGGCTTCCTGGTTATGCGGTATTTCGGAAAGTCTGACTACTTTGATTTTATTCCGTGTCATTCAGGGTATCGTTGCCGGTCCGCTGATCCCGCTGTCACAAAGTCTGTTGCTGAATAACTACCCGCCAGCAAAGCGCAGTATTGCGCTGTCTCTGTGGGCAATGACCGTGATTGTTGCACCGATTTGTGGCCCGATTCTCGGCGGCTGGATCAGTGATAATTATCACTGGGGCTGGATTTTCTTTATCAATGTCCCTATTGGTATCGCGGTGGTTCTGCTGACGCTGCAAACGCTACGTGACCGCGAAACCACCATTGCTGTGACGCCGATTGATAAAGTGGGTCTGGCTCTGCTGATCCTTGGTGTAGGGTCACTGCAGGTGATGCTGGATCGCGGTAAAGAACTGGACTGGTTCAGCTCACCCGAAATCATCGTGCTAACGGTGGTAGCGGTGGTGTCATTGCTGGTACTGCTGGTGTGGGAACTGACGGATAAACACCCGATTGTTGATCTGTCATTGTTTACCGGGCGGAATTTTACCATCGGCTGCCTGTCAATCAGTCTTGCCTATATGCTTTACTTCGGCTCAATTGTCCTGTTGCCCCAGCTGCTGCAGGAAGTCTATGGCTACACCGCCACCTGGGCAGGTCTGGCATCGGCTCCGGTTGGCATCATTCCGGTGATACTGTCGCCAATTATCGGCCGGTTTGCCCATAAGCTGGATATGCGCCGACTGGTGACCTTCAGCTTTATCATGTATGCCGTCTGCTTTTACTGGCGCGCCTACACCTTTGAACCTGGAATGGATTTTGGCGCATCGGCCTGGCCGCAGTTCATTCAGGGTTTTGCGGTGGCCTGTTTCTTTATGCCGCTGACAACCATCACCCTTTCTGGTTTACCACGCGAACGTATGGCGGCGGCCTCCAGTCTGTCCAACTTTGTCCGCACGCTGGCGGGATCAATTGGCACCTCAATAACAACCACTATGTGGACAGATCGTGAGTCGATGCATCATGCCCAGCTAAGCGAATCGGTCAGCCCTTATAATCCGAATGCGCAACAGATGTATGATAAGTTGCAGGCAATCGGGATGAGCCACGATCAGGCATCGGCCTGGATTGCCCAGCAGATCACCAATCAGGGTCTGATTATTTCGGCTAACGAAATCTTCTGGGCCTCCGCTGGGGTCTTTCTGGTTTTGTTGGTGCTTATCTGGTTTGCCCGCCCACCATTCGGTTCTGGCGGCGGCGGCGGTGCACACTGATCGCTAATAAAAAAGCCGGATGCTGACAACATCCGGCTTTTTCGCTCTATGGCATACAGGTATGGTTAATCAGTGATTCTGACGCCACCACTCCGCCAGCAGAATACCGGTAGCTACCGACACATTGAGGCTCTCTACATGGCCGGTACCGGTGATAGAAACCGCCAGGTCACCCTGCTGAAATACGCTGTCAGACAAACCATCCCGCTCCTGCCCCAGCACCAGCACCATTTTCTGTGGCAGCGCTGCCTCAGTGAGTGCCACGCCCTGATGGCTGGAAGTGGTGACGATGGTGTAACCCGCTTTGCGGAAGCTATCGAGACCTGCCTTAAAATCGCCGGCGTCAATCGCTTGTACATGTTCCGCACCGCCTTCTGCGGTACGCACCGCCGCACCGGATTCCAGCACTGCGGCATCATCAACCAGCACTCCTTTGACGCCAAAATGCGCGCAGCTGCGCATAATTCCACCAATATTGTGCGGATTGCCAATATCTTCCAGCGCCAGTACGCAGTCCTGTTCCTCTGCCTGTTGCAGCCAGCTGGCAACCGGCATGCCAACGCGCTTTTTAATCAGAAAGCAAACGCCGCCATGATGTTCGGTTCCGGACGCTTTGGTCAGCTCTGCGTCATCCACCACATGGTACGCCTTACGATTAGCCGCCAGCCATTTCAGCGCATTGCGAAAACGCGGGGTGACGCTCTGAATAAACCAGGCGCGGACAATAGCTTCAGGCCGGCTGCTGAACAACGCCTGACAGGCATTTTCACCATAGACCCGGGTTTCTTCCAGACGCTGACGACGCAACTGTTCGGGATCAATAAAACTTTTACCACTGATCCCCAGATGGTCAGGTTTATTCTCCTCAGCAGAAGCAGGGGCACGGCTAACGGTACGCCATGGCGAAGAGTCGTGCTTATCGTTACGTTCACGCGTACTCCGCCCTTTATTGTCACCCACGCGAGCAGAATGCCAGCCACTCTCCTTTTCCTGGCGCGATCCTCCTTTGCCGGTACGCGGATTCTGCCCACGGTTTTCTTTTTCATCATCACCGCGGACATACATCACTTTAACCTTGCCACTTTTACCCTTCAGCTCATCGTTCATCAATTCCCCCTCCTGCTGAGCGCGCAGCGCGCAGATTACCTGATGTTTCCCGAGTTAGCTATCACCTTTAGCTAAAAGCTAGTGGCTATTATAACCATTGAGCGAATCGCATTGTTGCTGCCATAGCCGGGGGGCATACTGTCGGCTTATAAAGTAAAAAACGGCTTTTCACAGTGATACTACGCCGATGAGGTAAATCATGAACACAGTCTGTCCTTCCTGTCAGACGACTAACCGCCTGCCCGATAGCCACACGCATCAGGGGGCAAAATGCGGACGTTGCAGCGCGGCGCTGTTTAGCAAACACGTGATTAACGTCACGACCGCTACGCTGGATAAATTTTTACAGGACGAACTGCCGGTTGTCATTGATTTCTGGGCGCCGTGGTGTGGCCCCTGCATCAATTTTGCGCCGGTTTACGAAGCGCTGGCCGCCGAACGCTGTGGAGAAATCCGTTTTCTTAAAGTTAATACTGAAGCAGAACCGGCGCTGAGCAACCGCTTTCGAATCCGCAGTATCCCGACCATTATGGCGTTCAGACAGGGGGAAATGGTCGATATGCTCAATGGCGCCATGCCCAAAGCGCCTTTTAGTGCCTGGCTGGATGAAACGCTCTGAACTGGCCGTTTTGCTGATATTTCAGCTAGAATAGCGTTTTTAGCCTGTATTGATGATGACTGAAAACGCCGTTCTCCGCCTGCGAGCAGAGCGCATGGCACGCGCTACCCGTCCCTTTCTTGCCAGAGGACACCGGGTGAAGCGTTGTCAGCGCTGCCTGCTACCCGAAATACACTGTCTGTGTGCTGGCATCATCACCCAGTCGGCACGCAGCCGCTTTTGTCTGGTGATGTTCGATACAGAACCGATGAAACCCAGTAATACCGGGCGTTTGATTGCAGATATTCTGCCCGATACCTGTGCGTTCAGCTGGTCACGTACCGCAGTCGATGCGCAATTGCTTAAACTCATTAATCATCCTAGTTATCAGCCGTTTGTGGTCTTTCCCGCCAGCTATGCCTGCCCCGAACGTCAGGTGGCGCTGAGTCCGCCAACCCAGGGTAATCCCCCGCTGTTTATTATGCTCGATGGTACCTGGAACGAAGCTCGTAAAATGTTTCGTAAAAGTCCCTGGCTTGACGACTTTCCGGTTATCTCGCTGAATGTCACTACCCCTTCAGCCTATACCTTACGTGCAGCACATGCCCCCGGTCAGCACTGCACGGCTGAAATTGCTATCGCCCTGCTGGCACAGGCAGGTGATAACGCGGCAGCACAAGGACTTTCACAACATTTCATGTTATTTCGCGACCGCTATCTCGCCGGAAAACCGTTTCATCCTGCGCATTTCACGGAAAAAGCTGGCGAAAAAGTTTAAAATCAACCTGATTACCTTCATCAGGAGCGCTCTAATGAGTCAACGCGGGCTGGAAGCACTACTCAGACCTAAATCGATTGCCGTCATCGGTGCCTCAGCCAAACCGCAGCGTGCCGGCTGGCTGATGATGCGTAATCTGCTGGACGGTGGTTTTCAGGGACCGGTTTTGCCGGTTAATCCACGCTACAAAGCCGTGTGTGGCGTGCTCGCCTGGCCCGACATTGCCAGCCTGCCTTTGGCCCCCGATCTGGCGGTTATCTGCACTAATGCCAGCCGTAATCTTTCGCTGCTTGAGGCGCTGGGCGAACGCGGTTGTAAAGCAGCAATTATCCTCTCAGCCCCCTGCACACAATGGGAAGCACTGCGCCTCTGCGCGGCGCGTTTTCAGATGCGCTTGTTAGGGCCAAACAGCCTCGGTCTGCTTGCCCCGTGGCAAGGGCTTAATGCCAGCTTTTCCCCGGTGCCCATCCTGCCGGGTAAGGTGGCCTTTATTTCGCAGTCAGCGGCCGTTGCTAATACCATTCTTGACTGGGCGCAGCAACGTCAACTGGGGTTTTCCTGGTTTATCGCGCTGGGTGACAGCCTGGATATTGATGTTGATGATTTGCTGGACTTTCTGGCTCGCGATGGCAAAACCACGGCTATCCTGCTGCATCTTGAAAATCTCAGCGATGCACGCCGTTTTGTCTCTGCGGCGCGTAGTGCATCACGCAATAAACCCATTCTGGTGATAAAAAGCGGTAACAGTCCGCAGGCACAGCAGTTGCTCCGCACGCCCTCAGGCATGGACGCAGCGTGGGACGCCGCTATCCAGCGCGCCGGCCTGCTGCGAGTCCGCGATACCCATGAACTCTTTTCCGCCGTCGAAACCCTCAGTCATATGCGCCCGCTACGCGGCGACCGGCTGATGATAGTCAGTAACGGTGCGGCGCCGGCTGCGCTGGCACTTGATGCACTTTATGCCCGTAATGGCCAGCTGGCACAACCCGATGCCGCATTGTGCAACGCGTTAAGCTGCGCGTTACCTGAAGATATCCTGATCACAAATCCACTGAATCTTCAGGATGATGCTACGCCGGAACGCTATCTGTCAGCGATAAATGCACTGCTTGACAGCCATAATTTTGACGCTCTGATGATTATTCATGCACCCAGTGCCGCCGCTCCGGCAACCCCAACGGCAACAAGACTCATTGAACAAATCAATACCCATCCGCGCAGTGCACAGATAACCCTGCTGACCAACTGGTGCGGAGAATACTCTTCTCAGGAATCACGCCGGCTGTTCAGCGAAGCCCGCATTCCAACTTACCGTACGCCTGAAGGAACCATCAGCGCCTTTATGCATATGGTTGAATATCGGCGTAATCAGCAGCTACTGCGGGAAACACCGGCATTACCCCCTTCACTGATGCAGGACACGGCCCAGGCCCACTCCCTGATAACCCAGGCGCTGGAAACCGGCAATCTGTCACTCGACACGCACGAAGTACGGGATATCTTTCAGGCTTACGGCCTGAGCGTACTGCCAACGTGGATTGCCAGTGACAGCGTTGAAGCCGTGCAAATTGCCAATCAGATTGGCTACCCGGTAGCACTTAAGTTGCGTTCGGTGGATATAGCCCATAAGTCTGAGGTTCAGGGGGTCATGCTTTATTTGCGTACCGCAGAAGAGGTTCAACATGCCGCCGATGCCATTCTTGACCGTGTCAGGCAGACCTGGCCGGCGGCTCGTATTCAGGGGTTGCTGGTGCAAAGTATGGCAAACCGGGCAGGCGCCCAGGAACTACGAATTCAGGTCAGACCGGACCCGGTATTTGGCCCGCTTATTCTGCTGGGGGAAGGAGGATCGGACTGGGTGCCTGAACAACAGGCGGTGGTGGCGCTGCCACCGTTAAATATGACCCTGGCACGCTATCTGGTTATTCAGGCCATTGACGGTGGCAAAATACGCAGCCGCAGCGCATTACAACCTTTGGATATCACCCAGCTCAGCGAAGTGCTGGTTAAGGTGTCTCATCTGATTATTAACTGTCCGCAGGTCAATGAACTGGATATTCATCCGCTGCTGGCGGGTGCGGGTGTCTTTACCATGCTGGATGTGACCATGACCCTGCATCCTTTCAGTGGCGATGCGGATGCCCGTCTGGCTATCCGCCCTTACCCCCACCATCTGGAAGAACAGGTCACGTTGAAAAACGGCCTCAACTGCCTGTTCCGACCGATTCTGCCAGAGGATGAACCCCTGTTACGCCGTTTTATCAGCCAGGTCACAAAAGAAGATCTTTATTACCGTTACTTCAGTGAAATCAATGAGTTCACCCACGACGATCTGGCCAATATGACACAAATCGACTACGATCGGGAAATGGCAATTGTGGCAGTAAGAGAGTGGCAGCATCAACCGGAGATCATTGGCGTCACCCGGGCAATTTCCGATGCCGATAATATTGATGCTGAATTCTCTGTGCTGGTTCGCTCTGACCTTAAAGGATTGGGTATGGGGCGCAGGCTGCTGGAAAAAATGATTGCCTATACTTATGAACATGGTCTGAAACAGCTAAACGGTATTACGATGCCACACAATCAGGGCATGATAGCGCTGGCCCGTAAGCTCGGATTCAGCGTCGATATTCATCTGGATGATGGCATTGTCGGCCTTTCACTGTCGCTGACTAAAAAATCGGCGGAATCTTTCGAAACGTAAATCACAGGCCTTTGCGCCAGACTAATGATACTATTTGCAGTCAGGCTTATGATTTTGTGGCAAAAGAGGCCGTTTATGAACAGAGAAGAAGCGCATTGTGATGTTGACCAGACTCAAGCGTAATAAACACCAACAGCACCTTGCCCAACTGCCTAAATTGGCACAATCTGCAGCAGCGTTTTCCACACTTTATTCCGCTGCAGATTTTCGTCTGGCTTTGCTGGATAAAATTGCTGGCGCCAGACAGCGTATCTGTATTGTCGCGCTTTACCTGGAAAATGATGATGGCGGTCGGGCCATTCTTGCTGCCCTCTATGCGGCTAAACAGGCGCGTCCTGAACTGGATATCTGTGTACTGGTCGACTGGCACCGGGCACAACGTGGGCGCATCGGCGTCAGGCAGGGCGTCACTAACGCTGACTGGTATTGCGAAATGGCCCGTCAGCATCCCGACACGGAAGTGCCGGTTTATGGCGTACCGGTGAACACCCGTGAGGCTCTCGGTGTCCTGCATCTTAAAGGTTCAATTATTGATGATACCGTGATTTACACCGGTGCCAGTCTGAATGATGTCTACCTGCATCAGCACGATAAATATCGTTACGATCGCTATCAGCTTATCAGCAATCCCTCACTGGCCGACACCATGACAACCTGGGTCCGTCATCACCTGATTGAAGCTGAAGCGGTTCACCGTCTTGACCGTACCGAGCGGCCGAAAAGCCCCGAAATCAAAAACGAAACCCGCCAGTTCCGCCAGGACCTGCGCGGCATTGATTACCGCTTTCAATCCACTGCGGATAATAACACGCTGTCTGTCACGCCGCTGGTTGGGCTTGGCAAACGCAGCTTATTAAATAAAACCATTTATCATCTGATGCCCTGCGCGACCAACAGGCTCACTATTTGTACCCCTTACTTCAATCTGCCGGCCATCCTGGTGCGCAATATTATCGGCCTGTTGCGTCAGGGAAAACAGGTTGAAATTATTGTCGGCGACAAAACCGCCAACGATTTTTATATTCCTCCGGACCAGCCATTTAAAATTATTGGTGCACTGCCTTATCTCTATGAGATTAATTTGCGCCGCTTCCTGAGCCGGCTGCAGTATTTTATTAACAGCCAGCAACTCACCGTGCGCCTGTGGAAAGATCAGGAAAACAGCTATCATCTGAAAGGTATCTGGGTCGACGACGAGTGGATGCTGATTACCGGTAATAATCTTAATCCTCGCGCCTGGCGACTGGATCTGGAAAACGCAATCCTGATCCACGATCCACAGCATCAGCTTAGTGAGCAACGCAGCCGGGAACTGGAGCTTATTCGCACACATACCACCATTGTGCAGCATTTTCGCGATCTGGAAAGTATCGCGGACTACCCCGTGAAAGTTCGCAAATTAATTCGACGGCTGCGGCGTATTCGTATCGATAAACTGATCAGCCGTATTCTTTGAAATTAAGCCCCGCTTTACCCGGGGCTTTTTTATGGAGTTATTATGCGATTTTGCTGGCTGTTGGTAATTCTGGGCTGTTCTGGCTGTAGTCATATGGCCAATGATAACTGGACAGGAAAAGATAAAGCAGAACACTTTATTGCTTCCGGCCTGCTGAGTGCTGCAGGCAGCGAATACAGTCAGCATCAGCACATGAGCAACAGCCGCAGTGCAAGCTTTGGCCTGCTCTTTTCTTTAAGCCTTGGTGCGGCAAAAGAGGCTTATGATAGCCGCCCTTCCGGCTCAGGATGGAGCTGGAAAGACTTTAGCTGGGATGTAGCCGGTGCGGCCACCGGCTACACGCTGTGGCGTCTTAGTCAGTAATTACAGTTTCAGCCCGTGTCCCCGGCGATGCAGTAGCAGTGATACCAGAAATGCCAGCGCGCCCATTGCCGAAACATACCAGAAAAAATGCGTCTCACTGCCTGCCGATTTCAGCGACAGCGCCACATACTCCGCCGAACCGCCAAATATCGCATTCGCCAGAGCATACGATAACCCCACGCCCAGTGCCCGGACCTCCGGGGGAAACATTTCCGCTTTGAGAATACCGCTGATAGCGGTGTAGAAGCTGGTAATCAACAGTGCCAGCATCACCAGCGCAAACGCTATCCACGGACTGGTTACGTTCTGCAGCAACGTCAGGATCGGTACGGTACATAGCGCCGATAATCCGCCAAAGATCAGCATTGAACTACGGCGGCCTATTCTGTCAGACAGCCCGCCAATAATCGGTTGCAACAACATAAAAATAAACAGTGCCCCCGTCATCAGGCCACTGGCAGTTCTGGCATCCATCCCTGATGTATTGACCAGATACTTTTGCATGTAAGTCGTGAAAGTATAAAAACTCAGCGATCCGCCGGCGGTAAATCCCAGCACCATCAGGAATGCCCGACGATGCTTCCACAGGCCGCTTAGCGTACCGGCGTCTTTACGCGCACGGGTTTGTTGATCAGAGGTTTCATTTAATGCCCGACGCAACAACAGGGCTACCACTGCTAATAATGCGCCGATAAAAAAAGGAATACGCCATCCCCAGCGTTTCAGGTCTTCATCATCTAGCATAAATTGCAGAATGACCACCGTCAGCACTGCCAGCAACTGCCCGCCAATCAGCGTGACGTACTGAAAGGAAGCATAGAATCCTTTTTTCCCTTCTTGCGCCACCTCACTCATATAGGTTGCGCTGGTACCATACTCACCGCCGACGGACAATCCCTGAAACATTCTTGCCAGCAGGAGAATAACCGGTGCGGCAACGCCTATCGACGCGTAACCCGGCAGGCAGCCGATAACCAGTGAACCAAAGCACATCATAAACACCGAAATCAGCATGGACTTTTTCCGGCCATATTTATCGGCAATGAAACCAAATAACCAGCCGCCAATCGGCCGCATCAGAAAGCCCGCAGCAAAAACGCCCGCTGTTTTTAATAACTGGGTGGTACTGTCTCCGCTGGGGAAAAATACCTGGGCAAAATAGAGAGAGAAAAAGGAATAGACGTAAAAATCGAACCACTCAACCAGATTACCTGAAGAAGCGCCAAAAATTGCCCAGATACGTTGTCGCACGCTGAGTTGTGTCAGATCATCCGTTTGCGTATGCTCAGTCACCGCTTTTATATTAGTCACTTCCACCATTGTTCTACCTCTGCTCGTTCCCTGCTGATAATCAGCCAGATGAATAGGAAGCGATCAGTAAAGCCTGGCTTCTGGCTTTCAATGAAATATTTTATGACAACAGCGGCCAATTTTGTGAACCTGACGTGGTTATTACTGTTTCAGACATCCTGGTTCAGCAGAAACAAAAAAGCCCCATGCTTGCGCACGGGGCTTGTTCGTTTTATTTAATGCCTGGCAGTTCCCTACTCTCGCATGGGGAGACCCCACACTACCATCGGCGCTACGGCGTTTCACTTCTGAGTTCGGCATGGGGTCAGGTGGGACCACCGCGCTAAAGCCGCCAGGCAAATTCTT
>NZ_MOMB01000016.1 GCF_002752165.1 Erwinia sp. OLFS4
TAAGCGTAAGTGAGTTGAAACACGCGGTGGCAGTCACGGCAGCGAAATCTGTCATAGACTTTAGGGTTCTGACCATGGCGGTAAACCTGAACAGACTGACAACGGGGACAATGAACGTTAACGCTGGCCATAAGAGAACCTCAAAAGCCCGCATTATACATCAGATTCAACCAATTAGAGGCATCACCCGAATTATCTGGCAAGAGATAGTATACCCATTAGAAATTATGTCATGATAAGCCATGGAATTGGTCAGACGGGCTGGAGCAGCTCATCCTGCTGAAAGGAGAATTTTGGTGTCTGTCAGAAACTCGCTGTCGTCCGCTAGCAGGAACCACGTCTGTATTAACTACCTTGATTTTCTTGCAGCTTCATGCAAAAAACGCTGGAGCTTTGTCGATGCAATTTATGGCGTTATGCCAATTTTTGGTATGGTTACCAAAAACCCACCGATAAAAGCGCAAAATTGTGCCGACGATCTGCGCGAACTGGCGTTGCAGGTGCTTTCTACCCAGGTGAGTGATGAAATCAATATTGCCCGTCTGATCGCGCTGGCGGAACAACTGCATATTACCCGCTTCGATATCCTGCTGCCTTATAGCTTCAGTGAAAAGCAGCTCGACAATATCCGTGCTGAATATGTTAAACCGCTTAGCCTGCAGCTGGAAGGCGATCGGCTGTCAGTCGGCGTTGCCGCTGGCAGTCAGATATCCTCCTGACGCGGCGCCTGATGCAAAAAAAAACGCAGTGCCTTTCGGCACTGCGCGTCGCCCGGGCCAGCTTACCCGTCTGGCGTGATTTATTTGAACAGGTCAGCAGTGACAGTCACGTTACCACCACTCTGGTTTTGCCATTCACGCGTTACATGATAATACTTCGCCCCTTTTTCGATGCCCCGTTTACCTACGGCATCAGAGATTTCCGCCGGCGTGCCGAAGTGGCCGGTAAAAGTGACACTATCAAACGGCTGCATCTGCGCAGCGGTAACGGCATTTACTTCCTGAATTGAACGACCATCCGGCGCGGTAATGGTATAGCGCTTGCCGCTTGAACTTTGGGTTTCAAAGAATCGACCAACACTGTTGCTTGGTGTATCTGAACTGGCAACGCCTGGGATAGCTACACGTTTGGCCGCACTGCCGCCAGCCGCTAAGGCGGCTTTACCTGCCTGAGAATCGGCAGGGATCAGGTTGGACGTATCCTGAGTCGTCCGTTTCGCCGCATCTTTTTTATACACAAAGGCGGTGACGTACTGGTTACCGCCGTCGTTGGTATCAATCTGGCGAATAATAAAGTAACCGTATGCGTTTTTACGGGCGGCTTCGCGACTGATGGCGTCATCCACATCAGGCTGGCTGCGGAAAAAACCGCTCACGCTGACGGTGTCGTAAGGCTCAAGTGAGTAAGCAACATCTTTCGGATACTGACGCACGCCATTGAGAATACGGTAGTGGGTATCGGTTTTACGTTGCGGTGCATTCGCTTTGTAGAGATCGGCCGTTACGCGCCAGTTGCCGCCATTACCGTTCAGGTCATTGATGCCCTGGACAAAATAGGAGGCTGCGCCCCTGTCATCGGCACGTTTGGCAATTGCCGCATTAGCATCGCTAATCGAGTTGAACTTGTCAGTAATGGAAATACGGTCGAATGGCTTGAGGGCGGCAGCCTGTTCCGGCGTCAGTTCCTGAGCGGCCTGTGCTGACATCGTGGTCAGCGCGATCAGGGCAGAGGCCAGAACGGTAATCTTGAGCTTCATATAAAATATCCTTCGCCTAACGCAAAAAGAGGAACAAAACCTGTCTGACTTTTGATGTGCAACAGAATAGTCGCCGATTATGGCACTAATAATGAATGCTGTCTCAGCCAGTTTACGCCATCAAAACAGGAACGTGAACTGTAACCATGGTCAGCCGGTCTGTCGCCCGCAGGTGACCCGGCGTAGCGTATCATGACTATAAGCGAAAAATGATAACAGCTATGATATTAAGTTATTGTTATGTTTGTTTTTTATTACTCAGGAAAAAGAAAAGTTAACTATTTTACCGGCAGAAAATGAGGCATAACGGCAGAAAAAGTAACAGATAAACCCGGGCGGGCGACATTATCCGCTTTTTTATAGTAAAACGCTGTTCCAATCTTGTCGCCATGCTAAATGTAAGACATATTTCCAGCAGATTTTGCACAGCCTGACACAATTTCCGGCGGATAAAGGGATGTTGTGCCGCTGCTTATCTTCAATCGCAAACAAGGGAAAAATATGATAATTGGCGTACCTAAAGAACGGGCAGCTGACGAACGTCGGGTCGCAGCCAGCCCCGGCACCGTTGAGCAATTGCGCAAACTGGGTTTTCAGGTTGTGATTGAAAACGGCGCAGGTCATGAGGCGAGTTTTGACGATGAGGCCTATAAAAAGGCCGGCGCCACGGTGAGCGATGCCGTGCAGGTGTGGCAATCGGATATTGTGCTGAAGGTTAATGCTCCGGATGATGAAGAAATTATCAGAATGCGTCCCGGCGCAACCCTGATGAGTTTTATCTGGCCGGCTCAACATCCGCGTCTGCTGGAAAAATTACAGGCGCAGAAAATCAACGTGATGGCAATGGATGCGGTGCCGCGTATTTCACGCGCGCAATCCCTTGATGCGCTGAGTTCGATGGCCAATATCGCCGGCTACCGGGCAATTGTTGAAGCAGCCCATCAGTTTGGCCGCTTTTTTACCGGGCAGATTACCGCTGCAGGCAAAGTCCCCCCGGCAAAAGTGATGGTGATTGGTGCAGGTGTCGCCGGCCTTGCTGCTATTGGTGCGGCTGGCAGCCTGGGGGCGGTTGTGCGTGCTTTTGATACCCGACCTGAAGTGAAAGAGCAGGTACAGAGTCTGGGCGCACAATTTCTTGAGCTGGATATTGCTGAGCAGGCAGGCAGCGGCGACGGTTATGCCAAAGAAATGTCGCCGGCGTTTATTGCGGCGGAAATGAGCCTGTTTGCGGCACAGGCAAAAGAGGTTGATATTATTGTGACCACCGCACTGATTCCGGGTAAACCGGCGCCAAAACTGATTACCGCTGAGATGGTAGCCAGTATGAAGCCAGGAAGTGTGGTGGTGGATCTGGCGGCACAGACCGGTGGAAATTGTGCGCTCACCGTTGCCGGCCAGGTTGTCACCACTGAAAATGGGGTAAAAATCATTGGTTATACCGATTTACCATCCCGTTTGCCAACCCAGGCGTCGCAGTTGTATGCCACGAATCTGCTCAATCTGATAAAGCTGTTGTGCAAAAATAATCAGGGTCAGATTGAGATTAACTTTGAGGACGTGGTTATCCGTCATGTCACCGTGGTACGGGATGGTGAACTGAGCTGGCCGGCACCGCCCATTCAGGTTTCCGTTGCGCCTGAGGTTCCTCAATCGCCCCCGCCAGCCGTCAGTCAACCGGCAGAAAAATCACCCCGTTCACCGTGGCGTAAATATATGTCGTTCGCGATTGCGCTAATACTGTTTGGCTGGCTGGCTAATGTGGCACCGGCTGCCTTTCTGGCGCATTTCACGGTTTTCGCACTTTCCTGCGTCGTGGGATATTACGTGGTATGGAATGTGAGTCATGCCCTGCATACGCCGCTGATGGCGGTAACGAACGCGATTTCCGGCATTATTGTGGTTGGCGCGTTGTTGCAGATTGGTCAGGGGGGATGGGTAACCCTGCTGTCTTTTATTGCGGTACTGATCGCCAGTATTAATATTTTTGGTGGCTTTACCGTCACTCAGCGCATGCTGAAAATGTTTCGTAAAAATTAAGGGGTAATCAATGTCTGGCGGATTAGTTACTGCAGCATACATTGTTGCCGCAATTCTTTTTATTTTAAGCCTTGCCGGGCTGTCAAAGCATGAAACATCGCAGCAGGGCAATCTTTTCGGTATTTGTGGCATGGCCATTGCGCTGGTTGCTACGGTATCCGGACCGGATAGTGCCAGCATTGGCTGGTTGCTGCTGGCCATGGTCATCGGCGGGGCGATTGGCATTCATCTGGCGCGCAAAGTCGAAATGACAGAAATGCCCGAACTGGTGGCGATTCTGCACAGCTTCGTTGGCCTGGCCGCGGTACTGGTTGGTTATAACAGCTATATCGATCGGGCGTCGGACCTGCCGGTAATCATGCAAAATATCCATCTGACCGAAGTTTTTCTTGGCGTTTTTATTGGGGCTGTTACCTTTACCGGCTCGGTGGTCGCCTTCGGTAAACTGCGCGGTAAAATTTCATCGCGTCCCCTGATGCTGCCTCATCGTCACCGCCTTAATCTGCTGGCACTGGTTGTGTCGGCGGCGCTGCTTATTGCTTTTGTACGCACAGACAACAGTGGTGTCCAGGTTTTTGCCTTGCTGATAATGACGCTGATTGCTCTGGCTTTTGGCTGGCATATGGTGGCGTCTATCGGTGGGGCGGATATGCCGGTGGTGGTATCTATGCTCAACTCTTATTCCGGTTGGGCGGCGGCGGCGGCGGGTTTTATGCTCAGTAACGACCTGTTGATTGTCACCGGCGCGCTGGTGGGATCTTCCGGAGCCATTCTCTCCTATATTATGTGTAAAGCAATGAACCGCTCATTTATCAGTGTCATTGCCGGCGGATTTGGCAGCGATAGCAGCAGCGCCGGTCAGACCGCTGAAACGGGGGAACATCGCGAAATCAGCCTACAGGAAACGGCAGAACTGCTCAGAAATGCCCGTTCGGTGATTATTACGCCAGGCTACGGTATGGCCGTTGCCCAGGCACAATACCCGGTAGCGGAAATTAGCGCATTGCTGCGGGCTCGCGGGGTGAAGGTACGTTTTGCCATTCATCCGGTGGCGGGACGTTTGCCGGGGCACATGAACGTGCTGCTGGCAGAGGCCAGAGTACCTTATGACATCGTGCTGGAAATGGATGAGATTAATAGCGATTTCGCCGATACCGATATCGTGCTGGTAATTGGCGCCAATGATACGGTTAATCCGGCAGCGCAGGATGATCCCGCCAGTCCTATCGCCGGCATGCCGGTGCTGGAAGTCTGGAAAGCACAAAACGTCGTGGTGTTTAAGCGCTCAATGAATACTGGCTATGCCGGGGTGCAGAATCCGCTATTCTTTAAAGAGAATACCCAGATGCTGTTTGGTGACGCTAAAGCCACCGTAGATGCACTTCTCAAAGAACTGCAGGATTAAGCCGCATTCGATCAATGGCTGAAAAGTAATCAGGCACGCTGCAGCGGGCCTGATTAACCGGGCGTTAGCCTACTATTCTTCGTCGGTTTCCGGATTGATGGGGCTGACGAAGCCATCAGGTTTGATGGCTAGCAAATCACAGCGTAAATGATCAATAACCTGTTCGGCCGTGTTACCGAGAAAGGCGGCTGAGATACCGGTCCGGCCGATTGTACCCAGCACAACCACGCCGGCATTAAGGTGCTGCGCAATCTCCGGAATAACCTCTTCCGGTAGTCCTTTTTCCACATGAGTCATTTTTTCATCGATACCGAAGTGCTGGCGCAGTGCTTTCATGCCAATCAGATGCTGACCGCGGATGGCGTCATTGTAAACGCTGGGGTCAAAATCAGGCAGTTCAATCGCAATATTAATTGGCGTAACCGGATAGGCGCTGACCAGATGGACTTCGGTGTGATTGACCAGCGCCGCCAGCTCGCTGGTTTCCTGCACCAGTTTCTTATTCAGGTCATCATGGTGGGGTTCTTCACCGCCCAGGTTTACCGCAACCAGCGCTTTTGCCGAAGTGGGCCAGGGTTGATCTTTGACCATCCATACCGGGCAGGGGCATTTACGCAGCAGATGCCAGTCGGTGGGAGTAAATACCACGGCTTGCAGACGATCATGCTGATGGGTCATTTTCAGTACCAGGTCATGACCGGCTTCCATCACTTCACGGATGATGGCTTCGTAAGGGCGATTATGCCACACCACCTTGATATCAATATTCACTCCGGTGGCCAGATAAACCTTTGCCTGCTCGCGAATCCATTCGGTGCGCTGGCTGATAACGCCTTTGCGCATGCTAAGGCGCTCGTCGGGGGACAGCAGTGTGGTCATTTCATAGGAAAAGTCATAGATAGGCAGAAAGGCTTTAATCCGGCCACCGAGACGCTGATTAAGATAAACCGCACGCCGCAGCGCGGGTTGATCATCCTGCGTCGGGTCGATCGCAACGAGAATGTTTTGATACTTAACCATAGACAGCGCTCCATACACCTGAAGATTCAGGTTTAAAGATAGCTGAATAATGGCCGGGGAAGAAGAGGGATAATCACAGAGTGTCAGTGCCCAAAGACAGCACGTTGATTAGTGACATTATTTATCATGGCTGATACACCTGTACGCTCTTTATAATTTAACTTTCCCTGAACTCACTATACAAGTAGATATGGCTCAGAACTAATTTGAAAAAGACTGTAATTTCCAAAAATTACTTTCATATTTCGCCATATTTAACTGAACGTGAATTTTGGTATGATTGAGCATCATAGCCCGAATAAATAAGAGTAACGGAACTGGCGTTGGTACGTTCGCGCTTAATTGCCGCGAACGCACCAGTATATCAGGCAAGGCAAGGGGACTGACCGGCAAGCTGAGTCAGCATTTCATGATTGGCAATGGTAATGTATTTCCCTTTCACTTCCAGCAAGCCACTTTTCTGAAAACGTCCCAGTAAGCGACTGATGGTTTCAACCGTGAGACCGAGATAATTGCCAATATCGCCCCGGGTCATAGTCAGACGAAATTCACGCTGTGAAAATCCGCGTTTACCAAAGCGTTGTGACAGACCGTAGATAAAAGCCGCCAGCCGTTCTTCAGCGTTTTTCTTTGACAGCAGTAAAATCATCTCCTGGTCGCCTTTGATTTCACCACTCATCAGGCGCATTATCTGCTGGCGCAGATTGGGCATTTTCCCGGAGAGATCGTCAAGGGTTTCGAAAGGGATTTCGCAGACCATTGCGGTTTCCAGTGCCTGAGCAAAACTGGGGTGCTGATGAGCACTAATAGCGTCAAAGCCCACCAGATCGCCGGCAAGGTGAAAACCGGTAATTTGCTCGTCACCTTGTTCAGTTATAGTGTAACTTTTAATGGTTCCGGAACGAATTGCATACAGCGATTTCAGCTCATCTCCGGCTTTAAACAGCGTCTGACCTTTCTGAATGGGTTTTTTACGCTCGATAATATTATCCAGCTGATCCAATTCATGATTATTAAGTGTGAAGGGGATACAGAGCTGGCTGATGCTACAGTCCTGGCAGTGGATGGCACAGCCACCAGACTGAATGCGACGAATAATTCTCTTTTCCGGAATCATAATCTGGCTCCAACCATATATTGATTGAGGTCAATTTTAACATTTTATTTTGTCAGAATGAACCGGCTAAATGTGTCAGGATGGTAAAAAAGCCGGGTGTAAAAGCATGATAAGTTAATTATTATTGATTCAAATCAATTTTTACTAATTTATTATATGCAGTCGCGCAACAGCGCTGAGGTCATTGCATTAAAGGACTGACAGAGCGTCTTACCTTCAACTTTGTTTATTCGCTACATCAACGTTTCCGCCAGTGAAGGCAGGTGATACCCCATTTTTTCTTCCCTTGACTTATCAGGCATAAACTGACCCATACGGGAGATAGCCTGAGCACGCCCCTGTTGTGGAACACTTTGCGTCATTTGCATTATTCCGTTGATATTTGCGTGCAGTCTGCACAGGTATCTTGTGTATTCACGGATTGTGCAAACAGGTCTGGTATCCCCCTGTCACATATGGTGACCTTCGATAGTCAGGTGCAGGCAGTGCGTAAAGTCCTGGCTTATCGCTGAGGCTGAAACAAAAAGCCAGGCTGCGGGGCCAGGACTTCTTTAAAAAAAAACATAGGGATAACCTTGTAAGGGAAATTATATGGTATATAAGTGTCGCTATTGTCCAGCGTTATTTGAGCAACATGAAGAGATGCAAGTCCATCTTCGACAATCGCATTCGCATTTGGGAGAGCATTTTTTTGTGTGCTGCCAATGTGGCCAGTTTTTTAATCAACGGGGCGATCTGATAAACTATAAGCACCTCCATAAGGGAGTTAAACTTTTTGGGTGCAGCATATGTAACAAGCCTTCTGGTTATTTGAGCACCCTAAAGCGCAGCCCAACAGTGCATATGCACCACCATAGCCAGCATAATCAAGCACAAGGCAGTACCTTACGGGGAAAATTGGGATTCAGCCCCAATCGCATGCCATCCTTGCCGCAACAGCAGCCTGCGCTCACTGAGGATGAAATAAATGATGAAAAAAATAAGGCGATAAATGCGCTTTTGAGACTGGCTCAAAGCAGTCCCAGCCCCGGTCCGTATTCATCACAGGACGATGCCTTTCTGCGACTCAGCCCCAACTTCATCCGATCCTTGCCGCAACAGCTCCCTCAGTTCGCGCCTGAGGATATCGATGCGCTTTTGAGCCAGCCCAGCCCTGGGCCGTCATGGAAGAAATAGCGGCCTTGATACGGCGTGGGGCGGTACAGCGAAGGGCCTGGGCACCCAGGCCAGTTGTCATCATGCCGGTTTATCCGGCATGCAATACCCGGCGTTTTGTCTGTATCCACGCGGCTCAACAGTACGCTGTCGCGTTCCGCGGCGTCGGATTTCCCCCTTTCCTGACCATAAACTGTGGTGATAAAGAGCGGCATGTGGCGCCTGTCACGCAGTAATGAAAAAAATGCCAGTTTTGCTATGTGTTTACTCTAAAGCCCGTTCTTCAGGCACACTTATCCAGATGAGAACTCTGAATCCATCGTTTTTTCGCCATCCGGTGCAGCCTGGCAAAAAGCATACTGGTGCTGTGCTCGCCAGCCACACTGCCGGCAAACGCAGGCGCTAAGATTAACCCGCCTGCAATTTGCGAATAGCAGACAGCAGTATCTCAGCGCCGACGCTGAGCGTATCGGCTGAACGGGTAATAATTCCGACAGGCTCGCCCGGACCATGGGAGGCGATGGGTAAGGCTGCCAGAGCGCTATGGGCTAAATCTTCTTTTATTGCGCCAGAAGGAACAAACCAGACATAGTCATAGCGTAAGGCCAGCTGACGGGCCAGTGAAGTCGCCGAGGTTTCCACCACGGTAGCGGGAAGCTGGCAGCCTTGTTCTTTCAGCATATTATCGGCAATACGGCGAGGGGCTGTTCCCTCCGGGGAAATCACCACCGGCCAGTTCATTGCCCGGGAAAGTGTGACGTTGTCACTTAACAACGGATGATCGGGGCGAACCACCAGCCTGAGTGACTCAAGAAACAGCAGTTCATAGTTTAATCCTGCCATCATTTCCGGCGTGGCCATGCGTCCGATGCCAATATCAAATTCGTTGCCCCTGAGCCCGGCCAGCAATACGTTGTTATGCAGCGTAGCCACCTGCACCAGGGTGTTAGGCTGCTGCTGATGAAAAAGGTGGAGAATAGAAGGCAGCATGCCCAGCGCAACCGTGGTTAATACGCCGAGTCGCAATAGCGTAGGCGCATCATTATCGGAATTAAATGACTGACCCGCGTGATGAAGTGCATCCAGTACCTTAACGGCATGCGTCAGAAACTGTTCACCCAGCGTGGTCAGTCTGGCGCCAAGTCTGCCGCGTTCGAATAAACGCGCGCCAGTCAGCTCTTCCAGCTCATTAAGTGTTTTAGATAATGCCGGCTGGCTAAGATTTAATGTTTCCGCTGCTCGTCCGAGGGTTCCCTGTTGCGCAACGGCAACAAAGGTATGCAAATGGCGCAGACGAATACGCTGGGTAAACAGGTTATTTTTGTCCATAACCTACAGTAATGGAATTGGTCGCGCGCCGGCAAGTAGTGTAATGTCGTCGCCGCAAAACAAAGCCCATACTCTGGTGGTGGTTATTGCAGGCGGCTATCGCGAATAAAAGTATATTTACCCGCGCCCAGCAGCATAATCAGCAGACCGCCAGTAAAGATAAACATTTCACTTTCCAGCGCCCATGCGCCAGTAGCAGTACGATGTGTCCAGTGGCCGTTACCAACCAGCAGCACCGCTATTGTCAGGTTCAGCGCAATGATAAATCCCGCCGGGCGGGTCAGGAAACCAATAATGGCCATGATCGGTGCCACCACTTCGCCAAAGTAGACGCCATAGGCAATAAAGGAGGGTAAACCATGTGCCCGGAGTAAATGCTCAATCCAGCCGATACCGTGCTGAATTTTATGCAGTCCATGCAGGAGCAGCAAAATACCAACGCTAAGTCGTAATATCAGCTTTGCTAAATCGGGATGATCGGCCAGGCGACTGAACACACCATTAATTGCAGAAAACATGAAATAACCCTCAATGACATTTTTACCGTGCCGAATTTACTGCATAATTCGTGGTAAGGAAACATTATTTATTTGTCATACTAATCAAATAAATATTCCCTCATTCTTACCGGCTTGTCATGGACGGGCGTGCATTACGGCTGTAATTTTGCTGCATTTTTATGGTGCAGAGGGCGGCAGAAGCTGGTGATTTATGTCTTAGTACAGATAGGTTACTTCTCATTTTGTAACCGCTTTTTATTAACTTTTCTGAATTCTCATACGGTTTTTTCCGGCCTTGCCGATATAGATGTTTGAGATTTAGCTCAGGCGCTGTCAATTCAAAGTCGTAAGGACGAAAATATTATGAGAATACTAAAAAATTTTACTATTCGCCGTGTGATGTTGTGGGTGGTTAGTCTGCTTTGCATATTTTGGGGAGGCGTGAGTTTTTATGGTGTATATGCACTCAACAAACTGGGCGCTGACCATCATATGGACCGTCAGCTGGTGGCACAGATGGCTACCCTCAATCAGGGTAACGATCAGTATTTTCGTTTTATTACTCGCCTTTATCGGGTGGTTAGCTTACGTGAGGCCGGTCAGATGCCTGGCGCCGACAGCATCAATGCAGCTCAGCATGCGCTTGACGCTATGGTAGAACAGCTAAATCAATTTAAAAACCGTTCCACTGCGGCGCAGAACACGCCGCTGACGCAGGCGGTCATCGTGCGTTGGGAACGTTTACTTAATGACGGCATTCTGCCTCAGATGCGTTATGCCCAGCAGGCAGATCTGAACGCATATCATCGCCAGGCGAACGAGGTCACCCCTGTACTGAGCCGCGAGTTTGGCGCAGAAATTGAAAAATTTAATCAAGCGACCAGCCTCGCTCTGGATAATACCCGGCGCGATGTTGATAAGCGGATTCATCTGACGCAGGCGGTATTGGTGATAGCGGTAGGGATAGGGATCCTGATGCTGATTTTCTCCGATCGCTATCTGGTCACAATGCTGGTGCGGCCACTGGATAAAATTCGCTACCAGTTAACGCTGATCACACAGGGTGACTTAAGCCAGACAATGGATGAATTTGGCCGTAATTGTCTTGGCAGACTGGTACCGTTGTTATGCAGTATGCAGCAGAGTCTGCTTGAGGCGGTAGGCACCATTCGCCAGGCCAGTGACGGTATACATCATGATGCCGCCCGCATCTCAAGCGGTAATCAGAATCTCTCCTCACGAACCGAACAACAGGCATCGGCACTGGAACAAACCGCCGCCAGTATGGAGCAACTGACGGCAACGGTAAAATGTAATGCCGATAACGCCCGTCAGGCCAGTGAGCTGGCCGATACCGCATCTGCCACTGCCAGCAAGGGTGGTCAGCTGGTCCAGGAGGTGGTGGTCACCATGGAAGGAATTGCTGGCAGCGCCCATAAAATTGCAGATATCACCAATGTGATTAATAGCATTGCTTTTCAGACGAATATTCTGGCGCTGAATGCGGCGGTAGAAGCGGCCAGAGCTGGCGAACAGGGAAGAGGGTTTGCAGTGGTTGCCAGCGAAGTGCGTAACCTGGCTCAGCGCAGTGCCAGTGCAGCAAAAGAAATTGATGCGCTGATAGCAGACTCAGTCACCCGGGTGGATAAAGGTAACCGTCTGGTGAATGATGCAGGGGCAGTGATGCAAGAGATGTTAACAGCTGTCAGTGCCGTTAACGATATTATGAAGCATATTGCGGCCGCCTCTGAACAACAGAGCAAGGGCATCAGTCAGGTTGGTCTGGCCGTCAATGAGATGGATCAGGTTACCCAGCAAAACGCTTCGCTGGTGGCTGAAATGGCCTCTGCTGCAAATGCGCTGGAACAGCAGACGATTAATCTTGCCCAGTCCGTCGCCCACTTTCGTTTCACCTCAGAGGAAAGTAGTTCTGCTGCGCTGCCGACCGTTGACGGCCCCCTGGAGCCATCGCTGGCGCGCCAGTCCGCTAGTGGCACAAATGAGTGGGTGGCGTTTTAACCTTGCACCCGGCGAATAGAAAACGGCTTTAGCGGGTCGCGAACAGGTTGTGATATCTGTCCGCGACCTTCTGTATTCACCGTGTGAATAGCAATACTTCCCGCCAGTTTCCGGCTACTGGCCGTGTACCCGCAGCTGTGGATAGCGGTGGAAACTCCACAAGCACCATCCTGTGGCAATCACCCCGATAATGCCGCCGGCATAGCCAACCTGAGCCATACTCAGATGCAGACTGATCTGATTACCCAGCAGTGCACCGCCACCAATGCCAATGTTATAGATACCAGAGAGTAGTGACATTGCCACATCGGTCGCATCCGGCGCCAGCGCCAGCACCCTGACCTGAACCGCCAGACCCATAATCATCAGAGCCATCCCCCAGATGATGCTCAGCAGGGCAATCGCCGGGCCGTAGGGTGCAGCCAGCCACAGCAACAGCATCGATAACGAAATAATGATTAATGCCACTAACAAAAAAATTGCCGGGAAACGGTTGCCCAGCGTACTGAACAGTACGCTGCCAAGAATGCCTGCCGCACCGAAAAGTAACAGCAAAAATGTGGTGCGGTTACCGGTTACGTTGGCGACAACCTGCATAAAGGGTTCAATGTAGCTGTAGGCGGTATAGTGGGCCGTGACCGCCAGCGCAATCAGCAGATATAACGCCAGCAAGGCCGGCCGGCGAAACAGCAGCGGCAGACTTTTTAGCGAGCCACTGTGTTCGCTGGGTAGTTTTGGCAACAGGCGTACCAGACAAATTAACGTTATCAGCGCCACCACCCCGATCACGCCAAAGGTACTGCGCCAGCCTAAATACTGACCAATTAAACGCCCCAGCGGCAGGCCGAGTACCATCGCCAGCGCGGTGCCGGTTGCCAGCATGCTGAGCGCCTGGGTTTTTTTGCCGGCGGGTGCCACACGGATAGCCAGTGAAGCGGTGATGGACCAGAACACTGAATGGGCCAGCGCAATGCCAATACGCGATAGCACCAGAATATTGAAACTCCAGGCGATGGTTGAGAGGGCATGGCTTATGATAAACAACACAAAAATCACCGCTATCAGCAACCGGCGTTCTATGTTGCGGGTGAGTAACATCATCGGTAACGACATCACCGCCACCACCCAGGCATATATCGTCAGCATAATACCCACTTCGGCAGTCTGCATTGACCAGCTACTGGCAATATCTGACAGTAAGCCAACCGGCACAAACTCCGTGGTGTTAAAAATAAAGGCTGCGATGGCCATCATGATGACACGCAGCCATGCGGTTTTGCGCGACACAGAGGTAATGGTTGCTTCCATGAAATAAAACGCCCGTTGCAGGTTAGCGCAGAATCTGTCCGCTAATAATATCGATGTGCTGTATTGTGGTTGATTTAGCCCGGGGATCAAATTAAAACCTATGGAATTTTAGAAAACCCCATAATGCGATGTACTTAAGGTTCTTTTCAGCATCATGCGGGATGAAATACAATACAATGACATTATCCCCGCAGATGCTGCTGTAATAAAAATGGGATAAACAGCAGCACCGGGCGTTGGCAACTCACGCTCAGGGACAGACTGTGCAGTGCGCCTGCGCATAAACGGACAACATAATGATTTCAGCCAAACCCGCGACCTACTCGATTGTTTTGTCAGGCATTGCGCAGATTATTGCCTGGGGTGGATCATTTTACCTGCTGGCGGTGCTGGCCCAGCCGATAATACGCGATACCGGCTGGCCGCAGGCCTGGGTGTACGGTGCCCTGTCGCTGGCGTTGTTGGTCTCCGGACTGCTGGCACCCCTGTGCGGGCGTATTATCGCTGCGGGTGCCGGGAGACAGTTACTGGCTTGCAGCGGGTTAACGATAGCCGCAGGGCTGATTATCATTGCGCTTAGTCACAGCTTATGGCTGTTTTTACTGGCATGGCTGGTGATTGGCGTGGGAATGGCAATGGGACTTTATGATGCGCTGTTTGCCGTGCTAGGCACAATATACAGCGCTGTTGCCCGCCGGGCCATCACCGGTATCACGCTTATTTCCGGTTTTTGTACCACGCTGGTGTGGCCCGGACTGGCAGCATTAATTGCGCTCTTTGGCTGGCGAGAAACCTGTCTTATCTGGGCCGCTATGCTGATCGTCTGTATCTGGCCAATGTACAGGATGGCCTTACCCGCAACGGCAGCGCTCACACCCGGCTACAAACGGCAATCATTGTCCCCTGGCGACAGCGCGCTGGCGCCATCATTGTTCTGGTTACTCTGCGCCATTTTTACCCTGGCATCGGTGATTATGACCGCAATCTCGGTGCAGCTGATTGTGCTACTACAGGCCAGTGGTTACGCCCTGACAACCGCGCTGGCGCTCAGTGCTATTCCGGGGCCGTGCCAGGTGGCTTCACGTATGGTCGATATGTTATTTAGCCGAAGTCACCCCATCTGGACCACCTTTTTCTCTGTGGGGCTGGTGGCGCTGGGGCTGCTATTATTGACACTGCTACCGCAATCGGCAGCGCTGGCCATGGTGTTATACGGTGCGGGTAACGGTTTACGGGCTATTGTCCGTGGCACATTGCCGCTGGCGATGGTATCAGCGCAGGACTATGCGGTTGTCATGGGGCGTATGGCGCGGCCAGCGTTGATTGGTCAGGCTCTCACCCCGCTGGTGACGGCCAGCGTTTATGCCAGCTTTGGCGCCAGAGCCACGCTGTGGATGTTGCTTGCACTAAGCCTGTTTAATCTGCTGCTGGTGGCGGCCCTGAAATGGCAGCTACCCGCTGGCGGGTCCGCAGAATAAAGCTCCGGTTCGCTGCAGCAATATCAGGATAAAATTGGCTGTCCGGAATGATCCCATTGTGCCGCTATAACAGCAATAATCGCCTGCTATTCAGCATACTGGTGATATAGCTATTTACGGCGTAGCGTCTGACTTCTCATGGTGTCGACGCTGTGATATATTATTTGTCAACAGATTTTAATAGATTTTTATACCTCAATGATTTTTAGTGCGTTTTAATAACTGCGGTCTGACCTGAAAATCGGAAAAAAGCAAGGATATTATTATGCTTGATTTACGCTTTCCTACCGCCTTACAAATGGTGCTCAGCATTGCCATGGCAGAACGGGAAGGGCGACGCAGTACCAGTAAAATTCTTGCTGTCGGGCTGGAAGCCAATCCCAGCTTTGTGCGCAAACTTATGGTGCCACTGACCCGGGATGGCATTATTGTATCGACGCTGGGGCGTTGTGGCACCATCCGGCTAGGGCGGCCGGCAGCGGAAATCACCTTGTGTGATATTTACAGCTCGGTGATTGAAGATAAGCCTCTGTTACCGCAACGTCCGCAGGTGGCCGGTCGATGCGTGGTGTCGGCAAATACCTGCTGGTTTTTTAAAGAACTGGCGAAAGAAGCAGAGCTGGCGTCGATGAATGTCCTGAAAAAACGGACGGTTGCTGATGCTCTGCATGAAATTTGCCAGCGCGATCGGCGTCCGCTCGCGGATGAAAAACCGGCTCAGCCTGGGGCAACACTTTAGCGGCGTGAAAAGTCACCCGCTTTGCCACATGCAGACTTTGTGACAGCTAACGCGCAGTCACCGGGAATGGCATAGCATAATACCGCAGTCTTAAAAAATAATAGCTTGTTATATATTGCAGCAAAAAGTTGTTTTTATTTTCATTACGCCGGCTAATTTTGTTATTTTTAACCACCAGTATTGATTAATAACCTGACGAAAGCCGACCATTAATAAAAATATTGAAATGTCCCGGACCACAAATGATTAGCGGAAAATGATGAAACTGGCATGTCTATTAAATAAATTTAATTGTTAATCGTGCATGCATTAATATAAACTGTACGCTAATGGGAATAGCAAGGGCTGTACCAGCATTATTTAATCAGAAATAAGATTAGTAAATCTTCAATAAAGATCATTTCAGTATCAGCTGTCTTAAAACAGGTAAGATGTCGGTCGTCTTATGAAAGATGATTATCACCGGCATGTTGCGGCACACAGTGTGACAGAGTGCAATATTAGTCGCTTTAGTTGCTCTGCTTTATCCTGCCACAGAAAAATGCCACAACAAAAAGGTGTCCGGTTGCAGGAGAGCAGCCAGGGCATCCACGGCCAGAGTCATGTCGTCAGTCCACGGAGGGCAAAACGCGTACAGTAAATATTCCAAACTCATTGATTTAAGTGCGGTGTTGTGTCCGGCTTCACTGCTCAGGGTAAACCGACCGGTTGACTAAAAAGTAATTTTTAAACTTGCATTTTATGGCGTGCTCCTCTACCGTAATTAAATGTTCCAGTTAAAGTTACTTTTTAGAGGTTGCCCTGTCATTGAAGCTGGCATCAGGGAAACAACCAGATAAGAAAGGAGAAGTCTGATGAATCATCATGATTTTATTGACGATCTCGTAAAGTGGATCGATGGTCATATTGAAGGGAAAATGGATCTTGACAGCGTTGCAGAGCGGGCAGGGTATTCAAAATGGCACCTGCAGCGCATGTTTAAACAGTACACTGGCCGTCCATTGGGTGAATATATTCGCGGCAGACGCCTGAAAAAATCCGCTGAACGTCTGGCCGGAGGCGCGGAACCTATCCTTGATGTTGCCATTTCTTTTGGTTTTGATTCACAGCAATCTTTTAATCGTAGCTTTAAACGTCAGTTTGGTCAGTCACCGGGAGCCTGGCGACGTCAGGCCCGCACCGAGAGTTGCCAGACAAATTAATCATAACGCGCGGGTTGATTGCCCGCGCCTTTCCGCTGTACTCAAGTGTCGCACTCTGTTGTATACTTCTCCGCCTTTCTTTTTGTCATTTTCGACGGGGATCGAAATGGAGATACGTCACCACCAGCGGCAGGATTATATTCAGTTAGCCAGCTATGTTCTGATTGCACTGGCGCTGTTTCTAATCTTTCCTCTGCGCTTGTTACCCTGTTTTCTTGCCGGTTTTATTGTCTACCAGATCATAGTGGCGTTGACCCCATGGGTGCAAAGGCTGGTTAAAGGTCAGGCGGCACGCTGGATTATTATTCTGACTCTCAGCATGCTGATCATTCTTGGTCTTATCACCGGCATCAGCAAAATTATCGCTTTTTTTCTGCACGATTTCCGCAACGCTCAGGTTTTTCATGCCACCGCCAGCAAGTTGCTGAATGATGCCCAGCATACCTTGTCGCCGGTGATTGTTCGTTACCTGCCTGCGGATATAGATGAACTGCAAACGCAGTTAATTGGCTGGCTGCGTGAACACCTGGTGGTGGTTCAGGATTTAGGGAAAACTGCGGCCCATACCGTCGCCACAATGCTGATTGGCATGCTGCTCGGCGCAATTATTTCATTGCGCAGTACGCTGCACGATGGAAAAACTATGCTGCCGCTGAAAAGTGCGCTGCTGATGCGACTGGCTACCCTGGCAACCTCGTTTCAGAACGTGGTGTTTGCACAAATTAAAGTTTCGCTGGTTAATACGCTGCTGACCGGCGCGTTTCTGTTTGGCGTGCTACCACTATTTGGTTTGCATTTTCCTTTTGGCAAAACCATTGTGGTGCTGACGTTTCTTGCCGGGTTGTTACCGATTATTGGCAACCTGATCTCTAATACCGTTATTGTGCTGGTTGGTCTGTCTCTTTCTCTGGAAGCTGCTGCTATTGCCCTGACTTTTCTGGTTCTGGTTCATAAACTGGAATATTTTATTAATGCCCGTATTTTTGGTACGCGTATCAATGCCAAAACCTGGGAAATTTTGCTGGCGATGTTGATCTTTGAATCAGCATTTGGCCTGGCTGGCGTGGTGGCGGCACCGCTTTATTACGCCTATCTTAAAAGCGAGTTACGGGCAGCCGGGCTGGTATGATGCGGCGTAATGGCGCATTCCTTTAAAGTGAATAATCTATGAGTAAGCGATTAATTATTGCCGCATTGCTGGCTGTCGTCGCCGCAATTTATGGACTGCGTCAGCCACATCAGCGCGCAGAGATATCCACGCGCCATGACCAGCAGCAGACCCGCGCGCGGACGGACGATATTACAGCACTGACCCGTCAGCAGCGGGTGATCAGTTATCTACAGCAGCATCAGCGTTTACCGGATGTTTATATCAGTAAAAACCAGGCCCGCCGCCAGGGCTGGAATCCTGCTCAGGGTAACCTTTGTCAGGTGCTACCGGGGAGGGCAATTGGCGGAGACCGTTTTAGTAATCGTGAACAACAATTACCGCAACAGGCCGGGCGTAAATGGTTTGAGGCGGATATTAACTATCGCTGCGGCCGGCGCGGCAGCGACCGACTGCTTTACTCCAGTGATGGGCTGATATTCGTCACTCACGATCATTACCAACACTTCCAGCAGGTGAACCAATGATCCAGCAACTCAGTCTAGATTTTCGTACTATTGCCGCCGTGCCCGAGTTTTATCGTCAGTTTGCCAGCAGGCTCAACCTGAGCAGCCACTTTGGCAATAATCTTGATGCGTTATGGGATGCCATAACCGGCGAAATTGCCTTACCGTTTCAGTTAACCTTACGTCATTTCCATCAGCATGCCGATCCACAGCAATTTTCTGCGCTGATTAGCTTATTAAAAGAAGCCGAAAAGGAGACAGATGGCGCCTTTCGGCTGATAATTAAGTGACAGTGTCACTACGATTTTCTGTACTGCATCCGGCCGTCGCCTGGGTAATAATGTTCACCAGCTGCTGGCGCGCGCTGCCGCTCACCGCCGGCGAAGAGGGGTAACCGGCATTTTGTACAATCAGTTGATTGAGGGCGATTAACCAGTCATAGATATAATAAGCCGCGTTATTTAGCGCGACTTCTGGCAGACGCGCCAGCCGTTGTCCCGCCGCCGCGGGGGGAATGCTCACTGGGCGGGCAAAAATTTTTGCCCCGGGATGGATACGGCTATCGGGTTTCTGATCCTCTGCCAGCGTCTGAAAACCCAGCCAGGTTACATAGTCTGACAGCACGCCCAGGGCCAGAGAAACCTGGCGTTCAGCAAGGTGTTTTACCGGCAGCGCATTCAACGTGCTGTCACTGAGTGCAATCTGCAACGCCTGTTCAATCTCCAGCCGCAAACTGCCGGTGATCAGCTCAGTGGTCAGCATTTCAAGGACAGGTTTACTGACATCAAGCAGCAGCTGCAGCGAGCGGTTATCCGGCAGCTGGCGCAGGTGATTTATCCAGAAACAATAGACCTGATGGGCAAATACAGCATGTTCACCGCCAGACGGGGTGTCTATCTGTGGCGAAACCAGCGCTTGTGGCGTTGTGCTGAGCAGGTCAAGGCTGATGCCGATACTGAAGGGATGGGCGGTCCCCAGGGTACTGCCATCGTGTTGCGCCAGCTCACGCTGGTGCTGCTGTATAAACAGATAACGCAGGCTATCGCGTGTGGGTAACAGTCGCTCCAGCAGTTCGCCGTGCACGCCCGTCCGTTGCTGTAACGCCTTGATAACCTGGCTGGCAATACGCTGCTTTGCCGACGGCGCAGTTGTGCTGTCATCAGCTAGCCAGCGCGCGAGTACATTATCACGTAATTCACGGCATAATTCCTGGTGCTGTCCACTGAGGTGTGTCAGCCGGCGGTCCTGTTTCACCTCACTGGTCAGCCAGCTGGCAAGGCGCAGTAACCCTTTATCATCGCTGACCGTCATACTTTCCCAGCGCTTACCGGGTTGGCCAATTGCACGCTGAATCGCGAGATCGTAGTTTTCCCCGCCGGTAACCTTGTGATCATAAGGGGTTAATGCCCATATTAGCCCCGGCTGGCGGCCTGCATGCTGATCGGGTTGGTCACTCTGTGTTTGATTCAGCCAACCGGTAAGCATCGCTGCTGGCAGACGCGTATTAGTCCGGTCGGTACTGGCAGTACAGACCAGCAGCCAGTGCATTTGCTGCGCCTCACTGGCAAGCGTCAGTAACAATGAACGTTTCGCCTGGATGGCTTCCAGTGCCAGGGGCATGGCGCGATGGTCACTTTCATCTGTTGCCCCGCTTGCCGGAAAATCCAGAATATCTGCCTGTTCAAACAGTGCCAGTTGCGGGGCCTGGTGCAGGGGGAAGCTGATTTCACGGGCGAGTATGGTTAACTCTGAAAGTGACAGGGTCACTGATTTTAGTAATTTGCCATTGCGGCGCGGACAAACCTGCAGGGTGAGGGCCGCCGGGGTATTGAAATCCTGCAGGGCACTGGTGGTAAGCAGACTGCATCCGGCATCATCAATTGCCGCAGCGGGCGCAGCTACCTGGCGGGCATGGCCAAGCTGATGCAGCACATGGGCCAGCTGGCGGTACAGTGCGGTCAGATCCGGCGCATCATGCCATAACAGCGAAAATAATTGCGCACGTTCATCAATATTTAGCCACGGAGCCAGCGTAGTTGCCAGCGGCCAGAAATGGCGATCAAACACAGCCTGCTGTGGCCAGCAGGCGCGGTTACAGCACACCCTTAATGCCGCCATATCAGCACAAGTTATCCCTGCTAGCGCTTCACGCTGGCGGTAACGCAGCAGATTTTTCAGGCGCGTTGCCAGCAGCGAGTCAGCCGGCATTGTCGCAGGTAAGCGCTGCAGCCAGACAGAAAATAGCATACTGACGATTTCCGTTTCGCTGAGCAGCAACAACTGCAGCGGCCATTTTTTGCTGTTAGTCTGTGGCTGACGGGTAAAGCGTTGCACCAGGGTGGCGGTTTGTTGCCACGGATTAATCTGCTGGGCGTAGTCAAGCGGATGCCCGCCGGCATCAATGACTAAGCGGCTATTCTCAGCGTGCAACAGCGACTGGATAAGATAGGTCTTGCCGGCCTGGGCCAGACCATAAAATCCCACTGCGCACGGCTGCTGACTGGCGGCGGCAAAATGCCGCGCCTGATTACTGAGCTGGCGCAATTTCACCGTGAGCCAGTCGGCTTCCTGCTCAAGGCAGGGGACCTGCTGGCGCTGGCTGTTGACCCAGCTAAGAGCATCATCCAGTGCGGCCGCGGTTTGTTGAAATTTGTCGTCCAGCCGGGCGGCAAGATGTTTACTGGTCACCGGTTTCATTATTTATAAACGCTCCCGCTATCAATCCAGTAATGCGTCACGCCGGGGCTACTGGCTGCCAGGGTATTTAACGTCAGCCGCAGCTGCCCGGGCGAAACCTGACTACCATCATCCAGGCGTGCGTCGGCAATTTCAAATCCATCGGCAGCGCCTGTTTGCGTCCGCTGGCGAAGAGTAAGTCGTAACCGTAATTCGCTATTACCGGCAATTTTACGTGCCAGCAAGGGATCGCAAATGGTCAGACTATACAGGGGGGAAGCGGGCCAGCGTGCATTATCCAGCTGGCGGAAGCCAAGAGTCAGATTACCGCGAACCCGAAAATATGTTTTATCGTCAAGGGTATAATTCGCCTGGTCAAGATCGATCTCTTTGTACCAAAGATTACCAGCGCTCATGACCTGATTGTCGTCGAGCACACCGAGATAGCGGAGGGTCGAATAAGGGCGAATATCGCCGGCATTGCACCCGAAATGACCGAGCCGCAAATCGAGCGACAGCAGACAGAGCATGGCACCGACCACCGCCGTAGATTTTGGATTCGCAATACGACCGTCTTTATTAAACGGGTACCAGTCGCTGGTATGATAACCATCCAGTGACAGTATGCGGCTCGCCGGCAGCGGTTGCAGGTGGCGAAACAGCGCCTGTATCCCGGGAAAAGCGGCAGGACGACCGGTAAGCAGCAAGATATCACAGTCATATGCGGCGACCAGTTCTGTCAGCGCGCGCAGATTATGGCTAATATTCATACGCGGAGAAATAAATTCAGCGTGCAATCCCGCCAGGGGGACAATCAGCGTCACGTGCAAAATATTAAACGGGGCCGCTTTCGCTGGCAGTTCACGCTGAATTTCGCGATTAATATCATCGTGCAATTGCGCGGTGGGCGGCTGTGGCAACAGTTCAGCAAACTGATTATCGATTTCAGCTGTCAGGTCGAGCGGATCATAATGCTCGTACGCGGTCAGAATGGCCTGACCAAGCGGTATAAAAATTTGTAACGTCACCTGCTGACGCAGGGTAGAGAGCCCGTCGGCGCGGCCTTGTGGGCCAAACAAGCGCCTCATTACCGCTTCCGGGTTAATCATGCCTGCCTGCTTAAATGCCTGCTGCAGACTGGGCAATACGTAGCGCTGGATAACATCCAGCAGAATATCATCGCCTGCGCTTTTAAAGCCTTCGCGGAACAGCAATTGCGGGCTGATTTTGATGTTATTAGCCTGGCCGTCATCAAGATGGTACTGGGTGATCGCGAGGTCTGTGGTTCCGCCGCCAATATCAATTGTGGCAACACGCAGCGTTTTTCCTGGCACTTCATCCGCCGCGCGCTGGCGATCGGGTCGTGCCATGCTGGCAAAAAAAGCGTCAGCCCGACCCGCAAAATTCACCACAGTTTCATTATAAAGGTAAACCATCTGGCCACAGGTGGCTTCGTCCCATTCCATCTGAATATCAGGCACCGGCAGCCGGCTGAGCGCCCGATCGGCATCGCTGCTGAACGCTGCATCATGAGGATGCCAGCCCAGCGCTTTCCAGACCAGGCCAATCGCCTGCTGCATACGCCGGCGAAAGATTTCCCGCTCGGCATTCGGCATTGCCGATGGCAGGGTCAGAATAATATGGCGTAACTGGCGGGGGGCGCTGCTACGCAACAGGCGATAACGCTGTGCCACGCTGTTGATTTGCGACAATGCCTGGCTAAGTAATTCGCACAGCATCAGACTCATCAGCGCGCTGCGGCTGTAATGGGGATTGAATACCGGCAGGCGCTGCTCCGGTGGCTGCTGGAACAGCGGCTCACCTTCATCGTCAATCAGACAGGTAAACGGGGCGGCTATTGCCGGCGATTGCTGTCCGCTTAGCCCCTTTTTCTGACTGAAATACCAGCCAGCGCGCCAGGGATCTTCATCCCATAAATAGCGGCGAGGGCTCGACAGACCGCTGCGGCCTTGGTGACCTGCGTGCTGAAGTGCCAGCTGACATGCTTCACGACCGACCCGCACCATCGAGGGCCAGAGAAATGCTTCATCACGGCCGCTCTGCAGTGAAAAATTGTTTTTACCAAAGTGCGCCTGACAAAATTCCACCCGGCTTTCAAACAGTTCGTTATACCCTTGGGTGGGTTCACCGAGATTACGCAAATGCAGCTCATAACTGTGTTTCAGTCCCTGACGGTCATCCGGATGATCTTCAACCAAAATGCCACAGGTATGCGAGTTACCGACATCCAGAATCAAATCGACGTCAACAGCCGGCTGCTGTGCTGAAGCTGAACAGATTTTTAGCGTGGGTAACTGTCGTTCACTGGCAATAAAATGCAGCAGATTCAGATAGTGAGCCTGATATTCAAATTCACGCAGGGCGCTATTTATATCGGATAAACTGCGGCTTTCTTTGGCGTCTGATTGTTCGCTGAATACTTCACGCAACCAGCCATCAACCCAGGTCTGGTCAAGAAAATCAATTAACTCATCGTTCTGCCAGGCCAGAGTAAAAATTGAACCGTTTGTCACATCGCTGTCAGTCAAGGTCAGTGCGGCATACGGGTGATCATCAGAATAAACCCGGGTATCAAATGCCAGAGTAAGGCGGTGGCTGTTGCCGCCGCTATCCGGCTGGTCAAGCGCGACGATGCGCATGCGCGCCCAGTTATCCGGTCCGCCCACAAAGGTTCGTGGTGGGATAATACGCAGCCAGGGCATCGGTAACCACAGGCGATCAAGCAGTTGTAGCGATTGTTGTAACGGATAGCTGTATTCTGGCTTGACCGTTTCGTAAGTCTGATTGTCGGACTGCATGAGCAGATAGCGATCGTTGAGGGCATCGTGGTCAAGTCGCAGCAATGGACCATTACTGGTTTTTCGCACGAATTTACCCACTGAACTTTCTGCCTGAGCGGGCTGCAGGCCAAAGTCGAGAAACTGAATTCCGCTATCAGCAATCAGGGTCAGTTGTGGTGGGTAATCATTGAGAGTGACAAGCATGGGTTATCTCCCCGCACGCTGCATGGTAACAGGATAGGCCGTGTTATCGTCAAAGCGCGCGCTGCATAAAGCCGCCCGGGTCTCGGGTTGAGTACAGCTGACTTCCGGCATAGCAAGATGGCGTCCATCGCTGCATTTTGCTCTGCTGCGGGCTTTAATCACCAGCTTTCCCGACTTCATCAGACCGGCAAAAACATCAATCCGGCAGCGGATATTGCCGCCTTGTAGCAGCGTGGCCGTGCCTTTACCGTTGCTAAACTGGTAACGCAGCAACGGCCAACGGCCGGTTACCGGGATATTAACCCCCGGAACGACCTGCCAGCTGCCATTAAGAAATTGGGTTGAACCACGCCGCACTGCAGTGGCGGGTAACACTAATACGTTTTTAGGCTGCGTCTGGCCGGTATCAGCAGCAGTTTCTGTCAACGGATGTGGCGTGGCAGGTGGTACCAGGCTGGCATGGGCCAGCGGCAGCTGTATTGCTATCGGGGACGAGTGCGTTGCCTGATTGTGTGGATCCAGCACCGGCAGCCGCGGTAGCGGTGTTTTTTTCGCTGCCGGCCGCGCCTGGCTGAGCACCGGCGATTTTTCTGCGCTGAAATAGCTGCGTAGCTGGAGGCCGGCCAGCGCCAGCAGAGCGATGGCCGGCAGTATCCAGCCATAGCGCCATCTGTGCGGGCGGGAATGACCTTGCAATGCCACAGACTGCTGACTACCCGGCTCAGGCTCAGGCTCCGTCATGTTGTCAGCCGGCAGCGAGCACTGATACATCGCTGACAGCTGTTGCTGTTGTCTGATACTTGCCTGCGGGGAAAAGGGCAGATTATCAGGATTCGTCTGTGAGGTTTGTCCGCAAGAAGACATGCTGTGTGTTGCTGGTGTAACCGTTGCCACGGGGGTAATCAGCGGTGGCATACTCTCCTGCACGCTGTGTCGCAACAGGTCGAGCGGATCAGTCAGTCTTTTATTTAATGCACTAAAACCCCAGAAAGTAATGACCGGTTTATCTGCAACCAGGAAAACGCAGTTTTGATCGGGAAAATGCAATGCTTTCGCCAGCAGGTTAGCGAATAACTGATGTCCAGGTTTGCCAGCAGCGCGTGCCACGTGACTGATTTCCTGCAATGCCTGCGCACACTGCTCCAGTTGACTGATAGCCTGGCTGCGTGAATGGCTGCTGGCGTTATTCCAGCTCACCACGTTACCTTCAAACTGCGCGTACCAGTCAAGACGGCTACCGGCTTCGTCAGGCTGCGGAAGGGCAAACAAATCTGCCAGTGCCTGCTTCTGACGTAATCGCAACGTTTCAAGGATTTGCCGTGCTGAATACCAGACAGGCTGGCCGTTTTCGCCTAGCGCCAGCACCGAGTCAAGATTTCCGCTGCGTAAAAATGTATTAGCCACGCCAAAAGACCTATTGAACAGATGTTATCAGGGGATAACACAATGACTTGTAGCATATTAATTCTTTACTTAAATCAAATGCGGGAATAAACGCGTAAACCGGGGGCTGATTAAGCAATAAACCAATAATGCGCTGCTGATGGGTGGCTATATCTTATACAGAAACGCATTATCTTGACTAAGATCAAGAATGAGAATGATTTTCATCTTTAATCTCATGCGAGATTTTCTTCCATGCTCAGGTAATATAATGAATTTTCATTCCAGACAAATTATTTCAATAGTAAGTTTCTCGCCGGAAATATCGCCAGCCTGGCGACAAAAATTATTGTCATTTGGTCTGTTACCAGGCAGTGTCTTTGAAATAGTCCGCATTGCACCGCTTGGCGATCCTATTGAAATTCGTACCTGCAGACAGAGCCTGATGCTACGTAAAAAAGACATGATTCATCTTGAATTACGGGAGGTGACATCATGAAAAAAATAACCATTGGATTATTTGGTAATCCCAATGCCGGTAAGACCACCTTATTTAATCAGCTCACCGGTGCACGCCAGCGGGTAGGCAACTGGGCCGGTGTTACCGTTGAACGCAAGCAGGGTCAGTTTACGACCGGGACGGCGAATGTCACTCTGGTGGATTTGCCTGGTACCTTGTCGTTAACCACGCTTTCACATCAGGCATCGCTGGATGAACAAATTGCCTGTCAATATCTGCTCAGCGGCGAAGCCGATCTGATTATCAATGTCGTGGATGCGTCCTGCCTTGAGCGCAGCCTTAACCTGACGCTTGAATTGCTTGCGCTTGGTATACCCTGCATTGTGGCGCTGAATATGCTGGATATGGCGCAAAGTCAGCATATTGATATTGATACGGCGGCGCTGGCCGCCTGGCTGGGTTGTCCGGTCATTCCACTGGTGAGTTCGCGTGGGCAGGGTATTGCAGAACTTAAACAGCAGATCGACCAGCCAATCGCCATCGCTGATATGCCGCAAATTTGCTATCCATTACCGTTGCAGCAGGCATTTGTCCGTCTGGCGCAGGCGATGCCGGAAAGCCTTGGTGAGCGTCATAAAATCTGGCTGGCCCAGCAGTTGTTAAAGGGTGACATTATCAGTGGCAAGCTTGCCGGCGCAGCCAGTCAACAGGTGCCGGAGGAACTGGCGACGATAAATGCTTCCACCGGCAGTGAAGCCAGTATATTGATGGCTGAAGCCCGCTTTCAGGCAATAGCACAACTTTGTCAGCAGGTCACTTCGGTTAGTAAAGCACAGCTTAATCGCTTAACCCTGACACTCGATCGGGTAGTGCTTAATCGGTGGGCCGGATTGCCGATATTTTTTTTGGTTATGTACCTGATGTTCCTGCTATCGATAAATCTGGGTGGGGCGTTGCAACCGCTGTTTGAGCTCAGTTCAGCCGCGATATTTATTGACGGTGTGCGCTGGCTCGGTGCTGAATTCCATTTACCAACCTGGCTGACGGTTTTTATGGCGCAGGGTATCGGCGGTGGGATTAACACCGTTTTGCCACTGGTGCCGCAGATTGGCCTGATGTATCTGTTTTTGTCCTTTCTTGAAGATTCCGGCTATATGGCACGGGCCGCGTTTGTGATGGACCGTCTGATGCAACTGCTTGGATTACCGGGAAAATCCTTTGTTCCACTGATTGTGGGTTTTGGCTGCAATGTGCCGGCGATTATGGGGGCCAGAACGCTGGATATGCCGCGTGACCGCCAGATGACGGTGATTATGGCGCCATTCATGTCCTGCGGTGCCAGACTGGCGATATTCGCGGTATTTGCCGCCACATTTTTTGGTCAGCACGGTGCCAGTATTGTTTTTTCGCTCTATGTTCTGGGAATACTGGCGGCCATCGCGACGGGGCTTATTCTGAAACATACTTTAATGCGCGGTGAAGCGACGCCATTTATTATGGACCTGCCGCTCTACCATATCCCACATATTAAAAGTCTGTTTTTGCAGACCTGGATGCGGTTAAAGGGTTTTATTCTGCGCGCCGGTAAGGTTATTGTGCTGGCCAGCATGCTGATTGGTGGGCTGAGTAATTTTGCTTTTAACGGCAGTATTGTCAGTAATATTGACCAGTCGGCGCTGGCGGATGTCAGTAAGTCCCTGACGCCCTTGCTGTCACCGATTGGTATTCAGCAGGATAACTGGCAGGCGACGGTGGGGCTGATCACGGGGGCAATGGCAAAAGAAGTGGTGGTGGGTACCCTTAACACCCTGTATACCGCTGAGGCTATTCAGCAGCAGCCATTTGTAGCGGCCGATTTCAGCCTGAGCCGGGCGCTGAAAAATGCCGTTGAACAGACATGGCAGTCGGTTAAGGCAACATTTTCCCTGAGCGTACTGGCTAATCCGGTTGAAGCCAGTAAAGGGGATGGCGATATGGACAGCGGCGCCTCGGGTACTATGAGCAAAAAATTTGGCAGTGTGCAAAGTGCCTACAGCTATCTGATTTTTGTTTTGCTGTACGTTCCTTGTGCCTCAGTGATGGGCGCTATTACCCGTGAGTCCGGGGCGCGCTGGATGTTGTTTGCCATGGGCTGGGGGCTGAATCTGGCCTGGTCGCTGGCAACCTTTTACTACCAGCTGGCTACTTTCCGCCAGCATCCTGCCTCCAGTGGTGGCTGGCTGTTGCTGGTGGTAATGGTAAATGTGTTGCTGATTGGCGGCTTACGCTGGCTAAGTTCGCGTCTGGCTGCCAGCGACAACCGGCCGGCTGACCATCGTGTTGCTCGTGGCTGTGCCGGATGTCCCGGCAGCAAAGGCTGTCGCGGATAACGGTTATTTTTTCTGTTGTAACAGCCAGATAGCCGCTTCGGTACGTGAACGCAAGCTGAGTTTTTGCAGCAGATGTTTAACATGTACCTTAACCGTGCTTTCGCTGATATCCAGTTCGCGGGCAATCAGTTTATTACTGAGCCCGCGTGACAGCTGATGCAATATTTCGGTTTCACGCGGAGTGAGAGCACTCAGCGCAAGGTTTGCCGGCACCTGTGGCGCGCGTAACTGTTCCGCCAGCAGCGGTGCCAGATTATCGCTAAGAACCATTTCGCCAGCAGCGGCCTGATGAAGTGCAGCCAGTAATGCTTCCGGCTCCATATCTTTAAGCAAATAACCCTCTGCGCCCTGACGCAGAGCGGCGACCACATCCTGTTGCGCATCGGAGACGGTAAATATCACTATCCGGCTGGAAAGCGGCTGCTGGCGCAATGCATGTAGCGTGGCCAGTCCGTCACAGCCGGGCATGTTCATATCCAGCAGGATCAGATCCGGGTCATGCTCGCGTGCCAGCGCCACCCCGGCGGGACCGCTGCCTGCCTCAGCGATGACTTTCAGCATCGGATCAAGACTGACCAGCTGGCAAATACCCCGCCGAAGGGTGGGGTGATCGTCAATCAGTAAGAGTGTTGCGGGAGTCATGGTCATTATCATCCTGAATGGTTAAAGGAAAACAAACCTCAATACGCGTCCCGCGGCCGGGGGTAGTATGCAGTCTGAAATGGCCGTTGAGTGCCTGGGCGCGGCCATGCATGATAGCCAGTCCAAAATGCTCGCGGGCAACGCTGTCGGCAATAAAACCGCGGCCATTATCCTGCACGCTCAGCTTAACCTGATGGTTATGGTAGCTGACAACAATATGCACCGCCGTGGCCGAAGCATGACGCACCACATTATTCAGCGCTTCACGCACGATATTGGTCAGGTGCAGTGATTGTGACGGGGTAAAGCCGACGCTGGCGGCCTGCCAGTCAAGCTGTGGCGGGTAACCAAGACGGGTGCTGAACTCCGTGCAGGTTTCCGCCAGCGCCGGCAGTAAGCCCGGCTGCGAGAGCTGCACGCGAAATGTCGTCAGCAGTTCACGCAGTTGACGCCAGGATCGGTTTAGCTCCTCGCGCATCTGAGCCAGCAGCGCCACAGTGTCAGGTTGTTTCAGACAAGGCTGCATTTGTATGCAACCAAGCTGTATTTTCAGACAACTCAATGACTGGGCAATAGAATCGTGTAATTCACGCGCAATTGCGCTGCGCTCTTCCATTAACGCCACCTGCTGACGGTAATCCTGCTGGCTGGCGGCGGTTTGCGTGTTCGCGATCATTTCGCAAAGCGTGACAATCAGTTGTTGCTGATCGCAGGTCAGGTGGTGGCTGGCTGGCAGGCGCGCATTAAGGTAACCCTGCTCAGGTTTGCCTGGTCGCAGCTGCCAGTAATGTTGTTGTTGATTACCGACAGCGACGGAACTGCTCTGGGGATAATGGCTAAGCGACGGAGCAATCAGCGGCGTGACCCGGCACAGCTGCTTAAGAACGGCATTAATTCGTTCGCTCAGCGGCGCATTGCTCTGTAAGCGCTGACTGGCAGCAAACAGAAAACGCAGTTCATCATGTTTTTGCGCCAGACTGGCGGTTTTTTCCAGCACCCGTTTTTCCAGCGTGCCATAGCTTTGTGCCAGTGCGCTGGCCATCTGATTTAGCGCCGAAGCTAACTGCGCCATTTCATCACGTCCATTAATCGCCACCCGCGGGGTAAAGTCCGTCAGACTGATGGTATCTGCCTGATTCATTAGCGCACGCCATGGCAACAGTACCCGCTTACGCAACCAGTGACGCATCAGCAGCAGTTCAGTTATCAGCACAAAGATCAGCATAAAATGGATATGTGTGCTTTGTTGCAGGCGCTGGGTACTGCGAATATCGAGTGCCTGCACCAGCTTATCAATGTTGTCTGCAAAGGGGTGATGCCTCTAATTGGTTGAATCTGATGTATAATGCGGGCTTTTGAGGTTCTCTTATGGCCAGCGTTAACGTTCATTGTCCCCGTTGTCAGTCTGTTCAGGTTTACCGCCATGGTCAGAACCCTAAAGTCTATGACAGATTTCGCTGCCGTGACTGCCACCGCGTGTTTCAACTCACTTACGCTTA
>NZ_MOMB01000001.1 GCF_002752165.1 Erwinia sp. OLFS4
AGCATCTGACGGGCAAAATTTTCACCCAACGCATTGAACGTAATAACCTGACGCTCCGCACCCGCATTAAACGGTTGGCTCGTAAAACAATCTGCTTTTCGCGCTCAGTTGAGATCCACGAAAAAGTCATTGGAGCGTTTATCGAGAAACACATGTTCTACTAATTGGAGGCATCACCCCCGCAGTTATCCTGTTCTTTTATTGCCACCGAAATATAATCATCGACTTTATTGAATTGCCAGGTGGAAGGTATAGTGCCGGCTGCTGGAATTGACTGGCCAGGATAGATAAACCATTCCTCACCACCATGATAGATTCCCTGGCGATAGTTTATGGTAATATAGTTTCCTATAATTTCCTGACTATTGATCTGATAGCCAGTTTTATTCTCTTCATGGGTTAAATTTGCGGTAATTTGCGTACTTAAAGGACCACACCCCTTGACGCAATAGCCTCCGCTTGTCCCCCTGGCAGAAGGTATTGCGCTAAAAAGCGTGACGATAGCCGTTAAAAGCAGAGCGCTTATTTTTATTGCAGTGTTGTGGCAGGAAAGAGCAGTAATACGCCTGAGCAATAGCATATCTTTTTCCTTATTCATTAATTGTCATCTGCGCGACCGCTTTTTTTTCACTGCCGGCAGGCAGCTGGTAGGTCATGTTACATCGCTCTGCAGGACCTTGGCCCCACACTACCTCCAGCTGGCCAGACAGAGCGATGCCAGTAAGATAGACCTGGCCGGATTCGTTGACTATCCCGCTGGCACCGGATGGTTTTTCGGTGACGACGGCGCCGAAAGGTAGCGGACGACCATGATGTAAGAGCGTCAGCAGGGCGCGTACGCCGGTATGCGTCCCGTATACCACGCGCACCAGTGCACCCAGTGTCGGTACCACGCTTTTTACGTTGTCATCCACTTCGGTGTGCATATCCAGGGAGTTGACATCCAGCGCCACCCGATTACGGCGGTACATCATGGCATAAGGCAGCACGGTGTAGCCTCGCCAGTCGGTTTTCACGCCGTTGGCATTTTCTACCCGCACGTCTTTAGCACCAGGCGCTTTAATCAGAACGTTGGTATCACCGAGTTCCTGGCTAAAGGTCAGTCCGTTGGCATGGGCCACTATGCCCCCCGAGAGACTCCAGTTTATATGGTGGTTATGACGGCTGTAACTGTAGGCTGCACTGCCCTGGCCGTAGCCGCCTCGCAGTGAAGCACTGGCAGTGCCACTGTTACCCGTCCTGTTACTGTGTTCCTGCATCACGCTGTAATTAAGGTTATGCGACTTTAACAATGAACCGCTTACCCCGGTCTGCATGCGTGTGACGCCATCCTGATCGCGGGTGGTTTGTGCCGTTGCGTACATGCTGTCCATTGCCCCATGTTCAGAACTATCCGGGAAGAGGAAATGGTTCAGCGGGATCGAGAGGTTGATCGAGAGCAGACGACTGTTTTCGGCCAGCCCGGTGCTGTGACTCACCGCATAGGAAAGGTTATAACTGATGCCGTGCCAGTCACTGGAGAAACCCGCCTGATACCATTGGTCTTTTCCAGCGTAATTCCAGTAGGTTTGTTGACTGCCCGACAGGTACAGCGACCCCAGTTTGCCAAGCTGCTGGGAAATGTTTACCTGAAAGCGGCCTTTCCGGCTACGGCGCAGATTGTGGTAACTCTGTGGGGCATAGTTATAGCCTTCATCGTCCTCTTTCCAGGCATACTGATAACCTTCCATTGCATTCCAGGCGACTTCATCAAGGGTGTAAAATCCGCGGGTGGAGTAGCGATAGCCCAGTAACTGGAAGTTGGTACCGAGGCTATTCAGGGATTTGTTATACAGAAAACGCAGCGATTGTCCCTGATGGCGGCTGTTATCGGCCAGTCTGCTCCAGGCGCTGGTCAGGTCGGCGGAAACCGCGCCCCAGTTACCGAGATTCTGCCCGATACCGGCGACAAGCGACTGGTAACGATTGGCCTGTTGCGTGCCGCCATACAGGGTATAACCCCCGCTGAAACCCCGTGCCAGGGTACCCTGCAGGAATACCGGTGCGTTTTTGCCCTGTGCGCCACTGCGGTAGCGTCCGGCAATCAGCTCGTATTTAATCCGTCCCTCACGCTGCAGCAACGGGACCGTGGAGTAGGGCACCGTATAGTGCTGGACGTCACCGGCGTCGCTTTCTACCGTGACATCGAGGTCACCGCTCGCGGAAGTGGGATTGAGATCGCTGATTTCAAAGGCGCCGGCCTGCACCGTGTCCTGATAAATGACATAGCCATTCTGGCGGATAGTGACTTTTGAGCGGCCGGAGGCGACGCCTCTGACAGTCGGCGCGTAACCCTGCTGGCTATCGGGATACATCGGGTCGGAGGTAAAAAGCCGCACACCGCGAAAGCCGAGGCTGTCAAAAATCGCGCCGTCACTGTTGCTATCGCCTATCACCAGCTCGCTTTTCAACGGCACCACCGCCCGCTGAATAAAAGTGGAAATATTCTGCCATCTGTTGCTGCGATGGCCCTGGTAATCTGAGTAGCTCCAGGAAGCGTTGTGGCGCAGGCGCCATGGGCCGAGGTTCAGTCCGCCGTTAAGATTGAGAAAATAATTTTTACCGCCAGTTCCCTGGTCGCCGTTCAGGGTGTAGTTCAGCAGCGCGGCGTTAATCCCCTCATCCCATTCTGCGGGAGGAATGTAACCTTCTACGCTATTGCGGATAACTGCCTGAGGAAATGACAGATTAAGACGCTGAGTGGAAAAATCGTAGTAGGATTGTGCACCGGGAAACAGCGTTCTGAAGTCGAGACACTGTGGATCATCGTCGTGCAGATTTTGTAATGCCGCCACCTGCTGGCTGTTTATTCCCAGTCGTTTCAGCCATTTTAGTGTCAGACAGGGCACCAGTCCGGTATTATCGCCGTTGGCTTTTGTTTTTTCCTGGCTGGTTTTCTCCGACGCGAGCGGCGGTTTTTCTGCCTCAAAGCGAACGCTGTGGGTGGTGATAAACCGATCGTTTAGCCACACATCCACCCGGTATACCCCCGGTGCCTGGCCGGCCCCGCTTTCAAAACGTGACAGATCGGCGACTTCCTGTCCGTTTCCCGACAGGAAGGCCGGGTTGAACCAGTCAGCGCCCTGGGCACATCCGGCGATAATCGCCAGCGCAAGCGCGGACAAGCGACAGCGCGAATTAACGCGTCTGACTCTGTCATGTACGGCGGAATGGTTCACTGCTGATTACTCCGGATGGCCGTTTCAGGCCGCGTTATGGCTGGCCAATTTGCGGGCTGGTCAGTGCGCCATAATCGTTGACGCTCTGAAAGCGAACGCTGCCTGTCGTACCGGCTGGTAGCGTCAGCGTTTTCTGTGACCGGGGCGAGACCATGGTATTTGGCAATTTTTTACCCGCGACCGTTAAATTGACCAGGGTTTCGTAGTAAGGCGTCGGATTGGTGATGGTCAGCCGGCCAGCGCTTTGCTGAAAACGCAAATGCCGGGAGGCTTCTGTTTTACTCATTGCCAGCTTGTCCGGGCGCATAAACAGTTTGATGCGTGACAAAATTGCCAGTTGCAGCGTGTTCTTTCCTTTAATGGCTTCTTTGTCGATGGCCGGTATCGCCTTAACGCTCATCCAGTAGACTTTTTCCCGGTCCTGTGGCAGCGGGCTGCTGGTGTACAGGATACGCAGGGTGTTTTCGCTTTTCGGCGCAGAGGCAAACAACGGTGGCGTAACGATAAAGTCACGAACTTTATTACCTTGCTGGTCTTCAACCCAGGTCTGAATAAGATAACGTTCGTGTGGGTCGCTGTTGGTCACCGACAGTGATGCCTGGTTGGCTGATTCCGGGTAGATCACCCGCGTTGCGCCAAGGCCAATGCCGCCGGCAAAGGCGCTGCTGACGCCAGCCAGACTGACGGTAATCAGTGCCAGAAAAATAACGCTTGTAGTGAACCTCATGATGTTGATACCTGTAAAATAGAATAACGGCTGACCGTCAGGGATAAACCAGCCTGAACCAGACTTCGCTGCGCAATTCACCAGGCCGTGGGTGACGGGCTGTTGCCTGGTAGCGGGCAGTGAAATGCATAATGGTGTTGCCGGCGAGGGGTAACAGAGACATCCCCGCAGTGTGATTTGGGATGATCGGGTCGCCGGCGCTGTCGGATAGCTGCAGACCCAGTCCACTGTCATGGGTGCTGTCACTCAGTCCAGCTGCGTTTCCGTCGTCAGAGGTCACCAGAAACAGATCCGGCGACCTGGGCGCGGTTGCGCCGTAAAAGCTGACGCTGATGTTTCCTGCCAACGGCTGATTACAGGCGGTCAGATGAATATCAAACGGGATCCTCACTGCGGACAAACTTCCAACGCCGGTAAAATCATCAGTACGGTAACGGCCCATATCTATTTGCATATCCCGGCGTTCTGCTGATATCACGCAGGTGCCTTCGGTCAGTGAGCCGCGCAGATGCAGTTCGCCACCTTTGATGGTTACCACGTGGTGACGGATATGACGGCCAGCTGCATTGCCCGTCATTGCTATCAGACTTAACAACACAGCCAGCATGCAGCCAGCATGACAGGGACGCATGGATCACCTCGCCTGAACGCCCCGGCCGGAAAAACATCGACCGGGGACACGCCTTGGTTGCAGCAATTTACTGATACTGCATGATAAAAGTCGCGTCAGCGTTGGCTTCACCTGCCGTCGGCGTTGCGCTGGTGGAAACGTACTGAGCGGAGAAACTCAGGATGTTCATACCATCAATCAGCTTGTGTGGCGTTGAGAAGGTGGCACCATCGGGGGTCAGTGCTTTGGATGATTCATCCAGAATCTGAATAGCGACTCCGGTAGCGGTTGAGGTATTACCCGAACCGGTATCGATAGCCAGCAGATCTTTTTTGACCGAATCCTGCTGTCCGATAAAAGCCATTGCCGCCGTGCTGGCGACGGTGCTGTCACAATCTTCCAGCTTAATTTTGAAGGGAACAGAACCGGATTTATCACCAATTTTCTTGAAATGGTGCAGGGTGTACTGGCCCATTGTGACAATTTGATCGGAGGAGTCAGAGCTGACCGCACAGGCCGCATCCACCAGGCTACCGCGGAAGTGTACGGTTCCACCGCTGACCGTCGTGGTTTTTTTATCGCCACCTCCGCCATCACCGTCTGCGGCGTGCGCGATCCCGGCGGACATTATCATCATGGTGCCAAAAATAACGGCCACTTTATTCAGTTTCATTGTGTATTCCCGTATTAATAAATACATTCCATTAAAAATCCTATTTCGTCCGGCCTGTACCGACGCGAAATAGCCTGAACATCCTGTCAAACAGCCAGCTAACCTTGTCCATAAGGTCAGCAAACAGAAACTGTCGATAGCGGTGAACAACAACAGGGTTATTTCATATTTTTCTTTTTGTGCGATGACGGCGCTAATGCTGCTGACGTGGTAAAACGTATTTGCACCCGTGACAGGCGATAAAACAGGCAGCACTTTCCCCTTAAAATAAAGGTAAAAGATAATGCTCAGTATAAATATACGCACTTCAGCAACGGGAAGCCTGAACAGGTATCCGCTTTATCCTTGAACGATAAATTTATTTTGTCCAGCAGGCCGGGCGCGAAAATTAACGGGGGATACGTGCTGTCATAAATTTACCCCGTAAAAAAAACAACGGCATTACCCAGAGCATGTGCGAAGAAAATCAGTCAGTGTAAAGTATCATTTATGCATCCCGCAGAATGGTCTGTCGGCTCTGTCCATAAAGCCGGTGATATAAATATAGTTAATCATAAGTGCCGCGCTGATGAACTACATCTTTATTTCATGCCTGCCTGATCAGGCATGAAATAAAGGCCTGCGCTGGAAAGGTACAACATTACCATTACCTTTTTTAGTCATTCACCCGGTAATTAACCCGCCGGATGTAACTTCTTATAATACAGTCAAGTTCCGTTGCAAGTTCCCGCAGCGGAATAAAAAAACTGCTTTTATTGTCATGCAAAGACAGGCATAAACCCAACTTGCTTCTGATATAGAGATAGTCACTGTCGTCCGGTTGACTGTGACACACTAACTTGAGAAAAATAAGAATATCATCAATCTCATCAAAATCATAGTTCTGCTTATTCAACCTTTCCGTTATCTGATTACGTGTCAAAATGTAACATGCTGAGGAGTCTTTTGTCACAGTCAAATTACCCCTCCCTGAACGATAACAATCCCTATTCGCCGCGATTTTAGCCTGTAATTAAGAAAAGTACATGCGTCTCAAAATATTGTTAATAACTCAAACTAATAGCTTGCACCCATTAAAATTGACATTTTGAATGTTTTTCTCTTTCAAGTTTTATCGCTCAGCTATTTATAACTATTTGATTGAAATAGATTAATATCAAACCTTTATTTATATGAATATTTCAAAAATTCTGATTTTACAGCCGGCAGATATCTTAGAAATAGAGAAAATTTATGTGATTTGTTTATGTTTTGTTCTTGTTTTTGTGAGAGAAAAGCGTTTTAAGCAAACAAATGATCAACAAGGTTTCCCGTCAGCATAGTTACCTGCTTTTACTGGCAGGTGGCTGTGAATATGAAATAAAGTGAGATGAAAAACTAAAAAATAAGAGGGTTGTATTATTTTACATTGCGTGGGTTATTTATTCAGCGGCGTAACACGCTTATTGAGTCGGCAATATTTTGCCGAGCTGATTGCGTTGATGACTGTTTAAAATTATTTTAGTTTTTTTGTTTTTCGTGGCGTATTCCAGGTCGGATTGTTGCCAGTACTTGGTTTTTTTTGTTTATTACCGGCCCGCGACAGGCATGCATATATTTTTTTATCCTGTTAACTTTTTTCATCAATTAAGTGCAATATTGCAGGTGGTTATGCCGGTGGCGGGTATAACCAGCTGAATGCGCATGTGGCGGGTATTGGCTTTTTTATTGCGCTCAGCTATGTGAAAAGCAAGCTGGGGCCTTCTCTGATGCAGCGTAGCAAACGCTGCATCAGATTGACTGAATTAGTGTTTATCCGCCGGCGACGTGGCTCGCTGGCTCCTGGCCATTCACCGGCTGCAACACGAAAATTTTCACCGCTATCACATCATCTTTGATATTTGCGCGATGGGCTTCCATATGGGGAGCCTGCTGGTGTTTTTCCAGATGGCGCAGTGATTCCCAGTGCTCCAGCATAAAAATGGAATGTGGAGAGTGTTGTTTCCAGGGGACCTGGGAAACGTGGTCTACCAGGAGCTGGTATTTGCTGCAACCTTCTTCATTCAATACCGTCGGCGTAATGTGTTCGATGGCCTGTATTACCCGGGCGCGCTGACCGGGATGAACACAGATTTCGGCAATAACGGTTAACATGGTGAGGCCTCCACGATTGGTTCTGTTTTATTTAAACAAAAATCAGTCTGAGATGAGTCTGATAACGTCAATATCACGTGCCTAGTCCGGTGGTTTGATCTCATCATTGCAGATGAATACTGGCAGAGCGGTCATGGCTGGAAACTGGCGGGCGTTATGAAAGTGCTGATAGACGCCACCAACACCCCTCCCCTGAATACACCGCCGGGGTTTGGTAAAGGCGTCTGACGGGCGCTCCAGCAGAGGAATAGCCTATAATTTTTTGTCGTCTGACCGGGCGCCTGAGCAATAATAACCCCGCTCAGGGTTGCGCCGGTGACCCGCTACGGGTACGAGGATTGTCCCACCGGCGCTGCGGGTAGTTTGTGACTAAGTGCGTCAGATAAGGTACTATCCTCGTCAAATCTGCCAGCGTCGCGCAACCAGCGTTTTGCCGAGGATAAAACAGTAATGAGTGAATTGACGCATGATGGGGGAGAGCGTCTCGCCCTGCATAAGTTTACTGAAAAAGCGTATCTGGATTATTCCATGTACGTCATTATGGACCGGGCGCTTCCCTATATTGGTGATGGCCTGAAACCGGTTCAGCGCCGTATTGTCTATGCCATGTCTGAACTGGGACTGAACGCCAGCGCAAAATATAAAAAGTCAGCGCGTACCGTCGGCGATGTATTAGGTAAATATCATCCGCATGGCGACAGTGCCTGTTATGAAGCCATGGTGCTGATGGCGCAGCCTTTTTCTTATCGCTATCCGCTGGTGGATGGTCAGGGTAACTGGGGGGCTCCGGACGATCCTAAATCGTTTGCGGCCATGCGTTATACCGAATCGCGGTTATCGAAATATGCTGAAGTGCTGCTGGGTGAGCTCGGCCAGGGCACGGTCGACTATGTGGCTAACTTTGACGGTACCATGGACGAACCCCGCATGCTGCCGGCACGCTTGCCTAATATTCTGCTTAATGGCACAACCGGCATTGCGGTGGGGATGGCGACCGATATTCCGCCACATAACCTGCGTGAGATTGCTGCTGCCACAATACAGCTGATTGACCGCCCGGAAACCAGTCTCGAAGCGCTGCTGGATATCGTTCATGGCCCCGATTTTCCAACTGAAGCCGAAATTATTACGCCGCGCGAGGAGATTCGAAAGATCTATCAGAGTGGTCGTGGTTCAGTACGTCAGCGCGCGGTATGGAAAAAAGAGGACGGTGCCATCGTCATTACCGCGCTGCCGCACCAGGTGTCCGGCGCACGCGTGCTGGAGCAGATTGCCAGCCAGATGCGTAATAAAAAGCTGCCCATGGTTGAAGATTTACGGGACGAATCCGATCACGAAAATCCGACGCGGCTGGTGCTGGTACCCCGTTCTAACCGGGTTGATATGGAACCGGTGATGAATCACCTGTTTGCCACTACCGATCTGGAAAAAAGTTATCGCATTAACCTCAATATGATTGGGCTGGATAATCGTCCGTCGGTAAAAAACCTGCTGGAAATTCTGCGTGAATGGCTGGTTTTTCGCCGTGATACGGTGCGCCGGCGTCTCAATTATCGTCTGGATAAAGTGCTGCGGCGTTTGCATATCCTTGATGGTTTACTGGTGGCCTTTCTCAATATTGACGAGGTTATCCATATTATTCGCACTGAGGATGAACCGAAACCGGTGCTGATGGCGCGTTTTGCCATCACCGAAACTCAGGCGGAAGCCATCCTTGAGCTGAAACTACGTCATCTGGCGAAGCTGGAAGAGATGAAAATCCGCGCCGAGCAGGCTGAGCTGGAAAAAGAGCGTGACAGTATCCAGGCAGTACTGGCCTCTGAACGGAAAATGGACGCACTGCTGAAAAAAGAGTTGCAGGCAGACAGCGAGAAATACGGGGACGATCGTCGTTCCCCGCTGCGTGAGCGTGGTGAGGCAAAAGCTATCAGTGAAGCCGAACTGGTGCCTTCAGAACCGGTGACCATTGTTCTTTCGCAAATGGGCTGGGTACGCAGTGCCAAAGGGCATGATATTGACCCGCAAGGGCTGAGTTATAAAGCCGGCGACAGTTTCCGTGCGGCGGCAAGAGGAAAAAGCAATCAGCCGGTGGTATTTATCGATTCAACCGGACGTAGTTATGCCCTTGATCCGGTCACGTTGCCTTCGGCACGCGGCCAGGGTGAGCCGTTAACCGGCAAACTCACGCCGCCGCCCGGCGCCGTTGTCGAACAGGTGTTAATGGAGGCGGAACAGCAGAAACTGCTGATGGCCTCCGACGCAGGCTATGGTTTTGTCTGTACGTTCAGCGACCTGATTTCACGTAACCGCGCCGGTAAAGCGTTACTGACTTTACCTCAGAATGCGAAAGTGATGCCGCCGGTGGCCATTGCCAGTGAGGATATTTTGCTGCTGGCGATCACCAAAGCCGGCCGCATGCTGACGTTCCCGGTGAATGAATTGCCACAGCTGGCGAAAGGGAAAGGCAATAAAATTATCTCTATTCCTTCCGCCCAGGCCGCCTCCGGTGAAGACGGCCTTGCCTGGCTGTTGCTGCTTGCGCCACACAGCGCCATTACGCTGCACGTTGGCAAGCGCAAGCTGACGCTGAAAGCGGAAGATCTGGCGAAGTTCCGGGCTGAGCGCGGCCGTCGGGGTACTCTGCTGCCACGCGGTCTGCAGCGTATTGATCGGGTGGATGTTGAAGATCCGGGACAGCCGGCTGAAATAACCGGTGATGATGCCGGATAACGTCGTGCGTCGGGCAGGGGGGGCTGTGCTCGCCCGCCCGGCAGGGTGGCGTTGATAGCCTGATGCCGTTGGGCAGTCTCTCTGCCCGTCGGCGCCTCCGGATAGCAATAAAAATTGAGGGTTGGAATGCTGGCACTTTTCCGTATTGTCGTCGTGGTTATCTATTCAATTCTGGTGTGCGTTTTTGGTTGTATCTGGTGCTTATTTACACCACGACAGCCTAACCATGTGGCGCGTTTTGGCCGGATGTTTGGCCGGCTGTCGCCGCTGTTTGGTGTGAAGGTGGAAACCCGTTTACCTCCCGGTGCAGGCCATTTTCCTAACGCAATTTATATCGCTAATCATCAGAATAATTACGATATGATTACCGCGGCTAATATTGTGCAACCGAACACCGTCACTGTGGGTAAAAAGAGCCTGTTGTGGATCCCTTTTTTTGGTCAGCTTTACTGGCTGACCGGCAATTTGCTTATCGACCGCGATAACCGTGCCAAAGCGCACACTACTATTACTCAGGTGGTAGAGCAGTTTAAAAAGAAAACTATCTCGTTCTGGATGTTCCCTGAAGGAACCCGCAGTCGCGGACGCGGGCTGTTACCTTTTAAAACCGGGGCTTTTCATGCAGCACTTGCCGCCGGGGTGCCGATTATTCCGGTGGTGGTGACTAATACGCACGAAAAAATAAAGCTGAATCGCCGGCGTAACGGCCTGGTTATTGTTGAAATGATGCCTCCCATCGACACCCGGGCGTTTGAAAAAGAGTCGGTGCGTAAACTTGCCACTCATTGCCGCGAGTTAATGTCTGCCAGACTGGATGCGCTGAACGCTGAAGTCGCCGAGCGTGAAGCCAGTGGTAATATATAAGCGACAGGCGCTTGCTGTGGATTCGTAATAACGCCCAGCTCAGCTTTACTATCTTAGAAAATGGAAGCAGCGCCTGATGGCGCTGTGGCAGTATGGAGTACTTATGTCTCTTAGTCGACGTCAGTTTATTCAGGCATCCGGCACGGCACTGTGTGCCTCGCTGCTGCCTGTTTCCGCGCGCGCCAGTGCCGGGGGCAACCCTTTACCGGTCCCGCCGCTGATTGAGTCGCGCCGCGGACAGCCAATATTTCTGACGTTGCAGCGCAGTCACTGGTCTTTTTCCGGCAGTCACGGCAATAAAACTCTGGTCTGGGGAATTAACGGCCAGTATCTTGGACCGACGGTACGGGTCTGGAGCGGCGATGACGTGAAGTTGGTCTGGAGCAATCGCCTGCCGGAACCGGTCGCCATGAGCGTCAGCGGCCTGCAGGTTCCCGGCGCGCTGGCAGGAGGCGCGCCGCGTCAGATGTCAACCGGTGCGGACTGGGCGCCGGTGATACCGGTGAGTCAGCCGGCAGCGACCTGCTGGTACCACGCCACCACGCCAAATCGTATGGCGCCCCATGTCTACAATGGCCTGGCCGGTATGTGGCTGGTAGAGGATGAGATGAGCCGCGCCCTGCAGCTGCCTAATCACTATGGTGTTGATGATTTTCCGCTGATTATTCAGGATAAGCGACTGGATAGTTTTGGTGCGGCGCTGTATAACCCGCCGTCTGACGGTGGATTTGCCGGTGATACTCTGCTGGTAAATGGCATACAAAATCCTTATGTTGAAGTTTCCCGCGGCTGGGTGCGCCTGCGCCTGCTAAATGCCTCAAATGCCCGCCGTTTTGAACTGACAATGAGTGACAACCGCCCCTTCACCGTGATCACCAGCGATCAGGGCTATCTGCCGGCACCGCTTAACATCCAGCAGCTTCCGCTGGCACCCGGTGAGCGGCGGGATATTCTGGTGGATATGAGTCAGGGTAATGAGGTGTCAATTACCGCCGGAGAGGCGCCCGGGTTGATGGAGCGCCTGCGCGGTTTCTTTCAGCCTTCCACCAGCCTGATGAATACCCTGGTGCTGACCCTGCGTCCGACCGGTTTACTGCCGCTGGTTACCAGCAATCTGCCGATGCGCTTGCTGGCGGACCAGTTGCTGGAAGGGGCGATTAGCCGTACCCGTGAGTTTCGGCTTGGCGATCGCCAGCCCGGCATAAACGGTGCGTTATGGGACATGCGGCGCACAGACGTGCAGACGCAACAAGGGGTTTTTGAACGCTGGATCATCCATGCCGATCTGCCACAGTCTTTTCATATACAAGGGGTCCGTTTCCTGGTGAAAAGCGTGAATGGCGCACCGGCGCTGGCTGAGGACAGCGGCTGGAAAGACACGGTGTGGGTGGACGGTGATGTGGAACTGCTGGTTGCGTTTGATCAGCCTTCGTCAGAGCATTTACCCTTTCTTTATTACAGCCAGACGCTGGAAATGGCCGATCGTGGTTCGGCAGGGCAGCTGCTGGTGATCCCGACGCCCTGAGCCGGCCTGTTGCCGGCAAAAGGTGAGCGGGGAGATCAGACAGCCTGTCGGCAGTCGCTCTGGAAAAAGCATAGCCCAGGACGAAATTGCCGGTCACCGTATTCTGACGCCCGCTCAGCGAATTAATTGAACTCTTCCGGATCGGGGCCGAGGCGTTTGTTGCTGTCGAGGGTGGTTATCTGGCCGATCTCGGTTTTTTCCAGACGGAAATCAAATACCGCAAAATTCTCTTCAATACGCGCCGGCGTTACCGATTTGGGTATTACCACCAGACCACTGTCGAGATGCCAGCGAATCACAATTTGTGCTGGCGTTTTGCCATATTTTTTCGCCAGATTTTTAATCACTGGCTGATCAAACACCCCTTTGCCACCCTGTGCCAGCGGACTCCAGGATTCAGTCTGGATCTGGTGCATGGCATTCCAGGCGTGCAACGTGCGCTGTTGTAACATCGGGTGCAGTTCGACCTGATTAATCACCGGCACCACGCCGGTTTCATCAATCAGGCGTTTGATATGTGACTCATTGAAGTTACAGACACCGATGCTTTTAGTCAGCCCCTGTTTTTGCAGGTCAATGAGCTGCTTCCAGGCGGAGACATACTTATCTTTGCCCGGACAGGGCCAGTGCAACAGGTAGAGATCAACCTGCTCAAGTTGCAGCTTTTTCAGGCTGGTTTCCAGAGCGGCAGGCGCATTGTGCTGATCGTCATTCCATAGCTTAGTGGTAATGAAAATATCTTCCCGTGGCAGGCAGGTCTCCTGTAATGCCTGACCGATACCTTCTTCGTTCTTATAGAAGGTCGCGGTATCTATTGAACGGTAACCGACATCCAGTGCTTTCAGTGCCGCATTTTTTGCCTGTTCAATGCTGGCCTGCCAGACGCCCAGGCCAAGCTGCGGCATCATGCTGCCATCATGCAGTTTGATCATTGGTTGTTCTGTCGTCATTGTCACTCCTTTTTCTGTCATCCGCCCGGCGCATGGCGCCCTGTTATAGCTGAATTAAGTTTAGCTGTGAAATATCCGCCTGTTGGAGAGAACTTTGTTGCGGCGTGTGAACAGTCAGTTTTTGCGATTATTTTGGCCAATAATATTGCCTGATCCTGCTAAGTAAAGCAGAATCAAGAATAGTGATATGATAAGGTTCCAGCCACTGAACAGAGGAACGCGAATGGACAGATCGGAAATTTGCCACCGGCTGGCGCAGCAGGTGGGCAGGCTGATGACACCGTGCCGGCAATCACAGGCGGCGGTGCCGGATGTTACGCTGATCTATGCCGACAGTCCCAGCGCGCGCACTCCGGTGATGTATCAGCAGGGAATTGTCATTCTGTTCCGTGGCCGCAAAACCGGTTATCTCGGTGATACCGTCTTCCATTACAATGCTACGCGCTATCTGATGCTGACGGTGCCGCTGCCGTTTGAATGCGAAACCTTTGCTTCGCCACAGGAGCCCCTGGCCGGTATTTTTTTACGGGTCGATAACCTGAAACTGCAGGATTTGCTGATGGACATTGGCGATGACAGCAGCTTTCATCCACAGCCCTTGTCGCGCGGTATCCATTCTGCCGATTTGACCGAAGAGATGCTGTGTGCCGCCGAACGTCTGCTGGACGTCATGTTTCATCCGCTGGATGCCAGAGTTCTCGGGCCGCAGCTGGTACGGGAAATGCTTTACTATGTCTTACTGGGCCCTTGCGGTGGGGCGCTGCTGGCGATGGTCAGCCGTCAGACTCAGTTCAGCCAGATTGCTCGCGCACTGCGGCGCATTGAAAGTCACTATGCTGATAATCTTAGCGTTGAGCTGCTGGCGTCAGAAGTGAATATGAGCGTGTCGGCATTTCACCATAACTTTAAAGCGGTCACCAGCACGTCGCCGTTACAGTATCTGAAAAGTTATCGTCTCCATCAGGCGCGCACATTGATGTTGCATGAGGGGTTAAAAGCCAGCGCGGCGGCGATGCGGGTTGGCTATGAAAGCGCTTCGCAGTTTTCCCGTGAATTTAAGCGTTATTTCGGTATTACGCCGGGAGAAGAGAGGCTAAGAGCCAGGCAGTCGGGCGAGCTGATGTCTGTGAGGTAGCCACACCATTTTTTGCGCAAAGACAGGTCGCCGCCGCCGGCGGTGTTATCCTCGTACTGGCTATCGACGGCGCTTTCACCTTTGCGTATCATGGCGCGAATTTTTCACCTTGTGAGCTGACGGATGATAATAAGTCTGATTGCCGCGATGGCGGCGGATCGTGTAATAGGTCTGGACAATGCCATGCCATGGCATCTGCCGGCGGATCTGGCCTGGTTTAAAAAACAGACCCTGAATAAACCTGTGATTATGGGGCGACGCACCTGGCAGTCGCTTGGCCGCCCGCTACCAGGCAGAACCAACATTGTTATCAGTCGCCAGCCCGGTGATGACAGTCGGGCGATCTGGGTCCGCTCGCTGCATGATGCGCTGGTGGCTGCAGGAGAGGTGGATGAGGTGATGATTATCGGCGGCGGGGATATTTACCGCCAGTTTCTCGATAAGGCCAGCCGGCTCTACCTGACGCATATTGATGTCGACGTGCAGGGCGATACCCACTTTCCTGATTACAATCCCAACGAGTGGCAGGCTGTTTTTAGCGAATTTCATGATGCCGATGAAAAGAACAGTCATGCATACTGCTGGGAAATTCTGCAACGTCGCTGAAGGCCCGCCTGCGGTGGAGTACCGCAGGCGATTGCGACAGTGAAATAACCCGCCGCCAGAGTTTGTGTCAGCCAGCCAGTTACATATCCATGGCGTCCTGGCGATGAGAAGGCTGGCTGAAATAAGTGCGATCTTCCCAGCGCAGCATGGTGAGCGGCCCGCCCCAGCAGCAGCCGGTATCCAGCCCGATGACACCCGGCGGAGTGCCTTTACCTTCCAGCGATGCCCAGTGACCGAAAATCACAGTATATTCCGGGCTGACCTGGCCGGGGATGGTAAACCACGGTTTCAGTGGCGGTGTTTCCATTCCGGGCGGTTCTTTGCAAATCATATCCAGCTGACCATTAGGAAAGCAGTAGCGCATCCGCGTCAGGGCATTGCTGATAAAGCGCAGGCGTGACAGGCCGGTTAGCTCTTCCGACCAGTTATTCGGCATGTCGCCATACATTGCGCCAAGAAACAGGGGGTAGCTGTCACTGGCCAGCACTTTTTCCACTTCGCTGGCACAGCGTATGGCGGTGGCAATATCCCATTGTGGCGTAATACCGGCGTGCGACATCACCAGTTTTTTTTCATCATCAACCTGCAGCAGCGGCTGGCGGCGCAGCCAGTTGATTAACTGATCGGCATCGCCGGCTTCCAGCAGCAGATTGAGGCGATCCTTGGGTTTATTACGGGTAATGCCCGCGTATACGGCCAGCAAATGCAAGTCATGGTTGCCGAGAACCAGCCTGACGGCTGCTCCCAGTGACCTGACGTAGCGCAGCACGTCAAGGGAGGCGGGGCCGCGCGCTACCAAATCTCCCGTCAGCCACAGCGTATCCTGCTGTGGATTAAAACTTACCTGCTGCAGCAACGATTGCAGTTCATCAAAGCAACCGTGTATATCCCCGATTAAATAAGTACTCATGCGCAAATCCCAATGCGGCAGCGGCGGTCGCTGTACGATGAAAGAAACAGGTTATCTGTTAATGAATGCAGGACGCAATCGCAAGGCGAAATACCGGGATCTCTACCTTGAAGCGCTGGCCCTGCATGTCCTGCATTTCATAATAACCCTGCATAGTGCCGATAGGCGTTTCCAGCACCGCTCCACTGGTGTACTGAAACTCGCTGCCGGCGGCGATATGCGGTTGTTCACCAATCACCCCTTCGCCCTGGACTTCGGTTTCCCGGCCGTTGCCGTTGGTGATAAGCCAGTAGCGGTTAAGCAGCTGAACATCATCGTGCCCGAGGTTGCGCAGGGTAATCGTATAGGCGAATACATAACGCTCTTCGTCTGGTAGCGACTGTGAGGCAACATAAACGCTCTGAACCTGAACACAAATACGGGAGGACTCATTCATGCTGTTATTCTCCTGCCGCCTGGTGGCTGCTTAGCCAGTTTGCTAACTGACAGTATTGCGCGACGCTGAGATTTTCCGCCCGTAAGGTGGCATCGATATTCAGCGCATCCAGCGCGTCAGCACTGAACAGTGTCGCCAGTGAATTACGCAGCGTTTTACGCCGCTGACCAAAGGCCGTCGTGGTAATATGACTCAGCTTACGGATATCCTCGACCGGGTGCGCGAGCGTTGCATGGGGAACCAGGCGTACCACCGCTGAGTCCACTTTTGGCGCCGGTGTAAACGACTCTGGCGGGACTTCAAGTACCGGAATCACCTGACAGTAATACTGGGCCATTACGCTCAGGCGGCCATAAGCTTTGCTGCCAGGTCCGGCCACCAGACGGTTTACCACCTCTTTTTGTAGCATAAAATGCATGTCCTGAATGGCACCAGCATAGCTGAAAAGGTGAAACATCAGCGGCGTTGAAATGTTGTAAGGCAGATTGCCGAATACCCGCAACGATTGCCCTTTTTCACGGGCATAGGCCGCGAAGTCAAAATCCATCGCATCCTGCTGAAAGATGGTTAGTTTAGGCCCGAGAAACGGATGAGTTTGCAGGCGTGCAGCCAGGTCGCGGTCAAGTTCAATGACCGTGAGCGCATCGAGTTTTTCGCCGACCGGTTCGGTCAGGGCGCCGAGGCCGGGACCAATTTCCACCATTGCCTGCTGTTTTTGTGGCTGAATGGCAGCGACGATGCTGTCAATAATATAGCTATCGTTCAGAAAATTCTGACCAAAGCGTTTACGGGCCAGATGGCCCTGATGAACACGATTATTCATGACCGGTTTTTATCATACTGATGGCGAGGTTAAGCGCCGTAATAAAGCTACCCGCGTCTGCTTCGCCCTTAGCGGCCAGCTCAAGCGCTGTACCGTGGTCGACCGAGGTGCGGATAAATGGCAGACCAAGCGTGATATTCACCGCCCGGCCGAATCCCTGATATTTTAGCACTGGCAGGCCCTGATCGTGATACATCGCCAGCACTGCATCAGCATTTTTCAGGTATTTAGGCTGAAACAGCGTATCTGCTGGCAGCGGGCCCGTCAGCTGCATTCCCTGCTGCCGGAGTTCGTTTAACACCGGAATAAGGGTATCGATCTCTTCCCGGCCCATATGCCCCCCCTCGCCGGCATGGGGGTTAAGGCCACACACCAGAATATGGGGCTGGGTTTTAGCAAACTTCACTTGCAAATCGTGATGCAGGATATGAATCACTTCATGCAGCGTCTGCCGGGTAATGGCGGCCGAAACGTCTTTCAGCGGCAAATGAGTGGTTGCCAGCGCCACGCGCAGCTGGCCGCTGGCCAGCATCATGACGACACGTGAGCAGCCAGCACGTTGTTGAAGAAATTCGGTATGGCCGCTAAAAGCAATGCCGGCGTCGTTAATCACGCCCTTATGAACCGGGCCGGTTATCAGGGCGGCAAATTCCCCGGTAAGACAGCCATCGCAGGCGCGCGTTAGCGTGGCCAGCACGTAATGGCTGTTAGCCACGCACAGTTCCCCGGCAACAACCGGACAGGGTAGCTCAACCGGCAGTATCGTCAGGGTACCAGCCTGCTGAGGACGTGGGGCATGTGCAGGCTGATACTCTCGCAGTGTAATGGGAAGGTTCAGCTGTTTTGCCCGCTGACGCAGCAGCTCGGGGGAGGCACAGACTACCAGCTCTACCGGCCAGTCACGCTGCGCGAGTTGCAGCGTCAGGTCGGGGCCAATCCCGGCGGGTTCGCCGGGCGTGATGACTACCCGCGCGTTATTGCGCATTCGGGTCGAGAATTTTCACGTAAGCCCCGGCACGCTGCTCCTGCATCCAGGTTTGCGCTTCTTCGGCAAACTTACGGTTAAACAGCAGGCGGTAGGCACGTTCTTTTTGCGCCGCATCGGTCTTATCAACGCGACGGGTGTCAAGCAGCTGAATCAGGTGCCAGCCGTAAGAAGAGTGTACCGGCGCGCTTAGCTCGCCTTTTTTCAGCTTCAGCAGCGCATCACGGAAGGCCGGATCAAACATTTCCGGTGAACTCCAGCCGAGATCGCCACCCTGATTGGCAGAGCCAGGATCCTGTGAATATTCGCGGGCAGCGTTGGCAAAATCCAGCTTGTGACTGTGAATATCAGCAATGATCTGTTCCAGTTTGGCCCGTGCCTGATCGTCATTCATGACCGGTGAAGTTCGCAGCAGAATGTGTCGGGCATGCACTTCGGTAACCGACAGGCTTTTGCTGTTGTTGCGGATGTCGTTGACTTTAAGAATGTGAAAACCGACGCCGGAACGAATCGGACCGATAATGTCGCCTTTTTTCGCAGTAATCAGCGCCTGAGCAAACAGTGAAGGAATTTCCTGTAAGCGCCCCCAGCCCATGTTGCCGCCTTTAAGCGCTGCCGGGTCAGCAGAATAAGTGATGGCCAGCTTGCCAAAATCGTCACCTTTTTTGGCTTCACCTACCAGCTGGCGAGCCAGCTTTTCCTGATCGTCAACCTGCTGCTGGTTCGGGTTTTCCGGCAGAGGTAGCAGAATCTGGCTCAGGTTAAATTCGGCACCGGCATCGTTCTGGTCGGAAACCTGCTTTGCCAGGGCATCCACTTCCTGTGGCAAAATAGTGATGCGACGGCGAACTTCGTTGTTACGAATTTCGGCAATCGCCATCTCTTTGCGGATTTGCTCGCGGTAGGTGTTGTAATTCATGCCATCGTAAGCCAGCCGGCTACGCAGCTGATCCATTGACATGTGATTTTGTCCGGCGATGTTGGCAATCGCCTGGTCCACCTGGGCATCACCGATTTGAACACCGGCCTGTTTTGCCATCTGTAGCAGAATCTGGTCGATCACCAGCTTTTCCAGGATCTGATGACGCAGCGTACGATCGTCCGGAAGCTGTTGACCTGCTTCACGCGCCTGATTTTTCACTGACTGCATCATGCCGTCAACGTCACTTTCCAATACCACACCGTTATTTACCACGGCGGCAACTTTATCAACTACTTGTGGGGCTGCTAACGCGACGTTAGCGCTAAGCGCCAGGCCGAGAATCAACATTCTCCAGATCTTCATACATTTTCCATTCGTTTGTCTGCACTGCAGGTTAACGGGTCAATCATCACAATCAGAACGCGGGCTGGTAAGGCAGAATGCCCTGACGCAGCATCTTATCCGTGCCCAGACTGTAGTCAGGGCTCAGGCCGCGAAGTTCAATGTTGAACGATATTTTATTGTCATACTTACTTTCATTCCTGGTGTAATCCCAATTGGTGATCTTACGTTCGTAACCGATGCGAATAGCGTAACAGCAGGAGCTGTACTGTATGCCGAGCAGCTGATCGGCAGGTTGCCTTGCTTTCGTGTCATAATACCAGGCACCCACCACCGACCAGGCGTCAGCAATGGGCCAGCTGGCGGTAGTGCCGACCTGCGAAATACCCTGTTGATAGCCCGGGTTCTGGATATTGGGCAACGTCGCCTGAATATATTTCGGGCTGGTATATCGGTAGTTCAGCTGTATCATTCGATCGGCATCGCGACGATACTCCAGCACCGCGTTACCGGTGGTGACGGTACTCAGCCGATCGTCATACTGTAAGCCCCCGCGCGTTGACCAGAAATCACTGATCTTCCAGTAGCTATCACCTGCCCAGACAACGCTGCCAGTGTTGTCTTTGTTGGCATCGTAGTAGCTGTTGCTCACGCCGGTACGCGATGGCGTGAACGAATAGATTTGACCAATGGAAGCGTTAAAACGTTCAACCAGATTGTCATCATAAATTCGGGTGGTGACGCCGCTGGTGAGCTGATTGGCCGAGGCAATGCGATCCAGCCCGCTGTAGGTGCGGTCGCGGAACAGGCCGCTGTAGTCGCTTTGCAGCAGGGTGGAGTCGTAAATATTGATGTTGCTCTGGTTACGATAAGGGATATAGAGATACTGCAAACGCGGTTCCAGCGTTTGAGTGTAGCCCGGTGACCAGTTCATATCGCGGTCAAAAACCAGCTTACCGTCAGTCTTAAATTGTGGCATGACGCGGTTAACCGTGCCACGCAGCTGGTTATTGCTGTCGGTCTGGCTATTGTACCAGTCAATGTCATTCTGCTGATAGTGAGTTGCCATCAGCCGGGTTTCGGTATTCAGGCTTGCCCAGCCATTGGACAGCGGCAGATTTAATGACGGTTCAATATGCAGGCGAGTAGCGTCCGGATAATCACCATTGACGTTGGTGAATTTGACTGCCTGGGCGTAAATATGGCTATCGAACGGCCCGATATTGTTTTTGTAGTAGTTCAGATCAAGCTGAGGTTCGGCACGGTAAACGTTATTGGGGCTGTTAATCTGAAAAACCTGAAATTGCTTGCTGGATAAGGTTGCGTCCCAGTTAGTATCGGCGTAGCCGAGGCTGAATTTTTGCGTGGCATAACCGTCGGTGGAGTTACCGTAGGTTGAGTCCAGATCGCTGAAATAGTAGGGATCGCTGACCCGGGTGTAGTCAACATTCAGCCGCCAGTGTTTGTCGTACACGCCGTTATGCAGCCAGTAGAACATCCAGCGTTTACTGCTGTCGGGATTTCCGGCGTACTGGCCGCTGTTAATGTTGTCGCGATAAACCTTATCCGTTCCCATGTAATCGAATTCCATCAGGCCGGTGCCAAGGCCGGTGAGATAACGGAATTCGTTTTGCAGCTGGAAACCGCGTTTTTCAATATAGTGCGGCGTAATGGTTGCGTCGGCCTGCGGGGCAATATTCCAGTAATAGGGCAAGGCAAATTCAAAACCGCTGGTATTGCCGAACTTGATATTAGGAATTAAAAAGCCCGAGCGACGGCGATCGCCAACCGGCAGCTGCAGGTAGGGACTGTAAAATACCGGGACAGAACCGATTTTAAAGCGGGCATTCCAGATTTCTGCCAGCTGCTCTTCACGGTCGTGAATGATCTCCGAACCCACGACGCTCCAGCTATTGCTGCCAGGCAGACAGGTGGTGAAGCTGCCGTTTTCGAGGATGGTATAGCGATTGTTACCGCGTAGCTTCATCTGATCGCCGTCACCGCGTCCCTGACGACCGACCATCTGGTATTTGCCGTTCCAGACGTTGGTATCTTTGGTGTTCAGATTAGACCAGGCTTTCGGTCCGCGCAGGATCACCTGATTATCGTCGTAATGAACATGGCCCAGCGCATCCACGGTTCGCACCGGCGTGGTCTGGCCAGGCTGCGTTTTCTGATGCAGCTGAATTTCATCGGACTGCAGGCGGCTGTTGCCCTGCTGAACGTCAACGTTGCCATTGAAGACGGCATTATCCGGATAGTTACCGTCGGCTTTGTCAGACTTAATCGTCACCGGCAGGTTATTGGTATCACCCTGCACCAGGGGACGGGTGTATTCCGGAACGCCAAGCATGCACTGTGACATCAGGTCATCGGCAAGTCCGTACTGGCTGTAGATTGCAGAGCCAATCAGCGTGGCCAGCAGGGTAGGTAAACGTTTTTTCATACGCGGTATCAAAATTCCGTGATAACTGGCTTCGGGCCGACAAACGGTCAGAGACTAACTCACTCAACAGCGTTGCGCTAGTGTTAATCCTTGCTTTCCACGTTGCCGTTAGGCACTGCGATAAATGACAGGTATGATAAAGCAATTTTTAGCCGGTTTCATGGCGAATTGAGGAGTTTATGCGCTACTGGGGAAAAGTCATTGGTTTAGTCCTGGGTTCACTCAGCGGAGGCGGTTTCTGGGCAGTGGTGGTCGGGATAGCCATCGGGCATTTTATTGATAAAGCGCTGTCGGGGCCGCGGCAGGGCTATTTTTCCAGCAATCAGACGCGGCAGTCGCTGTTTTTTCGCACCACCTTTCAGGTAATGGGGCATCTGACGAAAGCGAAAGGCCGCGTGACGGACGTCGATATTCAGATGGCGACGCTGCAAATGGATCGCATGCAGTTACATGGTGAGGCACGTACCGCCGCACAGCAGGCCTTTCGCGAAGGTAAACAAAGCGATTTTCCTTTGCGCGAAAAGCTGCGCGAATTAAAAAGCGTCTGTTTTGGTCGTTTTGACCTGATACGTATGTTTCTGGAAATTCAGATTCAGGCGGCCTTTGCTGATGGTCAGCTGCATCCTAATGAACGCCAGGTTCTTTTCGTTATTGCGGAAGAGCTGGGAATTTCACGGCTGCAGTTTGAGCAGTTCCTGCGCATGATGACCAGTGGCCAGCATTTTGGCGCAGGCGGTCAGCAGCAGGGGCATCAGGGCCGCTATCAGCAGTCGTCACAAGGCCCCACGCTGCAGGATGCCTGCAGTGTGCTCGGCGTCAAACCGGATGATGACAATACCACCGTTAAACGCGCCTACCGGAAACTGATGAGTGAACATCATCCGGATAAGCTGGTGGCAAAAGGGCTGCCGCCGCAAATGATGGAAATGGCCAAACAAAAAGCGCAGAAAATTCAGGCTGCCTACGATCTTATCCGCAGAGAACGCGGGCTGAAATAAACCGGCGCTGCCAGCGGATTAAAAGGGCGCGGGCTGACGAAAAGTCATTGGCGTGCCATAGTGGGGATGGGTAATCGTCAGTGATTCTGCGTGCAGCTGCAGGCTGGATGCCATCGCCAGGGCCTGTGGCGGTGCGTAAAAACCGTCACCGAGAATCGGATGACCAATCGCCAGCATATGCACACGTAGCTGATGAGAACGGCCGGTAATCGGTTTCAGCCTGATGCGGGCACTGTTGTCATTATCCCGCGCCAGCAGTAACCATTCAGTCTGGGCAGGCTTGCCGGTTTCAAAACACACTTTCTGTTTTGGCCGGTTTGGCCAGTCGCATATCAGGGGTAAATCAACCTGTCCTTGTTCTGCCTGTGGGTGACCCCAGATTCGTGCAACATAGGTTTTTTGCGGTTCGCGTTCACGGAACTGGCGCTTAAGTTCACGTTCTGCCGCTTTTGTTAATGCGACGACCAGCACTCCGCTGGTGGCCATATCGAGACGGTGAACCGACTCTGCCTGTGGAAAATCCCGCTGGATGCGCGTCATGATACTGTCACTGTGTTCGGCAAGACGGCCGGGGACTGACAGCAAACCGCCAGGTTTATTGACCACCATAATATGCTGATCCTGATAGAGGATGTGTAGCCAGGGATCCTGTGGCGGCCGGTAAGGCTGCATTGTTATTCTCTCTCATTAGTGATGCCGGCTCCCCGCAGGGAGCCGGCATCAGCGTTAATCGCCTGACTGGCGACAGTGCATACGTCTATTTTGCCTGGCAGACCGCCGCGCTACTGGTGGGTCACCACCACCAGCCGCAGTGCGTCCAGTCGCCAGCTGGCTTCACTCAGGCTGGCAAGTACCTGCTGACGATTGGTTTCCAGCGCGGCAACTTCGTCATCACGGATATTCGGGTTAACCGCCCTGAGGGCTTCCAGCCGGTTAAGTTCGGCGCTGAGGGTTTCATCCGCCTCACGACTGGCCTCGTCAATTATGGTCTGCGCGGCGCTGGCTATCCGGCTTTCCCCTTGCGTCAGAATCTGATGAACCTGCTGCTGTAGCGCATTCACCAGCTTGCTGCCGGTATGACGATTAACCGGATTCAGCTGACGGTTGAAGCTTTCAAATTCGACTTTGGCCGCAAGATCGTTGCCGTTGCTATCAAGCAGCAGGCGCACCGGGGTTGGCGGCAGAAACCGTGTCAGCTGTAGCTGCCTCGGTGCCTGGGCTTCTACCACGTAGATCAGTTCGACCAGCAGGGTGCCGACCGGTAACGCTTTATTTTTTAGCAGTGACAGGGCGCAGCTACCGGTTTCGCCAGCGAGGATCAGATCCAGCCCGTTCAGGATCAGCGGATGTTCCCAGCTGATATATTGCGCATCTTCACGACTGAGTGCCTGATTGCGATCGAAGGTTATCGTACAACCTTCTTCCGGTAATCCGGGAAAATCCGGCACCAGCATGTGGTCGGACGGGGTCAGAACCAGCAGATTATCGCTGCGGTCTTCCTGATTGATACCAACAATATCAAACAGATTGAGTGCAAAGTTCACCAGTTCAATATGGTTGTCCTGCTGCGCAATTTGCATGGCCAGTTGCTGGGCCTGTTCGCCGCCGTTTGAATGCAGTTCCAGCAAACGGTCGCGTCCTTGTTCCAGCTGTTGCCTTAACTGATTATGCTGCTGGCGGCAGGTCTGAATAAAGGTATCCAGCCCGGCGTCGTTCTGCGGATCTGCCAGGAAGCCGATCAGTGAGTCATAGACCTGATCGTAGAGGGTACGCCCGCCAGGACAGGTATGTTCAAAGGCATCCAGCCCTTCGTGGTACCAGCGCAGTAACACCGCCTGAGCAGTTTTTTCCAGATAAGGCACCTGGATCTGGATGTCATGTGCCTGTCCGATGCGATCCAGCCGGCCGATGCGCTGTTCCAGCAGGTCGGGATTAAAGGGTAAATCAAACATCACCATCTGACTGGCAAACTGAAAATTGCGGCCTTCCGAGCCAATTTCTGAACATAACAGTACCTGGGCGCCTTCTTCTTCGGCAGCAAACCAGGCGGCCGCGCGATCGCGTTCAATAATAGACAGACCTTCATGGAATACTGCCGCGCGAATACCTTCCCGTTCACGCAGGACTTGTTCAAGCTGAAGTGCCGTTTCCGCCCGGGCACAAATGACCAGAACTTTTTGCTGACGGTTACTGGTAAGAAAACCCATCAGCCAGTCAACGCGGGGATCGAAGTGCCACCAGGTGGCGTTTTCTTTTTCCAGTGCCTGGTATATTTGCTCCGGATAGAGCATATCGCGCGCGCGTTGCTGAAGGTTTTGCGTACCATGCATAATGCCTGAGACGTTCATTGCCGTCTGATACTGGCTGGGCAGCGGCAGCCGGATGGCATGCAGCTGACGGTGTGGAAACCCCTTCACGCCGCTGCGGGTATTGCGAAACAGGACCCGGCTGGTGCCATGGCGATCCATCAGCATGGCAATCAGTTCACGCCGCGCCGCCGTTTTGCCTTCACCTTGTCCATTGGCAACCTGAAGCAGCGGTTCAATGTCCTGCTCGCCGACCAGATCGTTGAGACGGTTGAGTGCCTGCTGATCGAGGGTTTTATCCGCCAGCAGGTCGGCGACGGCATCCGCCACCGGACGGTAATTTTTCTGCTCGGCAATAAACTGCTGAAAATCATGAAAACGATCCGGATCGAGCAGACGCAGGCGGGCAAAATGGCTCTCCATACCGAGCTGTTCCGGGGTGGCGGTTAGCAGCAGAACGCCGGGGATTTGCTGCGCTAGCTGTTCAATTACCTGATATTCCGCACTGGGATTATTGCCTTCCCAGGCCAGATGATGGGCTTCATCCACCACCATTAAGTCCCAGTCTGCGTGGCTTAATAGCGCAAGACGTTGCTGGTTTTCTTTGACGAAATCCAGCGAGCAGATGATCAGCTGTTCGGTATCGAAGGGATTGGCACTGTCCTGCTGCGCTTCGGCGTAACGTTCATTGTCAAACAGCGCAAAGCGCAGATTAAAACGGCGCAGCATCTCCACCAGCCACTGATGCTGTAAGGTTTCCGGGACGATAATCACTACCCGGCTGGCGCGTCCTGCCAGCAGCTGCTGGTGGATTATCATGCCAGCTTCAATGGTTTTGCCCAGACCCACTTCGTCTGCCAGTAATACACGGGGAGCATGGCGACGACCAACATCATGCGCAATATGCAGCTGATGGGGGATCAGACTGGTACGCATACCGCGCAGTCCGCTAATATTCAGCCTGTACTGCTGGCTCTGATAGCGGCGGGCGCGGTAACGCAGGGCAAAGCGTTCCATTCTGTCGAGTTGTCCGGCGAACAACCTGTCCTGTGGCTTGTTAAACATCAACTTGCTGTCGAGCATGACCTCGCGCAATGTCACATGCTGTTCACCGCTATCGCAGCGGGTGCCGAGGTAGGTGAGCACGCCATCTTCCTCTTTGACTTCTTCAACCTCCAGCTGCCAGCCTTCATGGCTGGTAATGGTATCGCCAGGATTGAACATCACGCGGGTCACCGGGGAGTCTTTTCGCGCATACAGCCGGCTTTCGCCGGTGGCGGGAAACAGCAGGGTTACCATGCGCGTATCGACGGCAACTACCGTCCCTAATCCCAGTTCGCTTTCCGTGTCGCTAATCCAGCGCTGACCAAGTGTAAATGGCATAAATAATTAACTCAGTTCTCGTTTTGTCGGTGCAGGCAACGGCCTGAACGCCTGGCATCATTGCCGGCTGATGTGAAAGATGGGGTTATCCGTTGCAGGAAGGGCGCTATGGTACTGGAAGGCAGCGCGTTCGTCACCTGTCAAAAAAGCCCCAACTGACCGGTAATCAGTGTAGCAAAATCTTCGTTTAAGAACGGCAGGATACCGTCAGCAACCGGTTGTAACTGACGGGTCAGATAATGATCATAGTCAATCGGCGTGCTGCGGCGTTCCAGCGGTTCCGGCCCGCTGGTACACATCAGATAGCGGATGCGTCCGCCGTTCTGATACCGCAGCGGCCGCCCCAGCCGCTGATTTTCGTCATCGGCAATGCGGGCGGCGCGAACGTGAGGCGGGACATTACGCTGATATTCGCTCAGCGGGCGACGCAGACGTTTGCTGTATACCAGCCGATCGTCAAGCTTACCGGCAAGTAAATCCTGAACGGTGCTGAGCAGATACGCCTGCCACGGCTCACCGCGAAAAATACGCTGGTACAGGGTCTGCTGGAACTGTTGTGCCAGCGGCGTCCAGTCGGTACGTACACTTTCCAGTCCTTTAAATACCATGCGCTCTTCACCCTGGCGGCGAATCAGGCCGGCATAGCGTTTTTTACTGCCTTGTTCGGCGCCGCGAATCGTGGGCATCAGAAAGCGGCAATAATGGGTTTCATACTCCAGCTCCAGCGCGCTGGTCAGATTCAGCGTCTGGTGCAGATGCTGCTGCCACCACTGGTTAACATGGCTCACCAGCTGCTGGCCGATGGCATCGGCGGCCGCTTCATCGTGTGCCGATTTCAGCCAGACGAAGGTCGAGTCGGTATCGCCATAGATGACGTCAAAACCCTGCTGTTCAATCAGCTTGCGCGTCTGCTGCATGATTTCGTGGCCTCGCAGGGTAATTGATGAGGCAAGACGCGGGTCAAAGAAGCGACAGGCGCTGGTACCGAGTACCCCATAAAAGGCGTTCATAATGATCTTCAGCGCCTGCGACAGAGGTTTATTGCCCTGTTTTTTTGCCTGTTCGCGTCCCTGCCAGATTTGACTGACGATTGCCGGCAGACAGTGATGCTGACGCGAAAAACGGGCGCCACGGAAGCCGGCAACCGAATGGCTGTCGTCAGGCTGGGCCAGCCCTTCGGTTAAGCCGACCGGATCGATAAGAAAAGTGCGAATGATCGCCGGATAAAGGCTTTTATAATCCAGCACCAGCACCGATTCGTAGAGTCCGGGGCGCGAATCCATTACGTAGCCGCCGGGGCTGGCTTGCGGGGCGATTTCACCCAGATTCGGTGCCACGAAACCGCTGCGATGCATGCGCGGCAGATAAAGATGACTGAAGGCCGCAACAGAGCCGCCGTGGCGGTCAGCTGGCAGCCCGTTGACGCTGGCCCGTTCCAGTAAAAAAGGAATAAGCTCAGTCTGCTGAAAAATGCGGGTAACCAGCTCACAGTCTTTCAGGTTATAACGTGCCAGCGCTGGCTTGTCTTCGGCGAAACGGCGATCAATTTCTTCCATACGTTGCCAGGGATTATCAATTGCCTTGCCTTCGCCCAGCAAGGCCTGCGCCACACTTTCCAGACTGAAGGATTCGAAATTCCAGAAGGCCGATCTTAGCCCTTCGATACCGTCAATGACCAGACGTCCTGCGGCCTGTGCAAAAAATACGCCGGGTTTAAAACCGTGTTCACGCCACGCCAGCGGCTGGCCATCGCGGCCTAAATTCAGCGTCACGCCATAGCGGTCAGCCTGTTTTTGTAGCACCCGCAGGTCAAACTGCACCAGATTCCAGCCGATAATTACATCGGGATCGTGGCGAATAAACCAGTCATTCAGTGCGGCCAGCAGTGCCGGACGGCTGGGATAAAAAGTCAGGTTAATTTCACTGTTGCTGTTGCTGCCGTTTGCCGGCCCCAGCATCAACACATCACGCTGTCCGCAGCCTTGCAGACCAATACAGTACAGCTCGCCGTGACGGCTGGTTTCGATATCCAGTGACACCCATTTTAGCGCTGGCCGGTAGTCTGCATTGGCTTTTAGCTGCACTGCGATGCTGCCATCTGCCTGACGTCGCTGGCTGACTGAAACCGGCGCAGTGATAAAACGCTCCATCAGATAGCGATCGGGCGGCCGGATATCCGCTTCATAGACCGTCACACCGGCTTGCCGCAGCTGCTTTTCCAGTCTGAGTAACTGGCGGTACTGGGAGCAGTAAAGCCCGACGACCGGCCTGTGATGAAAATCTTTTAGCTGTAGCGGCGCAAAATGAAAATGGTGTTCATGTTGCAGACATTTTTGCGCTAGCGCCTGCTGGCTGGCGGGAATAAACGCAACGGATTGCTGACCGGGCAGAACCAGCCGTTGTGCACCCTGATCGGTTGCCAGCCAGAACGTCACTTCGGTCCCCGCTGGCGTGTCACGCCAGTGGCGGGTTAGCACAAACCCAGCGAAATCTTGCGTCATGAAAAGGTCATTACACTGTGGATAGATATGGTCTGTTTATTTATACAGTATTATTCGCCGTTGGCAAAGTGGCATCAGGTTACCGCTGACGGCTGGACGATAATCCCACTGACGGGGTTTCTCAGAGTAAGACGGCTTGACCGCCGGACGGCTAGCCGTGACAATTGCGTCCTTATTTTTTGGGGTATGATGTGATGGAAGCCTGGCTCGAACATTTAATTACGCAGTCTGCTGGCTGGGCACTGTTTGCTATTGCGCTGGTGGTTTTTTTCGAATCATTGGCGCTACTGGGGTTGCTGATGCCGGGCACGGTGCTGATGGCCACGTTTGGCGCACTAATTGGCAGTGATAAGCTCGCGCTTTATCCAGCCTGGCTGGTGGCGACCCTGGCCTGTATGGCCGGTGACTGGGTTTCCTGGTTGATCGGTCAGCGCTTTAAAGGGCCACTGCATCGCTGCTCGTTAATCCAGCGCTATCGCCATTTGATGGATAAAGCAGAACAGGCATTGCATCAGCACAGCCTGTTTACCATTATTATCGGGCGATTTGTCGGCCCGACCAGGGCGGTTATTCCGCTGGTGGCAGGGATGCTTGAGCTGCCGGCCTCCCGATTTGTGTTGCCGAATCTGGTGGCCTGCCTGTTCTGGCCGCCGCTCTATTTTATGCCGGGTATTCTGGCGGGCGTGGCGATCGATATCCCTTCTGACGCACAGAGTGGTCTGTTTAAGTGGTTGCTGTTGGTGGTGGCATTACTGGTCTGGCTGGCGCTCTGGTTGTGCTGGCGCTGGCTGCGTGGCGAAAAACAGGCTGACTGGGCCAGCGGCTGGCTTTGTCGCTCGCGCCTGCGCTGGCTTGCACCGCTGATGCTGCTGGTGGCCACCCTTGCGCTGATCGCCGGGGCGTTTCATCCGCTGACCCCGACTTTTTTGCATCTGCTGCGCCAGGTTTTTATCGGCGGCTGATTCCCAGCACGCGCGCGGCATCGCTGTCGGTGCGCAGCAGTTGCTCGCTCGCGCCATCCCAGGCAATACGCCCATCGGCCACCAGCAAGGAACGCGGGGCAATGCGCAGCGCATCATCAATATTATGAGACACCATCAGTAATGTGATGTCGCGCTGCTGACAAACGGTTTCAACCAGCTGCAACATTTCCTGACGCAGCGCCGGATCCAGTGCTGAAAACGGTTCATCCAGTAACAGAATCGGTTGCTGGCGTACCAGACAGCGCGCCAGCGCGGCGCGCTGACGCTGACCGCCGGACAGCTGGCCCGGCAGGCGATCAAGCAGGCCCGCCATACCGATTTGTCCGGCGATATCCGTCACCGTTTGCTTTTGTGCCGGGGTTAATTTCAGCCCCGGATGCAGCCCAAGCCCAATGTTTTCCGCCACACTGAGATGCGGGAAAAGATTATGTTCCTGAAACAGCATTGAAACCGGCCGTTGGGCTGGGGGCGTGTGGGTATGGCGCTGGCCGTTTAGCTGAAGCTGACCCTGGCTTACCGTCAGAAAGCCGGCAATCAGGGATAGCAGGGTGCTTTTCCCCGCCCCGCTGGGGCCGAGTATCGCCACCCGTTCACCCGCGGCCAGATGAAAACTGAAGCGCATCGGTAAATGGTGGTACAGATAAGTTAAATCAGTCAGCGTCAGCATGGCGTTCCGGCAGTTTTTCAATCAGGGTAAATAATAAAAAGCAAATCGCCAGCAGAATAAGGGCGGTGACGGCCGCATCGCTACCGCGATAGGCGCCCATTTGCTGATAGAGGTAAAAAGGCAGAGTACGAAAATCATCGTTGCCAAACAGCGCCACGATGCCAAAGTCGCCGATGGACATGACGCAGGCAAACGCCATCGCTTGTGCTAAGGGGCGGCGCAAGGCGCGCAGTTCAATCAGTCGTAGCCGGTTTATGCCGCTAATATTTAGCGACTGACACAGGCGGTCGTAGCGTGTTGCCAGATCACGCATGGGGTGGTCCAGCACTTTCATTGCATAGGGGATGGCCATCAGCGCATTGGTAAACATCACCAGCGGGGCGGCAGACTGCGGTAAGCCGATAGTGGCATTCAGTAATAAGAACGCACCGGTTGCCAGCACAATCCCCGGCATGGCGAGGATCAGCATACCGCTGGTTTCCAGCAGCTGTCCGGCCAGCAGATAATGACGCAGTCGTAAGCCGCGGCTGCTCCACAGCAGCATCATTGTCAAAATGACGCTCAGTACGCCGGCACCGCCGGCAATACGCAACGAGGTAAAGATGGCCTGCCACAGGGCCGTCTGTTGCATCACCGCGCTAACGCCATGGTGCAGGCCATTGATAATCACTGCCAGTAGCGGCGGCAATAGCAGTAACAGCGCCAGCAGGATAATCAGCGTATCGGCCAGGCGCTGTCCGCAGCTGTCTTCGCGACTGCGCCAGGCTTGCCCCTGGCTTTCTCCGGCGGGGATTGCCTTGCTAAGACGCTGGCTGAGTAGCAATAATCCAAGACAAAAAATAAGCTGTAACAGCCCGAGTAACGCCGCGCGGCCGGTGTCATAGTCAAAGCTCAGTGCCTGATAAATTGCCAGTTCAAGGGTGGTGGCTTTGGGGCCGCCACCCAGCATCAGTACCGTGGCAAAGCTGGCAAAACAGAGCATAAAGATCAACGCGCCGATGGGCAGAATCTGGCGGCGCAGCCACGGCCATTCAACCAGTCGAAAATGATGGATCCCCCGCATACCCAGCTGTGCCGCCAGCTGCCGCTGCTCTCCGGGAATTTGCTCCAGTGCCTGTAGCAGCAGGCGGGTTGCCAGCGGCAGATTGAAAAAAACGTGTGCCAGTAAAATCCCCGGTAATCCATAGGGCGAAAAGTGCCAGGGAATGCCGAGGATGCCGGCCAGCTGTGCCAGCCAGCCTTCGCGGCCATAGACGCTGAGAATACCAAACACGGCGACCAGCGGCGGCAGAACCAGCGTCATGGCACACAGGCGAAGCAGTTTTTGCCGGCCAGGAAAACGGCGCTGGTAAAGCGCCCGTGCCAGCGGTATAGCCGGCAGCAGTGACAGCAGTGCGGAGAGAAATGCCTGTAAAAAGGAGAAACGCACCACGTGCCACAGGTAGCTATCCTGCCAGACGGCCCTGAACGCGCCTGACGGGCTTTGCCCCCAGAGCGCGCCGAGGGTCGTCCCCGCCACAGAGACCAGCAACAGCGCCGCCAGTCCGCCAGGCATCAGCCAGCGGGCAATCAGTGGCTGACGGCGCGTTGCCATGCCGAGACCCATGCTGAACGCTGATTAGCAATCTGCTGTGAACTGTATTGCAGTGCCACATCCGGTTTAATCAGGCGGGTAAAGTCCGCCGGCAGTGCCACCGGGACCACCGGGTACATCCAGTTACCGGTTGGGATGGTTTGCTGGAAGTCGGGTGAGAGTACGAACTGCATAAACCGCTGGGCCAGCGCAGGCTGCTTGCTGGATTTTAGCTGTGCTGCCACTTCCACCTGCAGATAATGGCCTTCGCTGAAGCTGGCTGCCACATAGTTAACTTTTTTCTCTTCAATCATGTGATAGGCCGGTGAAGTGGTATAACTGAGCACCATATCAGCTTCCCCTTTCAGAAACAGCCCATAAGCTTCGCTCCAGCCTTTGGTGACCGTCACGGTTTTTTTCGCCAGCTGTTGCCAGGCCTGTGGAGTTTTGTCACCAAAGACTTTTTGCATCCATAACAGTAGCCCCAGTCCCGGCGTGCTGGTGCGTGGATCTTCATACACCACTTTAATCGGCGCGGAGCCTTCCACCAGCTCTTTCAGGCTCTTAGGGGGGGAAGGCAGCCGGTTTTTGTCATATACAAAGGCGAAATAACCGTAATCAAAAGGGATAAAGGTGTTGTCATGCCAGCCACCGGGCACCTGCAGATTGGTGGTGTTAACGCCGGCAGGAGCAAAAAGCCCGCTGTTACTGGCGGCGGCCAGCAAATTATTATCGAGACCGATAACCACGTCGGCATGGCTGTTTTTGCCCTCCATGCGCAGGCGGTTGAGCAGCGAAACGCCATCTTCCAGCGTGACATACTTCAGCTGGCAGTCACACTGTTTTTCAAACGCTTTTTTAACGGCGGGACCGGGGCCCCAGTCGGCGGAGAAGGCGCTGTAGGTGTAAACCGTCAGAACAGGTTTTGCGGCAAATGCCGGGGCGGATAAAAGAATAGCAGCAGACAGGATATATTTTAACACTTTGCGCTCCATAGTCAGGATATAAAGAGGTCGCAAAGGACTTGAGTAAACAAACTGAGTCTCAAATCCCTACGCCGGTGTTGACCGGATCAGGTTCGACGGGTTTTTTCTCAGCCTGGTTTTAAACTTGCTGCGCGGTATTGATCCGGCGTCGGGCAGTGCGCGCAATCCTCACATACCCTCGTATGCTGTGGTTGCTGTGCGCTGTCCTTCCCCGGCTGAATACCTGCTCGCGACGTTTATATTTTGCTGCGCGGTATTGAACCGACAGTTTTATATTCCAGGCACCCCGTTGAGAACGTCTGATTGTAATCGTTCCGGCGCCCGGCCGAAAGCATTATGGTTGCGGTGGGGCAAACCAGGCAGATTTAAAATCAAACCAGCCCAGTGAATTCATATTGATGCCGCGCATGCTGCGCTGACCCTGTAGTAACAGCCAGTGGTGAAACAGGGGGTGCAGATAGCCCTGTTCAATCAGCTGCTGGCACCACTCCGCCAGCGGCAGACGGCGTTCGCGCCAGCGCTGGACGTCTTCTTCCCAGGGCAAATCAATACAGTGACGCAGCAACGGAATGTCGTAAAGTGAACTGAACAAGGAATAGGTCAACGGTGGCGTGAAGTTAATGCAGCCGAGCCAGAGGTCGCTGGCGACTTCTCCGTGATACCACTGTGAATATTCAACCTGCTGGGTGTGCAGGGTGATCCCTTCAGCCGCCAGCAGCGGGGCCAGCAGGTCAGCAATGGCCTGATGTTCAACATGGTCACGATACCAGGTCAGGGTCAGGCTGTTCAGGTGATCTGGTTTTGTATCATTGCCTATCTGACGGCGATGGTGCCAGCGCGGCAGCAGGCCATAAGCCGGCGACCAGTAGCGCTGATAGTTTATGCCGCTTTGATTAAGAATGGTTATTGGGGTAAAGCGGCTGCTTAGCCAGCGCCGGAGCCGGGCATCACGGCCTTTTTCCGAGCGCTGGTCAAAGAGTAAAAAGTAGCAGCCCTCTTCCAGGCGGCTCTCTTCATCCGTTTTGTCATCCTGTTCACCTTGCAGCGTCACGCCGGCATAAACCAGCTCGTTGCTGATGTCCGGGAGCACCCAGATATTGACCTCATCGAGCAGCGCCCGGTAGCCAAAGTAGTCATCAAACGCGTCGATACGCAGCTGCGTCGCCTGATTACGTACCACCCTATACGGGCCGGTGCCCACCGGCTGACGGGCGAAATTTTCCTGTAAATGCCAGTCGCGGGGCAGGATCAGGGCGCCGACGCTTCCCAGCAGCCAGGGCAACCATTCATCCGGCTGGCTAAGATGAATATCCAGTGTCCAGGGGCCGGGGGAAATCAGCTGATCAATATGGGCCATCAGGGGTTGATTGCGCGCCCTTTGCAGCGTGGCAATGACATCGGCCATTTCCAGTTCTTTTCCCGAATGGAAATGGATGGCCGGACGCAAAAAAAAGCGCCAGTGTAATGGGGATATTTTCTGCCAGTGATGGGCAATATCGGATTCGACTTCCCCGTTTTCCTCATTTATTTGCGTCAGACCGCTAAATATCTGACGAGCCAGATGGGTTTCTGAGCGGCGCAGCGGTGTGCCGGGAAGCAGGTTTAGCAGCGGGCGGTAGTAAAGCACCCGCATAATATGTTTTCCCTGGCGGAAGCTGCGGCCGAGGTGTGACAGCAGCATCTGGCGCACCGCTTGCCGGTCACCAACAAGCTGCACCAGCTGGTCGATGCGATCCTGATCGAGCAGGTCTTCAGCCCGCTGCTGTTGCAGGGCCAGGCCAGTATAGAGAAAACGCAGATGCGAACGTTTGCCACGGCCAGCTTCCGCCTGCCATTCCAGCCAGCCTTCGGTCTGCATTGCGCTAAGCAGATTACGCATGTGCCGGCGCTAACAGTTGAGCTGTTGGGCCAGTTCACTGAGCGTGGTCTCCTGCGCCATGCCGTGACAATATTGCCACAGGCGGATAAATTGCTGCTGCAAACGGGAAGAGGACATAAATAGGGAACCTCGTCACCTAAGTCATCTGTTTTTTATGCCCTATATTACGCTGATAATTAACCGTGATGAAAGGGCCGGCGTTTTTGTCGCCTGGCCTGGACATTCATTAACTGAAAGGGACTTTCCCGATCAGCGTGGACCCTGGTCTGCGCTGGTTTTTTTTATGCTGCAGCTGGCGGATGGGTTGCCAGTACAGCCCGCCGTCACGGCGGGCCAGGCGATATTACTGCAGAAAGGCCGGCTGGTTAGCTTCGTAGCGGGAAATGGCCTCTTCGTGTTGCAGCGTCAGACCAATGCTGTCCAGGCCATTGAGCATACAGTGGCGACGGAAACTGTCGAGATCGAAAGGGTAATGTTTGTCGCCGGCAATGACCTCTTTGTTCTCCAGATCGACGGTAAAACGGATGCCGGGTTGCGCCCCGACCAGGCTGAACAGTTCGTCGACCTGCTGTTCACTCAGAATCACCGGTAACAGCTGGTTATTAAACGCATTGCCATAGAAGATATCGGCAAAACCCGGCGCAATAACCACGTGAAAACCGAAGTCGGTCAGCGCCCAGGGCGCATGTTCGCGCGACGATCCGCAGCCGAAGTTTTCACGTGCCAGCAAAATACTCGCGCCTTTAAATGCCGGTTTGTTCAGAACAAACTGCGGATTGGGCTGCTGGCCGGCATCGTCAAGATAGCGCCAGTCATTAAATAAATGAATACCAAAGCCGGTACGCGTCACTTTCTGCAGAAACTGTTTGGGAATAATTGCGTCGGTATCCACATTTGCGGCATCCAGCGGGGCAACAATCCCGGTGTGCTGCGTAAATTTTTTCGCCATGATTTTTTCCTCAGTTCAGTTGACGAATATCGGCAAAATGGCCGGTAACGGCGGCGGCGGCGGCCATGGCCGGGCTAACCAGATGCGTACGGCCGCCGCGTCCCTGACGACCTTCAAAGTTACGGTTGCTGGTGGAAGCACAGCGTTCACCAGGTGCCAGCCTGTCGTTATTCATTGCCAGACACATGGAACAGCCCGGCAGACGCCATTCAAAACCTGCCTCAAGGAAAATCTTGTCCAGACCTTCGGCTTCCGCTTGTGCTTTCACCGGCCCGGAGCCCGGGACTACCATGGCCAGTACGCCAGGGGCGACTTTACGGCCTTTGGCAATCGCGGCGGCGGCGCGCAGATCCTCAATACGTGAATTGGTGCAGGAGCCGATAAACACTTTGTCGATTTTTATCCCGGTCAGACAGATCCCCGGCTGTAAGTCCATATATGCCAGCGCTTTTTCAGCAGAGGCCCGTTCTACCGGGTCGGCATAGCTCGCCGGATTAGGGATCAGCTGATCAACGGCAATCACCTGACCTGGATTGGTTCCCCAGGTTACCTGTGGGGCGATATCCGCCGCGTTCAGCGTTACTACGCTATCAAATCTGGCCTGTGGATCGGACCTGAGAGTACGCCAGTATTCCACGGCGCGCTGCCAGTTTTCCCCTTTAGGGGCAAACTGACGGCCCTGCAGATAGGCAAAGGTCGTGTCATCCGGTGCCACCAGACCGGCTTTAGCGCCCATTTCAATTGCCATGTTACACAGGGTCATACGGCCTTCCATGCTCAGGGCTTCGATAGCGCTGCCGCAAAATTCCACCACGTGGCTGGTGCCGCCGGCGCTGCCGGTTTTACCGATGATAGCCAGCACGATGTCTTTGGCGGTAATGCCCGGGGCAACCTGACCATTGACCTCAATTTTCATGGTTTTAGCCCGGCCTTGTTTCAGCGTCTGGGTGGCCAGTACATGTTCCACTTCCGAGGTGCCAATACCAAACGCCAGCGCGCCGAAAGCGCCGTGGGTAGCGGTATGCGAGTCGCCGCAGACGATGGTCATACCGGGCAGCGTCATGCCTTGTTCCGGGCCAATGACATGCACAATGCCCTGGAATGGGTGGTTAAGATCGTAAAGCTGAACGCCAAATTCATGGCAGTTTTTGATCAGCTCCTGCATCTGGATACGCGCCATTTCACCGCTGGCGTTAATGTCCCGCGTCTGGGTGGAGACATTGTGATCCATGGTGGCAAAGGTTTTCCCTGGCTGGCGTACCGGACGCCCCTGGGCGCGCAGCCCGTCAAATGCCTGGGGCGAGGTAACCTCGTGTACCAGGTGGCGGTCTATATATAACAGCGGCGTTTCCTGAGGGGCTTCGTAAACGACATGTGCATCAAACAGCTTCTGGTATAAAGTTTTGCTCATTTTTTTATTTTTCCTCGGCAACGAAACGGGCGATGATGCTGCCCATTTCATCGGTACTGACAGACTGACCGCCGCCAGCCAAATCGCTGGTACGGTGACCTTGTTCCAGGGCAAAGTTAATGGCGCGCTCAATCGCATCAGCCGCCGGATCGGCATTCAGGCTGAAACGCAGCAGCAGCGCCAGCGACAGAATTTGCGCCACCGGATTAGCAATATTTTTGCCGGCGATATCCGGCGCCGAGCCGCCAGCTGGCTCATATAACCCAAAGCCATCGGCGTTCAGGCTGGCAGAGGGCAGCATCCCCATCGAGCCGGTTATCATGGCGCATTCGTCAGAAAGAATGTCGCCGAACAGGTTAGAACAGAGCAGCACATCAAACTGGGCTGGATCTTTAATCAGCTGCATGGTGGCATTGTCAATGTACATATGACTCAGCGTTACGTCCGGATAGTCTCTGGCGATTTCATTAACCACCTCTCGCCACATCACCGAGGTTTGCAGCACGTTGGCTTTATCGATTGAGGTGACCACATGGCGTCGCTTACGTGCCGATTCAAAGGCAATGCGGGCAATGCGTTCAATTTCAAAGCGGTGATAAACTTCGGTATCAAAAGCGCGTTCATGTGGCCCGCTGCCGTCACGGCCCTTTGGCTGGCCAAAATAGATGCCGCCGGTCAGCTCACGGACACATAAAATGTCAAAGCCTCTGGCCGCAATATCGCTGCGCAGCGGACAGAAGGCTTCAAGGCCTTTGTAGAGACTGGCCGGACGCAGATTGCTGAATAATCTGAAGTGCTTACGTAATGGCAGTAAAGCGCCGCGTTCAGGTTGCTGAGCCGGTGGCAGGTGTTCCCACTTCGGCCCGCCGACGGAACCAAACAGGATGGCGTCGGCCTGCTCACAGCCTGCTACCGTTGCTGCAGGCAGCGGTTCGCCATGGCGATCGATGGCAATGCCGCCCACGTCGTATTCACTGGTGGTAATACGCATACCGAACCGCTGGCGCACGGCCTCAAGGACTTTCATCGCCTGACTCATTACTTCCGGGCCGATGCCGTCACCAGGTAATACTGCGATATGGTAATTGTTTGACATTACACCGTTTCCTTATGGTTTTTGTTGACTGATTTACGCTGCAGTTCCTGTTCAACCTGACGGGCACGCCAGATACTATTCAGCGCGCTGACCATCGCTTTTGCTGAGGATTCAACAATGTCGGTGGCCAGTCCGATGCCGTGAAACTTGCGGTCATTGTAGTTCACCACAATATCGACCTGGCCCAGCGCATCTTTGCCCTGTCCTTTGGCGGTCAGTTGATAAGTGACCAGAGTGGCATCGTAGCCGGTAATACGGTTAATCGCCTGATAGACCGCATCGACCGGGCCGTTGCCATTGGCGGCTTCCGCCTTGATTTCGCCACCACATTTCAGCTGAACTGATCCGGTAGCGAGGATGGCCGAACCGGACTGGACGCTAAAGCTTTCCAGCTGAAAAAACTCCGGTTCTTCCTGCTGTTTATTAATAAATGCCAGTGCTTCCAGGTCGTAGTCGAACACCTGACCTTTCTTATCTGCCAGCGCTTTAAAGGCGTCATACAGCGTATCGAGATTATATTCTGTTTCCTGGTAGCCCATTTCATCCATGCGATGTTTTACTGCAGCACGGCCGGAACGTGAGGTCAGATTGAGCTGTACCTGCTTCATGCCGATTGATTCCGGCGTCAGGATTTCATAATTTTCCCGGTTTTTCAGCACGCCGTCCTGATGAATACCGGAAGAGTGGGCAAAGGCATTGGCACCAATAATGGCTTTCTGCGCCGGAACCGGCATATTGCAAATCTGGCTGACGGTCTGGCAGGTGCGGTAAAGTTCCTGATGATGGATATTGGTGTGTACATTCATCATCTGGCTGCGGGTTTTAATTGCCATAATCACTTCTTCCAGCGAACAGTTGCCGGCACGCTCTCCCAGTCCGTTCATAGCACCTTCCACCTGGCGTGCGCCGGCCATCACCGCTGCCAGCGAGTTACCCACCGCCATACCTAAATCGTCATGGGTGTGTACTGACAGAATCGCCTTATCAATATTTGGTACGCGCTGACGCACCTGAGTGAAAATATTGGCATATTCATGGGGCAGGGTGTAACCGACGGTGTCGGGAATATTGATAGTGGTCGCCCCGGCATCAATGGCCGCTTCGATAATGCGACACAGGTCATCGATGGGGGTTCGTCCGCCATCTTCACAAGAGAACTCCACGTCATCGGTGTAGTTACGTGCACGTTTGACCATATGCACTGCCCGTTCAATCACCTCCGGCAGCGTACTGCGCAGTTTGGTGGTAATGTGCATGGGTGATGTGGCAATAAAGGTATGAATACGAAATGCTTGTGCCACCCGCAGCGCTTCATAGGCGGCGTCGATATCTTTTTCAACGCAACGCGCCAGCCCGCAAACCCGGCTATTTTTGATTTGCCGGGCAATGGTCTGAACGGATTCAAAATCGCCAGGAGAAGAGACCGGAAAACCGACTTCCATCACATCCACGCCCAGCCGCTCCAGCGCCAGTGCGATCTGCAGTTTTTCTTTAACACTCAGGCTGGCCTGTAATGCCTGTTCGCCATCGCGCAGCGTGGTATCGAAAATAATGACTTGTTGGCTCATTGAATTGTTCCTTGTCGTTTATGTCACCCGTGCAACGAGCATAAAAAAACCCGCGCACTGGCGCGGGTTCTTATAGTGTCTGCAGGTTGAGGATTACCCCGTAAAACCACCCACAAATCTACCGCGCGCAGTGAAGGCGTGTAGTAGTAGATTTGATAGACGGCGGGTAAAACGCATGACCGGCAAACCTTAATTAATTAATGATGGTTAATTGGTACTTGATTTACCGGGTAATGTCAACCACCGCTAAGCGCGGTTCACTGGCTGCGGTTAGCGGAATATGCTGGCAATGCAGGCAAAGAAAAAGTGCCAGGGGTAATTTATTTAACTGATTGATTGATAGTTATTTTAATAATATTCATTGTGAATACTGAGACCATGAAAGTCTGGTGTGCCCTGTAATAGTCTCACGCAGGTAATCAGTATATTTTAAGGGGTTATGGCCGGTTATATGGTGAATTATTTTGTCCCTGTCAGCAGAAGTGGCAGTTCAGACTTTCTTTAGCCAGGAGAATGAAACTACCCAGGCGTAATCCTCCACGCTTATTTCAAAGACAAAATATAATCACTAAATAAATTTTATATTTCGAAATAATTCACTAAAGTCTGCCGGTTTTATTTTCCTGTTGTCCGGTTTTCCACGTGTTCCCCGGAAAAGCCTGCCGGCAAATAAACATCAATTCGCCACGGCAGCGTTTGCCTGCCAGCCCGACAGCGGTTAAGGTAATTCGTCAGGCATTTTCTCATCACGCAGCGTGACTACCCGGTAGCCGGCGTGGAAATGAATTCCGTGCTTATCAATTAAAGATGTCGACCTTGCCAGGCTGCTTTTATCAGCGGTGTGTCATCGTCATTGCAGGTTAGTTCAGTATTCCTAAAAGCCTGGAGGCAAAAATGGAGATGTTGTCAGGAGCGGAGATGGTCGTCCGGTCATTGATTGACCAGGGCGTCAGACATGTGTTCGGTTACCCCGGCGGCGCCGTGCTGGATATTTATGACGCACTGCAAACTGTCGGCGGCGTCGATCATATTTTAGTGCGCCATGAGCAGGGTGCGGTGCATATGGCCGATGGTTATGCGCGTTCTACCGGCGATGTCGGCGTGGTGCTGGTCACCTCCGGCCCGGGGGCGACCAACGCAATTACCGGTATCGCCACTGCCTATATGGACTCTGTTCCGCTGGTTATTCTGTCCGGCCAGGTGCCTTCCACGCTGATTGGCTACGATGCATTCCAGGAGTGTGACATGGTGGGTATCTCCCGCCCGGTGGTTAAACACAGCTTCCTGGTGAAACAGACTGAAGACATTCCCGGAGTACTGAAAAAAGCATTCTGGCTGGCTGCCAGCGGCCGCCCGGGGCCGGTGGTTATCGATTTGCCAAAAGACATTCTGAATCCGGCAAATAAGTTGCCTTACGTCTGGCCTGAAACGGTCAGTATGCGTTCTTATAACCCGACCACCCAGGGCCATAAAGGTCAGATACGCCGCGCGTTACAAACGCTGTTACAGGCACAGCGCCCGGTGCTGTACGCCGGCGGCGGGGTGATCACCTCCGGCAGTGAAAGCGTGTTAGCGCAGCTGGTGGAAAAGCTCAATTTACCGGTCACCACGTCGTTAATGGGACTGGGCGGCTTTCCCGGCACGCACCGGCAGAGCCTTGGTATGCTGGGTATGCACGGTACCTATGAAGCAAATATGGCCATGCATCACGCTGACCTGATTTTTGCCGTTGGCGTACGTTTTGACGATCGTACCACCAATAATCTGGCTAAATATTGCCCGGATGCCACGATACTGCATATTGATATTGACCCGACGTCAATTTCCAAAACCGTTGAGGCGGACATCCCCATCGTCGGTGATGCTTTGCAGGTGCTGGAGCAGATGCTTGAACAGCTACCCCAGAGCGAGGTGACGCAAAATTTCGACAGCCTGCGTGACTGGTGGCAGCAGATTGAGCACTGGCGCAGCCGTCAGTGCCTTGAATTCGATCGTCACAGTGAGACGATTAAACCACAGGCAGTGATTGAAACCATCTGGCGGCTCACCGGCGGCAATGCTTTTGTTGCTTCCGACGTCGGCCAGCATCAGATGTTTGCCGCGCTTTACTACCGCTTTGATAAGCCACGCCGCTGGATTAATTCAGGCGGCCTCGGCACGATGGGTTTTGGCCTGCCAGCAGCATTGGGCGTAAAGCTGGCGCTGCCTGATGAAACCGTCATCTGTGTGACCGGTGACGGCAGTATTCAGATGAATATTCAGGAACTCTCCACCGCGTTACAGTATGACCTGCCGGTACTGGTGCTCAATCTTAACAATCGTTATCTCGGCATGGTAAAGCAATGGCAGGATATGATTTATTCAGGACGCCACTCTCAGTCATATATGGCCTCACTGCCCGACTTTGTGCGCCTTGCTGAAGCCTATGGTCACGTGGGTATTGCGATTGAAAAACCGGAGCAACTGGAAAGCAAGCTGACAGAAGCGCTGGCTCAGCTGGCTAATGGCCGTCTGGTGTTTGTTGATGTGGTGGTGGATGGCAGTGAGCACGTATACCCGATGCATATTCGTGGCGGGGGAATGGATGAAATGTGGTTAAGCAAAACGGAGAGGACCTGATTATGCGTCGAATTTTATCGGTTTTACTGGAAAATGAGTCCGGCGCTTTGTCCCGTGTTGTTGGCCTGTTTTCACAGCGTGGCTATAACATTGAAAGCCTCACGGTGGCGCCGACTGACGATCCGACGCTTTCGCGCATGACTATCCAGACCGTTGGTGATGAAAAAGTACTGGAACAGATTGAAAAACAGCTGCACAAGCTGGTGGATGTTCTGCGCGTCAGCGAGCTGGGGCAGGGGAGCTATGTTGAACGTGAAATCATGCTGGTTAAGTTGCAGGCGACAGGGTACGGCCGCGAAGAGGTCAAGCGCAGCGCGGAAATTTTTCGCGGGCAGATTATTGATGTGACGCCATCGCTTTATACCGTGCAGCTGGCCGGCACCAGTGACAAACTTGATGCTTTCCTCAATACCGTGCGCGAAGTGGCAGAGATTGTGGAAGTTGCCCGTTCCGGCGTCGTTGGCGTGGCGCGTGGTGACAGGATTATGCGCTGACCCGCTGGCAAGGGTGCTGAACCCGGCTATAGCCGGGTTTTTTATGCGCTTTTACGCCAGCCGGCTGCTGACAAAAGCGGTTGCTCATCTGCGCAATCTGCTGTTGAATGTTAACATTGAGTTATCCATAGTTATGCTATGGCTATTGATGGCCTGGGTATACGGGCGAACCATGTGGGGTTAGTGTGAAACTGGATGAAATTGCACGTCTCGCCGGCGTGTCGCGTACCACGGCCAGCTATGTCATTAACGGTAAGGCCAGGCAGTATCGTGTCAGCGAAAAAACCGTTGAAAAAGTGATGGCGGTGGTGCGTGAGCATAATTATCACCCGAATGCGGTAGCAGCGGGTTTGCGTGCCGGACGCACGCGCTCGATTGGCCTGGTTATCCCCGACCTCGAAAATACCAGCTATACCCGGATTGCTAATTATCTGGAGCGCCAGGCGCGCCAGCGCGGCTACCAGTTGTTGATCGCCTGTTCTGAAGACTTACCCGATAACGAAATGCGCTGTGTTGAGCATCTGCTGCAGCGTCAGGTGGATGCCATTATCGTTTCCACCTCATTGCCGCCGGAACATCCTTTTTATCAGCGCTGGGTCAAGGATCCGCTGCCCATTATTGCGCTGGATAGGGCGCTGGACCGTGAGCATTTCACCAGTGTGGTTGGCGCCGATCAGGATGATGCGGAAACCCTGGCGGCGGAACTGCGCAAATTGCCGGTTAATAACGTTCTTTTTCTGGGGGCGTTGCCGGAACTGTCGGTCAGTTTTTTGCGGGAAATTGGATTTCGCCAGGCCTGGCGGGAAGATCCGCGGCCGGTTGAATATCTTTATGCCAACAGTTTTGAGCGCGGTGCGGCTGCCAGCCTGTTTGAGCAATACTTACAGGATAAACCGATGCCGGAGGCATTATTCACCACCTCTTTTGGTTTACTGCAAGGAGTGATGGATACCACCCTGAAGCGCGAAGGTCATCTGCCGAAAAACCTCGCCATTGCCACCTTCGGCGATCACGAACTGCTGGATTTCCTCGAATGCCCGGTGCTGGCAGTGGGTCAGCGCCATCGTGATGTTGCCGAACGGGTACTTGAGCTGGTGCTTGCCAGTCTGGACGAGCCGCGTAAACCAAAACCTGGCCTCACCCGTATCCGGCGCAATTTGTTTCATCGCGGCCTGCTTAATCGCAGATCGCTGTAGATTTTTTTCATCAGTAATACAGATCGCTGTGCAGAGCCGATCCGTTAACCTGTTGTCAGGCTGGCGGTTAAAAAAGGATGCCGGCTCTGCGGTTAATTTTTTTAATCAGTCAGGTTTGAAGAGTTTGATAAAAATGGCCTCAGCAAGCGATTATTTAAAAAAGTAATTAAAAGTTATTGCCTGTCGCCCGGTTTTTCCGTTACCCGCTTGCCTGCCTGAGCACGGTTTTTAACCCCTTGTTGTCGTTTTTGTGCTGGGAAGCGATTCGGAAATGGCTTAAAATGTCGTTGCGATCGCAAACTGAATGTTTTTATTATTTTTCCAGTTATGTCAGAACCGATTCCCATTCTGCTGAGCAATTTCAGAAATTTTTGTCATTATTCATCAGGTTAATTTCCATTTTACCCCGGACAGATCTCATCTCCCAATTTTTACCGTTTAATTCCCCAAATAAATAATCCGGTTTGGCGCCCACTGCGGCTTGACAATGTTTTCCTTCGCTCCGTAAACTCTTTTAGTGGGAATTTGTGGGTTAAAGTGGTGATAAAGGGTAACTGAGGGGTGAGACTGGCATGTTCCGTGGAGCTACGTTAGTCAATCTCGACGGCAAAGGACGACTGGCGGTACCAACGCGCTATCGTGAATTGCTGATCGGGGAATCACAGGGGCAAATGGTGTGTACCATTGACCTCCATCAGCCATGCCTGTTGCTTTATACCCTGCCGGAATGGGAAATAATCGAACAAAAACTGTCACGTTTGTCGAGCATGAATCCGGCGGAACGACGCGTTCAGCGTTTGTTACTGGGTCATGCCAGCGAATGTCAGATGGACAATGCCGGCCGTTTACTGCTGGCAAATACGCTGCGTCAGCATGCCAGCCTGACTAAAGAAGTCATGCTGGTCGGGCAGTTCAATAAATTTGAACTCTGGGATGAGAAAGCCTGGTATCAGCAAGTCAGGGAGGATATTGACGCGGAACAATTGACGCAGACCCCGATGTCTGATCGTTTGCAGGATTTATCGCTTTAGCTATGCAGGATACGTTTAAACACACCACCGTGCTGCTGGATGAGGCCGTGAACGGCCTTAATATTCAATCCGACGGCATTTATATCGATGGCACCTTTGGACGAGGTGGGCATTCGCAACGCATCCTCTCCCAGCTTGGTGAGAGCGGGAAACTGTATGCCATCGATCGCGATCCGCAAGCTATTGCCGCCGCCGCGGCGATAACCGATCCGCGCTTTACCATTATTCACGGCCCTTTTTCGGCGCTGGCTGACTACGTGGAAGAGCGTGGACTTACCGGAAAAATTAACGGCGTGTTGCTCGATCTTGGTGTTTCATCGCCACAGCTTGATGATGCCGACCGCGGGTTTTCGTTTATGCGCGACGGTCCGCTGGATATGCGTATGGACCCCAGCCGTGGGATGTCGGCGTCGGACTGGCTGCGGCAGGCGGAAGAACAAGATATTGCTTTTGTACTGAAAACCTTCGGCGAGGAGCGGTTTGCTAAACGTATCGCCCGGGCAATTGTCGCGCGTAACCGCATTGAACCTATCGTTCGCACGAAAGATTTAGCCGCGGTAATTGATAGCGCCACGCCGGTAAAAGACAAATTTAAACACCCGGCGACCCGCAGTTTTCAGGCTATTCGCATCTGGGTAAACAGTGAACTGGAAGAAATTGACCAGGTGCTGAAAGGTACGCTGAAGGTGCTGGCGCCCCATGGACGCCTGTCGGTTATCAGTTTCCATTCACTGGAAGACCGTATTGTAAAACGTTTCATGCGCGAACAAAGCCGCGGACCACAGGTCCCGGCGGGTTTACCGCTTACCGAGGAACAGCTGCGTCATCGCGGCGGTTTTCGCCTCAAAAGCCTTGGCAAAATGATGCCTGGCGAACAGGAAGTGGCGAGTAACCCGCGGGCACGCAGTTCGGTATTGCGTATTGCCGAAAGGAGCGCCAGCTAATGGCCGGCGAACGCCATAGTCTGCCGGGTGCCATTGCGGGTGACATTCTGCGTCACGGTAAATTTGCGCTGATGTTGCTGGTTGCCGTGCTGGTGACCGCGTTGATGGTGGTTACCACAGCCCATAAAACCCGTTTGCTGACGGCGCAGCGTGAACAACTGGTACTTGAGCGGGATGCGCTCGACATTGAATGGCGCAATCTGATTCTGGAAGAGAATGCGTTGGGAGACCACAGCCGGGTGGAGCGAATCGCGACGGAGAAACTGCAATTGCAGCATGTTGATCCTTCGCAGGAAAATATTGTCGTACAGCCATAAGGAACGACGGACTCTATGAGAGCCGCAAATGCCCTGAAAAAGAAAAAGCAGGAACTGCAGGCCAGCTTCGTGAGCTGGCGTTTTGCGTTGCTGTGCGGCGGCATTTTGCTTGCACTCGGGGGATTGCTGGCTCGAGTGGCATGGTTGCAGGTCATCAATCCGGAAGAGCTGGTGCGCGCTGGCGATATGCGTTCGCTGCGCGTTCAGTCGGTGCCGGCTGCGCGTGGCATGATTAGCGATCGCGCCGGGCGGCCTCTGGCGGTCAGCGTACCGGTGAATGCCATCTGGGCCGATCCTAAAGAGCTAAATGAACACGGCGGGGTGAGCGTTGACAGTCGCTGGAAGGCGTTGTCAGATGCGCTCTCTCTCCCGCTTGACCAGATCGCCACGCGGATAAACAGCAATCCGAAAGGGCGTTTTGTTTATCTGGCGCGTCAGGTGAATCCGGCCATTGGTGATTACATTAAAAAGCTTAAACTGCCGGGGATTTATCTGCGTGAAGAGTCACGTCGTTACTATCCTGCAGGCCAGGTGACTTCGCATCTGATTGGCTTTACCAATATTGACGGCCAGGGCATTGAGGGCGTTGAAAAAAGCTTTGATAAATGGCTGACCGGCCAGCCAGGCGAACGTACCGTACGTAAAGATCGCTTCGGCCGCGTCATTGAGGATATCTCCTCTGTCGACAGTCAGGCCGCGCATAACCTGGTGCTCAGCATTGATGAACGCTTGCAGGCGCTGGTTTACCGTGAACTGAATAATGCAGTTTCGTTCAATAAGGCGGAGTCTGGCACGGCGGTGCTGGTGGATGTCAGTACGGGTGAAGTGCTGGCGATGGTTAACAGTCCGGCATATAACCCGAATAACCTGAGTAATACGCCAAAAGATGTCATGCGTAACCGGGCTATTACCGATATTTTTGAGCCGGGTTCAACGGTGAAGCCGATGGTAGTGATGACCGCCCTGCAACGTGGCGTTGTGCGGGAAAACAGTGTGCTAAATACCGTGCCTTATACCATTAACGGCCATCCGATTAAGGACGTTGCCCGTTATAACGAATTAACCCTGACCGGGGTATTACAGAAGTCGAGTAACGTGGGCGTCTCGCGTCTGGCGTTAGCGATGCCATCCTCAGCGTTAGTAGACACTTACTCTCGTTTTGGACTGGGTAAAGCGACCAATTTGGGGTTGGTCGGAGAAAGCAGTGGCTTATATCCTCAAAAACAACGGTGGTCTGACATAGAGAGGGCCACCTTTTCTTTTGGCTACGGGCTAATGGTAACACCGTTACAGTTAGCGCGGGTCTATGCAACTATCGGCAGTTTTGGCATTTACCGTCCGTTGTCTATTACCAAAGTGGATCCGCCGGTCGCCGGACAGCGCGCCTTTCCTGAAGCGCTGGTGAAAACCGTGGTGCATATGATGGAAAGCGTGGCTTTACCGGGCGGTGGCGGGGTGAAAGCGGCAATTAAAGGTTATCGCATTGCTATCAAAACCGGGACGGCGAAAAAAGTCGGCCCCGATGGCCATTACATCAATAAATATATCGCTTATACCGCCGGTGTAGCCCCTGCCAGTAACCCCCGTTTTGCGCTGGTGGTGGTGATTAACGACCCGCAGGCCGGCAAATATTATGGCGGCGCGGTTTCTGCGCCGGTATTTGGCGCCATCATGGGGGGCGTATTGCGTACCATGAACATTGAACCGGATGCGTTGCCAACCGGAGAAAACGACATTGTGATTAACAGAAAAGAGGGCGCCGGTGACAGATCGTAATTTACGTGCACTGCTGGCCCCCTGGGTGCCTGCAGCACCGGAGCGTCCGCTCCGGGACATGACACTGGACAGCCGCGTTGCGGCTGCCGGCGATCTGTTTGTGGCGGTTAAAGGTCATATGGCGGACGGCCGCCGCTTTATTCCCCAGGCGATTGCCCAGGGCGTTGCGGCCATTATTGCTGAAGCCCAGGGCGTCGCGACCGACGGACAGGTGAGCGAAATGCACGGGGTTCCGGTGATATACCTGGCTGACCTTTCACAACGCCTGTCGGCACTGGCCGGGCGTTTTTACGCTAATCCGGCGGAAAAACTGACGCTGATTGGCGTCACCGGCACCAACGGCAAAACTACCACTACGCAGTTACTGGCGCAGTGGGCAACCCTGCTGGGGGAAACCAGCGCGGTGATGGGAACCGTAGGTAACGGCCTCTATGGTCAGCTGGTTGCCGCGGAAAACACCACGGGGTCGGCAGTGGATGTCCAGCATACCCTGTATGGATTACAGCAGCAGGGAGCCACGCTGGCGGCGATGGAGGTCTCTTCACACGGTCTGGTACAGCATCGGGTTGCTGCGCTGCCTTTTGCTGCCGCCGTTTTCACCAACCTCAGCCGTGACCATCTCGATTACCACGGGGATATGGCCAGTTATGAAGCCGCCAAATGGTTGTTGTTTTCTGAACACCAGGTCGGTGTGGCAATTATCAATGCCGATGATGAAGTCGGCTGCCGCTGGCTGGAAAATTTACCGGATGCTGTCGCGGTAAGCCTGGAACGAAATCTGCAGCCGGGGCAGCGAGGCCGCTGGCTGCAGGCCAGTGGCGTCGACTATCACGATAACGGCGCGCGCATTACCTTTGATTCAAGCTGGGGCGGCGGCACGCTCGATAGCCGCCTGATGGGGGCATTTAACGTCAGTAATCTGTTGCTGGCGCTGGCGACGCTGCTGGCACTGGGATTTCCGCTCAGCGCGCTGGTCAGTAGCGGCCATCGGCTGCTGCCGGTATGCGGGCGCATGGAAGTATTTACTGCGCCTGGTAAACCGACGGTCGTGGTGGATTACGCCCATACTCCGGACGCCCTGGAAAAAGCGCTGGCTGCCGCACGGCTACATTGTCAGGGGAAACTCTGGTGCGTCTTTGGTTGTGGCGGCGATCGCGATAAAGGTAAGCGCCCACTTATGGGAGCGATTGCCGAGCAGTTTGCTGACATTGTGGTGGTGACCGATGATAACCCCCGCAGTGAAGATCCGCAGGCAATCATTAGCGATATTCTGAGCGGCATGCTGGACGCGGGACGTGCCCGGGCAGTAAGCGGCCGGGCAGAAGCGGTTACCCACAGCATTATGCAGGCGACTGAGAACGATATTGTGCTGGTTGCCGGCAAAGGCCACGAGGATTACCAGATAATTGGTAACCGCCGGCTGGACTACTCAGACCGTACCACGGTGGCAAGGTTGCTGGGGGGGATAGCATGATTAGCCTGACTCTGCAGCAACTGGCCGCCGCTGTTGACGGGCGGCTAATTGGTAGCAACCTGACCATCGACCGTGTCACTACCGATACCCGCAAGGTTGAAGCTGGCGCACTGTTTATTGCGCTGCAGGGCGAACGCTTTGATGCCCATGATTTTGTTGGCGATGCGATCGGCGCCGGAGCGGCGGCTTTACTTGTGAGTAAGCACTTACAGGTGGCCGTACCTCAGGTTGTCGTAGCCGATACCCGTATTGCGCTTGGCCGGCTGGCGGGCTGGGTACGCCAGCAGAGCAGTGCCAGGGTGGTAGCACTGACCGGATCTTCAGGTAAAACCTCGGTTAAAGAGATGACTGCGGCGATCCTGCGCTGCTGTGGTGACACCCTGTATACCGCCGGCAATCTGAATAATGACATTGGCGTACCGCTGACGTTACTGCGTCTGACGCAACAACATCGCTATGCAGTGATTGAGCTGGGTGCCAATCACCAGGGTGAAATCGCGTATACCACCCAACTGGTTCGTCCTGAAAGTGCGCTGGTCAATAACCTGGCGGCTGCACATCTGGAAGGCTTTGGTTCACTGGCAGGGGTTGCCAGGGCAAAAGGGGAAATATTTTCCGGACTGAGCGCGACAGGCACCGCAATTTTTAACGCTGACAGCCATGACTGGCACAACTGGCAGCGTGATTTGCAGGTCAGCCGCGTCTGGCGCTTTTCTGCCACACAGGACGCAGACAGTGAATTTTACGCCAGCGACCTGCGTATTAGCGCTGGTGGTACTGCATTCATGCTGCACACGCCGGAGGGAGACATGGCGATACAGCTACCCCTACCCGGCCGGCATAACATCGCCAATGCGCTGGCGGCGGCGGCGCTGGCTTTATCGGTGGGTGCACCGTTAACGGCCATTCAGCAAGGGTTAAAAACCTTGCAGGCGGTGCCGGGGCGCCTGTTCCCGATAGTGTTAAGTGACAGCAAGCTACTGCTGGATGACAGCTATAACGCCAACGTCGGATCAATGATGGCCGCGGTGCAAACGCTGGCGGACATGCCGGGTTACCGGGTGATGATCGTCGGGGATATGGCTGAATTGGGTGAAGAAGCGGAAAGCTGTCATCGTCAGGTAGGTGAAGCGGCACGGCGGGCGGGGATAGATAAAGTTCTGAGCACCGGCCAGCTAAGCCATTTTATTACACAGGCCAGCGGGGTAGGGGAGCATTTTACTGACAGACTTACGCTGGCAGTAAGAGCGCTGGCCTTGTTACATGCAAATCCGCAGGTGACGCTGTTGGTAAAAGGTTCACGTAGTGCTGCCATGGAGCAGGTGGTGCATTACATACAGGAGAATGGATCATGTTAGTCTGGCTGGCCGAGCATATGGTCACTCTTTATTCCGGCTTTAACGTCTTTTCGTACCTGACGTTTCGCGCCATTGTCAGCCTGCTGACCGCTCTGTTCCTTTCACTGTGGATGGGGCCGCGACTGATTGCCCGCCTGCAAAAAATGTCTTTTGGTCAGGTGGTACGCAACGACGGACCGGAATCACACTTCAGCAAACGCGGGACGCCAACCATGGGCGGTCTGATGATTCTGACCTCCATTACGGTTTCTGTATTGATGTGGGCGTATCCGTCAAACCCTTATGTCTGGTGCGTACTGGTGGTGCTGGTGGGCTACGGCGTAGTGGGTTTTGTTGATGATTATCGCAAGGTGGTGCGCAAAGACACCAGGGGCCTGATTGCCCGCTGGAAATATTTCTGGCAGTCGCTGATTGCCCTCGGCGTGGCGTTTACCATGTATGTCGTCGGCAAAGATACGCCGGCGACCGAGCTGGTGGTGCCCTTTTTTAAAGACATTATGCCGCAACTTGGCTTGCTCTATGTTCTGCTGGCCTATTTCGTCATTGTCGGGACCAGCAATGCCGTCAATCTGACGGACGGCCTTGATGGCCTGGCCATTATGCCAACGGTATTTGTTGCTGCCGGGTTCGCGCTGGTGGCCTGGGCGACGGGTAATATGAATTTTGCCAACTACCTGCATATTCCCTATCTGCGCCATGCCGGTGAACTGGTTATTGTGTGTACCGCCATTGTGGGTGCCGGCCTTGGTTTCCTCTGGTTTAACACCTATCCGGCACAGGTATTTATGGGCGATGTTGGCTCGCTGGCGTTGGGGGGCGCGCTGGGCACCATTGCGGTGTTATTACGTCAGGAGTTCCTGCTGGTGATCATGGGAGGGGTTTTTGTTGTCGAAACACTCTCGGTGATTTTACAGGTGGGTTCTTTCAAACTGCGCGGCCAGCGCATTTTTCGTATGGCGCCGATTCATCATCATTATGAACTGAAGGGCTGGCCGGAACCGCGCGTTATCGTGCGCTTCTGGATTATTTCGCTGATGCTGGTGCTGATTGGCCTGGCTACGCTGAAGGTACGGTAATTATGGCTGACTATCTGGGTAAAAAAGTCGTCATTATCGGGTTAGGGGCCAGCGGCCTCTCCTGCGTCGATTTTTTCGTTGCCCGCGGTGTAACCCCGCGGGTAATGGATACCCGTGTCGTTCCGCCAGACATAACCAGATTACCGAAAAATGTCGAGCGCTGGCTCGGCTCCCTGAATCAGGACTGGCTGCTTAACGCTGATTTGATTGTCGTCAGCCCCGGCGTGGCATTGTCCACCCCCGAACTGTCGCTGGCACAGGAAGCCGGTGTGGAAATTGTCGGCGATATTGAACTGTTCTGCCGCGAAGCGCAGGCACCGATTGTGGCAATCACCGGTTCAAACGGCAAAAGTACCGTGACGACACTGGTGGGTGAAATGGCCAAAACCGCCGGCTGGAGCGTTGGCATTGGCGGTAATATTGGCCTGCCAGCCTTGCTGCTGCTTGAGCATCCGGCCCAGCTGTATGTGCTGGAGCTTTCCAGTTTTCAGCTGGAAACCACCAATAGCCTGCATGCGGCGGCGGCAACCATCCTCAACGTGACTGAAGACCACATGGATCGCTATCCGCTGGGTATGCAGCAGTATCGCGCTGCCAAGCTGCGAATTTATGAAAATGCGCAGGTCTGCGTGGTTAATGCCGACGATGCCATGACCATGCCGGTACGCGGTGCCGACCAGCGCTGTGTCAGCTTTGGTATTGATGTCGGGGATTATCACCTTAATCGCCAGCAGGGCAGCGTATGGCTGCGTATCAGAGGCGATAAAGTGCTGGATACCGCTGAAATGAAACTGAGCGGACAGCATAACTATACCAACGCGCTGGCCGCGTTGGCTCTGGCGGATGCCGTTGGTTTGCCGCGCAGCTCCAGTCTGTCTGCTCTGACCCGGTTTAGTGGCCTTGCCCACCGTTTCCAGCTGGCGCATCAGCACAATGGCGTTCGCTGGATTAACGACTCGAAAGCAACCAATGTTGGCAGTACGGAAGCGGCGCTGAATGGCTTACAGGTTGAAGGTACCCTCTGGTTACTACTGGGTGGTGACGGTAAGTCAGCGGATTTTGAACCGCTCAAAGCGCATTTGCAGGGCGACAGGTTACGTCTGTTCTGTTTTGGCCGCGATCGTGCCGAGCTGGCCGCGCTGCGCCCAGAGATTACCACCCAGACTGAAACGCTGGCGCAGGCCATGACACAGATAGCCGCACAGGTTAAAGCCGGCGATATGGTGCTGCTGTCACCGGCCTGCGCCAGTCTCGATCAGTTTAAGAACTTTGAACAGCGTGGTGAAGTTTTCACCCAGCTTGCCAGGGAGCTCGGATAATGCGTATTCCTGGAATGGTACTGGCCGGCGCCCTGACGGGCGGAATCGCCAATCGTCTGAAAGACTGGGTTATGGGGTCGAAGGAGAGCGACGCCAACGTCATTGTTCTTTATGATCGTACCCTGCTGTGGCTCACCTTTGGCCTGGCGGTGATGGGATTTGTGATGGTGACCTCCGCCTCGATGCCGGTAGGACAGCGTATGTCCAATGACCCGTTCTTTTTTGCCCGGCGTGATGCCTTTTATCTGGCTCTGGCGTTCGGACTGGCACTGATAACACTGCGTATCCCGATGGCGATCTGGCAGCGTTACAGCAACGTTATGCTGATGGTATCCCTCGTCATGCTACTGATTGTTCTGGTGGTAGGGAGCTCGGTAAACGGCGCCTCACGCTGGATTGCGCTGGGGCCATTACGCATTCAGCCTGCTGAGCTCTCCAAGCTGTCGCTGTTTTGTTACCTCGCCAGCTACCTGGTGCGCAAGGTTGAAGAGGTGCGCAATAACTTTTGGGGCTTTTGTAAGCCGATGGGCGTGATGGTGCTGCTGGCGGTGCTGCTGCTGGCGCAGCCAGATTTAGGCACCGTGGTGGTACTGTTTGTCACCACGCTGGCCATGCTGTTCCTGGCCGGCGCCAAACTGTGGCAATTCCTTGCCATCATCGGTTCCGGCATCTTTGCCGTGGTGTTATTGATTATTGCCGAACCCTATCGTATGCGCCGCGTGACGTCTTTCTGGAATCCGTGGGAAGACCCTTTCGGTAGCGGCTACCAGCTGACTCAGTCGCTGATGGCATTTGGGCGCGGTGAACTGTGGGGTCAGGGGCTAGGCAATTCAGTGCAGAAGCTGGAGTACCTGCCGGAAGCGCATACTGACTTTATCTTCTCCATTATTGGTGAAGAGTTAGGTTATATCGGCGTGGTATTTACCTTGCTGATGGTGTTTTTTGTCTCTTTCCGCGCGATGTCGATTGGCCGGCGTGCGCTGGAAATTGATCAGCGTTTTTCTGGTTTCCTCGCCTGCTCCATCGGCGTGTGGTTTAGCTTTCAGGCCCTGGTCAACGTTGGGGCTGCTGCGGGAATGCTGCCGACCAAAGGGCTGACATTACCGCTTATCAGCTACGGTGGATCAAGCCTGCTGATTATGTCGACGGCCATTGTGCTGTTGTTACGGATAGATTTTGAAACACGTCTGGCGAAAGCGCAGGCGTTTTCAAGGGGTTAAATGATGAGCGCAAAACGGTTGATGGTGATGGCAGGCGGAACCGGGGGACATGTCTTCCCTGGGCTGGCCGTGGCGCACTATCTGATGGCGCAAGGCTGGCAGGTACGCTGGCTTGGCACCGCTGACCGTATGGAAGCGGATCTGGTCCCGAAAAACGGGATTGAGATTGATTTTATCCGTATCAGCGGCCTGCGTGGCAAAGGGATCAAAGCCCAGCTGCTGGCGCCACTGCGTATTATTAACGCCACCCGTCAGGCGCGCGCAATTATGCGCCGCTGGCAACCCGATGTGGTGCTGGGGATGGGCGGCTATGTTTCCGGCCCCGGCGGCGTCGCAGCATGGAGCCGTGGCATTCCGCTGATATTGCATGAACAAAACGGCATCGCCGGAATGACCAATAAATGGCTTTCGCGCATTGCTAAAAAGGTGATGCAGGCTTTTCCAGGCGCCTTTGCAAAGGCTGAGGTGGTGGGAAATCCGGTCCGTGAAGACGTGCTGGCACTGCCGCGCCCTGCTGAACGTATGGCAGGGCGTGAAGGGCCAATCAGGGTGCTGGTGATTGGCGGCAGCCAGGGGGCGCGGATACTGAATGAAACCATGCCGAAAGTGGCGGCAATACTGGCTGACAAGATTTCTGTATGGCATCAGGTTGGTAAGGGCGCGGGCGAAGGGGTAAGCCAGGCTTATTTGCAGGCAAACCTGACCCCGAACCGGGTGGTTGAGTTTATCGATGATATGGCGGCAGCTTATGCCTGGGCGGATGTGGTGGTTTGTCGTTCCGGCGCGCTGACGGTAAGCGAAGTGGCCGCCGCAGGATTACCGGCGATTTTTGTGCCTTTTCAGCATCAGGATCGCCAGCAGTACTGGAATGCGTTGCCGCTGGAAAAGGCCGGCGCCGCAAAAATTTTTGAGCAACCTCAGTTTACTGCTGAAGGGGTTGCCGGTACCCTGGCAGGCTGGGACAGAACCACCCTGCTGGCAATGGCGAATAAAGCCCGCGAAGTGGCGATTCCCGATGCTACCCGCCGGGTTGCTGATGCCGTTATTCAGGCTGCCAGTTAATGGCAGTCACTTTCTGACAGAACAGCATTTTTCTGTTCATAAATAGCGAGAGTAAAGCGGATTATCCGCTGAAAGAGATGATGAATACACAACAACTGGCGAAACTGCGTTTAATTGTGCCCGAGATGCGTCGCGTCAGGCACATTCACTTTGTCGGCATCGGTGGTGCTGGCATGGGCGGTATTGCCGAAGTGTTGGCTAATGAAGGCTATCAGATTAGCGGGTCGGATTTAGCACCGAACGCAGTCACGCAGCATCTCTCGGCGCTGGGTGCAACCATTTACTTTAATCACCGTGCGGAAAACGTCAGTGATGCCAGCGTGGTGGTGGTATCGACCGCGGTGGCCCAGGACAACCCAGAACTGGTTGCGGCGCGCGAAGCACGCATTCCGGTAATACGGCGCGCGGAAATGCTGGCGGAGCTGATGCGTTTTCGTCATGGCATTGCCATTGCCGGCACCCACGGTAAAACCACCACCACCGCCATGGTTGCCAGTATTTATGCTGAAGGTGGACTGGATCCGACCTTTGTTAATGGCGGGCTGGTAAAGGCCGCCGGGACCCATGCCCGACTGGGCAGCAGCCGTTACCTGATTGCAGAAGCAGACGAGAGCGATGCATCGTTTCTCCATCTGCAACCGATGGTGGCTATTGTCACCAATATTGAAGCCGACCATATGGATACCTACCAGGGCGACTTTGAAAATCTGAAACAGACGTTTATCAATTTTTTGCACAACCTGCCGTTTTATGGCCGCGCGGTGATGTGTGTGGATGATGCGGTGATCCGCGATCTGATCCCACGGGTCGGGCGTAAAGTCACGACCTACGGTTTTAGTGATGATGCCGATGTGCGTATCGACAGCTATGAACAGCACGGCGCGCAGGGACACTTTAGCCTGGTGCGGCAGGATAAGCCGGTGATGCAGGTGACGCTAAATGCCCCAGGGCGGCATAACGCCCTGAATGCCGCGGCGGCGGTGGCGGTGGCGACTGAGGAAGGGATTGAAGACCAGGACATTTTACGTGCGCTGGAAAGTTTTCAGGGCACCGGGCGCCGCTTTGATTTCCTTGGCGAATTTCCGGTGACCTCAGTCAGCGGGGCAGCGGGCAGCGCGATGCTGATTGACGATTACGGACATCACCCGACCGAAGTCGAGGCCACGATTCAGGCGGCGCGTGCAGGCTGGCCGGATAAACGTCTGGTGATGATTTTTCAGCCGCATCGCTACACGCGTACCCGCGATTTATATGACGATTTCGCCAATGTGCTGTCACAGGTAGACGTATTACTGATGCTGGATGTCTATCCGGCAGGTGAATCACCGATACCTGGCGCTGACAGCCGTTCTCTGTGCCGCACTATCCGTAGCCGGGGAAAAGTGGATCCGATTTTGGTTTCAGATCACGAATGGGTTGCCGATATGCTGGCGCCAGCGTTGAGTGGGAACGATCTGATTCTGGTACAGGGGGCCGGGAACGTAGGCCGTATTGCCCGCACGCTGGCGGAGCAGAAACTCAAGCCTAAACCCACTGAAGAGGAACACCATGGCGGATAAAGTCGCAGTATTACTGGGGGGAACCTCGGCGGAACGTGACGTTTCGTTGCTATCCGGTCAGGCCGTACTGGCGGGACTGCTGGAAGCCGGTATTGATGCGCACGCGGTCGATACCCGCGATGTTCCGGTGCTGAGCCTGAAAGAACGTGGGTTTAATAAGGCGTTTATCATCCTGCACGGCCGGGGGGGAGAAGATGGCCGGCTGCAGGCTGTGCTGGAGTTTCTCGACATCCCTTATACCGGTAGCGGTGTGATGGCGTCGGCGATTGGCATGGACAAACTGCGTTCCAGACTGGTCTGGCAGGGCGCGGGTCTGCCGGTGGCGCCCTATGTGGCACTGCAGCGCCGTGATCTGGCGCAGGGGCTGCCGGCGGCGCTGAAGGCACGTATTGATGCGCTGGGATTGCCGCTGTTTGTCAAGCCGGCTAATGAAGGTTCCAGCGTCGGAATTACCCGGGTTAACCAGGCTTCACAGCTGCAGGCGGCCATTGACGAAGCATTGCGTTTTGATGATGACGTGCTGGTGGAATCATTTCTCGCCGGCCCGGAATTAACCGTCAGCGTGCTGGGTGATGAGGTGCTGCCATCGATTCGTATTCAGCCTGCCGGTGAGTATTACGACTACGAGGCAAAATATATTTCTGATGACACGCAATATTTTTGTCCGAGCGGACTGAGTGCGCAACGGGAAGCAGAATTAGCTCAGATTGTGCTGAAAGCCTGGCGGGCACTGGGTTGCCATGGCTGGGGACGCGTGGATGTGATGATGGGTGCCGACGACCAGTTTTATCTGCTGGAAGTGAACACCGCGCCTGGCATGACCGGGCATAGCCTGACGCCGAAAGCGGCCAGGCAGGCGGGGATGAGTTTCTCACAGCTGGTGGTCCGTATTCTGGAGCTGGCGCGCTGATATGTCGCAGGCAGCGTTAAACGTCCGCAACAAGGAGCCGAAATCCCGAGTCCCTTCAGGACGCAGCAATGGTGCACGACTGGCAGGCATTATTTTTCTGTTGCTGGTGATAGCGGTGATGCTGGCTGCGGGCGTGGTGGTCGTAAAGTGGATGAATGATGCGTCACGGTTGCCGCTGTCGCGACTGGTGGTAACCGGTCAGACACACTACACCACCAACGACGATATTCGACAGGCCATTCTGTCGCTGGGGGCGCCGGGGACCTTCATGTCGCAGGACGTGAATGTGATTCAGCAGCAAATTGAACGCCTGCCCTGGATTAAACAGGTCAGCGTACGTAAGCAGTGGCCGGACGAATTAAAGATTCATCTGGTTGAATATGTACCGGTTGCACGCTGGAATGATCTGCATATGGTTGATGCAGAAGGAAAATCATTCAGCATTCCAGCCAGCCGCGTCGGCAAGGATACTTTGCCGATGTTGTACGGCCCGGAAGGCAGCGAGCAGGAAGTGCTTGAGGGATATCGTCAGATGCGTGATTTGCTTGCCGTCAGCAAATTTACGCTTAAAGCCGCTGCCATGACCGCGCGGCGCTCATGGCAACTGACCCTGAGTGATGATACGCGTCTGGAGTTGGGGCGTGATGACGCGAACAGGCGGATTAAACGTTTTATTGAGCTTTACCCGGTTCTGCAACAGCAGGCGCAGAGTCAGAACAAGCGGATAAGCTATGTGGATTTGCGCTATGACTCTGGCGCAGCCGTTGGTTGGACACCGGCTCCGGTTGAGTCTCAGGACAGTAAACAGCAACAGAATCAGGCACAGGCTAAACAACAATGATCAAGTCGACGGACAGAAAACTGGTAGTTGGACTCGAGATTGGCACCGCGAAGGTGGCAGCGCTCGTAGGCGAAGTTTTGCCTGATGGCATGGTGAATATTATTGGGGTAGGCAGCTGCCCTTCACGCGGCATGGATAAAGGCGGCGTTAACGATCTTGAATCGGTAGTGAAATGTGTCCAGCGGGCGATTGATCAAGCAGAACTGATGGCCGACTGTCAAATCTCCTCCGTTTATCTGGCGCTGTCAGGAAAGCACATTAGCTGCCAGAACGAAATTGGTATGGTGCCGATTTCAGAAGAGGAAGTGACCGCCGAAGACGTTGATAACGTGGTGCATACCGCCAAATCGGTGCGCGTGCGGGATGAACACCGTATCCTGCACGTTATACCGCAGGAATACGCCATCGATTATCAGGAAGGTATTAAAAACCCGGTGGGGCTGTCGGGGGTGCGGATGCAGGCAAAAGTGCATTTGATCACCTGTCACAACGACATGGCGAAAAATATTGTGAAAGCCGTTGAACGCTGTGGCCTGAAAGTTGACCAACTGATTTTTGCCGGACTGGCTTCCAGTTATGCGGTACTGACCGAGGATGAACGTGAACTGGGGGTTTGCGTGGTGGATGTCGGTGGCGGCACCATGGATATTGCGGTGTATACCGGTGGAGCGCTGCGTCATACCAAGGTTATTCCCTATGCCGGTAACGTGGTAACCAGCGACATTGCCTATGCGTTTGGCACGCCACCTACGGATGCCGAAGCGATTAAAGTCCGCCATGGCTGTGCCCTGGGTTCCATCGTCGGTAAAGACGAAAACGTGGAAGTGCCCAGTGTGGGAGGCCGTCCGCCACGCAGTCTGCAGCGTCAGACCCTGGCGGAGGTGATTGAGCCTCGTTATACCGAATTACTGAACCTGGTGAATGATGAAATTCTCCAGCTACAGGAGCAACTGCGTCAGCAGGGCGTGAAGCATCACCTGGCCGCCGGCATCGTGCTTACCGGTGGCGCAGCACAAATTGAAGGACTGGCGGCCTGTGCGCAGCGGGTGTTCCACACCCAGGTGCGTATCGGGCAGCCACTCAATATTACCGGATTAACGGATTACGCTCAGGAGCCTTACTACTCAACGGCGGTTGGCCTACTGCACTATGGAAAAGAGTCTCACCTGAGCGGTGAGGCAGAGATTGAAAAACGGGCCTCAGTTGGTAACTGGTTCAAACGGATCAACAGCTGGCTGAGAAAAGAGTTTTAATTTTTACAAAAGGAGATCATGCTAATAGTCATCAGCGATCTCCTGGCGACAGAACAGGCACATAACGGAGAGAAATTATGTTTGAACCAATGGAGTTAACCAATGACGCGGTGATTAAAGTCATCGGCGTCGGCGGGGGCGGTGGCAATGCCGTCGAACACATGGTGCGCGAGCGCATTGAAGGTGTGGAATTTTTTGCTGTCAACACCGATGCGCAGGCGTTACGTAAAACGGCCGTTGGCCAGACTATCCAGATTGGTAATAACATTACTAAAGGTCTGGGCGCTGGCGCTAATCCGGAAGTAGGCCGGACATCTGCTGAAGAAGATCGCGACGCCCTGCGCTCTGCGCTGGACGGTGCTGATATGGTGTTTATCGCCGCCGGTATGGGCGGTGGCACCGGTACTGGTGCCGCCCCGGTAGTGGCTGAAGTCGCGAAAGAACTGGGTATTCTTACCGTTGCGGTGGTGACTAAGCCTTTTAACTTTGAAGGCAAAAAACGCATGGCGTTTGCTGAGCAGGGTATCGCTGAGCTTTCCCGGCATGTTGATTCACTGATCACTATCCCGAATGACAAGCTGCTGAAAGTGCTGGGCCGCGGAATTTCACTGCTGGATGCGTTTGGTGCGGCAAATGACGTGTTAAAAGGCGCCGTGCAGGGTATCGCCGAGCTGATTACCCGTCCCGGGCTGATGAACGTCGACTTTGCTGACGTGCGCACTGTGATGTCAGAAATGGGCTATGCCATGATGGGCTCCGGTGTCGCTTGCGGCGAAGACCGTGCAGAAGAAGCGGCAGAAATGGCAATTTCCAGCCCGCTGCTGGAAGACATCGATCTGTCAGGTGCCCGTGGCGTGCTGGTTAACATCACCGCTGGCTTTGACCTGCGTCTGGATGAGTTTGAAACCGTGGGGAATACCATCCGTGCTTTCGCCTCAGATAACGCTACCGTGGTTATCGGAACCTCACTGGATCCGGAAATGAACGACGAGCTGCGTGTCACCGTGGTGGCCACCGGTATTGGTATGGACAAACGTCCTGAAATTACCCTGGTGACTAACAAGCAGCAGGCACAGCCGGTAATGGACCACCGCTACCAGCAGCATGGTATGTCACCGTTGCCACAGGAGCAGAAACCTGCGGCGAAAGTGGTGAATGACAACAGCGGTTCACAGCCGAATAAAGAGCCAGATTATCTTGATATTCCGGCATTTCTGCGTAAGCAGGCTGATTAGGAATGAACTGATAGTTAACATCTCCGCTCTTTGTGCTAAGATCTCCGACTGACAGTCAGTTAGACTGTCGGTCGGGTCAGTAATTTTTGCGAGATAATACGATGATCAAACAACGGACCATAAAACGTATCGTTCAGGCGACTGGTGTTGGTTTACATACCGGCAAGAAAGTCACGCTGACGCTGCGCCCTGCGCCGGCGAATACCGGGGTCATCTATCGTCGCACTGACTTGAATCCACCGGTTGATTTCCCGGCTGATGCAAAATACGTGCGCGATACCATGCTGAGTACCTGCCTGGTCAACGATGAAGGCGTACGCATCTCTACCGTAGAACACCTGAACGCCGCGCTGGCGGGTCTGGGCATCGACAACATCATTGTTGAAGTTGATGCACCGGAAGTGCCGATTATGGACGGTAGCGCCGCGCCTTTTGTTTATCTGCTGGTGGACGCTGGTGTCGATCAGCTTAACAGCGCTAAGCGTTTTGTCCGCGTTAAGCAGGCGGTACGTGTTGAAGATGGCGATAAATGGGCTGAGATTAAACCCTATAACGGTTTCTCGCTCGATTTTACTATCGATTTTCAGCATCCGGCTATTGATGCCAGCTCACAGCGCTATCAGCTGAATTTTTCAACCGACGCTTTTATGCGTGAAATCAGTCGCGCCCGTACTTTTGGTTTCATGCGTGAAATCGAATACCTGCAATCTAAGGGCCTGTGCCTGGGCGGTAGTCTGGATTGTGCTATCGGGTTAGACGATTTCCGCGTGCTGAATGAAGACGGTTTACGCTTTGAAGATGAATTTGTGCGTCACAAAATGCTCGACGCCATCGGTGACCTGTTTATGTGTGGTCATAACATCATCGGCGCATTCTCTGCATTCAAGTCGGGTCACGCTTTGAACAATAAGCTGTTGCAGGCGGTGCTGGCGAAACAGGAAGCCTGGGAATGGGCAACCTATGAGGACGAAGCCGAGCTGCCGTTAGCTTTCAGAGCGCCAAATCTGGTTTTAGCATAAAGAGTTAGTAACCTTACTTATCACGACTGGTTTTGCTGGTACCACTCTCTCCGGCCAGTGAAGCCAGTCGTTCTAATTTTTCCTTCAGTTTTTCCGGGCTGCGCGCGGCGACGTTGCGTAACGCAGCGGCACTCTCTGCACTGAGCTGACATCCCATATTATTTTCTTTGCTGGCTGCGGCTGGCGCGCTGTGCTGACTGGTCGGTGCAGTTTTCGCCGCTAGCGATGGATTAATACTGATGTCGATTGCGGCCAATGATGGTATTATCTGCGCTCGTAATGCAGAAAGAAGTGCGGGTTGTTCATAGCGTAACCGCATCATCCAGCTGGCATTGGCTACTTCAAGTACCAGTATTCCCTGGCGATAATTAGCAACTCTGAGCCAGGGGTGTAGCTGAGAAGGCAGCAGTGCGCGGACCGCTTTATTCAGTTTGTTCAGTGCAACAGCGCGTTGCTGAATTTGCTGTAACGTCCCTGAACTCTGTGTTTCATCGAAAAGTTTTTCAATAGATTGTGGGCGGCTGTCACGCATCGCAGGCTCCGGTGGAATAGTGTGATTAGTATTTTAAATCGTTGGCGACAATTTGGCAGACGTTATTTCTGGTCGCACCTCCTGTTGGGTGTGGTTGCGGCCGGTTTTGGCCTGCCTGGCGCCCATGCCGGCGGACAAAATAGCCTCACTGATAGTGCCACCTGCAGCCTGAATATTCGCACTATTCCACATCTTAATACCCTGGCGCTATGGCAGGAAACCCCGCGACGTCCCGGGTTGTCTGTCGATTACTGGCACCAGCATGCTATTCGCACGGTGATTCGCCACCTTTCTTTTACCCTGACGCCGACGGAAAACCTGGCCGCCGATGACGGTGTACTCCCGCTGCATGTTGAACGACTGGCGTTACTGGATACGCTCAACGCGCTGCTGACCCATGAAGCCCGGCCGGCGGGGATTATTCAGTTTAATCATACTTACCATTCGCCCGGCAGGCTGTCGCAGCAGACGGCTGGCTGGCTGGCGAGCGTGCTGGGTATTCGCGCCGGCCCCTCTCAGTTTGTCTGATTAAGATTTTTTCATTTTTTTTATAGCCGTCGGAGACGGTGCTGAGAGAATATTTTTATTATGCTGATTAAACTATTAACTAAAGTTTTTGGTAGTCGTAACGATCGTACACTGCGCCGCATGCGTAAAGAAGTGGATGCAATTAATCGCATGGAAGCTGAGTTCGAAGCGCTCAGTGATGATGAGCTGAAAGCGAAAACCGCAGAGTTTCGTGCCCGGCTGGAAAAAGGCGAGGCACTGGAAAATCTTATTCCTGCTGCATTTGCCACGGTGCGTGAGGCCAGTAAGCGGGTATTTGGCATGCGCCACTTTGACGTCCAGCTGCTGGGCGGTATGGTACTTAACGACCGTTGTATCGCAGAAATGCGCACCGGTGAAGGTAAAACCCTGACGGCGACGTTGCCGGCTTACCTGAATGCGCTAAGCGGCAAAGGGGTTCATATCGTTACCGTCAATGATTACCTGGCACAGCGTGACGCCGAAAACAACCGTCCGCTGTTTGAGTTTCTCGGTCTGACCGTTGGCATCAACCTGCCGGGCATGCCGGCACCAGCGAAGCGCGAAGCCTACGCGGCAGATATTACCTACGGCACCAATAACGAATATGGCTTTGACTACCTGCGCGATAACATGGCGTTCAGTCCCGAAGAGCGGGTTCAGCGCAAGCTGCACTATGCGCTGGTGGATGAAGTCGACTCGATTCTTATCGACGAAGCGCGCACCCCGCTGATTATCTCTGGCCCGGCCGAAGACAGCTCCGAACTCTATATCAAGGTAAATAAAATCATTCCCCACCTGCAGCGTCAGGAAAAAGAAGATTCTGATACCTTCAAAGGGGACGGCCACTTCTGGCTGGATGAAAAAGCGCGTCAGGTTCATCTGACCGAGCGCGGCCTTGAACTGATTGAAGAGTTACTGGTCAGTCAGAACATCATGGAAGAAGGTGAATCGCTGTATTCACCCAATAACATCATGATGATGCACCATGTCACCGCTGCGCTGCGCGCCCACGCGCTGTTTACCCGCGATGTGGACTACATCGTGAAAGACGGCGAAGTGATTATCGTCGACGAGCACACCGGGCGCACCATGCAGGGCCGCCGCTGGTCTGATGGCCTGCATCAGGCGGTCGAAGCAAAAGAAGGCGTTGAGATTCAGAATGAAAACCAGACGCTGGCTTCGATTACCTTCCAGAACTATTTCCGCTTATATGAAAAGCTTGCCGGGATGACGGGGACCGCCGATACCGAAGCTTTTGAGTTCAGCTCCATTTACAAGCTGGACACCATCGTGGTACCGACCAACCGGCCAATGGTGCGTAAGGACATGGCCGATCTGGTTTACATGACCGAAGCGGACAAGATTCAGGCCATTATTGACGATATTCGTGAACGCACCGCCAAAGGACAACCGGTGCTGGTGGGAACCATTTCGATTGAAAAGTCGGAAGTTATTTCAAACGCTCTGACGCGGGAAGGCATTAAACACAATGTGTTAAATGCCAAGTTCCATGCGCGCGAAGCTGAAATCGTGGCGCAGGCCGGTCAGGCGGGGGCTGTTACTATTGCCACCAATATGGCCGGTCGTGGTACCGATATTGTACTGGGCGGAAGCTGGCAGGTTGAAGTTGCTGAACTTGAGCAAGCGGATGAGGCGCAAATTGAAGCCATTAAAACCCAGTGGCAGGCGCGTCATAACCAGGTACTGGAAGCCGGTGGTTTGCATATTATCGGTACAGAACGTCACGAATCGCGACGTATTGATAACCAGTTGCGTGGCCGTGCCGGACGTCAGGGTGACCCCGGTTCATCGCGTTTTTATCTTTCAATGGAAGATGCTCTGATGCGCATTTTTGCTTCTGACCGTGTGGCAGGCATGATGCGTAAACTGGGTATGAAACCCGGTGAGGCGATTGAGCATCCCTGGGTTACCAAAGCGATTGCCAATGCGCAACGCAAGGTGGAAAGCCGTAACTTTGATATCCGTAAACAGCTGCTGGAATATGATGACGTGGCTAACGATCAGCGGCGTGCCATCTACAGCCAGCGTAATGAACTGCTGGATGTTTCTGACGTTAGCGACACCATTAACAGCATCCGTGAGGATGTGTTTAAAACTGTTATCGATAGCTACATTCCGCCGCAGTCGCTGGAAGAAATGTGGGATGTACCGGGCTTACAGGAACGGCTGAAAGCCGATTTCGATCTTGATCTGCCGGTAGCAAGCTGGCTGAATAAAGAACCAGAGCTGCATGAAGAAACGTTGCGCGAGCGCATCCTGGAAAATGCTACCTCTCATTACCAGAGTAAAGAACAGGTGGTCGGCGCTGAGATGATGCGTCACTTTGAAAAAGGGGTCATGTTGCAGACGCTGGATTCATTGTGGAAAGAGCACCTGGCCGCAATGGATTACCTGCGCCAGGGTATTCATCTGCGCGGTTATGCGCAAAAAGACCCGAAGCAGGAGTACAAGCGTGAATCTTTTGCCATGTTTGCCGCCATGCTGGAAGCGCTCAAATATGAGGTGATCAGCACCCTTAGCAAAGTTCAGGTGCGCATGCCGGAAGAGATCGAAGAGATGGAAGAGCAGCGTCGCCAGGAAGCAGAACGCCTGGCACAGCAGCAGCGACTCAGCCACGTGGATGACGATACCGAAGCCAGTATTGCGCTGGCGGCACAGAGCGGTGACCGTAAAGTCGGACGTAATGACCCTTGTCCTTGTGGTTCAGGTAAAAAGTATAAGCAATGTCACGGCCGGCTGGCCTGACGGCTTCAGTCTGTATGGCGCCCTGCGGGGCGCTTTTTTATCACCGGAGAAATCAATGAAACATCTGCAGGTTGCCGTTGGCATCATTCGCAACCCCCAGGGTGAGATTTTCCTCGCACGGCGTCCGGCCACTTCTCATATGGCGAATATGTGGGAATTTCCCGGTGGGAAAATCGAAGCAAACGAAACGGCGCAGCAAGCGCTGGTCCGTGAGCTGGAAGAAGAGACCGGCATTGAGGTGACTGACCTGACGCCTTATGATCTGGCCGACCACCATTACCCGGATGTGCGCGTAACTCTGCATTTTTTTATGGTGACAGGCTGGCGTGGTGAACCTTACGGACGCGAAGGACAACCGCATCGCTGGCTGGCGCAGAATCATCTGATCGCCAGTGAGTTCCCGCCGGCAAATCATGCCATTGTTGCGCGTCTGGTTGCCGAAGCGGGCGCCTGACGCCAGGCTGTCTGGCGATGGATTTACTCGCGCTCCAGCGGGTTTTCACTCCAGTCATCGCTGTCGGTCATTTCGGTGCTGCTGGGGATGCGCTTTTCCTCTGCCGCCCATTCGCCGAGATCAATCAGCTGACAGCGTTTGCTGCAAAATGGACGCCACGGGCTTAACGTACCCCAGATTACCTGCTTACCGCAGCCGGGACAGGTGACAAAAATAATCTCATCGCTCATGTTTTACCTCAGCAGCATGCCAGTTGAAAATCCAGTTGTGACGGTACTTCACCCGCGTCGCTGTCCAGGGGCAGGAAGCGGATGGCATAGCGGCTTTTATGGCCGGAAATCTGCGGATAAAGTGAATCGGCCAGCGTCAGTTTCAGCCGCAGCAGATCGGCTTCCCCTGCGTTACCCTGGTAAAAGCCGTTAACACTGCTCTGGTGGTGAAATGCGCCGGATTGACGAATCAGGTCCAGCAACAGCGTCAGTGAACTATGCAGTGGCTCCAGCGAAGCCAGCCAGCAGGCTATCTGGCTATCGCGCGTTTCCTGGGCCAGATGCAGCCACAGGTGGAGCGTGGGCAGGTCAAAACTACAGCAGCCGCCGGGGATACTCAGGCGCTGGCGCACCAGGCCAATCAGCCGATCCTCGCGCAGCTGCTGGCCAGGACGGGAGACCGCCATCAGACGGATATGCTGCTGTTTTAACTTATCTATTAATGTATAAACGATCTGGCTGTCGACCCCCGGCACGTTGATCCATGCCTGTAATTTTTGCTGCTGGCGATCCAGTTCTTTAAGGATATCGGTACGTAATTCGCCGCGCTCGAGTACATCGAGCAGATCGGCCAGGTTACGAAACAGCGTCAGGGCATTGAGCGTATTGCTGACGGCGTGGCACTGATGAAGCTGTTGTAACAAAAATTCAATGCGTAGCCAGGTGCGCATTTTTTCATTGAGCGGATGCTCAAAAAGTACCGAATTACTCATACTCTCCATCCTGCTGTGCGGCTGCAGCCAGCGCCAGATAGCGCTGATGCAAGCCGGCGACGCGGGGGCGTACTGATGCCGGTGTCCCGCTGTTATCAATAATATCGTCGGCGATAGCCAGGCGCGCTTCGCGCGACGCCTGGGCTGCCAGTATGCGTTCCGCCTGTTGCCGGGTCATGCCATCGCGCGCCATCGCGCGGGCCAGCTGTATTTCGCGCGGGACATCCACGACCAGCACGCGGTCAGCCTGATTTTGCAGCTGATTCTCAACCAGTAGCGGGACGACCCACAGGCGCCATGGTGAGGTCATTTTATCCAGCTGACGTTGTGTTTGCGCGTGGATAAGAGGGTGCAGCAGATGATTCAGCCATTGCTTACTGTTGGCATCAGCAAAGATATACTGACGCAGTGCACGGCGATCTAAACGGCCATCCGGCAGCAGAATGGTCGGGCCAAAGCGTTGAATAATCTTCTCCAGTGCCGGCGTGCCGGGTTCGACCACCTGACGGGCGATGTCGTCGGCATCAACCCATTCAACGCCCAGCGAAGCGAATGCCTGCGCAATGGTACTCTTACCGCTGCCGATGCCACCTGTCAGCGCGACGGTATACCCCATAAGCCCGGATTCCTTGTTTTGAATATTTGTGTGCCATATTGTCAATATCAGCGACGATCGTGGCGCAAATATGTGCGCAAGTTCACAATGAAACGGTGCAGATAAATTTACTGGATTGTAGCCTATCCGGGATTTTTTTCGCAGTCTTGCCGCGCTGATTTTAACGCGTATGATCGACAGGCATAATGCGATATGTCACCTCACCGCTACAGGAATTTTAAGCTATGCGTATTGAAGAAGATATTAAGCTCGGCTTTAAAGACGTGCTGATCCGTCCTAAACGTTCAACCCTGAAAAGCCGCTCAGAAGTTGAGCTGACGCGCAGTTTTAGCTTCAAGCATTCCCAGCTTAGCTGGTCTGGCGTACCGGTGATTGCGGCCAATATGGACACCGTGGGCACCTTTCGCATTGCGCAGGCACTGGCTGAGTTTGCTATTCTCACGGCGGTTCATAAACATTATAGCGTTGACGACTGGCGCGCATTTATTGCGCGCGTTCCGGAAAAAGTGCTGAACTATGTTATGGTTTCAACCGGAACCTCCGATGCGGATTTCAGCAAATTACAGCAAATCGTCGCGCTTTCACCGACACTGAATTTTATCTGTATTGATGTGGCTAACGGGTACTCGGAACATTTTGTCGAATTCTTACAGCGTGCCCGTCAGGCCTTTCCGGCAAAAACCATCTGTGCCGGCAATGTGGTGACCGGCGAAATGGTGGAAGAACTGATTCTTTCCGGCGCTGATATTGTTAAAGTCGGCATCGGTCCTGGCTCTGTGTGCACCACGCGGGTAAAAACCGGCGTCGGTTATCCGCAGCTGTCGGCCGTCATTGAGTGTGCCGATGCCGCTCACGGCCTTGGCGGTCAGATTGTCAGTGATGGCGGCTGTTCGGTGCCTGGGGACGTGGCAAAAGCTTTCGGTGGCGGGGCGGACTTTGTCATGCTCGGCGGGATGCTGGCCGCGCATGATGAATGTGAAGGAACGGTAGTGGAAGAGCAGGGCCGGAAGTTTATGCTTTTTTACGGTATGAGTTCAGAAACGGCGATGAAACGTCATGTGGGCAGTGTGGCAGGTTATCGGGCCGCTGAAGGAAAAACCGTTAAGTTACCACTGCGAGGCCCGGTTGAAGACACCGCGCGTGACATTCTGGGTGGCCTGCGTTCAGCCTGTACTTATGTCGGCGCCAGCCGGCTAAAAGAACTGACTAAACGTACGACCTTTATCCGCGTTGCCGAGCAGGAAAATCGCGTATATAACGCTTAATTTTTCTCTGGCGCCCGCCGGTCGGGCGCCTAACCCAGCGCTGCGCCAAGGTTGAATACCGGTAAATACATGGCAATTACCAGGGTACCAATAATCCCGCCGACAATAACCATCATTGCCGGTTCAAGCATGGCAGCCAGGTTTTCCGCTCGTTCCAGCGTCTGATTTTCATGCCACCCGGCCAGGCGACTCAGCATGTCGTCCAGCGCGCCGGCCTCTTCCCCCACCTTAATCAGCTGATAACAGAGCGATGTAAACAGCGGATGCTGCTGTAACGCCCGGTGAAGCGGCTGCCCGGCTTCAATATGTTGGATAAGGCCCTGCAATGCCTGTTGCCACACGCCGCCAGGCAAGGTTTGCGCCGTTGCTTTTAGCCCTTCCGCCAGCGGGATCCCCGCCTGCTGAGTCAGGCTTAGTGTGGTAAAAATCTGGCTGAGAATGCTGCCGCGCCACAATGTTGCCACCAGCGGCAGACGCAATATCAGGCGCTGCAGAAAAAGGCGCATAGCCGGTGAACGGCGTTGCTGATAGCGCCAGCCGGTGGGCAGACAGACCAAAGCCAGTATCAGCCAGAGTCCGTTCAGTTGTAACCATTCAGACAGCTGCATGACCGCGCGGGTAAAAGCCGGCAGGCGGGCATCAAAGTTGTCATAAATCGCAACAAATTCAGGCAGAACAAACAGCAGCATCGCAGCGCTGGTTGCCGCCGCTACCAGCAAAATGAACAGCGGATAACGCAGCGCTTTCTGGACTTTTTTGTGCAGTAACTGCTGACGTTCCTGTTGTGTCGCCAGTCGCTGGCAGCAGTTGTCCAGCTGGCCGGTCAGTTCGCCAATTTGTACCAGCGCCGGGAAAAGTGGGGGGAATATTACCGGCCACTGTCGCAGGGCCTGGGCAAAGGCGTTGCCCTGGCTAATCTGCTCCGCCAGCTGTCTGAGTAGTAAACACCAGCATTTATGCTGGCCATGACTCAGCATGTTAAGACTGGCTGCCAGCGGCATTCCGGCCTTAAGCAAGGTAGCAAGCTGGCGCATCAGCGTAATGCGTGCCGCCTTCTGCCAGCCGGCAGTAACATAGAGACCGCGCAGGCGGATACGTAACGGTGAAAGCTGGTTATCATTCAGATAGAGATACACCTGCTGGCGATTGAGTGCCAGGCGTTCACCTTGCTGCCAGCCGCCGCTGTTGTCGACAGCCTGCCAGTGAAAGAGCAGGGTTTTATTCATAATAGCTTCCGGTTACGCGTTTGAGTTCTTCCAGGGTGGTATCGCCACGGTTAACCGCTTGCAACCCTTCGCTAAATAGCCGGCTAAGATTTTGTTCTGCCACCAGCGACTGGAGCTGTTGCTGGCTGGCATCACTGGCAATAGCGGCCTGTAGTGGCTGGCTGATTGGCAAGACTTCAAACAACGCCAGACGGCCATAAAAACCGGAAAAACAGCGATCACAGCCTGTCGCCAGCCAGTTTTGTAAGGTGCCTGACCACAGCGTTGCCGGCAGATTATCCAGCCGTTCCCCCGTTTGCCGGCAATAAGGACATAAACGGCGTACCAGACGCTGGGCGATAACCATTTTTAATGCCGGGCCTAACTGATAACCAGGTAATCCCATTTGTCGCAGCCTTACCAGCGTTTCCAGCGTAGAGTTGGTGTGCAGCGTTGACAGCACCAGATGCCCGGTTTGTGCAGCGTTGACGGCAATGGCTGCGGTTTCGGCATCGCGAATTTCACCCAGCATAATAATATCCGGGTCCTGGCGTAGCAGGGCGCGTAACACCTGCCGGAAGCCGAGATCAATTTTGTGATTGACCTGGGTCTGGATAATGCCAGGTAACGGGATTTCGATCGGATCTTCGACGCTGCAGATATTGCGTTGTGGCTGATTGAGCCAGCTTAGCGCGCTGTACAGCGTGAGAGTTTTACCACTGCCGGTCGGGCCGGTTACCAGGATCATTCCCTGAGGCTGATTCAGTGCCTGCTGAAAATGCAGCAGTAGCGGGGCTGACATGCCGAGCCGGTTAAGGCTGTCAGTCTGTTCAGCATGCTGCTGCAAACGCAATACCGCCTTTTCACCATACTGTGTCGGCAAGGTTGATAGTCGAAAAGAAAGGTTTTGTCCTGTGTCGTGCTGCTGGCTGAACTGACCGTCCTGCGGAAAGCGTCGTTCGGCGATATCAAGGGCGGCCAGAACCTTCAGGCGAGCAACCAGCGCGTGGCCGCTGGCGAGGCTTAGCGTACTGGCAATTTGCAGCACGCCATCAATCCGCAGGCGGACGCGAAACCCGTCTGCTTGCGGTTCAAGATGAATATCTGAAGCCCGGTGTTGTAACGCCAGCTGCAGCAGACGTTCGAGTCTGGCGGCGGTAGCCAGATTTTCCTGGTCAAAAGGCGTCGGGTCGATCCGGTCGTTTTTATCGCGCCAGGCCGCAATTTGCCCGGGACTCCAGCTGAGGACTTCAATCCGCGCGTGGCAGACAAAACGCAGGGCTTCCATCAGATCATCCTGCGCCTGACCTGCAGTGGCGATAGTGACGCAGTCTGGATGATTTTCCAGTAAAACTGCCTGATAACGCTGACAAAGGGCATGCAGCATTGTGGCATCAGCCATGCTCATGAACTTTTGTCCTCGTCGTCAAAACGAAATACCGATTCGCAGGCGCTTTTAAGCGTGCTGGCACTGGTTTCACAGCGACGCTGCCAGCGCATAATCCCTTGCTGGGGGTTCCAGTCCGGGGTCAGTGTTACCGCCAGCCCCTGCAGATTATCCTGTCCAGTTAATGAAATAACGCCGGCGTTCACTGTGCTGCTGGCGATATAGCGTGATGGTGTTGCTGACGGAATACCGGCATTTCCTTCGCTGCAGTTACCGGTTGCACCCTGTTCAATCGCGCAGATTTCAACCGCCGTTTTAAGCGGCATGGTGCTTTGCAGCATGTCGGTTAAGGCTGCTTTTTGCAGATAGTTTTGTTAGGCCGGCAGGCCAATAGCACTGAGAATTGCCACAATGGCGATAACAATCATCAGTTCAATCAGGGTAAATCCTTGTTGTGCAGACATCGTGACTCCTGAATAGTGCGTGGAGTGACTATGCTGCGCAAATGGCCGGATGAAACCAGTGGCAGGAAAGGCGTTTTGATGCTGGCGCGCAGACAAACGCGCGGCTTTACATGATGTGGCAGGCCTGATGGAATCGCGCCCGCAAAACCAGCCGCGTCAGGCCTGACGGTATAACAATGCCAGACGGTATCCTGCGTGAGCCGCCTCAGCGAAAGCGCATGGAGAGATCGAGTGCGTGAATGTTTTTCGTCAGGGCGCCTACCGAAATGTAATCGACGCCAGTTTCTGCAATAGCGCGTAATGTTTCAAGGGTAACATTACCGGAAACTTCCAGTAATGCGCCTCCGGCGGTGATGTTCACCGCTTCGCGCATCTGTGCCAGCGTGAAGTTGTCCAGCATGACAATATCCGCACCGGCATTCAGCGCTTCGCTCAGTTCGCTAAGGGATTCCACTTCCACTTCAACCGGCAAATCTGGCTGAAGCCACAATGCTTTTTCCACCGCCTGACTGACTGAACCACTGGCAATAATATGATTTTCTTTAATCAGAAAAGCATCATACAGCCCCAGCCGGTGATTGCGGCCACCGCCGCAAAGTACGGCATATTTCAGCGCGGTTCGCAGGCCTGGAATAGTTTTTCGGGTATCCAGCAGCTGAGCCTGCGTGCCTTCCAGCAGGGCAACATAACGTCGAACCTCGCTGGCCACGCCGGACAACGTTTGCACAAAATTCAGCGCGGTGCGCTCGCCGGTGAGAATTAACGATGAAGGACCGCTGATTTCAAACAGGGCCTGGTTGGCGTGAATGCTATCGCCATCATTAACCAGCCAGCTGATTTCACAACGGTTACCCAGCTGAATATAGACCTCTTCAACCCAGCGTTTGCCGCAAAATATGCCGTCCTCACGGGTGATCACCTGTGCATGTGAGCGGGCATCGGCAGGGAGCAACGCCGCAGTAATGTCCTGGGAACTGTCGATACTGTGGCCCAGATCTTCCGTCAGGGCCTGGGCTACCGTTGCCGGGATGTCGTGTTCAATGCGTTCCATTAACGCGCCCCGGCGACTGTCAGGATCGTAACGGCGGCTGGTCATGAGAGATACTCCGGAAAACCATAACAAGTCTGAGCATGCTAGCCTGTTTAACCGGTTGTTACCAGTCATCAACCGCCACCATCTGGCAGGGAGATTGCTGGTTTGTCGCTGACGCCTGCGGTTATAATCCATGCTAACCTGATGACAGGTCTGTTAACGGGAGCAACAGATGCAATTAAAAGCCGGGAATATCGTGGGGGTGCGTCAGGTCGCGTCACCGCATTATGATTCCCGTCCGCAAGGAGAACAGCCTTCTTTATTGGTGATTCACAATATCAGCCTGCCGCCTGGAGAGTTTGGCGGGCCATGGATTGATGCGCTGTTTAGCGGCACTCTCGACCCGAATGCGCATCCGTATTTTGCCGGGATTGCGCCACTGCGGGTGTCGGCACACTGTCTGATCCGGCGTGACGGCGAAATTGTGCAGTACGTTGCTTTTCATCAACGCGCCTGGCATGCCGGCGTTTCCTGCTGGCAGGGCCGGGAAAACTGTAATGATTTCTCGGTGGGGATTGAACTGGAAGGCACCGATACCCTGCCTTATACCGACCAGCAGTATCTGGCGCTGGCGGCGGTGACACGATTATTAATGCTGCATTATCCGCTGACGCTGGAAAATATCACCGGGCACAGTGATATTGCGCCGCAGCGAAAAACCGATCCCGGCGTGGCATTTGACTGGACGCGTTATCGTCAGATGCTGGCCGGTACTGATTCTATGGAGGGGCCCGGCGCATGACGCTGTTTAGTTTGTTACTGGTTTTAGGCTGGGAACGCTTGTTTAAAATGGGGCAGCACTGGCAGATTGAACACCGGCTTGAACCGGTGATGCGCCAGCAGCAGCATTATTCGTTACCACGAACACTGTTGCTGACGCTAGCGTGTATGCTGCTGACCGCAGTCTGTATTGATCTGTTAAAAGGCTGGTTTTTTGGTTTTCCTCAGCTGATTTTCTGGATTCTGCTTGGGGTGCTCTGTATTGGTGCTGGCGGCGTCCGGCTGCACTATCACCGCTATCTGCAAGCGGCCAGCCGTGGTGACACGGAGGCACATCAGGCGATGGTGGAAGAGCTGACGCTGATCCATGGTGTGCCGCACGGTTGTGATGAGGCGAGCTCTTTGCGTGAACTACAAAACGCGCTGCTGTGGATCAACTACCGTTTTTATCTGGCCCCTATGCTGTGGTTTGTTGCCGGCGGTCAGTGGGGACCGGTATTGCTGATTGGCTATGCCACGCTGCGCGCCTGGCAAAGCTGGCTGGCACGCCATAAAACCCCGCTTGAGCGTGCGCAGTCCGGAGTGGACGGTATTTTGCATTGGGTGGATTGGCTGCCGGTGCGTCTGGTGGGCGTCGCTTATGCGTTGCTCGGTCATGGCGAACGGGCATTACCGGCTTGGTTTGCGTCGCTGGGCGACCGGCACAGTGCGCAATATCAGGTACTGACTCAGCTGGCACAATTCTCTCTGGCGCGCGATCCGCATCACGATAAAATAGCCACGCCGCAGGCGGCGGTCAGCCTGGCGAAACGCGTTTCCTGGATGATGGTGGTCGTGGTGGCATTACTGACGATTTACGGCACGCTGGTGTAGCGTTTTCAGCGAGCCGGCAGGGCGGTAAAAAAGGGAGCAGTGGCTCCCTTTTTTGAGGATGATAAGCGGTTAGCTTCGCTGCAGGCGGTTTTTTAACAGGTAACCAATAGCCAGGATAATCAGCCAGACCGGAATCAGCCAGACCGAAATTGCCATGCCGGGGGTAAGCAACATAATGACCAGAATACCGGCGAGAAACAGTAAGCACAGCCAGTTACCAAACGGATAGAGCAACGCTTTAAAACGCGTTTCAACGCCTTGCTGGTTTTTCTTTTTGCGGAATTTCAGATGAGCAAGGCTGATCATTGCCCAATTTATCACCAGCGCAGAAACCACCAGCGACATCAGCAGTCCGAAGGCTTCGCCAGGCATCAGATAGTTAATCAGGACGCAGATAGCGGTAGCCGCAGCAGAAACCAGAATGGTGGTGACCGGCACGCCGCGGCGGTCTACTTTGAGTAACGCTTTCGGCGCATTGCCTTGCTGCGCCAGGCCAAATAACATGCGGCTGTTGCAGTAAACGCAGCTGTTATAAACCGACAGTGCCGCCGTCAGAATAACCACGTTGAGCAGATTTGATACCGCTACGTCGCCAAGATTGTGGAAAATCAGCACAAAGGGGCTGGTGTCTTCAGTAACCTGAGTCCAGGGCAACAGTGACAGCAGCACGGCCAGCGATCCAATATAGAAAATCAGGATGCGCCAGATAACCTGATTAGTCGCTTTGGGAATACTCTTTTCCGGATCGTCGGCTTCGGCAGCCGTAATACCCACCAGCTCAAGACCGCCAAACGAAAACATGATGATCGCCATCATCATCACCATGCCGCTGATGCCATGAGGAAAAAAGCCTCCCTGTGACCAGAGGTTACTCACCGTTGCCTGTGGACCGGCCGAACCGCTGAATAACAGCACACCTCCGTAAATAATCATTCCAATAACGGCGATGACCTTGATGATGGCAAACCAGAATTCCATTTCGCCGTATATTTTGACGTTTGTCAGGTTAATGGCGTTGATCAGCACGAAGAACACCACCGCGGTGATCCAGCTGGGCATATCCGGCCACCAGAACTGAACATATTTCCCGACGGCGGTTAGTTCGGCCATGGCAACCAGGACATAAAGCACCCAGTAATTCCAGCCAGAGGCGAAACCAGCAAAATTGCCCCAGTATTTATAAGCAAAGTGGCTGAAACTGCCGGCAACCGGCTCTTCCACCACCATTTCCCCCAGCTGACGCATGATCAGGAAGGCAATAAAACCGGCGATGGCGTAGCCCAGTATCACGGCCGGTCCCGCCGACTTTATGACCGAGGCGCTGCCGAGAAACAGGCCGGTGCCGACTGCCCCTCCTAATGCGATAAGCTGAATGTGCCGGTTTTTAAGCGCACGTTTCAGCGTATCGTCGTTAACGTGACCATCCATTGTGTTTCCTCGTTTCAATGTGTTTCTTACCGCTGCGGTGCGTAATGTAAGTTTTTTTTTACAACTAACGTATTGAATACTTGACGCTAATATTTACTGTGATTTTTTATGCAGCTGGCGTCGCGACAAGAATAGTGATAAGCGCAGGGCTTTGCACGCCCTTTCGATGTTAGCCGGTAAGAAGATGTAAAAAATTGTCAGGCGCGCACATTTTAAGTCAATGCGGATTTTATCAACTTTAGGGGCAAACCTGCCATAGCGCTTACTTATTGCAACAACAGCTTAAGGCGCTATCACTGGTTTCAATGACACAAATGATTAACAAATAGATTATTTGCCAACTATCTGTTTTATATAAACAAAATAAAAAAGTTGTGTTTTTAAGACACATTTTGCGATGGGCAGGTATCTGGACATCCGATGAATACTTTGCTAGTTTAGCTGTTTAATCTGAGAATTGGTATTACCAATTTACTTTGAACAATGGACGCGCCGGGATGATGGCTTACAGTAAAATTCGTCAACCGAAACTTTCTGACGCAATCGAACAGCAGCTGGAATCACTGATCATGGAAGGAACGCTGCGGCCGGGTGAAAAATTACTGCCCGAGCGTGAGCTGGCCAAACAATTTGATGTTTCCCGCCCTTCTTTACGTGAAGCAATACAACGCCTGGAAGCAAAAGGTCTGCTGCTACGCCGCCAGGGGGGAGGTACGTTCGTTCACACAACGTTATGGAAAAGTATGAGCGACCCGCTGGTAGAATTGTTAGCATGCCACCCGGAATCACAGTTTGACTTACTGGAAACCCGTCACGCACTTGAGGGGATCGCAGCCTATTATGCGGCGTTGCGTGGGACGGAAGAAGACCTCAAGCGGATTAAAGATTGCCATATTCAGATTCAGACTGCCCAGCAAAGTGGCGATCTGAATGCGGAGGCCGATGCAGTGATGCAGTATCAGATCGCTGTCACAGAAGCCGCGCATAATGTCGTGTTGTTGCATTTGCTGCGTAGCATGAGCCCGATGCTCAAGCAAAACGTACATCAGAATTTTGAACTGCTCTATACGCGCCGGGAAATGCTGGCGAAAGTGAGCGAACACCGCGCCAGAATTTTTGCGGCGATTGTGGCTCGCGAGCCGGAAAAGGCCCGTGAAGCGTCGCATCGTCATCTGGCGTTTCTTGAGGAAATCCTGCTGGAGAGAAACCGCGAACAGACGCGACGTGAGCGTTCGTTGCGGCGATTACAGCAGCGTAAGGATTAATGCGTCAGCTAATAGACGCGGCAACAACACCCAGGACCTGCCTCTTAACTTAAACAGGTTTCCGGAAAACTTCGCATTACAGTGCGCGGGTGAGCGATAACATTCATCAGATAACAGAGGATGTGAGTAGCTGCATACACCGTCGCAGGTTGTACGAAACGGGAAGGAAAGAGATTCAGGATGCAGGCTCCGGACTTATTCAACGTATAGACAAAAATAAGGAATACACCCATGTCAGAACGGTTACATAATGACGTGGATCCGATCGAAACGCGTGACTGGTTACAGGCGATCGAATCGGTAATCCGTGAAGAAGGTGTTGAGCGTGCGCAGTATCTGATTGATCAGGTACTGGTGCAGGCTCGTAAAGGTGGCGTAAACGTTGCCGCAGGCACCGCAGTAAGCAACTATGTTAACTCTATTGCCGTTGAAGATGAGCCGGACTATCCGGGTGATACCTCGCTGGAACGCCGCATCCGTTCCGCGATTCGCTGGAACGCCATTATGTCGGTCCTGCGTGCTTCGAAAAAAGATCTGGAACTGGGTGGTCACATGTCCTCATTCCAGTCTTCCGCCACTATTTATGAAGTCTGTTTTAACCATTTCTTTCGCGCACAAAGCGAAAAGGATGGCGGGGATTTAGTCTATTTCCAGGGGCATATTTCCCCGGGGATTTACGCCCGCGCGTTTCTTGAAGGCCGTCTTAGCGAAGAACAGATGAACAACTTCCGCCAGGAAGTGCACGGTAATGGACTCTCTTCTTATCCTCATCCGAAACTGATGCCGGACTTCTGGCAGTTCCCTACCGTGTCCATGGGATTAGGCCCGCTGGCGGCAATTTATCAGGCAAAATTCCTTAAATACCTTGAGCATCGCGGGCTGAAAGATACCCGTGCCCAGACGGTTTACGCTTTCCTTGGCGACGGTGAAATGGATGAGCCAGAGTCAAAAGGGGCGATCACCATCGCGACGCGTGAAAAACTGGATAACCTGGTTTTCATTATTAACTGTAACCTGCAGCGTCTTGATGGGCCGGTAACCGGTAACGGCAAAATCATTAACGAACTGGAAGGCATTTTCGGTGGTGCCGGCTGGGAAGTGATCAAAGTCATCTGGGGTGGACGCTGGAATGAGCTGCTGCGTAAAGATACCAGCGGTAAGCTGGTTCAGCTGATGAATGAAACGGTAGATGGTGACTATCAGACCTTTAAATCGAAAGATGGCGCCTATGTTCGCGAGCACTTTTTTGGCAAATATCCGGAAACCGCAGCGCTGGTTAAAGAGTGGACTGATGCTGAAATCTGGTCACTGAACCGCGGGGGGCACGATCCGAAAAAAGTCTATGCGGCGCTGAAAAAAGCTCAGGACACCAAAGGCAAGCCGGTGGTGATTCTGGCGCATACCATCAAAGGTTATGGTATGGGTGACACCGCTGAAGGCAAAAACATTGCCCACCAGGTGAAAAAGATGAACATGGATGGCGTACGCTATATCCGCGATCGCTTCAATGTGCCGGTGGAAGACGATAAGATCGAATCGCTGCCTTACATTACTTTTGATAAAGACTCTGAAGAGTACAAGTATCTGCACGGTCAGCGTGAAAAGCTGGGCGGTTACCTGCCGAAACGACAGGCCACTTTCAGTGAAAAGCTGGAAATGCCTGCACTGGAAGAGTTCCAGCCGCTGCTGGAAGAGCAGAAAAAAGAGATCTCCACCACCATTGCGTTTGTGCGTGCGCTAAACGTGATGTTGAAAAACCAATCAATTAAAGATCGCCTGGTGCCAATTCTCGCCGATGAAGCCCGTACTTTTGGCATGGAAGGTCTGTTCCGTCAGATTGGTATTTACAGTCCTAACGGTCAGCAGTACACCCCGCAGGACCGTGAGCAGGTGGCATACTACAAAGAAGATGAAAAAGGACAGATCCTGCAGGAAGGGATCAACGAACTCGGCGCCGGGGCTTCCTGGCTGGCAGCTGCCACCTCTTACAGCACCAATAATCTGCCGATGATTCCGTTCTATATCTATTACTCTATGTTTGGTTTCCAGCGTATCGGTGACCTGTGCTGGGCGGCAGGTGACCAGCAGGCGCGTGGCTTCCTCGTCGGAGGAACCTCAGGCCGTACCACGCTGAACGGCGAAGGCTTGCAGCACGAAGATGGCCACAGCCACATTCAGTCGCTGACTATCCCGAACTGTATTTCCTACGATCCGGCTTATGCCTATGAAGTGGCGGTGATTATGCATGACGGCCTGGTGCGCATGTACGGTGAAGCGCAGGAAAACGTCTATTACTACATCACTACGCTCAACGAAAATTACCATATGCCTGCTATGCCGAAGGGCGTGGAAGAGGGTATCCGCAAGGGTATTTATAAACTGGAAACGCTGGCTGGCAATAAAGGTAAAGTGCAGCTGCTGGGGTCAGGCTCCATTCTGCGTCATGTGCGTGAAGCCGCGCAGATTCTGGCAAAAGAGTATGGCGTAGGTTCAGATGTTTACAGCGTAACTTCGTTTACCGAACTGGCGCGCGATGGCCAGGATTGCGAACGCTGGAATATGTTGCATCCGACCAAAAAACCGCGCGTGCCATATATTGCACAGGTGATGAATGAAGCACCGGCGGTGGCGTCAACGGATTATATGAAACTGTTCGCCGAGCAGGTTCGCAGCTATATCCCGGCCAGCGATTATCGCGTACTGGGCACCGACGGTTTCGGTCGTTCTGACAGTCGTGAAAATCTGCGTCATCACTTTGAAGTGGATGCGACATACGTAGTGATCGCAGCGCTGGGTGAACTGGCCAAACGTGGTGAAATCGATAAGAAAGTGGTTGCGCAGGCCATCACTAAATTCAATATCGATGCCGATAAAGTTAACCCGCGTCTGGCATAAGAGGTAAAAGCGTCATGGCGATTGAAATTAACGTTCCGGATATCGGGGCAGATGAAGTAGAAGTGACCGAAGTGCTGGTCAAGGTGGGTGACAAGGTTGAAGCCGAGCAGTCACTGATCGTAGTAGAAGGTGATAAGGCCTCGATGGAAGTCCCTTCTCCGCAGGCCGGTGTGGTGAAAGAACTGAAAGTTGCGGTAGGCGATAAAGTGGCTACCGGCAAACTTATTATGGTGTTTGACGCTGAGCAGGGCGCTCAGACGACTGCTGCAAAAGCGTCAGAGCCGCAAGAGAAAAAAGCGGCTGCACCTGCCGCTTCCCCGGCAGCGGCCGCTGAAAGCAAAGAAGTGAATGTACCGGACATTGGTGGCGATGAAGTGGAAGTCACCGAAGTGATGGTAAAAGTTGGCGACAGCGTAGCGGCAGAACAGTCGCTGATTACCGTTGAAGGTGATAAAGCCTCAATGGAAGTACCGGCGCCTTTTGCCGGTAAGGTGAAAGAAATCAAAATCAGCACCGGCGATAAAGTGTCGACTGGATCACTGATTATGGTGTTTGAGGTTGCCGGGGCGGGTGCGGCAGCGGCCGCGACAGACGGCACATCACAATCGGCTAAGGCACCGGCACCGGCGGCGGCTGGCAGTAAAGACGTCAATGTGCCGGACATCGGTGGCGATGAAGTGGAAGTCACCGAAGTGCTGGTAAAAGTTGGCGACAGCGTGGCAGCAGAGCAGTCGCTGATTACCGTTGAAGGTGATAAAGCCTCAATGGAAGTACCGGCGCCTTTTGCCGGTAAGGTAAAAGAGATCAAAATCAGTACCGGCGATAAAGTCAAAACCGGGTCGCCGATTATGGTATTTGAAGTCGAGGGTGCGGCGGCGCCGGCAGCGGCCTCATCGCCAACAGCGGCACCCAGTGAGCCGCAAGCTGCACCGGCACCCGCGAAAGCCGCAGAGAAAGCGGAGTTTGTTGAAAATGTGGCCTATGTGCATGCCACGCCACTTATTCGCCGGCTGGCGCGTGAGTTTGGCATTAACCTGGCGAAGGTAAAAGGTAGCGGGCGTAAAGGACGGGTGCTGAAAGAAGATATTCAGGCCTATGTCAAAGATGCGGTAAAACGTGCCGAATCAGCGCCAGCTGCCGGCGGTGGCCTGCCGGGTATGCTGCCCTGGCCGAAAGTCGATTTCAGCAAATTTGGTGAAATTGAAGAAGTTGAGCTGGGCCGTATTCAGAAAATTTCAGGTGCCAACCTGAGCCGTAACTGGGTGATGATCCCGCATGTTACCCATTTTGATAAAGCAGACATTACTGACCTTGAGGCATTCCGTAAGCAACAGAACGTGGAAGCCGAAAAGAAAAAGCTGGATGTGAAAATCACTCCGGTGGTGTTTATCATGAAAGCGGTCGCCGGGGCGCTGGAGCAGATGCCGCGCTTTAACAGTTCGCTGTCTGAAGATGCGCAGCGACTGACGCTGAAAAAATACATCAATATTGGCGTGGCGGTTGATACGCCGAATGGCCTGGTGGTGCCGGTGTTCAAGGATGTGAATAAGAAAGGCATTATTGAGCTGTCCCGTGAGCTGATGGCCACCTCGAAAAAGGCGCGCGATGGTAAACTGACGGCGGGTGACATGCAGGGGGGCTGTTTTACCATCTCCAGCCTCGGTGGACTCGGTACTACCGCCTTTGCGCCGATTGTCAACGCGCCGGAAGTGGCCATTCTTGGCGTTTCCAAATCCAGCATGGAACCGGTCTGGAATGGTAAAGAGTTTATACCACGCCTGATGCTGCCACTGTCACTCTCTTTTGACCATCGGGTGATTGATGGTGCGGACGGTGCACGTTTTATTACCATTATTAATAACCTGCTGTCGGATATACGTCGTCTGGTCATGTAATGATGGGTAAGTAAGGCCGGCGGGATAGCCGGCCTTGTTGTCAGTATTCAGTCACCGAAGCGCTTTGCAGTTTATTAACAATTCTGTAAACTCTTGCGGTGAAATTATCCCGGTTAAGAAAGGACTTAACGAGCCTGTTGTTTCAGGCGAGACTGGTGCAGTCAGTTTGTGAATTGCCCCGTATTAAGGACCCGGTGCGTACATGAAGTACGCAAGGCGTACCGCCTGGCAGGACGCAAAATGACCTTACCGGACAGGCTCAGTGTCTGACCACCGGCAATAAACAAGAGGTCATGATGAGTACAGAAATCAAAGCTCAGGTCGTGGTACTTGGAGCAGGCCCGGCAGGCTACTCTGCCGCTTTTCGTTGCGCTGATTTAGGTCTGGAAACCGTGCTGGTTGAACGTTACAACACGCTTGGCGGCGTTTGTCTTAACGTTGGTTGTATTCCCTCCAAGGCGCTGCTGCACGTCGCCAAAGTGATTGAAGAAGCAAAAGCACTTGAACAGCACGGCGTTGTTTTTGGTCAGCCTTCAACCGATATCAATAAAATTCGTATCTGGAAAGAAAAGGTCATTTCCCAGCTGACTGGCGGCCTGGCGGGCATGGCCAAAGGCCGTAAGGTGAAAGTAGTCAACGGTCTGGGTAAATTTACCGGTGCAAATACGCTGGTAGTACAGGGTGAAAAAGACGCCACCACCATTCAGTTTGACAATGCGATCATTGCGGCGGGTTCCCGTCCAATCGAACTGCCATTTATTCCTCATGATGACCCGCGTGTATGGGATTCCACCGATGCCCTGGAACTGAAAGAAGTGCCGGAACGCCTGCTGGTGATGGGCGGCGGAATTATCGGCCTGGAAATGGCAACCGTCTATAATGCGCTGGGTTCGCAGATTGACGTGGTGGAAATGTTTGATCAGGTGATCCCGGCGGCCGACAAAGACGTGGTGAAAGTGTTCACCAAACGTATCAGCAAACAGTTTAACCTGATGCTGGAAACCAAAGTGACGGCGGTTGAGGCGAAAAAAGACGGTATTTACGTCACGATGGAAGGTAAAAAAGCGCCGTCTGAACCCCAGCGTTACGATGCGGTGCTGGTTGCTATCGGACGTGTGCCAAACGGCAAGATGCTGGATGCCGGCCAGGCGGGCGTTACGGTGGATGACCGCGGCTTTATTCACGTTGATAAGCAAATGCGTACCAACGTCCCGCATATTTATGCCATTGGTGATATTGTCGGGCAGCCGATGCTGGCACATAAAGGCGTGCACGAAGGCCACGTGGCGGCTGAAGTTATCGCCGGTAAAAAGCACTACTTTGACCCGAAAGTGATTCCGTCTATTGCTTACACTGAGCCTGAAGTGGCATGGGTGGGTCTGACCGAGAAAGAAGCCAAAGAAAAAGGCATCAGCTACGAAACGTCCACCTTCCCGTGGGCCGCTTCCGGTCGTGCTATTGCATCCGATTGTTCAGACGGCATCACTAAGCTGATTTTCGATAAAGAAACGCACCGCATTATTGGCGGCGCGATCGTTGGCAGTAATGGCGGCGAGCTGTTGGGTGAAATTGGCCTGGCGATTGAAATGGGTTGTGACGCTGAGGACATTGCACTGACTATCCATGCCCATCCGACGCTGCATGAATCGGTCGGACTGGCGGCTGAGCTGTTTGAAGGCAGCATTACTGATCTGCCTAACCCGAAAGCAAAGAAAAAGTAACCGCCCTTATCACGCCCTCAAAGGCTCCCTGATGGGGGCCTTTTTTATGTGATGTCGCGCAAACAGCCGGAACAGCGGCCGCTGCGCCGATCAGGCTGACGGAATCGGAAAAAACAATCGGCGATCACATTTTGTCAGGTCTGATAAGACGGGTTAAATAATCTGCTCACATGTTTTGTCAGATAGCTTTATTATTAAGAATTATCTTAAGGCAATAGGGATATTTATGCTGGCCGTAACCGATGGGCTATATCGTTACTGGGGTAAGGCGGCAACAGGGGACAATGGGGCTGCCATTCGTTGCCATCTGCTGGTCTGGCATTCACTGGATGTGGCGGCAGTGGCCGCCTGCTGGTGGGATCGTGCGCCGGCATTACGTCAACTGCTGTGCGCGGGCAATCCGCCGGCCGCTTACCGTGCCTGGTTGCTGTTCTTTGTTGCCTTGCACGATTTTGGTAAATGGGACATTCGTTTTCAGGCGAAATGCTGGCCGGCATGGCGCGCACTGAATCCCGATGAATCCAGTAAAACGCCCCCATGGAACGGTCAATGGGACCATGGTGCTGGCGGATTGTACTGGCTGAAAGAGGATGAACGGACTGATGCCGGGCCGGCACAATACCATGATATGAGTGACTTTTTATTAAGTCTGCCGGTTGCGCACTGTCGTCAGGCCTGGTTTCCATGGATGGAAGCGGTAACCGGGCATCATGGTTATATCTATTCGCACCAGCAGATGACGGCGGCCGATAATCTGGCCTTAACCAGCGCTCTGACCCGGCGCGGCGCTGATGATAAACAAACGCGTCAGGCATGGTTAAAGGCGCTGGAAGCCCTGTTTTTACAACCGGCTGGCCTCAGTCTGAATGATCAGCCGCCGCCTTGTTCTCCGTTACTTGCGGGCTTCTGTTCAATTGCTGACTGGCTCGGTTCCTGGAGCAGTGAAGACACCTTTGTCTATCAGTCGGTTCGTCAGCCCCTGGCAGATTATTTTTCTCAGCGCTATCAAAATGATGCGCCTGTTGTGCTCGAACGCAGTGGACTGCTCAGCCAGATCAATGTCTGGCAAGGTATTGAAGCGTTGCTGGCACCGGGACAGTCAGCGCGCCAGCTGCAAACCTTAGTGAACAGGCTACCAGAACGGCCGGGGTTAACCATTATTGAGGCGCCGACCGGTTCGGGTAAAACGGAAACCGCACTGGCGTATGCATGGCGATTGTTAGCCAGTGGTAGTGCGGAAAGTATTGTGTTTGCTCTGCCGACCCAGGCAACGGCGAATGCGATGCTCGACCGGCTGGATAAGCTGGCTACCTGCCTGTTTAACGCGCCTAATCTGATTCTGGCACACGGAAACTCCCGCCTGAGCCGCGCCTTCCTGGCGGTTAAATCGCGGGCAGAAAACGTGCAGAAAGAAGATGGGGAGGCCTGGGCACAATGCTGTGAATGGCTGAGTCGCAGCCAGAAGCGTGCCTTTCTTGGCCAGATTGGTGTGTGTACGATTGATCAGGTGCTTATTTCGGTACTGCCGGTTAAACACCGGTTTATTCGTGGATTTGGTCTTGGACGCAGCGTGCTGCTGGTAGATGAAGTACATGCTTATGACACCTACATGCACAAATTGCTGGAGGAAGTATTACATCAGCAATATCTGGCAGGTCAGAGCGCGTTGTTGCTGTCGGCAACCTTACCGCCGGGTTTAAAGCAGCAGCTGCTGAAAACTTACGGCGGGAGCGCTGAAATACAACAGCATGCCGCGTACCCTCTTGTTACCTGGCAGCAAAAAAATCAGCGCATCTATTTTGATCTGAGTGCCACGCCGCAACAACTGCCGCCGTCGTTCAGTCTGACCATTGACCGCCGTTATCTGCCGGTGATGCAGCCGGATGAAGAACTGCTGGCCGCGATGATAGCAGCAGCACGAGCCGGGGCCCAGGTCTGCCTGATTTGTAATCTGGTTGATGTTGCACAACAGGTTTATCAACAGTTACGTCAGAGCAGTGAATGTAACGTTATGCTGTTTCACTCCCGCTTTACGCTAAATGACCGCAGCGAAAAAGAAGCCAGCACCCTGGCGTTCTTTGGTAAGTCCGGCGATCGTTGTGTTGGTCGCATTCTGGTGGCCACTCAGGTGGTTGAGCAGTCTCTCGATGTTGATTTTGACTGGTTAATTACGCAACTCTGTCCCGCCGACTTCCTGTTCCAGCGAGCCGGGCGTTTGCACCGCCACCACCGTGAAAAGCGTCCGCCAGGCTATCAGCAGCCGGTTCTGACGGTACTGCTGCCGGACACGGACGACTATGGCAACAGTAATTATATCTATAGCAATACGCGGGCGATGTGGCGTACGCAGCGCTTACTTGAACGTCTTAATACTGACGCACTGGTTTTTCCTTCCGCATACCGTCGCTGGATAGATGAGGTGTACCACACCGAACCCGTTGTTGACGAACCTGGCTGGGTGACATCAGGTATGCAGACGTTTGCGGATAAAGAGCAGTCGCGCCGTTATAACGCCCGGCTAATGCTGAACAGTGCACAAAACGTGAGGCCATTCGCGGATGATGACAGCCATGTGCGCGCGGTGACGCGCGACGGCGAAATGAGTTTGCCGTTACTGCCATTCATTAACACACCTGATGGCCGGCGGCTGCTGGACGGACAGATAATCGAAAGTCTCGGTGAATATTCTGTTGCTGAACAGCTGATGCTCAACCGGGTAAACGTGCCATATCACTGGCAGAAAAACGGGCTGCCGGAGCCGGACGAACATGGCGTGGTATGGATTGCCGGTCGGCAGCGGGATGGACAGTGGTTCGCTGATCTGGCCGGCGGACAGCTAGATTATTCGCCGGAAACCGGCATGTCGAAGACGGCAGTCTGAGGTGACGTTATTCTGCCGGGGAAGAGGGGGGTGCTTAAAATTCAACCATAATCACAAGGTTACATTAACGGCAGGTCATTAACTTTGTTTGTTGTGAAGCGTAAAACGTCATCATCACTTAACATTGACTGACGATTTTTTGCTGTAACCAGGCAATTAAAAAATAGTTATCACGGAGGAATAATGCGTCTGCTCATTGATCCATGGATTCCTGTCCGGCCAGCGGCAGGCGGGGCATCTGAACACATTACCTTGCAGCAGCTGCTGTGCGATCCGCAGCAGCGTTTGCTGAGCCTGCCGCGTGATGATATGGAACTGGCTGCCAGTCAGTTGCTTATCAGCATTGTGCAGATTCTTTGGCCTCCCGGCGATCTTAACCAGCTGGTTGCGCGTCTTGTTAAACCGCTTTCTCCGGAAGAGTTTCTGGCGGGCATTGAAGATTACATCGCAGATTTTGACCTTAGCCACCCGCATTATCCGTTTATGCAGGTAAAAGGCGTGATGGCTAAGGATGTCACCGGTATGGACAAACTGATGGTGGGATTGACCGGTTCCACCTGTTGTGCCTTCGTTAATCAGCCCGGGCAGGGCGAAGCGCTGTGTGCCGGTTGTAGCGCCATTGCGCTATTCAATCAGGCCAGTAACGCACCGGGATTTGGTGGCGGTTTCAAAAGTGGTCTGCGCGGCGGTACGCCGATTACGACCCTGGTGCAGCAGCCCTGCTTACGCACCACCGTCTGGGCAAATGTGCTGACTCAGCAGAACCTTGATAAACACTATCCGCAGTGGCAGACGCAGGATAAACATGACTTTACCTGGCGCCAGCCTATAACCAGTAACCAGCAGATATACGCACACCATATTGGCCTGGCGCGCGGACTGTTCTGGCAGCCGGCCCATATTGAACTGCTGGCGCCGGGGTCCGGCGGAACCTGCAGCGCCTGCGGTGGCGAAGTCACTCAGCGTTATCATGGTTTCCTTAAAGCTAAATTTAACTTTACCGTCACTGATTTCTGGCTTCACCCACATTCGCCATCGGTTATGCAGAGTAAAAAAGGGCAGACCGAACAGCGATATATTGGTTTTAGCACAGAAGCCCCTTGCTGGACCCAGATTGGCCGGCTACTTATCCGTCATCAGTTAGAACAAAAGCAAGAAGGCCGCAGGCCGGCGCTGGTGGTGGAACAGGCGCGCGAGCTGGTGGGGGATGCTAACCGGCTGTATTTAAGTATTGGCGGTTACCGCAACAATCAGGCGGCTATTCTGGAGCGACGCCATGAAGTCATGGTGTTTAATCAGGGCTGGGAACGTCATCTGAACGTGATTAACGAAATTGTTCAGGCTGGCGACAGCTACCGGCTGGCATTGCGTAAAGCGTTGTATATTTTTGCTGAAGGTATGCGGGAAAAGGGCATTAAAGGGGCCGGCGTGGCGGTGCATCTTAAAGCCGAGCCGCGCTATTACCGGCAAACTAATCTTATTATCACACCGCTGCTGGCGACAATAAATTATCAGCAACCACAGGCGGCACTTAATAAGCTGCACAGGCAGTTGTTTGAACTGTGCCAGCGACTGTTTGATGATGCGACTCTTCCTTATAGCCATCAACCGGAATTGATTCTGACGCTGGCGTTTACCCGACGAATTCTGAATAAAAACCTATTCGCTCTGAATGCGCAAGGAGAGCAAACTGATGATGTCATCAAGCAGACAATCAATTGATGCTATGGGGCTGTACCGTGACTGGCTGGCGCTCGATAAGGGTACCAGCGCAAAACTCAGACGGGCAACAACGCCGGAAGCGTTACTCGACATTCCTGCCTTTTACGCGCTGGTTTCACCCTATGGCTGGCCAGAGCAGCGCTACCCGCTATTGCGATGTGTTTTCTGTCTGACATCCGGTGCGATTACGCATTGTGATGATGACAGCCTGACGCTCGGGCGGGCGCTGGCCAGAAGTGAGAAAATTAATCTGTCGCGCGTGACGCATTTGATACGTCAGGATTCGCCGCAGGATATGGTGCAACTACGTCGAATACTTATTCATGCAGAACCCCGGTTGTACTGGCCGTCTCTGGCTGAGCAGCTAACGTGGTGGGGTAAATATGATCGCCGCACGCTGCTTGAACACTTCGTTCTCTCTTATTCCGCTAATTCCATCAAATAAGGTGTAAGGATACTCAATGAATAACTTTATTAATTTCCATGTTCTGATTTCTCACAGCCCCTCCTGTCTGAACCGTGATGACATGAATATGCAAAAAGATGCCGTGTTTGGCGGTAAGCGACGGGTGCGTATTTCCAGTCAAAGTCTGAAGCGGGCGATGCGCAAGGGGGAGTATTACCAGCAGCATATCGGCGAGTCGAGTATCCGCACCATTCATCTTGAATTGCTGCGTGACAAAGTGCATCAGCATTTCGCAACGCGATACTCCAGCGAAGTGCTCAATACTGCCCTGAGTTTGTTGAGCGGTAAAACTATCGATCAGTCTGCGGCCATTGATGGCGGCGCCGTCTCTCCCTGGGTGATGGATGAAATTGACTGGTTCTGTCAGCAACTCAGTCATCCGGACAATGCGTCATTGGGCAACGATGAAAAGAAATGGTCAAAATTGCTGAAAGAGCAGATTACCGGTCTGCGTTCAGCACTGAATAGCGCAGTGGATATTGCCCTGAGCGGACGTATGGCCACCAGTGGTTTGATGAGCGAACTGGGGAAAGTGGATGGGGCAATGTCGCTGGCGCACGCCATTACTACCCATGCGGTGGAATCAGATATCGACTGGTTTACTGCGGTAGACGATCTGAACGATAAAAGCGGGGCGGCGCATCTGGGCACTCAGGAGTTTTCGGCCGGCGTTTTCTATCGCTATGCCAGCCTGAATATTGCTCAGCTGCAGGAAAACCTCGGTGGGGCCACGCGTGCGCAGGCGTTAACTATTGCGGCGCATCTCGCGCATATGCTGGCAACCGAAATACCCGGAGCCAAACAGCACAGTTTTGCTGCATTTAACCCGGCGGATCTGGTGATGGTTAATTTTTCTGATTTACCGGTGTCGCTGGCAAATGCTTTTGAAAAACCGGTTGTGGCCAAAAAAGAGGGCTTCCTGCAGCCTTCGATTGAGGCGTTAAATGCGTACTGGGAACGTGTCGCCAGCGGCTATGCTCTCAATGGTCCGGCGGCACAATTTATTTTAGGTGACGACGTGGGTGCCGGGCAGGTGGTTCAGATGCCGGATCTTAATGCCCTGAAACAGTGGATTGTGAATAATAGCGAGGCATGAAATGCAGGATTATCTGGTCTTGCGGCTCACAGGCCCGATGCAAGCCTGGGGATTGCCGACATTTGAAGGAACACGGCCTTGTGCGACCTTTCCCGGGCGCAGTGGTTTACTGGGTTTGCTTGCCGCCTGCCTTGGCATTAAACGTAACGATCGCACCAGGCTAAAAATGCTCGCTGACAGCGTCAGGTTTGCCGTGCGCTGTGACAACCATCTGCCCTATCGGCCCACTTATCTGACCGACTTTCATACCGTGAAAGATGCCAGAGAAAAGGCCGGGGGCCTGAAAATGAATGACACCATTATCACCCGACGAGAGTATCTTTGTGATGCCAGCTTTAGCGTGGTGGTCTGGACACCTTCCGGCGAAGGGCAGGGTTTGACGCTGGACGTGTTGACGGCGGCAGTGCAGAAGCCGGTTTACACCCCGTATCTCGGGCGGCGTAGTTGCCCGTTGACGCATCCTTTATTTCACTGCGTCATTAACGCTGAAAATCCTGCCTGCGCGCTGGCGTCCGCCATACCAGGTAGTGGCGTGATTTATAGTGAAGAAGCGATCAGCGGCGATGAACGGCGTTTGCCGGTCCGTGATGAACCCATTTTTCATCTTCCTCGTCAGTTCACCAGCAGAACGTGGTTTGTTATTCAGCAGGAGGAAACATGTTTCTGAGCAAGGTTGCTATTGACTGGCGCTGGGCAAAGGACCCTTATCAGCTGCATCGTGCACTGTGGCAATTATTTCCTGACCGGCCGACGGCCCAGCGTGACTTTTTGTTTCGGGTGGAAGAGGGCGGTAATAGCCAGCAAGGTATACCGGTTTTATTACAATCGGTCAGTTCACCACAACAAAGTCAGGCAGCCATTGTGCTGGCAAGTAAATCCATTAACTATGCTTTGCCGCCAGGGGCGCTGCTCAATTTCCGGCTGCGTGCCAATCCGGTGAAGACAATTAAAGACAGCCAGGGGCGTACCAATCGCCATGGCCAAATAAAAAGTTGTCGCGTACCGTTAGTGACAGAGGAAGAGTGTCTGGCGTGGCTGGCGCGTAAACTGGCTTCAGCGGCATGCTTGCGCTCGGCCCGTATCATACGCGAACCGGCACTGCGCTTTGATAAAAAAGGCGTGGGTGGAAAAATTCAGCCGCTGTGTTTTGAAGGTGAGCTGGTGGTAGAGCAGCCGGCAAATTTACATGATCTGATAAGCCAGGGAATTGGTCCCGGCAAAAGTATGGGCTGTGGTTTACTGTCGCTGGCAAGGGCATAGCCTGGTAAAAAGGAAAACAGGAGGTTGCTATGTCCTTTGTGCCGCTGGTTGCTTTGCCGTTAAAAGACCGGATTTCACTAATATTTCTCCGGTTTGGTCAGGTTGATGTGCTGGATGGGGCATGTGTGCTTATCGACAGTAGTGGCGTCAGAACCCACATCCCTCTGGGAAACATCGCCTGTATTATGCTCGAACCCGGCACCCGGGTTTCTCATGCCGCAATAAAACTGGCGGCTATGGTGGGTACCCTGCTGGTCTGGGTAGGAGAAGCTGGGGTACGGCTTTATGCCAGCGGGCAACCTGGTGGAGCGCGTTCCGATAAATTGCTCTATCAGGCACGCCTGGCACTGGATGACAATCTGCGTCTGAAAGTTGTCAGAAAAATGTTTGAACGGCGATTTGCTGAAGAAGCGCCGGCACGACGCTCAGTGGAACAGCTGCGTGGTATTGAAGGTGTTCGGGTTAAAGGTATTTACCAGTTACTGGCAAAACAATACGGCATCAAATGGCAGGGGAGGCGCTACGACCCAAAAGACTGGGAAAAAGGCGATATTATCAATCAGTGTATCAGTGCCGCCACCGCCTGCCTGTATGGCATTAGCGAAGCGGCCATTCTTGCTGCCGGATATGCCCCTGCCATTGGTTTTATTCATAGCGGTAAACCGCTCTCTTTTGTTTATGACATCGCCGACATCATTAAATTTGATACGGTGGTGCCGCTGGCATTCGCGATTGCGGCTCGTCGCCCTGATGATCCGGAAAAGCAGGTCAGACTAGCCTGCCGTGACCAGTTTCGTTCAGAAAAAGTGCTTGGCCGGCTGATTCCCCTTATAGAAGACGTGCTTGCTGCCGGTGGTATTTCGCCGCCGCCGCCGCCCGCCGATATTCAACCGGTAGCCATTCCCGAACCGTTACCTTTTGGCGATAGTGGCCACCGGAGCTAATCAATATGAGCATGGTAACCGTTGTCACCGAAAATGTACCGCCGCGTTTACGTGGCCGTCTTGCTATCTGGCTTCTGGAGGTCCGGGCGGGAGTGTATGTGGGTGATTTATCGCGGCGAACCCGGGAAATGATATGGCAACAGATAACTCAGTTAGCCGAAAGCGGTAACGTTGTTATGGTCTGGGCGACAAATAATGAGTCGGGATTTGATTTTCAGACGCTGGGTGAAAACCGTCGCCTGCCGGTGGACATGGATGGATTGCGATTAGTCTCTTTTCACCCTGTTAATTATCAATGAGTTAGCGCTCTTTAACAAACTGAAAAAATCGGTAGAATAGCAGGGTGATGTAAAACTCTTTATATTCAATGGTATAAGCTAAGAGTGTTCCCCACATGCGTGGGGATAAACCGCAGTGCCGGGAGGTTGGACGGGAGCCACGGGAGTGTTCCCCACATGCGTGGGGATAAACCCAGTGCCGGGAGGTTGGACGGGAGCCACGGGACGTGTTCCCCACATGCGTGGGGATAAACCGGAAATTACCATGAGCACAGTAACCGCTGAAACGTGTTCCCCACATGCGTGGGGATAAACCGCAAAGGGGGGATTTGAAGGGAAAGGGGCAGAAGTGTTCCCCACATGCGTGGGGATAAACCGATGAACAAGCTACGTTATTTCCGGAGAAAGGTGTGTTCCCCACATGCGTGGGGATAAACCGAATGACCATGCATCCACTGAACTGCATACATAGTGTTCCCCACATGCGTGGGGATAAACCGGCGCGGAACGCTGTTACGAAACGGCAGCGTGGGTGTTCCCCACATGCGTGGGGATAAACCGGTTTTATCCAACGAGGTAAATTTACTGAATAAGTGTTCCCCACATGCGTGGGGATAAACCGCCAATCGAAGAACATTTACACCATCCATGTATGTGTTCCCCACATGCGTGGGGATAAACCGCTGTATTCAGAGTCGGATCTGGTTCACTTCGCGTGTTCCCCACATGCGTGGGGATAAACCGATTTTAGAACCCTTTGTGTACCCGGGAACTTGGTGTTCCCCACATGCGTGGGGATAAACCGGGGATGCTGCGCAAGATTGAGGCGCTGCTGGCGTGTTCCCCACATGCGTGGGGATAAACCGGTTATTTTCGAGTTTACTGATAGCGAGGCTGAGTGTTCCCCACATGCGTGGGGATAAACCGGCGAGAACGAGGTGATCGCCGCCCCGCGCGGCGTGTTCCCCACATGCGTGGGGATAAACCGGTGTCCTGACGCCTGAACATTTAATCAAACCCGTGTTCCCCACATGCGTGGGGATAAACCGCGCCCGGCACGGGCTTTTACCATGCCGCAGACGTGTTCCCCACATGCGTGGGGATAAACCGCCACGATTACTTTTGACTATGAGCATAAATTAGTGTTCCCCACATGCGTGGGGATAAACCGCAACGCCGGTTTTCACGTCACGATTAATCAGCGTGTTCCCCACATGCGTGGGGATAAACCGACTGTGGCATATATTTTGATGCCGCAGCGACCGTGTTCCCCACATGCGTGGGGATAAACCTTGCACTTCCGCCAGGCGTGTCTGCACAATATCGTGTTCCCCACATGCGTGGGGATAAACCGTCGATGCGGCGATGGCTTACATGAAAAACTCGGTGTTCCCCACATGCGTGGGGATAAACCGGTGGAAATTGAAAAATGACAACTAAACGCGGCGTGTTCCCCACATGCGTGGGGATAAACCGATTTTTGCTGATGATTTGCACACTCAATATCTGTGTTCCCCACATGCGTGGGGATAAACCGCGGCCTGCGTCAATGTGCTGGGCGTAAGGGGTGTGTTCCCCACATGCGTGGGGATAAACCGTATTAACTATGGAATATGCAAAAACACGCAAAGTGTTCCCCACATGCGTGGGGATAAACCGGCACGATCAACACCGTTAAATCCATTGATGAAGTGTTCCCCACATGCGTGGGGATAAACCGCTACACCATGTTATCAAGTCTGCAGTAGGTGCGTGTTCCCCACATGCGTGGGGATAAACCGATAATCGGCTAACCAAAATTAATTCAAGGGCTGTGTTCCCCACATGCGTGGGGATAAACCGCGGCTTGGAGATGACAAATGAACAGCAAACCGGTGTTCCCCACATGCGTGGGGATAAACCGAAAACCACAGTAGACGAACGTACCCCACTCCGGTGTTCCCCACATGCGTGGGGATAAACCGTTAACCCACTGATTAAAATGCAAGAAGTAGGCGTGTTCCCCACATGCGTGGGGATAAACCGCGTGAACTCGTGATTGTACTTTGACAGCGCTGGTGTTCCCCACATGCGTGGGGATAAACCGTATCTCGCTCAGCCAGCAAAACCACAGTAGACGTGTTCCCCACATGCGTGGGGATAAACCGAAAGCTGTACAGGCCAACTGAGCAGCAGAATGGTGTTCCCCACATGCGTGGGGATAAACCGACCCGAATAAGCTGTTTCCGGGAACAACGTGGGTGTTCCCCACATGCGTGGGGATAAACCGGGCTGGGTATGGATTTAAAGAGCGCGCCTCCTGTGTTCCCCACATGCGTGGGGATAAACCGCTGTTTACCGAGCAGCACCATGGTGCGCACGTGTGTTCCCCACATGCGTGGGGATAAACCGGTTGTGCCTGTGCCGGTAACTGTTGCCGACTGGTGTTCCCCACATGCGTGGGGATAAACCGCTACGTCAGAGATGATGGGCAACTGATAGCCAGTGTTCCCCACATGCGTGGGGATAAACCGAAAATAATCGGCTATTTTTTCTCCGGCAGCCCGTGTTCCCCACATGCGTGGGGATAAACCGGTGTAGACCTATTTGCAGCAATATTCGCTCTTGTGTTCCCCACATGCGTGGGGATAAACCTACTTCCGTTTTTTCGTCCTCATTTGAGGATACGTGTTCCCCACATGCGTGGGGATAAACCGCTTCATTCTGTGTTGCTGAACACTCATAGAGTGTGTTCCCCACATGCGTGGGGATAAACCGCCCGCAAAACAGTGCGTTTTGTCGGTAACTATGTGTTTCCCATCTGCGCGGAAATAAACCGAAAAAATCCACTAAATCTTTTCTCAACTTTACGCGCTCCCCACGTACATGGGGATAAACCGTTGGATAATCACCTGCCGTGGTGGTGATGAAAGGCATGTCCTGGTAACGAGGACATAAACCGCTAACTGATTTTGAAAAATAGCCGCGCTGAGGTTGTTGCCTGACTTGTGGCGATCAATCAGGGCGGAAATATACTGCTGATAACCATGACGCTGCAATGACGAAATAATCTGTTGTCAGAGGACGTCAGGGAAAATAGCGTATTGTGTTTGAGCTTGCGAAAAAACACCTGGTGATATTATCGCGGTGTTCGTCTGGCAATATGGCCGGGCAATTAAATCTATTTCCGGTCAGCAGTGATTTTATTGTCCGGGTGGCGTCTGAGCGGTTTTCCCTGGGGTTGGCTGTTTGAGTACTTTGTCACAAGGTCAGTTTTTTCTGCCTGCATAACCGGGGATGATGGTAACGAGTTAACGTTCATTCGTAAGCTGTACTTAAGTGTTGTGATGACTGTGCAGTAGTACTGGTGTTGACTTTTTAATGCATAAGAATTAACTGGAGTAAGAATGTTTGCATTTTTTTCTGCAAATTATACAGCGACTAATACACTGCGGAATTATATCGAGAGAAAACTTCAGCGATATGATTCACTGGAGTATGCCTATATTGTGGTAAACAAGAAAAATCCTGCAGACGCTCTTATTATCTCCAATTATCCGGATAAGTGGGTCCAGTTATATCGGGATAATAATTTTCAGCTCACCGACCCGGTTATTCTTTTCGCTTTTAAAAGAACTTCGCCTTTTGCGTGGGACGAAAATATTACATTATTGTCGGATATGCAGTTTAACAAAGTATTCACGCTTTCCCGGCAGTATAATATTGTTAATGGTTTTACATTTGTATTACATGATCACATGAATAATCTGGCGTTACTTTCGTTCATTATCAGAGCGGCACACCGCCAGGAGCTGGAACAGCATCTTGCTACTGAACAGGCCGAATTGCAGATGCAGCTGATTAATTTTAATGAGCAGATGTACCGACTAACTGGCTCTATTGCACAGAAGGAACAGGTACAAATTGCCGGCGAGAGCAATGCCATTTTTACCCTGAGGGAAAATGAAGTGCTTTACTGGGTGAGCATGGGGAAAACCTATGCGGAAACGGCTATTATTAGCGGCATATCGCTCAGCACAGTGAAATTTCACGTTAAAAATATTGTTGCTAAACTTGGTGTCAGTAACGTCCGGCAGGCAATTCGTCTCGGCGTTGAGCTTGATCTGATCAGACCGGCGCCCTCTGCAACAAGAACCAGGTTGTAAACAACGATCTCCGTTAACGGTTAATCGTCAGGGTTAGCTGTGTCTCTGTTTCTGAAGTCACCGCCTGTGGCGCAACGACCTATGCAGAAACCCACCGATAAATACTTTCGCTTCTGAGCGGTCTATTGGCCCTGGTGAGTCATCGGCTGCGGCGGCTAACGCTTGCCGTGACCGTGCTGCCATCTTGCTCCCTCTTCAGCGGGCAGAAAAGTCTTTGCTGACTTTGCGCAGGCAATATTCTTAATAATTGCTGCGAGCGCTGCCACAAATAGCCAGAAAAAAACAGGCTAACGCTGGCTGATTTTGCTAATAAACAGAGGCAGAACGGCATAACAATAAACCAGGGAGGGTGTCACCATGCAAAAAAACAGATCGCCGCGTGGTTATCCTGCGGCGGCAAAGGCAGGATTTAGCCATAAGGACACCTGCAATCTGCTGTTGCCGGCAAGTATCACCGTGCCGGTCAGGGGAAAGCCGGATGCGCTGTGCTGTTTGTCCGCTCTGACCTGCTGCCTGCTGGTACTGTGTTTAGCGTTAATGCCGGTAACTCCGGCGCGCGCCGCCATCCGCGGGCAGGTGGTCCGGGTGCTGGACGGGGATACGGTGGAGGTTAATAGTGCTCATCGCCGGCTGCGTGTGCGGCTGGCAGGTATTGATGCCCCCGAAATGGGCCAGACTTATGGCCGGCGTTCTTGTCAGGCGCTGCGGGCGCTGATTGACGGGAGAACGGTGACACTTGTCGGTCATCAACGCGATCACTATCACCGTCTTCTGGCGGTTATCTGGCTAAATGGAGAGGACATTAATGCCCGGCAGGTAGCAACCGGCATGGCCTGGGCCTACCGTTTTCACCAGCGGGCCGAAAACGCGGCTTATCTCAGACTGGAACGTCAGGCCCGTAAAACACACGTCGGCCTCTGGCAGCGTGCCCGCCCCATGGAGCCATGGCGCTGGCGCGCCGGGATGAAAGGGCGATCGCACCCTGCAGAGCCTGGCCGCTGGCTGGCGTATTCCCGCTGTGAAAATCCTCGTTTGGCTAACCAATAAAGGGACTATGGTTTAAACAACGCCCGGTAATATTCAGCCCGAGGCCAGAGGCGTTGCGCGCACGGGTTTTTTCCGGCTACCGGCAAGATTGAGGTTATTAAACTCAATCAACCTATAGCCACAGGTAATACCGCAGCAGTGATCGAGGGGCATTGATGCCTGCGACAGCCGGTTTTCCAGTGCGCTTAATTGTGCTAACGGGCATGTTGCTTTTTTGTAAACGGATTAACACCGGAGGCAAATTCTGCTATGCTGGCCCACGCGGAACCGGGCGTCCTACCCTACACATGGATCGTTATCACTAGCGGTGAGCAGCTGGTAACCCGGTAAGCCCAATACAATGAGAGCGAGGAGAACGTCGTGCTAAAAGAATACCGAGAGCACGTTGCAGAACGTGCTGCCCAGGGCATTGTCCCTAAACCCTTAGACGCTTCCCAGATGGCCGCGCTGGTTGAACTGCTGAAAAACCCACCTGCTGGCGAAGAAGCATTCCTGACCGACCTGTTAGTTAATCGTGTACCGCCCGGCGTGGATGAAGCCGCTTACGTCAAAGCCGGTTTCCTCGCTGCCATTGCCAAAGGCGAAGCCACTTCTCCTCTGATTAGCGCTGAAAAAGCCATTGCGCTACTGGGCACCATGCAGGGTGGGTATAACATCCATCCGCTTATTGATGCGCTGGATAACGATAAACTGGCACCGATCGCAGCGGAGGCGCTCTCCCATACGCTGCTGATGTTCGACAGCTTTTATGACGTGGAAGAGAAAGCCAAAGCCGGCAATACTCACGCACAAAAAGTGCTGCAATCCTGGGCCGATGCAGAATGGTATCTTAAACGCCCGGAACTGGCAGAAAAAATCACGGTCACCGTGTTCAAAGTAACCGGTGAAACCAATACGGATGACCTTTCTCCGGCACCGGATGCCTGGTCGCGTCCGGATATTCCGCTGCATGCACTGGCCATGCTGAAAAATGCGCGTGACGGCATAGAGCCTGATGAACCGGGCAATATTGGGCCGGTGAAGCAGATTGAAGCGTTGCAGGCAAAAGGGTATCCGCTGGCTTACGTCGGGGACGTGGTGGGCACCGGTTCTTCACGTAAATCTGCCACCAACTCAGTACTGTGGTTTATGGGTGAAGATATCCCCAATGTGCCGAATAAAAAAGGCGGCGGCGTGGTGCTGGGCGGTAAAATTGCCCCCATTTTCTTTAATACTATGGAAGACGCGGGCGCCCTGCCAATTGAAGTTGACGTTAGCGACCTGAATATGGGCGATGTTATTGACATCTATCCCTACAAAGGTGAAGTGCGTAACCATCAGACCGGCGACCTGCTGGCCACCTTTACGTTAAAAACGGAAGTACTGATCGATGAAGTGCGCGCGGGTGGCCGTATTCCCCTGATTATCGGCCGGGGCCTGACGACCAAAGCACGTGAATCACTGGGGCTGCCACACAGTGACGTCTTCCGTAAAGCAAAAGACGTTGCAGAAAGTAATCGTGGCTACTCGCTGGCACAGAAAATGGTTGGTCGTGCCTGCGGCGTGGTAGGTATTCGTCCCGGGGCTTACTGTGAACCTAAAATGACTTCGGTGGGCTCGCAGGATACTACCGGGCCGATGACCCGTGATGAGCTGAAAGACCTTGCCTGCCTGGGTTTTTCTGCCGATCTGGTGATGCAGTCATTCTGTCATACGGCGGCTTATCCTAAGCCTGTTGATGTCACCACTCACCATACGTTACCCGACTTCATTATGAATCGTGGGGGCGTTTCTTTGCGCCCTGGTGATGGCGTTATTCACAGCTGGCTGAACCGGATGTTACTGCCGGATACCGTTGGTACCGGCGGCGACTCGCATACCCGCTTCCCTATTGGTATCTCTTTCCCGGCAGGGTCCGGGCTGGTTGCTTTTGCCGCTGCCACCGGCGTTATGCCGCTTGATATGCCTGAATCGGTACTGGTGCGCTTTAAAGGTGAAATGCAGCCGGGCATCACGCTGCGCGATCTGGTGCATGCAATCCCTCTGTATGCCATTAAGCAGGGCCTGCTGACCGTTGAGAAAAAAGGAAAGAAAAATATTTTCTCTGGCCGTATCCTGGAAATTGAAGGACTGCCGAAGCTGAAAGTTGAGCAGGCTTTTGAGCTGACCGACGCATCGGCGGAACGTTCGGCGGCAGGCTGCACCATCAAGCTGGATCAGGAGCCGATCATTGAGTATCTCAACTCGAATATTGTGTTGCTCAAGTGGATGATTGCTGAAGGATATGGCGATCGTCGCACGCTTGAACGGCGTATTCAGGGCATGGAAAAATGGCTGGCCGACCCGCAGCTGCTGGCCGGTGATGATGACGCCGAATATGCGGCGGTGATTGATATCGATCTTAATGAAATCAAAGAGCCGATTCTGTGTGCACCGAACGATCCGGATGATGCCCGTCTGCTGTCTGATGTGCAGGGCGAGAAAATCGACGAAGTGTTTATCGGTTCCTGTATGACCAACATCGGCCATTTCCGCGCCGCCGGGAAGCTGCTCGACAGCCATAAGGGCCAGCTGCCGACCCGCCTTTGGGTTGCGCCCCCCACCAAAATGGATGCGGCTCAGCTTACCGAAGAGGGTTATTACAGCGTGTTTGGTAAGAGCGGGGCCCGTATTGAAATTCCAGGCTGTTCACTGTGCATGGGTAACCAGGCGCGGGTAGCTGACGGGGCAACGGTGGTCTCTACTTCCACTCGTAACTTCCCTAACCGTCTTGGCACCGGGGCCAATGTTTACCTGGCCTCTGCTGAACTGGCGGCCGTGGCATCGTTGCTGGGTAAACTGCCGACCCCGGATGAGTACCAGCAGTTTATGACTCAGGTTGATAAAACGGCCAGCGACACCTATCGCTATCTCAACTTTGACCGGCTGTCACAGTACACCGAAAAAGCAGACGGCGTGATTTTTCAGACTGCGGTCTGAGAAACGCAGCGTGTTGCTGCCACCTTACTGATGACTGAAACGGCCTGAGGAGACTCAGGCCGTTGTTTTATATAGTCAGATTGCAGGGTGACGATAACCTATTCTTTCTCCGGATATGGTACATAATTAACCCGCCCGGCAAGATCACCGTTTTTCATTATGTTGCCACTTGCGCAAATCATGCTGAACGATGGTTTGTCCAGTCATTATCGTCAGTTGCTGAAAGCGGAGGAAAGCTGTATTAACAGCAGAGGATGTCTCTTTCCCTGCGTTGCCGTTGCAATTTATGGAAGGATTTATAACCTTCTCCACTATGCCGCTTAACAACCAAAAAATGGGAAAAAAATCGGTAGATTTTTTTTAATAAAAAAAGCATTGTAAATCAGTTGATTATTCTTAGAGTGTTCCCCACATACGTGGGGATAAACCGAGATAGTTTCAGAGTTGGCAAAGCTTGATACTGTGTTCCCCACATACGTGGGGATAAACCGCACAGGCTGAGTTTACCAGAGCGGCGAATATGGTGTTCCCCACATACGTGGGGATAAACCGGATGGGCCGCACTTTCAGTTGCCATTTGCGCCGTGTTCCCCACATACGTGGGGATAAACCGACCGCCGCCAGGGCGTTCTACACCCGTCACGAGTGTTCCCCACATACGTGGGGATAAACCGCCCGTCGCCTGCGCCTTGATAACCACGTTCATGTGTTCCCCACATACGTGGGGATAAACCGTTACTTAACAGGCTCTTTAACAATATGGATATGTGTTCCCCACATACGTGGGGATAAACCGCCCGCAACGCTATGCCTGTTATCGATCCGATGGTGTTCCCCACATACGTGGGGATAAACCGGACAGGCTGCGCAACACTCCAGGCTTGCGACAGTGTTCCCCACATACGTGGGGATAAACCGCGCTTTTGCCAGTTTGTTTACCAACAATCAGTGTGTTCCCCACATACGTGGGGATAAACCGACAATAAAAATCCTTCCCGTACCAATAGGAAGGTGTTCCCCACATACGTGGGGATAAACCGTTAGGTGTCAGGCCAGGCGGGGGATCGCGATAGTGTTCCCCACATACGTGGGGATAAACCGGTAGTTGGCAATGCGCCACCAGAACATAAAGCGTGTTCCCCACATACGTGGCGATAAACCGCAACATTTCGTTGTATTTTTCATAGGCTTTTGGTGTTCCCCACATACGTGGGGATAAACCGACAATATTGGCCTCACTGAGTTTGAGATGTCCGTGTTCCCCACATACGTGGGGATAAACCGACCTGGATGGAACAGTTGATGGTTCGAAGGCCGTGTTCCCCACATACGTGGGGATAAACCGACCTGGATGGAACAGTTGATGGTTCGAAGGCCGTGTTCCCCACATACGTAGGGATAAACCGCAGGTGAATCAAAAGAAGGCGCTTGCTGGCTGGCAATCGGCTCATGTCGTTGGTGCGCGACATGTCCCCTCGTCGGGTCTGGCAATGACGCGCGCATTAACCCTCTTTTTTACTCCTGCGGGTATCGCTCTGCTGCGTTGCTTGTATGCGATATTGTTCGCCGCTGAATGTGTTAGCAAACGCTGTTTTTTTACCGCCGGACTGCAATAATTAACCGGTCAATAATAATGTGTTCGCCGAAAGGGACGCTTGTGCGACAGAGGGTAGGAGGGCAGCGCTATGGAATATGAGTTATTACGCGATGTCACCGGTCAGCTGAAAATGCGGATGTCGATGGGGCATGAGGCGGTTGGCCACTGGTTCAATGAAGAAGTCAAACAGAACCTGGCGCTGTTGTCGGAGGTGGAGCAGGCTGCTGCCAGCCTTCGGGGTAGTGAGCGACAGTGGCAACGGGTGGGTCATGAATATACCCTGTGGATGGATGAAGAAGAGGTAATTATCCGCGCCAATCAGCTAAGCTTTGCCAGCGATCAGCTGGAAGAAGGGATGAGTTATTACGATGAAGAGAGCCTGGCTTTTTGTGGCGTGGAGGATTTTCTGCGCGTGATTGCCGCCTGGCGTGAGTTTGTTGGTCAGTATGGTCGCCGCGATTAAAAAGGCGGAGTGACGGGGAAAAAGCGGCCTTGCACGGCCGCTTTTTTCAGAGATTATAATGTCTTTAGTCCCATGGCCGGAATGTTACGACCGTAGTAGATTTCGCGCATTTCCTTCCATAGCAGATCGGTAATGCGTTTATGTTCTTCGGCTGAAAGGTCTTCCGGGCGGGTATTAAACAGGTAGTGTTTGAGGTCGAACTCTTTCAGCAGCATCTTGGTATGGAAGATGTTTTCCTGATAGACGCTGACATCTACCATGTCATACATCGATTTCATATCTTCCGCCATAAAGTTCTGAATGGAATTGATCTCGTGGTCAATAAAGTGTTTTACCCCATTAACGTCGCGGGTAAAGCCCCGCACGCGGTAGTCAACGGTGACTATATCGGATTCCAGCTGGTGGATCAGGTAGTTCAGGGCTTTCAGAGGCGAAATCACGCCGCATGTTGATACTTCAATGTCGGCGCGGAAAGTGCAGAGTCCGCCTTCAGGATGGCTTTCCGGGTAGGTATGTACACAAATGTGGCTTTTATCCAGGTGCGCCACCACCGTATTGGGAAGTGGGCCGGGGTTTTCGGAAGTATCAATGTCGCGTGGGTCAACTGGCTCTTCACTCACCAGGATCGTGACGCTGGCACCCTGTGGGTCATAATCCTGGCGGGCAATATTCAGTATGTTGGCGCCAATAATCGAGCAGGTTTCACTCAGGATCTCGGTCAGCCGGTTGGCGTTGTACTGTTCATCAATGTAGGCGATATAGCCGTCACGTTCTGCTTCAGTATTGGCATAGCAGATGTCGTAGATACAAAAACTCAGGCTTTTGGTCAGATTATTGAAACCGTGTAGTTTCAGCTTTTGCAATTTGGTTCACCCCCTTAAATGTCTGCTTAGCGCTGCAGTGCATTCAACAGATATTGTGGCAAAGCAAAGCTCCCTGCATGGATTGCCGGATTGTAATAACGACAGTTCAGGCCCGCGGCGTCATAACGTGCCTGGATGGTGGCAACATCTGACTGGCGCAGTGCCGGATTGTTGCTGGCCCAGGCAAAGGTCATTATCCCGCCGTAATAAGTGGGTACCGCCGCCTGATAAAAGCTGACATCCGTGAAATAGTTGCTCAGTTTACGGTGGCTGTTAACCGCTTCATCCTGCTGCAGGAAACAAACCCCGTTCTGGGCAACGAATATTCCCCCTTCATTGAGGGCGTTATAGCACCCCTGATAAAAATCAGAGGTAAACAGACTTTCGCCCGGGCCGATAGGGTCGGTACAGTCAGAAATGATCACGTCAAACTGCTGCTGGCAGTGGCGGACATAGTTCACGCCATCGTCAATGACCAGCGTAAAACGCGGGTCATCATAGGCGCCAGCGCTGTGATTTGGCAGATACTGCTTACAAAAATCCACCACTGCGGCGTCAATTTCCACCATGGTTATTTGCTCAACGCTTTGATGCCGGGCGACTTCCCGCAGCATTGCCCCGTCACCGCCGCCAATAATCAACACGCGTTTGGCATTGCCATGCGCCAGCAGCGGTACGTTGGTCAGCATTTCATGATAGATAAACTCATCGCGCTCGGTGGTTTGCACCACGCCATCAAGCGCCATCACCCGACCCAGCGCGGTGTTTTCGAAGATAATCAGATCCTGGTGGTCGGTCTGATTATGATACAGCACGTTGTCAACGCTGAAGTATTGCCCGAAACCATCATGCAGCGTTTCGAACCAGGTCTTTTTCTCAGTCATAGCTGGATTCTCCTTATCTTCGCCATCAAAAAAAGGCGCAGTATGATAGCTGACTCTGGCCCACGTTGCACAGGCGCCGTTGCGCCAGTTATAGGATTACTTCACATAGGCAAGCAGGCTGAGGGAGTCACGCGCCAGTTTTTTGCATTTCATCTCATTGGTAATGGCGATACCACTCAGATCGTGATAGCTGTCTTCGCCCAGTGCTTTCATATTGAAGCTGTTGTAATTGCTGAGATCCCAGCGGTTTTGCTGGGCAAAAAATACTAGCGCGCGTCGTATCTGGTTGTCCGGCAAATACTGGTAACCACAATCATTCTTCAGATAGACAAAAACGGCGGTCAGGTCGGCCATGTCTTCGGCTTCTGATTCGTTCAGCGCATAGCTGCTGGTAGAAAATCCCAGTATTGCCAGCAGCAACACTGCCTGAATACATCGCTTCATGACAATTCTCTTCTATTCAACCAGCGTTGAAGTTAGCACAGTTAGCAGGCATTAATGAGACAATTTTGCGCTGTCACTGGCGTTTTTATTGCTCAGCCGGTTGACCTTCCGTCAGGGGGAGGGTTTAGGCTGAAACTCAACGGTGATAAAAGGAGTTTGTACATGCAACGACGCGATTTCCTGCGCTATAGCGCACTGTTTGGTCTTGCCTGTGGTTTACCTTACTGGCGGAATGTTGCGGCAACATTGCCGCCGCGGATTTCGTTGCCGGTGCCGGATTTACTGACGGCGGATGCCCGCGGAGAGCTTACCCTGGTTGCTCAAACCGGTAGCAGCAGCTGGCACGGGCGTACAGCGGCCAGCTGGGGCTATAACGGCAGTCTGCTCGGGCCGGCGATTCAGCTACAGCGCGGGGTGCCGGTTACCATTAATCTGTTAAACGCCTTGCCGCAAGCGACCACTGTTCACTGGCATGGATTGTTGATCCCGGGTAGCGCCGACGGCGGGCCACATGCACCGCTGGCGCCGGGGGAAGCGCGGAAGGTGCAGTTTACCCTCGACCAGCCGGCAGCCACCTGCTGGTACCATCCTCATCTGCACGGTCGTACCGGTTACCAGGTGGCTCAGGGACTGGCCGGGCTGTTAATAATTAAAGATGAGGTGAGCGGGCAGATCAATCTGCCACAGCAGTGGGGATCGGATGATATTCCGCTGATATTTCAGGATAAGCGGTTAAATGCTCAGGGAGAGATTGATTATCAGCTCGATGAAATGGCGGCGGCGGTGGGCTGGTTTGGTGAGCTACCGCTAACTAACGGCGTGGTTTACCCGCATCTGGCGGTACCCCGCGGCTGGCTGCGTTTTCGTTTACTGAACGGCAGCAATGCCCGCATGCTGGAATTGCGCGCTTCCGATCAGCGACCGCTATACGTTATTGCCAGTGATGGCGGCCTGCTGGCTGAACCGGTTAAAGTTGACACCCTGGCAATGTTACCCGGCGAGCGTTTCGAGGTGATGATTGATGCGCATGACGGTAAAACCTTTGATCTGGAAACGCTACCGGTGCAGCAGATAGGTATGACGCTGGCCCCCTGGGACCAACCGCTGCCGCGGGTGACTATTCAGCCACTGCAAATTATGGCTAGCGGCACCCTGCCTGACCGGCTAGCCAGCCTGCCGGCGGTCACAGATAGCCAGCAACTTACTCAGCGCCGGCTGCAGCTCTCGATGGACCCGCAACTCGATAGTCGCGGGATGGCGGCACTGCTGGCACGTTACGGTCATCAGGCAATGGCCGGCATGGAGATGTCGCACGCTGATAGTGGCATGGAGATGTCGCACGCTGATGGCGGCATGAAGATGTCGCACGCTGCTGGCGACATGAAGATGTCGCACGATGATGGCGACATGACCGCCTCGCCGCCAAAAAAGACGCCTTATGATTATCATCAGGGCAACAAAATAAACGGGCAGGCGTTCGATATGCACAAAACGGCTTTCAGCGTGCCGCTGGGGCGTGAGGAAAAATGGATCATTTCTGCGGAAGGCGACATGATGCGCCATCCTTTCCATATTCACGGCACACAGTTTCGTATTTTATCGGAAAATGGTAAACCGCCCGCGGCGCACCGTCAGGGCTGGAAAGATATTGTTGACGTAAACGGCGGGCGTAGCGAGGTGCTGGTCCGTTTCAATTATCGCGCCGATGCTCGCAATCCCTATATGGCACACTGTCATCTGCTGGAGCATGAAGACACCGGCATGATGCTAGGCTTTACCGTGGTCTGAGCGCGTTTAGCGACAAATCGCGCGACTTTTCCCACCTGTTTGCGGTTACTTGATATAATCCGGCGCTTACCTTGTTCACCGGCGGCCTGTGGCCAGCGCCGCCGGTGAATTTCTGGCCTTCAGCGCCAGGCAATATGCATGTTAAACAGGAATGAGCTGATTACTGTCAGTGAGACGTATTGATGATGAAACACACCGTTGATGTGATGATCTCCGAACGGGAGATTGCAACCCGCGTTGCTGAACTGGGCAAACAAATTACTGCAGATTACCGCGATAGCGGCACGGAAATGGTGCTGGTAGGACTGCTGCGTGGCTCCTTTATTTTTATGGCCGATCTGTGCCGGGCGATAAAAGTCACTCATGAAGTGGATTTTATGACCGCCTCCAGCTATGGCAGCGGCATGTCGTCAACGCGCGATGTAAAAATCCTGAAAGATCTGGAGGAAGATATTCGCGGCAAAGACGTGCTGATCGTGGAAGATATTATTGACTCTGGCAATACGTTAAGCAAAGTTGGCGAAATTTTGCGCTTGCGCGAGCCGAAGTCACTGGCGATTTGTACCCTGCTGGACAAACCGGAGCGCCGTGAGGTTGATGTTACGGTGAAATATGTTGGCTTCACCATTCCCGATGAATTTGTGGTGGGCTATGGCATTGATTATGCTCAGCATTACCGCCATTTACCTTATATTGGCAAAGTTATCCCGCTGGACGAATAAGGTAGCACGAACGATTAAGGCCGGGGTTCCCGGCCTGCGTTATGATAGGCATTGATACAACATCTGAATAACGTTGCGTTTTCGCGCAATGCATCTGAAACGTGTTTTTGTTGTTCCCTCCTGACCATACAAATAACAGGGTTTTACTGACTTATGACTTATGCTCTTGAGCTGGAAAAGCTCTCTAAAACCTACGCTGGTGGCGTTCAGGCGTTGAAACAGCTCGACCTGACGGTTGAGGCCGGCGATTTTTATGCACTTCTGGGACCGAATGGCGCCGGCAAATCTACCACTATTGGTATTATCAGTTCGCTGGTTAATAAAAGCGGTGGCAGCGTCAAAGTGTTTGGCTATGACCTGAGCAAAGACATTGTTAATGCTAAACGTCAGCTGGGCCTGGTCCCGCAGGAATTTAACTTTAATCCGTTTGAAACGGTTTATCAGATTGTGGTGAATCAGGCCGGTTACTACGGCGTGGATAAAAAAGAAGCCCGCATCCGTGCTGAAAAATATCTCTCTCAGCTCGACCTGTGGCAAAAGCGGAATGAGCGTGCACGCATGTTGTCTGGTGGTATGAAGCGGCGGCTGATGATTGCCCGGGCGCTGATGCATCAGCCGAGGCTGTTGATTCTTGATGAACCTACCGCCGGGGTGGACATTGAATTGCGCCGCTCAATGTGGACCTTTTTAAAACAACTTAATGCGCAGGGCACCACGATTATTCTTACCACGCATTATCTGGAAGAGGCGGAAATGCTTTGTCGCCACATTGGCATTATTCAGCACGGTGAGCTGGTGGAAAACACGACGATGAAAGATCTGCTGGCCAAGCTGAAATCAGAAACCTTTATTCTTGATCTGGCACCTGGCAGCCCTTTGCCGCAGCTCGAGGGCTACCACTACCGGCTGGTGGATGCTTCCACCCTGGAAGTGGAAGTGCTGCGCGAGCAGGGAATTAACAGCGTGTTCAGTCAGCTGAGCGGCCAGGGTATTCAGGTGTTGAGTATGCGTAATAAGGCTAATCGCCTCGAAGAACTGTTTGTCGATCTGGTGCAGGGCCACGCAGGAGTCGCCTCATGAATCAGTTATATTGGGTAGCGCTGAAAAGCATCTGGGATAAAGAGATTAACCGTTTTGCCCGTATCTGGGTGCAGACCCTGGTGCCTCCGGTGATCACCATGACGCTCTATTTTATTATTTTCGGTAATCTGATTGGTTCCCGTATTGGCCTGATGCATGGTTTTAGCTATATGCAGTTTATTGTGCCGGGACTGATTATGATGGCGGTAATTACCAATGCCTATGCCAACGTCTCCTCCTCATTTTTCAGCGCTAAATTTCAGCGCAATATTGAAGAGCTGCTGGTGGCGCCAGTACCGACGCACGTTATTATCTGGGGATACATTGGCGGTGGCGTGGCGCGTGGGGTTTGTGTGGGTATCCTGGTGACCATCGTTTCACTGTTCTTTGTTCCTTTTCATGTTCACAGCTGGCTGATGGTTGCCTTGACCCTGCTGCTGACGGCCATTCTTTTCTCGCTGGCCGGCATGCTGAATGCTGTTTTTGCCCGCACCTTTGACGATATCAGCCTGATACCAACCTTCGTGTTGACACCGCTGACCTATCTGGGCGGCGTCTTTTATTCACTGACGCTGCTGCCGGAATTCTGGCAACATGTTTCAAAACTCAATCCTATCGTCTATATGATAAGCGGCTTTCGCTATGGCTTCCTCGGCGTGAGTGATGTGTCGCTGACGCTGACTATTTCGGTACTGGTTGCTTTTATTCTGGTATTTTATCTGCTGGTCTGGCGTCTGATTGAACGCGGGTGTGGTCTTCGCACCTGACAACAGCGTTTATTTATACCCGCACTGAATCGGTGCGGGTTTATTATTTCCGCCTGATTATTACAGTTATTATCTTTTTATATTACCGTTATTACCGTTATTACCGGTAACTCTAGTAATATTCCAGATTTTTCCGAATTCATCCCCCCATTGCTGTGGTCGTTCTGCTGGTTGCCAACCGTTGAAAAAATCTGAAGATCCCGGTTATCACTGGCCTTTCTCCGGTTAAGCATTATCTTAATTTTCCATGCGCCTGTTTTCTTTTTTCTGGAATGCTTTACTATCGCCAGGTGATGGTGTTTACCTTTTAACCAATGACATTAATTGTTTGGCTCAGGATGAGCAGGTTTATATTTCCTTGTTACGGTAGTTTCTGGATAAACGGGCAAAAATTATGAACAGAATGACGTGGGTCGATAACCTCCGCGGTATGAGTATTATTGCCGTTATTTTTCTGCACAGTACTATCGCTGTGGCTGGCAATGCCGGGCATCTGACCGGCGTGACTCAGGCTGTGAATCAATTGCTGGAGCCTATTCGCTTGGGACTGATGTTTTTCGTTTCGGGTTTGTTTGTGGAAAGTGGATTAAATAAAGGGAAAGAGCTTTTTCTGCGTAATAAAGTAAAAAGTATTCTTTATCCTTTTGTTATCTGGGTAGTCATTTACGGCGGGCTTAAACTACTTTTTAATTCCCGATCAAATAACCCTCAGTCACCATTGAATATCCTGCTTTCTCATTTGAGTGGTGGTGGTGATATCACGTGGTTTTTGCATTCTTTATTCATTTTCTTTCTGATTATTCCCTTAGTCCGGCGTATTCCGATATATCTGGTGATTCCCACTGCACTGGCGCTCAGTTCGTTACTGCCGGAAATTCCGTCTGACAGTATATTTGCCGGGTTTGATAACAGCCATGTTAATAAGTCGCTCTATCTGTTCCCATTTTTTTATCTCGCCGACTGGCTGGTCCGTCGTAAAATGAGCGTGCTTGATGTATCTGTTACGCCGCGGATTTTACTTACTTCGCTGCTGGCTTTTGTGGTTTTGTCCTGCATTGACCTGTTTATCGGGGCGCCGGATCGCGCATGGCAGGCCCCGCTGGCGCTGCTTTCTGTCCCTTTTTTCGTCTGGCTTGCCGCATACAGTAATATTGCGCTGATCACCTTTATTGGCGCAAATTCCATTGTGTTTTATCTGTCACATTATCTGGCTATTCAGGCCTTCGCCAAGCTAATCAAATTTCGCAGTGAATCGCTCTGGTTCCATGATGCACTGTTCCTGGCGGCATTCGCGACAGCGCTGGCGCTCCCTGGCGTTATCTGCCTGGTGCGCCGGTTTGGCATGCTTAACTTTTTGTTTACCATGAAGAAAAAAGCGCCTGAAAACCGGCCGGTGACGCCATAAGTCAGGCTGACATATAGCCAAAAGGGCGAGCGATGTCGCCCTTTTGTTTGCTTTCAGGCAACCTGTACCGGAATGGCTTTTGCCTGGCGCTTCATCTGGTTATCGCCTTCAAAATAGGCCACCTTAGGCTGCCACTGACGCGCCTGTTCATCTGCTATCTGTATGTAGCTGCAGATAATCAGGATGTCGCCCTGGCAGGCACAGCGGGCGGCCGCGCCGTTAACTGAGATAATGCCGGAGCCACGTTCAGCAGCAATAGCATAGGTGGAAAAGCGCTGACCGTTAGTCACGTTATAAATATCAATGGCTTCATATTCCAGAATGCCAGCCGCATCGAGGAAGTTCTGATCAATGGCACAGGAGCCTTCGTAATTCAGATCGGCCTGAGTGACCTTTACCCGATGAAGCTTGCCCTGTAGCATGGTGCGGATCATACGGTTACCTTCGTCATTAATTTGCCTTCTGCAGGTGGGTAATCAGCGGAAGCCGCTGCGCCAACCGAGGGGCAGTATTGTCAGAATTGATGTAAAAAGTCTACTGGGTTAACGCTACCTGCTGATTGTCGATCAGGCGCGCGTTCCCCAGCCAGGCTGCCATCAGTACCACCGCTCGCTGGCTGCTGGCGCTAAGGGGCAACAAGCTATCGCCGTCGCAGATGGCGATACCATCCGGCCGGAAACCTTGCTCTTCCAGTGCTTGCTCAGCCGCACGGATAATCGATTCGCTATGGCGCTCTCCGTCAGCCAGCCTGGCGGCCATTGACTGCATCACCTGTCGCAGAATCGGGGCCTTTTTACGCTCTTCCTTTGTCAGATAACCATTGCGTGAACTGAGCGCCAGGCCATCTTTTGCCCGTACCGTGGCAACGCCAATCACCTCGATATCATAGCCCATATCCGCGACCATTTTGCGGATCAGCGCCAGCTGTTGATAGTCTTTTTCGCCAAAACAGGCAATGTCTGGCTGAACCAGATTAAACAGTTTGCTGACAATGGTGGTTACGCCGCGAAAATGGCCGGGGCGACTGGCACCTTCAAGGCGTGAAGACAGACCCGGCACGTCAACAAAAGTTTGTTCGCCGGCGCCCTGAGGATAGATTTCTGCAGCGGAGGGCGCAAAGACCAGATCCACGCCGCGCTTATTTAGTTTTTCACAGTCATCCTGCAGGGTGCGGGGATAGCGGGAAAGATCATCGGCATGTTCAAACTGCATCGGGTTAACAAATATCGATGTCACGACAATATCTGCTCGTTCACGGGCCTCATCCACCAGCGCCATGTGGCCTGCATGCAGATTGCCCATGGTTGGCACCAGCGCAATGCGTTTACCTTCCAGACGCCAGCGCCGGATTTCATGGCGCAATATGGGCAGAGTTTCAATAATCAGCACGGGTGACTCTCCTCGTTTACTGGAAACTGTGTTCTGCGGCGGGATAGGCACCCCTTTCCACTTCCGCAATATACTGGCGCACGGCAGCGCGCATATCCCCGGTTTCTGCCAGGAAATTTTTAGCAAATTTCGGGATATGGCCGCCGGTAATACCAAAGGCATCGTGCATCACCAGGATTTGTCCGTCGGTCTGGTTACCGGCACCGATGCCAATCACCGGAATAGCCAGCGCTGCGCTGACCCGTTGTGCCAGCGCTGTAGGCACGCATTCCAGGACCATTAGCTGTGCACCGGCTGCTTCCAGCGCCAGTGCATCCGCCAGCAGACGATCGGCGGCCTGGCTATCTCGTCCCTGTACTTTATAACCGCCAAAAATATTCACTGATTGCGGCGTCAGGCCGAGATGACCGCACACCGGTACCGCACGTTCTGTCAGGCCACGGACGGTATCGGTAAGCCATTCTCCGCCCTCTAATTTGACCATGTTGGCACCGGCACGCATTAGCGCCGCTGCATTTTGCCAGCTCTGTTCCGGGGTGGCATAAGCCATAAAAGGCAGGTCGGACATCAGCAGACTCTGCGGCGCACCGCGCCGTACTGCCTGGGTATGGTAGACAATATCGTCGACGGTGACCGGCAGCGTTGAGTCATGGCCCTGAACCGTCATCCCCAGGGAATCTCCTACCAGTAGCAGGGGTATTCCTTCTTCGGCGAAAAGCCGGGCAAAACTGAAGTCGTAAGCGGTGATGGCAGCAAATTTCTTTCCCTGCTGTTTTAACTGACGGAGCTGGGTGATGGTCATCGGTTTCATAACGCCCTCTGCGTAAATTCGGGTGCGGCGTTATATTAAAGGAAGTTACCAGTAGCGGATAGTGCTGGCGTCGAGTCTGGCAAGCAACTCTGTCGCTTTTGTCCCATCCGGTAGTGTGATTTCTGGTGCAATTTCAATTAATGGCAGCAGCATAAAAGCACGGTTATGCATATCGTAGTGGGGCAGGGTCAGACGGGGAGTATTGAGCTGCAGATTACCGAATAACAGCAGGTCGAGATCAAGCGTACGCGGTCCCCAGCGCTCGGCTTTGCGTTCGCGCCCCTGCTGCTGCTCAATGTGCTGGGTATGTTCCAGCAGTGCCAGCGGCGTCAGCGTGGTATCCAGTGCCACCACCGCATTGAGAAAATCCGGCTGATCCGGCGGCCCGTAAGGCGGGGTGCGGTAAAAAGAGGAGGTGGCACTGCGCTGTGTGTGCGGCAGCCTGTCCAGCGCGCGTAACGCCGCCTGCACCTGATTCAGCGGCTCGGCCAGGTTGCTGCCAAGCGCCAGATAGACCCGGGTCATGGATTGGCGTCGCGGCGAGGCGCCCGTTTACGCGGTCGCCGCGCCCGGCGGTGAGTTGTCGGATCATCACCAAGATGATTAAGCATCTCTTTTTGATGCGGTGGGGCTGCCGCCTGAAATTCGCCCCACCATTCGGCAAGCCGTTTCATTTCGCTGTTATTTTCCGCGTCGGCGCGCAGGACCAGCAGGTCGTAAGCGGCGCGGAATTTGGGATGTTCCATCAGTTTCCAGGCGCGTTTACCCTGACGGCGCGATATGCGCAGCTGCAGTTGCCAGATATCGCGCACCAGGGAGGTGAGCCTTTTCGGGATCGCCAGCGCCCGGCAGGCTTCATCCAGCACGTCATTAGCTGCCAGTGCGAAGGCGTCAAACCATGCCAGCCCGCCTTCCTGTGAGATCCGCTGGGCGGTTTCAATCAGCGGGTACCAGAACATGGCAGCAAATAAAAATGCCGGGTTGACCCGCATGTCGTTATGAATTCGCGTATCGGTATTTTTCAGCACCTGTACCAGAATGCGTTCCATCGGGGTGTTGCCCGCCTCGGTAAAAAAGCGGTTGATAAGCGGAAACAGCGGCTGAAACAGCTGATATTCCCGCAGCTGCAGGTAGGTGGCATAACCATGGCCGGCCTGTAATAACTTGAGTGCTTCTTCAAACAGACGTGCCGGTGGCACATCGTTAAGCAGGGTGGCGAGACGCGGTAAAGGTTCTGCGGTTTCTGGCGCAATGCGCATATTCAGCTTGGCGGCAAAGCGGATTACGCGCAGCATCCGCACCGGATCTTCCCGGTAGCGGGTTTCCGGATCGCCTATCATGCGTATGATGCCCTGCTGTAAATCCTGCAGGCCGCCAACATAGTCGCGTACCGTAAAGTCCGCCACGCTGTAGTAGAGGCTGTTAATGGTCAGATCGCGGCGCTGGGCATCGTCTTCAATCGAGCCAAAGATATTGTCACGCAGCAACATGCCATTCTGGCCGCGCGATGCGCTAACCGTTTGCTGCTCGGCTTCGTGGTGGCCGCGAAACGTTGCTACTTCAATGATCTCCGGGCCAAACATCACGTGAGCGAGACGAAAACGACGCCCGACCAGACGGCAGTTGCGAAACAGCTTGCGCATTTCTTCCGGCGTCGCGTTAGTGGTGACGTCAAAATCTTTGGGTTTTTTGTTCAGCAATAAATCACGCACGCCGCCGCCGACCAGATAAGCTTCAAAGCCGGCTTTATTCAGTCGGTAGAGTACCTTGAGGGCATTTTCACTGATATCTTTGCGCGAAATGTTGTGGCGATCGCGGGGAATAACCGTCATCGGTGAGATGAAGGGTTTGCCCGCGGATACCGCGTCATTGCGATTCAGAACCTTACGGCAAAAATTGGCAACTCGGGTAAAAATGGGACACCTCGACAGTGACTAAGTAACCTTGCGGTAAAAAACAGCGGCTAATCATAGCTCAGTGTGCATCATTTGAGAATGCTGTTGTCACTGAGCGGGATTTTCATGATATCCCATTGCGCCACCGCTGCGTGCAGCAGGGCATCAACCGTCATATCTTCAGCGCCTTCCGGGAGCCGCTGACCTAAAAAAAGCAGTGCCTGACACAGCGTGTTACGCGGGTCGTCATGGGTTAACGCCGGTGCATGGTTTTGTTTTGACAGCTTACTGCCTGCGTGATTCAGCGCCAGCGGCAGATGTAACCAGCGTGGTGGCGACCAGCCCGCCTGTTGATACAGCGCAATCTGGCGCACAGTGGGGACGATTAGATCGGCGCCGCGCACCACTTCCGTCACGCCCTGATAATGGTCATCGACCACCACCGCCAGATTATAAGCAAACAAGCCGTCGCGCCGATGGATGATAAAATCTTCTTCTGCCAGCGCCCGGTCACCAACAATAGTGCCGCGCCGTTGGTCGATAAACTGCCGTACCGGCTGGTCAACGCGCAGCCGGATTGCCGCCTGCTGCGCCGTACGCTGACGGTTACGGCAGTAACCATCGTAATATCCGCCAATCTGCTGGATGCGGCGACGGCTACAGTTGCAGTAGTAGCTGTGGCCATCGCGCATCAGCTGCTGGAGTATTTCGCGATATGCTTCGTGGCGCTGCGATTGCCAGAGTACCTCACCGTCCCAGTGCAAACCGTAATGTTCCAGCTGGCTAAGGATCTGATACGCTGCGCCGGGCACTTCCCTTGGCGGGTCGATATCTTCAATTCGCACCAGCCAGCGGCCCTGGCAGGCTCGTGCCTGCAGAAAGCTACCCAGCGCAGCGATCAGCGATCCAAAATGGAGGTGGCCGGAAGGAGAGGGAGCGAAACGACCGGTATAGCGGGACATTATTTGCTGTGTATGGTGTTCCGCAGCAAAGGGTTTTGCTGCGGAACCTGAGGCAGATTAACCAGCCATCTGCTTTTCGCGGATTTCGGCAAGAGTTTTACAATCGATGCATAAATCGGCGGTCGGACGCGCTTCAAGGCGACGGATACCAATTTCAACACCGCAGGATTCACAAAAGCCAAAATCATCATCTTCCACTTTTTTCAGCGTCTTCTCGATCTTTTTGATCAGTTTACGCTCCCGGTCACGGTTGCGCAGTTCAAGGCTGAACTCCTCTTCCTGCGCAGCACGGTCAACGGGATCGGGGAAGTTGGCTGCTTCATCCTGCATGTGAGATACCGTGCGATCCACTTCATCACGCAGCTGGTTGCGCCAGGCTTCAAGAATTTTCTTAAAGTGGCTCAGCTGGGCCTCGTTCATATACTCTTCGCCCGGTTTCTCCTGATACGGCTCCACCCCAGCGATGGCGAGAATACTCAGGGACGACGTTTTACGGTTTTGCCCTTCTTGCATGTTGTTTCTCCTGGATAACACGCACAATCGATCCCCAAAGGGGAAAAAACAGGCCGCTATAAATAGCAGAAGCAGATAAAGATGGCAATTATTCCTGAACAAAGCTTGACAAGCCTGTGAGTAAACGCGTATTGCGCGCAATTGCCAGATTATCTTATAACAGTAAAGTGCCTGATATATTACAACGTTACCGTAACAGAGGATGTAAGTCTGATCTCTGAACGGGAAAGCAACGCTTTATATGCCAGCACTTCAACACCCTGTTGCTGAGCCTGTACCAGTAGTTCTGCGTAGCGCCCATCAATATGGCGGGCGGGGGAAACGTCCTCAATTCCCGAGTGCATGACGGCAAATAACAGTACCGCCCGATGGCCTTCTGCCGCGACGCTTATCAGTTCGCGCAGATGTTTCTGGCCACGTGCAGTCACCGCATCCGGAAAATACCCTTTACCCTGCTGTAACAGCGTCACGGATTTGACTTCAATATAGCAGTTAACCCGATCTTCTGCCTGTAACAGGAAATCGATACGACTGCGCTCACTGCCATAACTGACTTCGCCTTTCAGCGTAGAGTATCCGGCCAGTTCCGCAAGTTGCCCGGCCTGCAGTGCTTCTCTGACCAGCGTATTCGCCCGCAGAGTATTGACGTTAATCCAGTGTCCCTCGCGGGTTTGCGTCAGTTCCCAGCTGTGGGGATATTTACGCGTGTCGCGCATGCTGGTGGAGTACCAGACGGTATCACCAGGGGTGGCGCAGCCGGTCATTGCACCGGTATTGGCACAATGTAACGTCAGCTTTTCCCCTTCTGCGGTGATCACGTCGGCAAGAAAGCGTTTATAGCGGGCGATAAGCGTCGCCGGTCGCAGGGCAGGGGAAAACTCCATAGATTAATCCAGTGTCCAGTGTTGTAAGGCCTGATAACGGGTCCGTCCCTGACTGAAGCCGGCGCTATACAGGGTGAAATGTGTCACGGCAAATTGCCAGCTAAAACCCGGTGCAGGAAGGGAAATTTTTGTCTGTACCTGGCGTAGCAGTGTGATATGTGGATGAAAAGGCTGTGGGCTTTGCGGACACCCTGCGCGCGCGCACCGGGCGCGTAGCAGGGCCGCCAGCTGCAGCAGGCCGCGCGGTGCCCGTGCCGGGCCAAGCCATACCACACCTGAGCGCAGCCAGTGACCGGCATCATCCAGCGTCAGCTGAAATCGGGGCTGGCGGATGCGGCTGGCCTGGGCGATGAGTGCCGCCTGTTTTTTACCGCTGACCTCGCCGGAAAACGCCAGCGTCAGGTGCAGGTTCGCTGCGGCAACCGGGCGTCCGATGTCGGCGCTGAACTGGCTGGCCCGCCAGTTGACCAGCGTTTGCTGTAACGCGGCCGGCGGGGTCAGGGCGAAAAACAGACGGGTACTATCGGACATTTTCAGGCTCCGGCTCGCAGTCATAAAACCAGATGCTACAATGCCCGCCAGATTGAGGCCAGTCCAGGGAGTCACCAGGTGAGCGTATTACCCGTTAGCGAAGTGTTGTCCGACGTGCTGCAGGCGCTGGAACAGCATAATCAGGTTTTACTGGCAGCGCCGACCGGCGCCGGGAAATCGACCTGGTTGCCGCTGCAGTTATTACAACAGGCAACGTTAGCGGGACGCATTATTATGCTGGAGCCTCGCCGGCTGGCGGCTCGCAACGTCGCTCAGCGGCTGGCGGAACAGCTGGGGCAATCGCCTGGTGGCACGGTTGGATACCGTATGCGCGGCGAGCGGGCCATTGGCGCGACAACCCGCCTGGAAGTGGTGACGGAGGGGATTCTTACACGGATGTTGCAACGTGACCCGATGCTGGAGGGCGTTTCGCTGGTTATTCTTGATGAATTTCATGAACGTAGTCTGCAAGCTGACATGGCGCTGGCGCTGTTGCTGGATGTCCAGCGGGGTCTGCGTGACGATCTAAAAATTTTGCTGATGTCCGCCACGCTTGATAACAGTCGCCTTCAGGCGATGTTGCCTGAGGCGCCGCTGATTGTGTCAGCAGGGCGTAGCTGGCCGGTAGCGCGTCGTTATGTGCCGCTTGATCCTGGCCAGAGTTTTGAGCAAAACGTCACGCGACAGGCCTGTCAGCTGCTTAATGATGAACCCGGTTCGTTACTGCTGTTTTTACCCGGGGTGGCGGAAATCCGCCGCGTGGAACGGGCGCTGCAAACCCGTCTGGGCCAGGCGGTGGATATCTGCCCTTTATACGGTGCTTTGCCGCTGGCCGAACAGCGTAAAGCTATTGTTGCGGCGCCGGCCGGGCGGCGCAAGGTGGTGCTGGCCACTAATATTGCCGAAACCAGCCTGACGATTGAAGGTATCCGGCTGGTGCTGGATAGCGCACAGGAGCGGGTGGCGCTGTTTGAGCCTCGCAGCGGGCTGACCCGTCTGCAAACCCAGCGCATCAGCCAGGCGTCAATGACCCAGCGTGCCGGCCGGGCCGGGCGCTTATCGCCGGGCGTTTGTGTGCATCTGATTAGTGCAGAACAGGCCGAACGTGCTGCCGGGCACAATGAGCCTGAAATTTTGCACAGTGACCTGAGCGCTTTCTGGCTGGAACTGCTGCAATGGGGGTGTCACAGGGTGCAGGATTTATGCTGGCTGGATACGCCACCAGAGAACAATCTGCAAGCAGCCCGTCAGCTATTGCGACAACTGGCGGCCACCGATGAACATCATCATCTGAGCCATAAGGGGCGTCGTATGGCACTGCCCGGCACCGAACCACGACTGGCCGCGCTGCTGGTCACCGCCGCTGAGCAGTCAGCAGAAGTACGGATGACGGCGGCGCTGCTGGTAGCCATTCTGGAAGATCCGCCGCGCAGCACCCGCGGCGATCTGCTGGATGCATTCTGTCATCCACAGCCACACTGGCAGCGGCGGGCGCGTCAGCTGGCCGGAGATGCGGCAGGGGCTTCAGTGGATGTGGGGGCCATTGCTCCTTTGCTGGCGACGGCATTTGCTGACCGTCTCGCCCGGCGGCGGGCAAACGACGGACGCTATTTGCTGGCTAATGGCAGCGGGGCTGCACTGGAACCTGATGCGCCATTGGGACGCTATGAATGGCTGTTTGCGCTGGGGTTGTTGTTGCATGATGGTCAGCCTGATGCACGGCTGTTGCTGGGGTTTGGTGTTGATATTGATCGGCTAATTGCACAGCAACCGGATCTTTTGCAAACGCAGACCCAAGTGGAATGGGATGACGCGCGTGCCACGCTGCGCGCCTGGCAACGGCAGCAGATTGGTCAGCTGGTATTAAGATCGCGCCCGCTACCGCAACCAGAACCGGCGCTGTTACATCAGGCCATATTGCGCTGGATTGAGCGTCGCGGACTGGCGGTGTTGCCGTGGAGCAGCGCGGCGCAGCAACTGCGCATCCGTTTACTTTGTGCCCATCGTTGGTTGCCGGAGCAAAACTGGCCGTCAATGACCGATGCTGATTTACTGGCTAGCCTGCAACACTGGCTGCTGCCTTCAATGACCGGCGTTAAGGATATGAAAGGGTTGCTGGCTTTGGATCTGCACCAGGCACTCTTACACTTGTTAACATGGCAGCAGCGTCAACAGCTGGATACTCTGCTACCAACTCATTACACTGTGCCGACGGGCAGCCGGCTGCCGATTGAATATGATGCGGACAAACCGCCGTTGCTGGCGGTGCGAATACAGGAGATGTTTGGCGAAGCGAACACCCCCAGTATTGCGCAGGGGCGTGTCCCCCTGGTCCTGTCTTTACTGTCACCTGCACGGCGTCCGTTACAAATTACCCGCGATCTGTCTGCTTTCTGGAAAGGGGCATACGCTGAGGTACAAAAGGAAATGAAGGGGCGTTATCCGAAACATCCCTGGCCGGACGATCCGGCCAGTGCGCTGCCAACGCGGCGCACAAAAAAACACCCGCCGGCGCGATAAGCGGGGAAGAAATTCAGACGGTTCCACTTCTGTCTGATAGTAAACCGTTAGAGAGTATGCCGGCCCGATTACAGGCCAGCCCTGGAGAAAAGTAAGTTATGTCCGGGAACGATCGCCAACCCATCGGCCGCAAGGGAAAACAACCCAGACCGCCGCGTAAGCGTGCACAGCACGGGCGCCAGACGGAAGATGAATATGATGATATCGATGATGAACAGGAAGAGGAGGTAACATCCGTGCCGCGTAAAGGTAGAGGCGGACCGCCGGGGAGAAAACGTCGCTGGCTGGGGCTGTTTATCAAACTTTTTTTGATTTTCATCGTGGTGATTGTTGCCTATGGCGCATGGCTGGATTCAGAAATCCGCAGCCGTATTGATGGCAAAGTCTGGCAGCTGCCAGCCGCCGTTTATGGCCGGATGGTCAGCCTTGAGCCTGGTATGTCCTACAGCAAGAAAGAGATGGTTGCTTTGCTGGAAGGGACGCAGTATCGCGAAGTATCGCGTATTACCCGGCCCGGGGAGTTTACGGTACGCGGCAATACTATTGATATGCTGCGGCGTCCGTTTGACTTCCCTGACGGTAAAGAGGGACAGATCAATGCGCAGCTGAGTTTTAGCGGCGACACGCTGACAGAGATTAAAAATCTCGATAACGGTCGTAGCTTTGGCTATTTTCGTCTCGATCCGCGTCTGATCACCATGCTGCAGTCGCCAAATGGTGAGCAGCGCTTGTTTGTTCCGCGTGCCGGGTTTCCCGATTTGCTGGTAGATACCCTGATTGCCACTGAAGACCGCCATTTTTACCAGCATGACGGCATCAGTCTTTACTCTATTGGCCGCGCTTTTCTGGCAAATATCACCGCCGGGCGCGCGGTGCAGGGCGGCAGTACCTTGACCCAGCAGCTGGTCAAAAACCTGTTTCTGACCAACGAACGTTCATTATGGCGTAAAGCTAACGAAGCCTATATGGCACTGATCATGGATGCGCGCTACAGCAAAGACCGTATCCTGGAGCTTTATCTCAATGAGGTTTATCTCGGTCAGGCCGGTAGCGATCAAATCCGCGGTTTTCCGTTAGCCAGCCTCTATTATTTTGGTCGTCCGGTTGATGAACTGAGTCTGGATCAGCAGGCGCTGCTGGTGGGGATGGTGAAAGGCGCGTCATTATATAACCCCTGGCGTAATCCGAAGCTGGCGCTGGAGCGGCGTAACCTGGTATTACGCTTATTACAACAGCAGAATTATATCGATCAGGATCTCTACGATATGCTTTCTGCCCGCCCGCTCGGTGTGCAGCCCAAAGGCGGCATTCTGACTCCTCAGCCTGCGTTTATGCAGATGGTGCGTAATGAACTGCAGGCAAAACTGGGTGATAAGGTTCAGGATCTATCCGGCGTGAAGATTTTTACCACGCTTGACCCGGTGTCACAGGATGCGGCAGAAAAAGCGGTGGTTGATGGCATTGCCACCCTGCGTAAACAGCGGGGTCTGAATGATCTTGAAACTGCAATGGTGATTGTTGACCGCTTCACCGGTGAAGTGCGGGCAATGGTTGGCGGCGCAGACCCCCAGTTTGCCGGTTATAACCGCGCCTTGCAGGCGCGCCGTTCCATTGGCTCGCTGGCCAAACCGGCTACCTATCTTACCGCGCTCAGCCAGCCGGATAAATATCGGTTGAGTACCTGGCTGGGTGATAACCCGGTGGCCCTCAAGCTGCCAAACGGTCAGGTATGGCGACCACAAAATGACGATCGCCGTTTCAGTGGCCAGGTAATGCTGGTGGATGCCCTTACCAATTCGATGAACGTGCCGACGGTTAATCTGGGCATGACGCTGGGACTGGATTCGGTGGTGAAAACCTGGACGCAGCTGGGCGCACCGAAAGATCAGTTGCAACCGGTTCCTGCCATGCTGCTCGGTGCCCTTAATCTGACGCCGGTGGAAGTGGCGCAGGCGTTTCAGACCATTGCCAGCGGTGGAAACCGGGCAACCCTGTCGGCGTTGCGTTCGGTGATTGCTGAAGATGGTCAGGTGCTTTATCAGAGCTACCCGCAATCGGAGCGTGCAGTGCCGGCTCAGGCGGCTTATCTCACCATGTATTCGCTGCAGCAGGTTGCCCTGCGTGGTACTGCCCGGGCGCTGGGTGCGCGTTTCCCTAATGCACATCTGGCGGGCAAAACCGGTACCACGAATAATCTGGTGGATAGCTGGTTTGCCGGCATTGATGGTAAAGAAGTGGCGGTGACCTGGATTGGTCGTGACAATAATCAGCCGACAAAACTGTATGGTGCCAGTGGGGCGATGCAGCTTTACCGTCACTATCTGGATAACCAGATGCCGTTACCGTTAGTACTGACGCCCCCGGAAGATATCGCCACAATGAATGTGGATCAGAACGGTAATTTTATCTGTGATGCCAGCAGTAGCGGTGGGCGTACGTTGCCGGTATGGACCATTGATGCCAACGCGCTTTGTCAGCAACAACAGCAGCAGATTCAGCAGCAACAACAACAACAACATATGTTGCCGGATCAGCAGCAGAATGAGAAAAAAGACGGTGATGGTGTTGCCGGCTGGATTAAAGATATGTTCGGTAGCAAGTAAGCGTTTTTTTGCTTATCAGCCAGGCGTGAAAGCGCCTGGCTTTTTTTTACATAAGGTAACAAGTTGTTGAATTTTTAGGAAAATATGCAGAGAATTGTTGATCATAGATCACGAATTCGGCCTGGTGGTTTTGTTACTATGCGAACGCTTTATTATCTCAATAAGGAATTAAGGATGAAAAAATCAGCGTTAGGTGTGGCACTGATCGCCGCCTGCGGACTGTTCGCTGCTGCGTCGACCTCCGCCGCCGAATCCACCGGGACAAAAGATGAAGCTTCATGGCATAAAGTCACCGGCCCGACCTTCCACGATGCGGCACAGGCGTTCAGTAGTAAGGTTTATTTGCCGCCGCCACCGAAAAAAAACGATCCGCTATTTGCGCTGGATATTGCCGAATATAAGGCAGGCTATGCGCTGAAAGGGACACCGCGCTGGAAACAGGCCACGGTTGATGCTGATATGAGCACGCCAAATGTTGCCCGGATTTTCTCTAAACCTTTGGGTATTACCATTTCGCCAGAAACCACACCGGAACTGTATCGTATTATCGATTTCCTTAACGTTGATGGTGGCGATTACGCGCCGGAAACGGCGAAAGTGTTCTACCATCGCGAACGGCCATTCGTTTACTTCAAGCATCACAGCTGCCAGTCACCGGCTGAAGAAGAGTCTCTGCGCAGCAATGGTTCTTATCCTTCCGGCCATACTACCTACGCCACCGCCATTGCGCTGATACTTTCCCAGCTGCGGCCGGACCACGGCGATCAACTGATTAAACGGGCCTGGGAATTTGGCCAGAGTCGTGTAATTTGTGGTGCCCACTGGCAAAGCGATGTTAATGCCGGTCGTGTGGTCGGTGCCGCCGAGTATTCCCGTCTGCAAAGTCTGCCTAAGTTCCAGCAGGCGATGAAACAGGCGCAGGAAGAAGTCGACAAGCAGATCAAAGAAACCAGCAAATCATAATCCCTCCGCTGGTTCAGCATTGCTGGGCCAGCGTGCGTTTTCCTTACTTCCCCCGATCTTTGTGTATAACGCTTGCAGGAAAGATACTGTTCTCATATTATCCAACCATTCTAATAATCATTCGCGTTTACGTTTGCAATAACTTACATCAGAGAACAAAAAAAAATGGCTAAGTGGCATACACAAACTCCTTGTTTTACACCCAATACCGCTAAAAAACCGCTAACATTCCTGATTGCGCTGGCAACCGGCAGTCTGGTGCTGAGTGGCCAGACGTCGGCTGCTGAACAGACCATGACTGTACAGGCGACGGCGAACGATGCGGCGGCTGAAAACGCCTGGGGACCGGCCGCGACCATTGCTGCCAAGCGCACTGCCACCGCAACCAAAACCGATACGCCGATTGAAAAAACACCGCAGTCGGTATCTGTGGTGACCCGTCAGGAAATGGAGCTGCATAATATCAATACGGTAAAAGACGCGTTTAACTACACGCCCGGCGTGGCGAGTAATCGCGGTAGTTCCGATGTTATCGATGCCCTTTCAATACGTGGTTTTAATGATATTAATACCAATCAGTACCTTGATGGACTGAAGCTGCAGAGCGATAACTACTCTGAGTTCGCCATTGATCCTTATTTCCTTGAACGTGCTGAAGTTTTGCGCGGACCGGCCTCAGTGCTGTACGGTAAAAGTAACCCCGGTGGTGTGGTTTCGCTGGTCAGCAAGCGTCCGACGCTGGAAACGCTGCGCGAGGTGCGCTTCCAGATGGGTACCGACAACCTGTTTTCCACCGGCTTTGATTTTGGTGGTGCGCTGGATGATAACGGCGAATTCTCATATCGCCTGACCGGCCTGGCTCGCGACGCTGAGGCTCAGCAGAAAGCCAATAAAGAAAAACGCTATACCATTGCCCCTTCCTTCAGCTGGCGCCCGGATGAAAACACCACTTTCACTTTCCTCAGCTATTTCCAGAACGAACCTGAGACCGGCTATTATGGCTGGCTGCCACGTGAAGGTACCGTGGTGCCATTTGTTGATGCCAACGGTAACCAGCATAAGCTGTCAACCGACTTTGATGATGGTGACGGTAACAAAATCTCCCGTAATACCAAAATGGTGGGTTACAACTTCGAGCATAACTTTAACGATACCTGGACCGTGCGCCAGAATCTGCGTTATGCCGATCTGAAAACGGATTATTTCACTATCTATGGTAATGGCTTTAATGCGGCAACCAGTGAAATCCTGCGCGGTTATGCCAAATCACAAGAGGAACTCAACGAGTTTGCCGTTGACACCCAGGCCCAGGCCAGGTTTTCTACCGCTGCGCTTGATCATACGCTGTTGATGGGGGTCGATTATCAGCGCACCCGCAACGATATTAATGCGATTTTTGGCACCGCTACGCCGCTTAGCGCTATCGACCCGCATTATGGCAATAATCAGATGGTAGGAAGTGGCTTTCCTTATCGTTATCTGAATAAACAAGAGCAAACCGGCCTGTATACTCAGGATCAGATGGAGTGGAATCGCTGGGTGCTGACGCTGGGTGGTCGCTATGACTATGCCATGACTTCAGCGCTGAACCGTACCAGTGAAAGCGAAACGAAAAACCATGATCAGGCTTTTACCTGGCGCGGTGGTTTGAATTACGTGTTTGATAACGGTATCGCGCCTTACTTCAGCTATAGCGAGTCCTTTATTCCAACGCCGGGTACCACGGCTGCCGGTCAGCCCTTTGACCCTTCACGGGCTAAACAGTATGAAGCCGGGGTAAAATATGTGCCGAAAGATCGTCCGATTGTTATCACCGGGGCACTGTTTCAGCTGACTAAAGATAAGAACCTGACCACCGATCCGGCGAATTCCGGCTTTAACGTGCAGAGCGGTGAAATTCGCTCGCGGGGCATTGAGCTGGAAGCCAAAGCGGCATTAACCGCGAACGTTAACATGGTGGCGTCTTATACCTATACCGATGCGGTTTATACGCATGATACGAAGTATCAGGATCGCACGCCGGTGCAGGTGCCTAAACATATGGCCTCGTTGTGGACAGATTACACCTTTCATGAAACCGCGCTGTCTGGCCTGACCTTTGGGGCAGGGGTGCGCTATGTTGGTGAAAGTCAGGGGCTGTATCAGTTCCAGAGCGGCGCTGAGCAGAATCAGAACTTTGCCGTCGCCGGCTATACCACCGTCGATGCGCTGGTTAAATATGATCTCGGCCGTTTTGGTCTGCCTGGCTCGTCAATTGGTGTTAATGTCAATAACCTGCTGAACCGTGAATATGTTGCCAGCTGCTATCATGAGTATGATTGCTACTGGGGACACGATCGTCAGATTATTGGTACCGCGACTTTCCGTTTCTGATGTAAAACCGGGCGCGCAGTGGTGCGCCCGTCGACAGATGATAACCATGCCACAACAATGTGTTCAGGACACCACTTTTACCCTCGATCGGGCCGGTTTCAGTGTACCCGGTCGTATCTTGCTGCATCCGCTGTCTGTTACTTTTCTCGCCGGGCAGGTATGTGGACTGATTGGACATAACGGATCGGGCAAATCAACGCTGCTGAAAATGCTCGGTCGCCACCATGCGGCCACCTGCGGGGAAATCCGGCTAAATCAGACGCCGCTCAGTGCCTGGCGCAGTAAGGCGTTTGCCCGTGAGGTTGCTTATCTGCCGCAGCAATTGCCTGCGGCAGAAGGGATGACGGTACGTGAGCTGGTAGCTATCGGGCGCTACCCCTGGCATGGTGCGCTCGGACGCTATAGCCTGGACGATCGCCAGCACGTAGAGGAAGCAATTGCACTGGTGGGATTGCAACCGCTGGCGCAACGGCTGGTCGACAGTCTGTCCGGTGGCGAACGTCAGCGCGCCTGGCTGGCTATGCTGGTCGCGCAGAACAGCCGTTGCCTGCTGCTGGATGAACCGACCTCGGCGCTCGACATTGCCCATCAGGTGGAGGTGCTGGCGCTGATACAGCGTCTGAGTCATCAGCGCGGATTAACGGTTATTGTGGTGCTACACGATATTAATATGGCGGCCCGTTATTGTGATCAGCTGTTGGCGTTGCGCGGCGGTAACCTGATCGCCCAGGGCCCGCCGGGTGACATTATGACCACCGGGGTGCTGGGTGAAATTTACGGCATCCCTATGGGTATATTGCCGCATCCTAATCAGGGTGCCCCCGTCAGTTTTGTTTACTGAGTGACAGGATGTTGTGATGCCGGATTCATTTCGCCGCCGTTTTATCACCGCGCTGGCTTGTTCTCCTCTGTTATATCACTTGCCACTGGACGCGGCAGCCACGCCGCCGACGGTTGATATCAGCCGCATTGTGGCGCTGGAATGGCTGCCGGTGGAGCTGTTGCTGACGCTGGGTGTCACACCTTATGCCGTGGCCGAAATGGCTGGCTACCGCGCCTGGGTTGCCGACCCGGTTATCCCGCAAGGATGCATTGAGGTTGGTTTGCGTACCGAACCTAATATGGAGCTGATTACCGAACTGCAACCCTCGCTGATTTTGCATTCACAGGGGTACGGTCCGGCAAAATCGATGCTGACGCCGATTGCGCCCTCTCTGGCTTTTCCTTTTAATGATGGTCGCGGCAAGCCACTCTTAACCGCACGGACTTCATTGATGACGCTGGCCGGGTACATTGGCCGGGAATCTCAGGCACAACAGCATCTTGCGGCGCTGGATACCCTGCTCAGCCAGTTACGCCACAAGCTGGCCGGTCGGGTAACGCGACCGCTATTGTTAATGTCGTTACTTGACGATCAGCATGCACTGGTTTTCGGGCGTGGCAGCCTGTTTCTTGACGTAATGCAGGCGCTGGAACTGCCTAACGCCTGGCAGGGCGAAACCAACTTCTGGGGCAGTGCGGTGATTGGCATTGAGCGTCTGGCTGACCTGCCGGAGGTTGACGCACTGTGCTTTGCCCATGCCGACGACGCGACAATGCAACGCCTCAGCCAGACGCCGTTATGGCAGGCGATGCCTTTTGTACGGGCCGGGCGCTTTAAGCGCATTCCTGCCGTGTGGTTTTATGGCGCAACCTGGTCTGCGATGCGTTTTTGTCACTTGCTGAATCAGGCGCTGGAGGCGGCATGAAAGGTGATTACCGCACCGGCTTACTGACACTGCTGCTGTTGCTGATGCTGGCGCTGTGGTTAACAATATATAACTTTCACGTCCATTTACCCTTTAGTCAGTGGCGCCAGGCAGTTAGCCAGCCCGATAACCAGCAGATTAGCCAGATGGTATTTCATTTTAGTTTGTTACCACGGCTGGCCATGTCGCTACTGGTGGGGGCGGGACTGGGTCTGGCTGGGTTGCTGTTTCAGCAGGTGTTACGTAATCCGCTGGCGGAGCCGACTACCCTCGGGGTCTCTGCCGGCGCTCAGCTGGGTCTGACGGTGGCGACATTGTGGGGCGGTGGGCTGATTGCGCCCTCAATCGCAGCGTTACTGGGGGCACTGTTACTCGGCGCGCTGGTATTTGGCGTCGCCTGGGGAAAACGCCTGTCGCCGGTGACATTAATTCTTGCCGGGCTGGTGCTTTCTCTATATTGCGGGGCGGTTAACCAGCTGATTGGTCTGTTTTATCATGAACGTTTGCAAAGCGTGCTGTTGTGGGGAACCGGTACCCTGAACCAGATGGACTGGCAGGGGGTGAACTCGCTGTGGCCCCGGGTAGTTATTTGCTTTGTGCTGGCATTGTTACTGCGACGGCCGCTGATGTTGATGAGTCTGGATGACGGCGTGGCAAAAAATCTCGGCCTGGCTTTGTCGCTGGTGCGCATCATGACGCTGACGCTGGCGATTGTACTGAGTGCCCAACTGGTTAATGCCGTCGGTATTATCGGATTTATTGCTCTGTTTGCCCCGTTACTGGCAAAATTGCTCGGTGGCCGGCGCCTGCTGAGCCGTATGTTACTGACGCCGCTGATTGGTGCGATTATCTTATGGCTGGCCGACCAGTGTGTCATCTGGCTGACAGATAACTGGCGGGAACTGTCCACCGGTACGTTGACAGCGATTATTGGCGCGCCGCTATTGCTGTGGCTGTTACCCCGTTTGCACAGCGGTATGGCTCCGCCCCCGCTGGATCAGCACAATAGCATGATGCCTGAGCGTCACGCGCTAGTGCGCTGGGCAGGGGTGATGCTGATACTACTGATTATCATGCTGGTGGTCGCCCTCAGTGTTGGTCGTGGTGCACAGGGCTGGCTGTGGGCCAGCGGTGAACTCTGGCAGCAGCTGCTGCCCTGGCGGTTTCCACGTACCCTGGCGGCGCTTTCTGCCGGTGCCATGCTGGCGGTAGCCAGTTGCATGGTTCAGCGTCTGACCGCGAATCCGATGGCCAGCCCGGAAGTGCTGGGGATCAGTTCTGGGGCGACCTTTGGCGTGGTTGTTATGCTGTTTCTGGTGCCTGGCGATGCTTTTGTCTGGTTGTTCAGCGCGGGCAGTCTGGGGGCGGCTGTTACGCTGTTTATTATCCTGCTGGTGGCGGCGCGGGGTGAATTTTCGCCAACCCGGATGCTGCTAGCCGGCATGGGCCTGAGTACCGCATTCAGCACCCTGCTGGTGTTATTTCTGGCAAGCGGCGATCCGCGGATGGCGGTGCTGATGACCTGGATTGCTGGTTCCACTTATAGCGTCACGCTGTCGCAGGCGCTGCATACCGCCGCGGTTGCCCTGATCCTGATCGCCCTGGCGCCGTTATGTCGCCGCTGGTTAATGATACTGCCACTTGGCAGCGTCACGGCCCGGGCGCTTGGTATTGCGCTGACACCAAGCCGGATAACAATTTTATTGCTGGTGGCGATGCTCACCGCCGCGGCAACCCTGACGGTCGGTCCCTTAAGCTTTATTGGTCTGATGGCTCCACATATGGCGCGGATGATGGGATTCCGCCGCACTCTGCCGCAGCTGGTGATCGCAACCTTACTGGGTTGCGGGCTGATGATTCTGGCTGACTGGTGTGGACGTATGGTGATTTTTCCGGCGCAGGTCCCGGCCGGTCTGCTGGCAACCTTTATCGGCGCGCCTTATTTTGTCTGGTTATTGCGCCGATCCTGAATCTGCTGGCCGATGGATGCGGATTTAGCGGCGGGCATAAGCAAGACTCCGGGAGAGCAGCGCATAACCGACGGCTTCCCCGGTGCCGTCAGGCCGCTATTTTAGACGGGAAAATACCCGGCGGGCGGCATCAATGGTGTGATTAATGTCCTGCGCGCTGTGCGCCACCGACATGAAACCGGCTTCATAGGCTGATGGCGCAAAATACACCCCTTCTTCCAGCATCAGATGGAAGAAACGTTTAAAGCGCTCCTGGTCACAGCGGGTGACGTCTGCATAGCAGGTGACGCGTGGCGCATCGGTGAAAAACAGACCGAACATGCCGCCCACATTGTTCACCACTAACGGAATAGCCTGCTCTTTTGCCGCATCCAGCAGGCCTTGTGCCAGCTGATTAGTCAGTGCTGTCAGGGTTTCATGCACGCCGGTGCGGGCAATTTCGCTCAGGCAGGCGTGGCCGGCCGCCATGGCGATCGGATTACCGGAAAGGGTTCCCGCCTGATAGACCGGACCGGTGGGCGCCAGCGCCATCATGACATCACGCCGGCCGCCAAAGGCTCCGACCGGCATGCCGCCGCCAATGATTTTGCCAAGGCAGGTCAGGTCGGGAATGACATCATAGTAAGCCTGAGCCCCGCCAAGGGCGACGCGAAAACCGGTCATGACTTCATCAATAATCAGCAGTGCACCGAATTCGTCACACAGGCTGCGCAGGCCGGGTAAAAAAGTCGGTTCGGGCAGGATACAATTCATGTTGCCGGCAACCGGTTCGACGATAATACAGGCAATGTCCTGCGGATAGCGCGCAAAGGCGGCCCGAACCGAATCCAGATCGTTATAGGTACAGGTCAGCGTATGTTTGGCGAAATCTGCTGGCACGCCGGGCGAGTCAGGCTGGCCAAGTGTCAGGGCGCCGGAGCCAGCCTTCACCAGCAGATGATCGGCATGGCCGTGGTAGCAGCCTTCAAATTTAATCAGCTTATCCCGTCCGGTAAAGCCGCGCGCCAGACGGATAGCGCTCATGGTGGCCTCGGTCCCTGAGTTAACCATACGCACCATATCCATGCTGGTTATCAGTCCGGTCACCAGATCGGCCATGGCAACTTCAATGGCCGTCGGGGCACCAAAACTCAGGCCGTTTTCGGCGGCTTTAATGACCGCATTGCGGATGGCAGGGTGATTATGGCCCAGCACCATCGGACCCCAGGAGCCAACATAGTCGATGTAAGCTTTGCCGTCGACATCATACAGATAAGCGCCGTCCGCCCGTTCAATAAACAGCGGCGTGCCGCCAACGCCGGTGAAAGCACGCACCGGTGAGTTGACGCCGCCGGGAATGAGTTGTTGCGCCTGGGCGAACAGGTTTTCTGACTTACTCATGGAATCACTCCTGAATCCGAAAAGGAATATGTGGTTTATTCTAAGAAAAGTCGCGGGGTGGGGGAAGGTTTGCCGCAATAACGGCACGTTTTAATAAAGATTGTGCTGAACTTTTGCCCTTTTCATCGTTATGATGCCGGGAGTAAAGTCATTAGCCGCTTAATTATGAATCCTGAAAAACAAGCAGAAGAGAGCCAGCAGGCAGCGCTACGGGGTCGCAGCGACTTTCTTCGTAAGGTGTTGCGCCGCGATCGCACGCCGGTAAACGTATTGCTGCTGGCCGCGCTGGTTGGGGTGCTCGCCGGGTTGCTCGGGGTCGCTTTTGAGAAAGCCGTCAGCATGATTATCGCCTGGCGTCTGGGCATATTGTCACCCGGGGCATCGTGGCTGGCACTGCGTTATCCGCTGGCGGTGATGTTGTCAGCTCTGCTGGCACTTATTGGTTACTGGCTGGTACGACGCTTTGCGCCGGAAGCCAGCGGGTCGGGTATTCCTGAAATTGAAGGCGCGCTGGAAGAGCTGCGGCCGGTGCGCTGGTGGCGGGTCATTCCGGTGAAATTTATCGGCGGTCTGGGGACGCTTGGCGCCGGTATGGTGCTTGGCCGCGAAGGTCCCACCGTCCAGATGGGGGGGAACCTCGGTCGCATGGTGGTGGATATCTTTCGTATCCAGCATGCGGAAACCCGCCATACGCTGCTGGCAACCGGTGCTGCTGCTGGCCTTTCAGCCGCCTTTAACGCGCCGCTGGCCGGTATTCTGTTTATCATCGAAGAGATGCGTTTGCAGTTTCGTTACAGCCTGATTTCTATTAAGGCTGTTTTTCTTGGCGTGGTGATGTCCTGCATCGTTTATCGCTTGTTCAACGGTGCTGGTGCGGTGATTGCCGTCGGGCGACTGGGGGATGTGTCGATAAAATCCCTCTGGCTTTATCTGCTGCTGGGTTTATTGTTTGGCGCGCTTGGCGTTGGTTTCAACGCGCTGGTGTGCCGGATTCAGGATCGTTTTTTGTCGTTTCACAGTCGCGGAATGCGCTATACCTTACTCAGCGGGGCGCTGCTGGGCGGGTTGTGTGGTCTGCTTGGCATGATTGAACCGGAAGCGGCCGGTGGCGGTTTTAATCTGATCCCGCTGGCGGTTGCCGGTCATTACACCCTTGGCACACTGTTGTTTATTTTTATCTCGCGTGTCGTAACCACGCTGCTGTGTTTTTGTTCCGGTGCGCCGGGCGGTATTTTTGCGCCGATGCTGGCACTGGGTACCCTGGCAGGCACCGCTTTTGGCATGGCCTGTAGCGCGTTGTTACCCAGCTGGTCGCTGGATGCGGGTACTTTTGCCATCGCCGGAATGGGTGCGTTGTTTGCGGCATCGGTACGCGCGCCGTTAACCGGTATCCTGCTGGTACTGGAAATGAGTGATAACTATCAGCTGATTTTGCCGATGATCATTACCTGCTTTGGTGCCACGCTGGTTGCACAGTTTTGCGGTGGACAGCCACTGTATTCGACGCTGCTGGCACGTACGCTTGCCAGACAGCAACCGCAGACGACCACCGCACAGGCTGCTTATTCTGCTCCACGATCAAACTTGCCAGCACAGGATGGGTAGCAGATAATAAACCTATGATGGTGGCACTGCGACCTGAGTAGACTGGAGTAAGATATGAGTGACGATGTAGCGCTGCCGCTGGAATTTACCGAAGCAGCGGCAAAAAAAGTCAAAAATCTGATTGCTGATGAAGACAATCCTGCACTGAAATTACGGGTTTATATTACCGGTGGTGGTTGCAGCGGCTTTCAGTACGGTTTTACTTTTGACGACCAGATTAACGACGGCGATATGACCATTGAAAAAGCCGGCGTGGCGCTGGTTGTTGATCCGATGAGTCTGCAGTACCTGGTCGGTGGGGCGGTAGATTATACCGAGGGTCTGGAAGGCTCGCGTTTTATCGTAACCAATCCGAACGCCAAGAGTACCTGCGGCTGCGGTTCTTCTTTCAGCATCTGAACACTCTGCCCTGGCACGGATGTGCCGGGGCGTCAGTTTGGGTCACGTTTTCCTTAGCGCACAATGCGTCCAGTCACGGTCTTTCCTTTGATAGCTCTGCCGTCACCTGCTGATTGCGAGTGACAGCAACAGAACCGATAACGCTGGCTGCCCTGCTAACCTCGTTTCAGGTGGTTTAGCAGTGTTTCCACCATCAGAGATGACTGGCTGGCGGCGGTAACCAGAAATTCGTCAAAGCTAAGGTGGGATTCCTTATCGGCAACGTCCGAGATGGCGCGGATAATCACGAAAGGCACGGCAAACTGGTGGCAGACGTGGGCAATCGCGGTGGATTCCATCTCCACGGCAATCGCCTGCGGGAAGGTTGTACGGATGCGTGCCAGCGGTCCGGCGCCATTAATAAAAGCATCTCCGCTGACAATCAGGCCGCGAACGGCATGCAGGGAAAGCTGGGTAATGCATTGCTCTGCGGCGGCAATCAGTTTCTCATCGGCTGTAAACGCCGGTGGACAGCCGGCCATCTGCCCGGGCTGATAACCAAACGCGGTGACATCAGCATCGTGATAGCGTACTTCCTCTGAAACCACGATATCGCCAACGTTCAGGCTGGCAGCCAGCCCGCCGGCTGAACCGGTATTGATAATGAAATCGGGTTGGCACAGTTGCAGTAGCAGCGTGGTGCCGAGTGCGGCGGAAACTTTACCGATGCCGGACTTCAGCAGCGCAACGTCGATCCCGTTCAGGGTCCCGGTATAAATTTCGCAGCCGGCCAGGCGGATAGTCTGACGGTTTTCGATTTTTTCGCGCAGCAAAGTGACTTCCTGCTCCATTGCGCCAATAATGCCTGCTTTCATAGCGTTACTCACTAATGTTATAAAGTTGCCTGGGATTGCCACACAGTTTACCAGTAGCGGCTGGCAGGACACAGTCTGAAATGGCGGTGGATGATGCCGGTCGCGGGTTGAACTGATTATGCGCAGAATGAAAGGAGCCAGAAATGAGCGTAATCGATTTCAGGAAAAAAATCAGTTACCAGCGTCGCTATCGTGCGGCACAGGGTAATAAAGATGAGCATGAAATTCTGCGCATTTTTGAAAGCGATCGGGGTCGGATAATTAACTCTGCGGCAATACGCCGTTTACAGCAGAAAACCCAGGTTTTCCCGCTGGAGCGTAATGCCGCGGTTCGCTCACGGCTGACCCATTCGCTGGAGGTGCAGCAGGTTGGGCGCTATATCGCCAAAGAGATTCTCACCCGGCTGAAAGAGCAGCACGGTCTGGCGAAGTACGGTCTGGAGACCCTGACCGGGCCTTTCGAAAGCGTGGTAGAGATGGCCTGCCTGATGCATGATATTGGCAATCCGCCCTTTGGCCATTTTGGCGAGTCCGCCATTAACGACTGGTTTCGTCAGCATCTGGCTCCTGACTGGTCGGTCGGTGTGGCGGCCGGCGATCCCTGTTTAGTTGGCATTTTGCGCTATTGTGATGATGGTCTTAATGATTTGCGTGCAAAGATTCGTCAGGATTTAAGTTTTTTTGAAGGGAATGCTCAAGCTATTCGTCTGGTTCATACGCTGATGAAAATGAATCTCACCTGGGCGCAGGTCGGCTGTATTTTAAAATACACCCGACCGGCCTGGCATCGTGGTGAACTGCCCGCCGGCTATAACTATCTGATGAAAAAACCAGGCTATTATCTGGCGGAAGAAGCTTATGTATCTAATTTACGTAAGGCGCTGAATCTGCAGGATTATAATCGTTTTCCGCTAACCTATATTATGGAAGCTGCTGACGATATTTCATATTGCGTTGCTGACCTGGAAGATGCGGTTGAGAAAAATATTTTTACCGTCGAAAAACTTCATCAGTATCTTTACCAGCTCTGGCCTCAGCATAAGAAAGGGGATTTATTTGATCTGGTGGTGAATAATGCGCTGGATAAATCCAAAGCAAACCGTCTCAGCCGCAGTAGTGAAGATCAGTTCTTTATGTATTTACGGGTTAATACCGTTGCCTGTCTGGTACCCCAGGCGGCAGGCTGCTTTATTACGCATCTTGAGGCAATCTACCAGGGGAATTTTAATCAGGCGTTGCTGGAAGATGAGAGTCCGCATAGCCAGCTACTGGAGATTTTTAAAAAAGTGGCAATTCGCCACGTATTTAATCATCCGGATGTGGAGCAGCTGGAGTTACAGGGCTACCGGGTTATTAAAGGGCTGCTCGATATTTACAGTCCGTTGCTGGCGTTAAGTCACGAGGAATTTAGCGAACTGGTTGAAAAGGACACACTCAAACACTATCCAATTGAAACCCGACTCTTCCATAAGCTGTCAACGCGTTTTCGTCTTGCTTACAGCGAAGCGGTGGCAAATATTAGCCCGTTGGCCGACGATTTCCCCCTCTGGGAATATTATTATCGTGCGCGCCTTATTCAGGATTATATCAGTGGTATGACCGACCTTTACGCCTGGGATGAATACCGCCGCATGATGGCGGTGGAATAGCGCCGTGGCATGAAGAGTTTTGTAAAGTTAAAATATAATTTTTTACTTTTACCAAACACTTAAACATACACTACAGGATAAAAATCAATCCTTGACTTTGAGGGCCAGCAATATGGCCTGGCGATTAGACACAGTAAGAGAAAAGAGAAATGAAAAAAACAGCACTAGTATGTAGCGCTCTGGCTTTGAGTCTGTCTTTGGCGATTAGTCCGCTGAACGCAATGGCCGCAGAAACGGCTTCCTCTTCCGGCCAGCAGCTGCCAAGTCTCGCTCCGATGCTGGAAAAAGTGATGCCATCGGTGGTGAGTATCAGCGTTGAGGGAAGCGCCCCGGTAAAAACCGCGCGCATGCCGCAACAGTTCCAGCAGTTTTTTGGTGATAACTCGCCATTCTGTCAGGACGGCTCGCCTTTCCAGAATTCTCCAATGTGTCAGGGTGATAACGGTACGGATACTCAACAGCAAAAATTTCGCGCCCTCGGCTCCGGCGTCATTATCAATGCTGATAAAGGCTATGTGGTGACCAATAATCACGTGGTGGCTAACGCCAGCAAAATCCAGGTGCAAACCAGTGATGGCCACCGCTATGATGCCAAAGTTATTGGTAAAGACCTGCAAACCGATATTGCCCTTCTTCAGCTAAAAGATTTTAAAAACCTGACAGCGATTAAAATCGCCGATTCAGATAATCTGCGGGTCGGTGATTATGCCGTGGCGATCGGTAACCCCTATGGCCTGGGCGAAACGGTTACCTCCGGTATCGTATCTGCCCTTGGCCGTAGCGGCCTGAACGTTGAAAACTACGAAAACTTCATTCAGACCGATGCGGCGATTAACCGCGGTAATTCCGGCGGTGCGCTGGTTAATCTGAATGGCGAGCTTATCGGCATTAACACGGCGATTCTGGCACCGGATGGCGGTAACATCGGTATCGGTTTTGCTATTCCCGGCAATATGGTGAAAAACCTGACGGCGCAAATGGTTGAATATGGCCAGGTTAAGCGCGGTGAACTGGGAATTATGGGTACGGAGCTGACGTCCGATCTGGCTAAGGCTATGAAAGTGGACGCCCAGCGTGGTGCGTTTGTCAGCCAGGTGCAGCCCGATTCGTCAGCGGCGAAAGCCGGTATTAAAGCCGGTGATGTGGTGGTGTCAATTAACGGTAAGAAAATTACCAGCTTCGCCTCACTGCGCGCTGAAATCGGCACTTTGCCGGTGGGCACTAAGCTGACGCTGGGCCTGTTGCGTAACGGGAAACCAATGACGGTTAACGTGACGCTTCAGCAAAGCACCCAGGCCAAAGTGGCCTCAGCCAATATCTTTAAAGGGATTGAAGGTGCTGAATTTGGTAACTACGAGGAAAAAGGCGTGCAGGGCGTTCGGGTGGATAGCGTAAAACCGAATTCTGCTGCCGCCAGTATTGGTCTGCATAAGGGCGATATTATCCTGGGCGTCAATCAGCATCCGGTGCATAACCTGGGTGAACTGCGTAAAATTTTTGACAGCAAGCCGTCGGTGCTGGCGCTCAATATTAAGCGTGGTGACAGCTCGATTTATCTGCTGATGCAGTAATCTGATGGCGGCCGGGAAAGCCCGGTCGCCACACGCTTTGCCCTTCCTGTATTTATCCCGCGTTTCCCTCTTTGGTCTTATTGCCTGCAGCCTGCGGCAATTGCACAATGTCAGTCTGAGTCTCCGGCCAGGCCACGAGCTTATGGCTGGTGCATCACAACAGGCATGCCGGCAGGCTATGCGCCAATTTTTTTACAGGCAGGAACGCATTATGGCTAGCGACCACCTGGACGCCCGACTGGCACAGGATATTGTTGCCCGTACCATGCAGATTATTGACAGCAACGTCAACGTGATGGATGCGCGCGGACGTATTATCTGTAGTGGTGACAGCGAACGTATTGGCGAACTGCATGAGGGGGCGTTACTGGCCCTCTCGCAGGGCAGGGTTGTTGATATTGATGAAGCCGTTGTGCGTCATCTGCACGGCGTGCGCCCAGGTATTAATCTGCCGATGCGTCTCGATGGTGACATTGTCGGCGTCATCGGCCTGACCGGTGACCCGGCACGGTTACGTCATTATGGTGAACTGGTGTGCATGACGGCGGAGATGATGCTGGAACAGGCACGCCTGCTGCATATGCTGGCACAGGATAGCCGTTTACGGGAAGAACTGGTGCTGAATCTTATCCGCAGTGAGATACTCTCACCGACCCTGACTGAGTGGGCACAGCGGCTGGGGATTGATTTACAGCAGCCGCGTGTTGCTGCCGTGGTGGAAGTTGACAGCGGACAACTGGGCGTTGACAGTGCAATGGCAGAGCTGCAACAGCTCCAGACGCTGCTGACGACACCCGACCGCGATAACCTGATTGCCATTGTGTCGCTGACCGAAGTGGTGGTACTCAAACCGGCGTTAAACGCGCATGGCCGCTATGATATTGACGATCATCGCCGTCGGGTCGATGCACTGATGACACGGATGAAAGCGCGCGGTAATTTACGCATACGTATTGCACTGGGTAATTTTTTTACCGGGCCTGGCAGTATTGCCCGTTCTTATCGTACCGCACATACCACGATGCTGGTGGGTAAGCAGCGTATGCCCGAACAGCGCAGTTATTTCTATCAGGATCTGATGCTGCCGGTGCTGCTGGACAGTCTGCGTGGCGGTTGGCAGGCAAATGAGCTGGCTCGTCCGCTGGCCAGGCTGCGGGCGATGGATAATAACGGGTTGTTGCGGCGTACCCTGCTGGCATGGTTCCAGCATAATGTGCAACCTTCAGCGACGGCAAAAGCGCTTTATATCCACCGCAATACTCTTGAATACCGTCTTAACCGGGTGTCGGAACTGACCGGCTTAAACCTCAGTCATTTTGATGACAGGCTACTGCTCTATATTGCCCTTCAGCTGGATGAACAGCCCTGACCGCGGGTTGCCACGGCTCAGTACGCTTTTTTGCAGCAGCTTTGCTGGCGGAGATACCCAGTCGCGAACCGGTGCGGGAAAGGAAAAGGCCAGTCAATCTGGCCTTCAGGCAAGCGATTAACGTCCGCTGGTCAGCTTTTCCAGATCGCTTTCAATCTCTTTAATCTTATTGGCCACCACGCTTTCCAGGTGGTGCAGATCGCTGAGAATTTTGCGTTTCAGATCCACTTCAACCTGATCACGCTGGCAGAGCTGATCCAGCTCATCAATGACATAGCGCAGGTTCGGGCTGATTTCCTGAATTTCTTTGTAGCCATGACCAATACCCTCAGCCACCACGGTTTTACGCTGGCGCGGATATTTAAACTTCACGCTTTTAGCAAAAAACTCGCCTTTGTCTTTGCGGAAGTAAATTTTCAGAATATCGTTGTTCGCTTCCTGGCGCAGGCTGTAACGGTCAATGTCATCGGGGTTTGAAATACCTAAGCTTTTCAGATTGTCGTACATAGTTATTATCCTGATGAGATAAAAGGGTGCCGCGCCCGCTTTCCTGATAATGGTTTACGCTGGATGGAGCCAGTGAACAGGGAAATTGCGCCGCTGATTTAATGGCGCGCATTATGGCCTGGGCAAAAAATAAACGCCAGATGTTAATTTTCGACGCAAATAAGCTGGGTGTGTAACGAAAAGTTTACGATTGATTTGCCTCTGCCAGCCGCAGACCGGCAGAGGCGCAGAAAATTAATCAATACTGCGCAGCAGTTCGTTAATGCCAACTTTACCGCGGGTTTTCTCGTCAACTTTCTTGACGATAACCGCACAGTAAAGGCTGTAACGGCCATCTTTGGCTGGCAGATTGCCGGAAACCACCACCGAACCGGCGGGTACGCGTCCGTAGTGGATTTCACCGGTTTCACGGTCGTAGATTTTGGTGCTCTGGCCAATGTAAACGCCCATTGAGATGACTGCACCTTCTTCCACAATGACGCCTTCAACAATTTCTGAACGTGCGCCGATAAAACAGTTGTCTTCAATGATAGTAGGATTGGCCTGCAAGGGTTCCAGTACGCCGCCGATGCCGACGCCACCGGACAGGTGCACATTCTTACCGATTTGCGCACATGAACCGACGGTAGCCCAGGTGTCAACCATAGTGCCTTCATCTACCCAGGCGCCGATATTGACGTAAGAAGGCATCAGCACCGTGTTTTTAGCAATAAAGGCACCCTGACGTACCGCCGCTGGCGGCACTACGCGAAAACCCTCTTTTTTGAAACGGGCTTCATCATAGTTACTGAACTTCATTGGTACTTTGTCGTAGAAGCGGCTTTCGGCCCCGTCAATCACCTGATTGTCCTGAATGCGGAAAGAGAGCAGCACTGCTTTTTTCAGCCACTGATGAGTCAGCCACTGCCCCTCGATTTTTTCACACACCCGCAGTTCGCCGCTATCTAACAGCGCCAGGGTCTGGTTAACGGCGTCACGGGTGGCGGCGTCAACGCTGGCGGGGGTGATGTCAGCACGACGCTCGAAGGCGTTCTCAATGATGTTTTGTAACTGTTGCATGGTTCTCTTCCTGAAATGTCATCGCCATGGCACGAGCCGGCTACACGGGTTAGCGATGACCGGTTAAAAAACAAAGGGTGGTCACACTTTATCGTTGGGATTAAGGGCTGTTGTCAATCGTTGCCGTAAGGCCTGACATAATTCGGCATCCAGCCCGCGCCGGTCGGCGTTGGCCAGAATGAATAAATCTTCTACCCGCTCACCAATGGTACTGATGCGCGCACCGTGTAAAGAAATCCCTAAATCTGCAAACACTTCGCCAACCCGCGCCAGCAGCCCCGGCTGATCGAGTGCCACCAGCTCCAGATAGGTCCGGCGTTCGGTATGGGCAGGTAAAAAATTCACTTCAGTGTCCACGTTGAAATGGCGTAAACGCGAATAGGGCCGGCGTGGACGCGGGGCCTGCCAGTTGGTTTGGGTAATGGCTTGCTCTAAATCGTGGGCAATTTGCCGGTGTCGGTCAGGCGCCAGCGGATTACCATCGGGTTCAAGGACGATAAAAGTATCCATCGCCATGCCATCGCGACTGGTGAAGATCTGTGCGTCATGTACGCTGAGATTGCGTCTGTCCAGTTCTCCCGCGACGGTTGCAAACAGATAGGGCCGATCCGGACTCCAGATAAAAATTTCGGTGCCGCCACGGGTAACCTGCGGGCTGACCAGCACCAGCGGCTGGCGGAGATCGTGCTGCAATAAATGACGGGCGTGCCAGGCGAGCTGATTGGGGCTGTGGCGCAGAAAATAGTCGGCGCGGCAGCGGCTCCAGATATGATTTAACGCCTGTTCATCAATGTTATCCATACGCAACAAGGCCAGCGCCTGCAAACGATGATGACGCACCCGTTCGCGCAGATCCGGGCTGTTTTCCATGCCGCGTCGTAGCTGTTTTTCCGTGGCGAAAAACAGTTCGCGCAACAGGCTTTGCTTCCAGCTGTTCCACAATGTTTCATTGGTGGCACAAATATCGGCAACCGTCAGACAGAGGAGATAGCGCAGGCGATTTTCATTGCCAATAATTTCGGCAAACTGCTGGATCACCGTCGGATCCTGAATATCACGTCGCTGAGCGGTCACCGACATTAACAGGTGATGGCGCACCAGCCAGGCTACCAGCTGGGTTTCGCGGGCGCTGAGACCATGCAGTTCGGCAAAAACCTCGGCATCCTGTGCGCCGAGAATAGAGTGATCGCCGCCGCGGCCTTTGGCTATATCATGGAATAAGGCAGCCATTAGCAGCAATTCCGGCTGCGGCAATCGTAGCCAGATTTCAACACACAGAGGATGGGCCGGGCGCGTTTCTTCGCGGGCAAAACTTTCCAGCTTTTGCAGAACGCGAACGGTATGCTCGTCGACGGTATAGGCATGAAACAGATCGAATTGCATCTGGCCGACAATGTTGCCCCATTGCGGCATATAGGCCCAGAGCACGCTGTGACGATGCATGGGCACCAGCGCCCGACTGACCGCACCGGGGTGGCGCAGGATGGCAATAAATAACCGGCGGGCTTCGGGGTAGGTACAAAGCGGTTGCGTCAGGCGGCGGCGAGCATAACGCAGCTGGCGCAGCGTGGCGGAATAAATGCCGCTGATGGCTGGCGTACGCACCATGATGTGAAACATGCGCATAATGGCCACCGGATCGCGTTCAAACAACGTCTCATCTGACAGATCGATCAGATTGCCGCGCAGCTGAAACTCTTCATCCAGCGCGCGCGGTTTTTCGGTGGTTTTCAGCGCCAGTATCGCTTCTTCAAACAGCTGCAATAGCATCTGGTTAAGCTCACCTACGCGATGCATTACGCGGTAAAAGTCTTTCATCATACGTTCAACCGGCTGATTGCCTTCGCCTTCATAACGCAGCCTTTGCGCGACGCTGAGCTGGCGATCAAACAACAGACGGTTATCGTATCGTGACAATGACAAATGCAGGGCAAAGCGTACGCGCCACAGGAAATCCTGGCACTCGTTGAGTTCATTGCGTTCAGCTTGTGTCAGGAAGCCAAAGCCGACCATTTCATCGAGCGATGTGGCGCCAAAATGACGGCGTGCGACCCACAGCAGTGTGTGAATGTCGCGCAGTCCGCCAGGGCTACTTTTGATATCTGGCTCCAGGTTGTAGCTGGTACCGTGATAGCGTTGATGGCGCTCCTGCTGTTCCGCAACTTTGGCCGCAAAAAAACGCGGCGACGGCCAGAAACCGTCGCTGAATATGTGTTTTTGCAGTTCAAGATAGAGCGCCACGTCGCCGGTGAGCATACGTGATTCAATCAGGTTGGTGGCAACTGTTAAGTCGGATAAGCCTTCCAGCAGACACTCTTCGAGGGTGCGCACGCTATGACCGACTTCCAGCTTAAGGTCCCAGAGCAGGGTAAGTAACGCGCAGCTGCGTTGCGCTGCGCGCTCCTCTAATGGCGTGCGGCTAAGGATCAGCAGATCGATATCTGACAAGGGATGCAGTTCGCCGCGTCCGTAACCGCCGACGGCGACCAGCGCAACATTCTGATAGTTTTCAAAACCAAAAAAACGCCACAGGCGGCGCAGCAGGCGATCAATAAATAACGTGCGGGCATTAATCAGTATCTCAGTATCGACACTGGCATCAAAGGCCGCCGCCAGACACTGATGGAAAAGCTCCAGCTGTTGCTTCAACGCATCACGCGTGAGCTGTGCGTCGTCCCAGTCGAGTGGCGCGTGGGTAAAGGCGTTGATACGACTAAGTTCAGTTTGCTCAATACACATAACGGCGCAGCTCCGTCAGGATTGCCGGTCAGCCCGGATAATAAAAGCCGGTTCAGCGTGTTGCGATTGGCCGGTGTATTTGTCGCCGGCCGCTGGCAAATAGCGCGTTGTGGCACATTAATGCGTGTTTACCTGTTGCTACCTTCAGGCCGCTGGTGCAGGCCAGTTAAGCTTTATGCGCTGGCAGTGAGAATACGCGCAATAGTGTCATCCTTGCGCAGCGTCATAATTTCGCAACCTGTTTCCGTTACCACAATGGTGTGCTCATACTGTGCTGACAGGCTACGGTCTTTGGTTTTTACCGTCCAGCCATCTTTCATGCTGCGGATACGGTAGTCACCGGCGTTAACCATTGGCTCTATGGTAAACGCCATGCCGGCCTGCAGTACTACGCCGCCATCATCGGCATCGTAATGTAACACCTGGGGTTCTTCATGGAAGCCTTTGCCAATGCCGTGACCGCAATATTCCCGGACCACGGAGAAGTCCTGTGCTTCAACATACTGCTGAATCGCCCGACCGAGTTCCCGTAAACGGATGCCCGGACGGACCATACGCAGGGCCAGATAGAGACTTTCCTGTGTAATACGGCACAAGCGTTCGCCCTGAATGGTAGGCTTACCGACGAGAAACATTTTGGAGGTATCGCCGTGGAATTCATCTTTAATCACGGTAACGTCAATGTTGACAATATCACCGTCTTTGAGCAGCTTGTCATCGCTGGGAATACCGTGACATACCACATCATTGACCGAGATACAGACTGATTTCGGAAAACCATGATAGCCAAGACAGGCGGAAATGGCGTGTTGCTTGTCGGTGATATGCTGATGACAAAGGCGGTCAAGTTCGCCGGTAGACACACCTGGCTTGACAAAAGGTTCAATCATTTCAAGGACTTCTGCCGCCAGTTGACCGGCGACACGCATTTTTTCAATATCTGCAGGAGTTTTAAGGGTAATAGCCATTAATGTTGTCCGCTGATGTCGACATTTTCGACAATAATCATCATGGGGTAATGTTAACAGGCGGCTCAGGCGCTGCCAATTGTCGTTTTGGCTCTCCGTGCGCAGAAACTGCGCCAGTAAAAGTTGGCGTCAATGCTGTCTTTATGGTATAAAGCGCGCCGACGAATCTCTGTTCGGTTCAGGCCGGCTGAGAAACGCATAAATCTCATTATGTGTCTAAAACACACATGTATCGACACATACACCGGGGTGCCTTGCGGCCTGAAAGGGCAAAAAGGTCGGTTGTATGGGATACATGGAGGCTCAACCCCAGACAAATTTATTTAGAGGTAATCATGGCAACTGTTTCCATGCGCGACATGCTCAAGGCTGGCGTACACTTCGGTCACCAGACCCGTTACTGGAACCCGAAAATGAAGCCTTTCATCTTCGGCGCCCGTAATAAAGTACATATCATCAACCTTGAAAAAACCGTGCCAATGTTTAACGAGGCGCTGGCGGAACTGCACAAAATCGCCGGCCGTAAAGGTCGTATTCTGTTCGTTGGTACTAAACGTGCTGCCAGTGAAGCGGTAAAAGATGCTGCGCAGAGCTGCGATCAGTTTTTCGTTAACCACCGCTGGTTGGGTGGCATGCTGACTAACTGGAAAACCGTTCGTCAGTCAATTAAGCGTCTGAAAGATCTTGAGACTCAGTCTCAGGATGGCACTTTCGACAAGCTGACCAAAAAAGAAGCGCTGATGCGCGGTCGCGAACTGGCCAAGCTGGAAAACAGCCTGGGTGGTATCAAAGACATGGGCGGTTTACCAGACGCGCTGTTTGTTATTGATGCCGATCACGAGCACATTGCTATCAAAGAAGCCAACAACCTGGGTATTCCGGTGTTTGCTATTGTTGATACTAACTCCGATCCGGACGGCGTTGATTATGTTATCCCAGGTAACGATGATGCTATCCGTGCTGTAAGCCTGTATCTGACTGCCGTGGCGACGACCGTCCGTGAAGGTCGTTCTCAGGATCTGGCTGAGCAGGCTGAAGAGAGCTTCGCGGCGGCTGAGTAATTAAGGCTTGCTCTGACTCAGAGCCCTTAAACGATCGAGAAGGGGCCTGCATTGGCCCCTTTATTTTTATCTCTGCTTTGCCTGAATACACACAACCGGCAGGGCAGAATGTTTGCCGATACCCGGTTTCTGTCAGGGCTTGCGCATGGCGCTGCTGGCAGAAGCTACGCTAACCGAGGATGAAAGAATGGCTGAAATTACCGCTGCTCTGGTAAAAGAACTGCGCGAGCGCACTGGCGCTGGCATGATGGATTGTAAAAAAGCGCTTGGTGAAGCCAATGGTGATATTGAGCTGGCCATTGATAACATGCGTAAATCTGGCCAGGCGAAAGCGGCTAAAAAATCTGGCAATGTGGCTGCTGATGGCGTGATCAAAACGAAAATTGATGGCAACTACGGCGTTATTCTGGAAGTGAACTGCCAGACTGACTTTGTGGCCAAAGATGCCGGTTTCCAGGCCTTTGCGGATGAAGTGTTATCTGCCGCTGTTGCTGAGCGCATCACCGATGTTGACGCGCTGAAAGCAAAATTTGAAGAAAAGCGCGTTGCGCTGGTGGCAAAAATTGGTGAAAACATCAATATCCGCCGGGTGTCTGCGCTGGAAGGTGCTCAGCTTGGTAGCTATCTGCACGGCGTGCGTATTGGCGTACTGGTGTCCGCGAAGGGTGGCGATGATGAGTTAATCAAACAGATCGCAATGCATATTGCAGCCAGCAAACCGGAATACGTTAAACCAGAAGATGTTTCTGCCGAAGTGGTTGAGCGTGAACACCAAATCCAGCTGGAAATTGCCATGCAGTCTGGTAAGCCACGTGAAATTGCCGAAAAAATGGTTGAAGGCCGCATGAAGAAATTCACGGGTGAAGTTTCTCTGACTGGCCAGAATTTTGTCATCGACCCGGCTAAAACCGTCGGCCAGGTGCTGAAAGAGAAAGGCGCTGAGGTGGTAAACTTTATCCGCTTTGAAGTGGGTGAAGGCATCGAAAAAGTCGAAAGTGATTTTGCTGCTGAAGTCGCAGCGATGTCTAAGCAGTCATAAGCGACTGCAGTAAAAGGACCGCCATCAGGCGGTTCTTTTTTGTCTGAAAATCGTGTTTACAGGGCGTTACGCCACGCATTTTCAGTCTCATCCCAATAGTAATTTGAGTTGGCTAACGGGATGATGGTTCTGTTTTAACGTTTCTCAATTCAACGCTAGCTTTCAGGAAAAATTGACCATGGCGACCAATGCAAAACCCGTTTATCAACGTATTCTGCTGAAACTCAGTGGTGAAGCGCTACAAGGTGCAGAAGGTTTCGGTATCGATGCCAGCGTTCTCGACCGTATGGCACAGGAAGTTAAAGAACTGGTGGAGTTAGGTATACAGGTTGGGGTCGTTATTGGTGGTGGTAATTTGTTCCGGGGAGCCGGTCTGGCAGAAGCAGGTATGAACCGCGTGGTCGGCGATCATATGGGAATGCTGGCGACGGTGATGAATGGTCTGGCAATGCGTGATGCGTTACATCGGGCTTACGTTAACGTGCGTCTGATGTCGGCGATCCCGCTTAACGGCGTATGTGACAGTTACAGCTGGGCTGAGGCGATTAGCCTGCTGCGCAACAACCGGGTGGTTATATTTTGTGCCGGTACCGGCAATCCGTTTTTCACCACCGATTCCGCTGCCTGCCTGCGCGGCATTGAAATTGAAGCAGATGTTGTGCTGAAAGCGACCAAGGTTGACGGCGTGTATTCTGCCGACCCGGTGAAAAATCCGGATGCAACGCTGTATGAGAAATTAAGCTACAGCGAAGTGTTAGAACGTGAACTGAAAGTAATGGATCTGGCCGCTTTCACCCTTGCCCGTGACCATCAGCTGCCTATCCGGGTGTTCAATATGAACAAGCCCGGTGCATTGCGTCGTGTGGTTATGGGTGAAAAAGAAGGCACGCTGATTACGCATTAATATCAGTCGCGGCATAAAATAGGGTATATTCTGCCTGCGTCTGCTAAAACGGACTCTGCTTCAGAGTTCTGACGATAAGACATCAACGGGTTCTGGCGGTTCAGAACCTGCCTGGTAACCAGAATTTAAGGGTTCCAACGTGATTAACGACATTAAAAAAGATGCTGATACGCGCATGGATAAATGCGTAGAGGCATTTAAAAACAATATCAGTAAGATTCGCACAGGTCGTGCCTCTCCTGCCATTCTCGATGGTATTACGGTTGAGTACTACGGTGCGCCCACGCCGTTGAAACAGCTGGCCAGCATTACTGTTGAAGACTCACGCACGCTGAAGGTAAATGTGTTCGACCGTAGCGTTAGTGCCGCGGTAGAAAAAGCGATCATGACATCCGATCTGGGGCTGAATCCAAGCTCTGCTGGGAGTGATATCCGGGTTCCGCTACCGCCGCTGACTGAAGAACGGCGTAAAGACCTGATTAAAATTGTGCGTGGTGAAGCGGAACAAGGCCGGGTATCGGTGCGTAACGTGCGCCGTGATGCCAACGATAAGCTAAAAGCCCTGCTGAAAGAGAAAGAGATCGGCGAAGATGAAGAGCGTCGTGCTCAGGATGAAGTGCAGAAACTGACCGATGCCAGTATTAAAAAAATTGATGCTGCGCTGAGCGAAAAAGAAACGGAGCTGATGGACTTCTGAGTCCGTTGTGTTGCTGTCAAACGCCGTACCGAGAGTCCCCAGATACGGGCGGCTGTCGTGCGGCGTTTTACGTTGGGTACCGGCGCTTTCTGCCTGGCCGGCAAGGCAGAGACGCTGGAGGGTAAAATCATGGAAGAGACTATGGGTGGCAAAATGAAACAATTGACAATTCTGGGATCAACCGGTTCTGTAGGCACCAGCACGCTGGCGGTGATTAAAGCAAATCCTGAGCATTTTCAGGTAAAAGCGCTAGTGGCAGGCAGTAACGTCGCCATGATGGTTGAGCAGTGTCAGATGTTTCATCCCGCCCAGATTTGTATGGCAACTGACGCGGCAGCAACAGCCGTGCGTCAGCAGTTACGCGAACGAGATATAGACACCGAGGTGCTGAGTGGCACAAGCGCTGCCTGCGAGCTGGCGGCACTAAGTGATGTTGACATGGTGGTGGCGGCGATTGTCGGCGCTGCCGGTTTGTTGCCGACGCTGGCGGCGATCCGTGCAGGGAAACAGGTACTGCTGGCTAACAAAGAATCGCTGGTGACCTGCGGCCGTTTATTCCTTGATGCGGTCAGGACTTCCGGCGCTCAGCTGCTTCCTCTGGACAGCGAACACAACGCGATTTTTCAGAGTTTGCCCGCTTCCCTTCAGCGTCAGTTAGGTTACGCTTCTCTGAAGGATAATGGCATTGATAGCATTATCCTCACGGGGTCTGGTGGTCCTTTTCGTGATGCGCCGATGGACATGTTAAAGCATGTCACACCTGAACAGGCTTGTGCCCATCCGAACTGGTCAATGGGGCGTAAGATCTCCGTTGATTCGGCCACTATGATGAATAAAGGTCTGGAATATATCGAAGCCCGCTGGCTGTTTAATGCATCTGCTGCACAGATGGAGGTGATTATTCATCCTCAATCGGTGATTCATTCGATGGTGCGTTACTGTGACGGCAGCGTTCTGGCGCAGCTGGGTACGCCAGATATGCGTACGCCAATTGCTCATGCGATGGCCTGGCCTGAACGTGCGTCTTCCGGCGTGACGCCGCTGGATTTTGCCAGCATCCAGGCACTGACGTTTGCTGCGCCTGACTATATACGCTACCCCTGTCTGAAACTGGCCATTGATGCCTGTAATACCGGCCAGGCGGCAACCACCGTACTGAATGCCACAAATGAGGTTGCGGTGGCCGCGTTTCTTGACGGACAGATACGCTTTACTGATATTGCCGCATTAAATGTATCGGTGCTGGAACGGTTACAGCTTGCCGAACCAGCAAGCGTCAATGAGGTGGTGGAAATTGACAGCCAGGCACGTCAGGCCGCGCGTTCTGCGCTGGCGCGTTTCAGTCTCTGAGTGACCCGGCAGCGCAACTGACGGTATTTGTTCACGCTGGTTGGAGATGATATAGTCTCTGGCTTATGTTATGGATGACCTTGAATTTGCGTGGTAAAACCGCCGCAGCCACGGTTATTTTGTGTCAGCAGGTGAGATATTTCAGAAACCACTCTTTCTGATTTAAGGAATGTTAACGCGTTATGTCGTCCACTCATGTAGTAAAATCCGATGACCCGACAGGGGCAACGCCCCGCCATGTGGCCATCATTATGGATGGCAACGGTCGCTGGGCTAAAAATCAGGGGAAGTTGCGAATGCTCGGCCATCGGGCTGGTGTAAAATCCGTTCGCCGTACCGTGAGTTATGCCCTCAACAGCAACATGGATGCGTTAACGCTCTATGCGTTCAGCAGTGAAAACTGGAATCGGCCGCCGCAGGAAGTGCTGGCACTGATGGAACTTTTCATCTGGGCGCTGGACAGTGAAATAAAGAATTTACATAAAAGCAATGTCCGTTTGCGGATTATTGGTGATATCAGCCGGTTTAATGCTCGTTTGCAGGAACGAATTCGTCGCGCCGAAGAACTGACTCAGCAAAATAATGGACTGACCCTAAACATCGCTGCCAATTATGGTGGACGTTGGGATATTATAAACAGCATCAGACATATCGCCGGCCAGGTGCAGGAAGGGCTGATTCGTCCCGATCAGATTACTGAAGAGACGCTGGAACAGCACCTTTGCATGCACGATTTACCGCCTGTCGATCTGGTGATTAGGACCGGGGGAGAACATCGCATCAGTAACTTTTTGTTATGGCAAATTGCCTACGCGGAATTTTACTTTACTGAGGTTCTCTGGCCTGATTTTGACGAACACGTTTTTGAAGGTGCACTGAATGCTTTTGCACAACGCGAACGACGTTATGGTGGCGCAGCACCAGGCGGTACCTGAATGCCCTGGGGGTAACCTTTGCTGAAGTCTCGCCTGATCACAGCGTTGATATTGATTCCCATTGTGATTGCTGCACTGTTCTGGTTACCTTTGGCTGGATTTGTAATTACCACTCTGGCCATTTGTATGCTGGCTGCCTGGGAATGGGGGCAACTGGCCGGTTTTAGCTCACGGACACAGCGTATCTGGCTCGCGCTGGCGTGTGGATTTCTGCTGGCGCTGATGCTGTTTACGCTGCCTGCTTATCAGCGGGCGTTGCATGTTCCCCAGGTTGAAGCTTCGCTGTGGGCTTCAATGTTGTGGTGGATACTGGCGCTGGCGCTGGTTATTTTTTACCCTGCTTCCGCCGGATGGTGGCGCGGGTCCCGCATTTTACGACTTCTTTTTGGTATTCTTACCATTGTGCCCTTTTTTTGGGGCATGATGACCCTGCGCCAGTTCGGTTATGATAGTAATCATTATACCGGTGCCTGGTGGCTACTCTACGTTATGTTTCTGGTCTGGGCGGCCGATTCCGGTGCTTATCTTTTTGGTCGCTTATTTGGAAAACATAAGCTGGCGCCAAAAGTGTCACCGGGAAAAACCTGGGAAGGGTTTATCGGCGGTCTGTTGACCTGCGCACTGATTTCCTGGTTATTTGGTCTCACCGCGCCGCTGGCGATAGCCCCGATGACATTGCTAATGTGTTCATTAGTCACCGCGCTGGCTTCAGTGCTGGGCGATTTAACGGAAAGCATGTTTAAACGCGAAGCGGGCATTAAGGATAGCGGCAACCTGATACCAGGTCATGGTGGTATTCTGGATCGAATTGATAGCCTGACAGCGGCGGTGCCGGTATTTGCCTGCCTGTTGTTGCTGGTTTTCAGAACCCTGTAAGGTTTCTATGCTAAGCATTCTTTGGAGTCTCGCCGCTTTTATTGTTGCCCTCGGCATCCTGATTACCGTGCATGAATTTGGTCACTTTTGGGTGGCGCGCCGGTGTGGTGTACGAGTTGAGCGTTTTTCGGTTGGTTTTGGAAAAGCCTTGTGGCGGCGCCGCGATAAGCAGGGTACCGAGTTCGTCATTGCAGTTATCCCTCTCGGCGGCTATGTCAAAATGCTTGATGAGCGGGTGGAGGCGGTGGCGCCGGAATTGCGTCATCTGGCGTTTAATCACAAAACCGTGACTCAGCGGGCGGCAATTGTTGCCGCTGGCCCGTTGGCCAATTTCATTTTTGCTCTCTTTGCCTACTGGCTGGTTTTTATTATCGGGGTGCCAGGAATTAAACCGGTTGTTGGCGAAATAATGAGCGATTCTCTGGCCGCAGAAGCGCAAATTTCACCGGGAATGGAACTTAAAGCGGTAGACGGTATCGAAACGCCAGACTGGGATGCTGTGCGCATGGCGCTGGTTGCTGATATTGGTAACCGCCAGGCAACCCTCAGTGTGGCAGCATTTGGCAGTGATGCTACGGTCGATAAAACGCTCGATTTGCGGCGCTGGCAGTTCGAACCGGATAAACAGGACCCCGTGTTGTCGCTGGGGATAGTCCCGAAGGGACCGCAGATTGAAACCGTACTGGCAGAAGTGCAGAACGGATCGGCTGCCAGTAAAGCGGGTTTGCAAGCTGGCGACAGGATCGTTAAAGTCGATGCTCAGCCTTTAGTGCAGTGGCAAACTTTTGTTGCCACGGTGCGCAATAACCCAGGCAAGCCGATTGCACTGCAGGTGGAGCGTCAGGGGGAGATTCGTGAGCTGACGCTGATCCCGGATGTGAAACCGGGTCGGACGGTTGAAGGATTTGCCGGCGTGGTTCCGCGAGTGATCCCGCTGCCGGATGAGTATAAAACGGTGCGTCAGTTTGGTCCTTTCGCTGCGGTAGGGGAGGCGGGCGCAAAAACCTGGCAGCTGATGAAGTTAACTGTCGGTATGCTGGGAAAACTGATTACGGGTGATGTGAAGCTGAACAACCTGAGTGGCCCTATCTCGATAGCACAGGGGGCGGGGATGTCAGCGGAATATGGCTTGATTTATTATCTGATGTTTTTAGCGTTAATTAGCATAAACCTCGGGATTATCAATCTGTTTCCATTACCTGTACTAGATGGTGGGCACCTGCTGTTCCTGCTGATGGAAAAAATCAAAGGCAGACCGGTGTCAGAGCGAGTTCAGGACTTCAGTTACCGCATCGGTTCAGTTTTGCTGGTGCTGTTAATGGGGCTTGCACTATTTAATGATTTCTCACGGTTGTAATGTCAGGGACGGGAGACCGCGGCGACTGACGATGTCGCTGGTTACGGTCTGTGTGGCAGGCGTAAATCTGTCGCCCCGGTTTGACCCGGCAACTGTGGAACCAGTTAGGAAGAATGCATAACAACGATGGCGATGAAAAAGTTGCTCATAGCGTCGCTGCTGTTTAGCAGCGCTACCGTATACGGTGCGGATAACTTCGTAGTGAAGGACATTCATTTCGAAGGCTTACAGCGAGTTGCCGTCGGTGCGGCATTGCTGAGTATGCCCGTACGCGTCGGTGATACGATCACTGATGATGATATCAGTAATATCATTCGATCCTTATTCGCCACCGGGAACTTTGAAGACGTTCAGGTATTACGTGATGGTAATACCCTGATTGTTCAGGTCAAAGAACGCCCCACCATTGCCAGCATTACTTTTTCCGGCAACAAAGCGGTCAAAGATGAGCAGCTTAAACAGAATCTCGAAGCATCGGGGGTTCGCGTTGGCGAAGCGCTGGATCGCACCACCCTCTCGGCGATTGAAAAAGGGCTGGAAGATTTTTACTACAGCGTAGGTAAATACAGCGCCAGCGTTAAAGCTGTGGTGACGCCGTTGCCCCGTAACCGGGTTGATCTCAAGCTGGTCTTTACCGAAGGTGTTTCGGCCAAAATTCAGCAGATCAATATCGTGGGCAATAAAGCCTTCAGCTCTGACGAGCTGATATCACGTTTTCAGCTGCGTGATGAGGTGCCATGGTGGAATCTGGTGGGCAACCGGAAATATGAAAAGCAGAAGCTGGCCGGCGATCTTGAAACGCTGCGTAGCTTCTACCTTGACCGTGGCTATGCCCGCTTCAATATCGATTCGACGAACGTCAGCCTGACTCCGGATAAAAAAGGTATCTACATTACCATTAATATCACTGAAGGCGACCAGTACAAAATTTCCGGTAGCGTGGTGAATGGCAGCATGGCCGGACACTCTGCCGAAATCGAAGCGCTGGCACATATTCAGCCTGGCGAACTGTATAGCGGCGCCAAAGTGACCAAAATGGAAGACGACATCAAGAAACTGCTGGGTCGCTATGGTTACGCATATCCGCGCGTGGCGACGCAGCCAGAAATTGATGATGCCAACAAGACGGTGAAACTGCATGTCAGCGTGGATGCCGGTAATCGCTTTTACGTTCGTAAAGTGCGCTTTGAAGGCAATAGCACCTCTGAAGATCAGGTTTTGCGGCGTGAAATGCGTCAGATGGAAGGGGCATGGCTGGGCAGTAACCTGGTTGAGCAGGGCAAAGAACGCCTGAATCGCCTTGGTTACTTCGATACTGTCGATGTCGATACCCAGCGCGTACCAGGCACCGCCGATCAGGTCGATGTTGTGTACAAAGTAAAAGAGCGTAATACCGGGACCTTTAACTTTGGTGTCGGGTACGGTACGGAAAGTGGCGTCAGCTTCCAGGTCGGTGTTTCCCAGGATAACTGGATGGGAACCGGTAACACCGTTAGCCTGAGTGGAACCAAAAACGACTATCAGACCTACGCTGAATTTGCCATGACCGATCCTTACTTTACGGTTGATGGCGTCAGTCTCGGTGGTCGTCTGTTCTATAACGATTTTAAAGCGGATGACGCCGATCTTTCTGACTACACCAATAAAAGTTATGGTTTAGACGGCACGTTAGGTTTCCCGATTAACGAAAATAACACGCTGCGTGTCGGCCTGGGCTATGTGCATAACGACCTGTCTAACATGCAGCCGCAAATTGCGATGTGGCGCTATCTTGACTCCGTAGGCCATCATCAGGATTTGAATGATAAGGGTACCTACTCCGCGGATGATTTCACGTTCAACTACGGTTGGACTTACAATAATCTGGACCGTGGTTTCTTCCCGACCGCAGGTAACCGCACTAACCTCAACGGTAAGATTACCGTGCCGGGCTCAGATAACAGCTTTTATAAGCTGACACTCGATTCGCAGCAGTATTTGCCTATCAATCAGGACCGCACCTGGGTGGTACTGGGTCGTGGTCGCCTGGGTTACGGTGGTGGACTGGGTAATAAAGAACTGCCGTTCTATGAAAACTTTTATGCCGGTGGTTCCAGCACGGTACGTGGTTTCCGTTCTAATACCATTGGTCCGAAAGCGGCTTACTATAACGTCAACTCCGACAAGTGTTCGGGCAGCAATGCTCTGTGTGAATCGGATGACGCCGTCGGTGGTAATGCTATGGCCGTGGCCAGTCTTGAGCTGATCACCCCGACGCCGTTCCTGAGCGAGAAATATGCTAACTCAGTGCGAACCTCATTGTTCGTCGATGCCGGTACCGTCTGGGATACCGAATGGCAGAACACGGATGCAACCCGTAACGCCGGTATTCCTGACTACAGCACGCCTGGGAATATTCGTATGTCTGCGGGGCTGGCTTTACAATGGATGTCGCCGCTTGGACCGCTGGTGTTCTCTTATGCCCAGCCGTTTAAGAAATATGAGGGCGACAAATCCGAGCAGTTCCAGTTTAACATTGGTAAAACCTGGTAATGCGGCTTAGCATAAAAGCATTATTGATGAGTATCGCCTGAGAAACTGACGGTCAGCACAGACTCGCCGGTTATTTCAGGCAAAACTGTGTCATTGACACAAACGTTGAGGGTAAGGAGTTTATAGTGAAAAAGTTGTTGTGTGCCGCAGGTCTGGGTATCGCTCTGGCGGCTTCCGCTGGTGCGCAGGCCGCTGATAAAATTGCAGTGGTAAACGTTTCCAGCATTTTCCAACAGTTACCGCAACGTGCGACGGTTGCGAAGCAGCTTGAAACTGAATTCAAAAGCCGTGCTACCGAATTACAAGGTATGGAGCGCGATCTGCAAACCAAAATGCAGAAACTGCAGCGTGATGGTTCAACCATGAAAGCGTCTGAACGTAGCCGCATGGAAAAACAGGTCATGGCAGAGCGCGAAACCTTCTCTTCTAAAGCGCAGGCTTTCGAACAGGATAACCGTCGTCGCCAGATGGAAGAACGTAACAAGCTTCTGAGCCGTATTCAGGATGCCGTGCAGAAAGTTGCCGATAGCGAAGGCTACGATGTGGTTGTCGATTCGAATGCGGTAGCTTACTCAGCTAAATCTAAAGATATTACGGCTGACGTTCTGAAACAGGTTAAATAATACATGTCTCTAATTCGACTGGCTGATTTAGCCCAGCAGTTGGATGCAGAATTGCACGGAGATGGCAGCGTTGCCATCTCCGGCATTGCTTCTATGCAATCCGCCCAATCCGGTCAAATCACGTTTCTTTCTAACAGTCGATACCGCGAACAGCTGGCTGAATGCCAGGCGTCTGCCGTGGTATTAACGCAGGACGACCTCCCCTGGTGTCGCAGCGCCGCGCTGGTGGTGAAAAATCCTTATCTTACTTTTGCCCGCATGGCGCAACTTCTTGATACCACGCCGAAACCTGCTGATGGTATAGCCGCCAGTGCGGTGATTGATGCCAGCGCCCGGCTGGGTAAAAACGTTGCGGTGGGGGCTAACGCCGTGATTGAGTCCGGCGCAGAACTGGGTGATAACGTCATTATTGGCCCGGGCTGTTTCGTGGGTAAAAAGGCCCGTATTGGTGCCGGGACCCGGCTCTGGGCCAACGTTACGATTTATCATGAAGTGCAGTTAGGCTGCGATTGTCTGGTCCAGTCCGGTACGGTCATTGGTGCCGATGGTTTTGGCTATGCTAACGATCGCGGTAACTGGATTAAAATACCGCAGCTTGGGAGCGTGGTGATTGGCGATCGGGTTGAAATTGGTGCCTGTACCACCATCGATCGCGGTGCGCTTGATAACACCCTTATTGGTAATGGTGTTATTATCGATAATCAGTGTCAGATTGCGCATAACGTCGTTATTGGCGACAATACCGCTGTAGCGGGTGGCGTCATCATGGCGGGCAGCCTGAAAATTGGTCGTTACTGCATGATCGGTGGGGCGAGTGTTATTAACGGCCACATGGAGATTTGCGATAAAGTAACGGTCACAGGAATGGGAATGGTCATGAGACCTATCACCGAACCTGGGGTATACTCCTCCGGTATTCCACTACAACCCAATAAAACCTGGCGTAAAACGGCAGCGCTGGTAATGAATATCGATGATATGAGCAAACGGCTGAAAGCCGTTGAACGTAAAGTCGGTAAAGACTGAACATTCATCCCGCACTGACCGGCTTCAGACCTTCTTACGGAAGCAAGGAAGCCAGGCATATGGAAAATGATTTGCGGCCTGCTGGCGATGAGCCGTTGCAGGCCGTGTTATTGATGCCATCAGATTTTTTAGGACAGGAAGAGTATTTTGACTACTGAAACGCATACTCTGAAAATTGAAGAGATTATTGAACTGCTTCCGCATCGTTACCCGTTTTTGCTGGTCGATCGCGTGCTTGAGTTCGAAGAGCACAAATATCTGCGTGCGGTTAAAAACGTTTCCGTCAACGAGCCGTTTTTTCAGGGGCATTTTCCTGGTAAGCCTATTTTACCCGGCGTTTTGATTCTTGAAGCGATGGCCCAGGCGACAGGTATCCTGGCGTTTAAAAGCGTTGGCAAGCTGGAGCCGGGCGAACTTTATTATTTTGCTGGCATTGACGAAGCGCGTTTTAAACGTCCGGTGATGCCAGGCGATCAGATGATCATGGAAGTCACTTTCGAGAAAACCCGCCGTGGTCTGACGCGCTTTAAAGGCGTGGCCACCGTTGACGGTAAAGTTGTGTGTGAAGCTACTATGATGTGCGCCCGCAACCGGGAGGCCTGATTCTGTGATTGATAAAACCGCCGTTATCCACCCCAGTTCTGTTATTGAAGAGGGCGCTGTTATCGGCGCTCGCGTGCATATTGGCCCGTTTTGTTTTATTGGTGCCAACGTAGAAATCGGCGAAGGCACGGTGCTGAAGTCTCATGTGGTTATTAATGGCCACAGCAAAATTGGCAAAGACAACACCATTTACCAGTTTGCCACTATTGGCGAAGTCAATCAGGATCTGAAATATGCCGGTGAGCCGACCCGTGTAGAAATTGGCGACCGCAACAGTATTCGCGAAAGCGTGACGGTGCATCGCGGGACTGTCCAGGCTGACGGTCTGACCAAAGTAGGTAACGATAACCTGCTGATGGTGAATGCCCATATCGCGCACGATTGTGTCATTGGTAACCGTTGCATTCTGGCAAACAATGCCACGTTGGGTGGGCATGTGACCATTGATGACTACGCAATTATTGGCGGCATGACGGCGGTGCATCAGTTCTGCACAATTGGTGCACATGTTATGGTTGGCGGCTGTTCCGGTGTTGCGCAGGATGTGCCGCCTTTTATTATTGCGCAGGGCAATCACGCCACGCCTTTTGGCATTAATCTGGTGGGGTTACAGCGTCGAGGTTACAGCAAAGAGGCACTTCACGCGATTCGTAATGCCTATAAAGTGCTTTATCGCACGGGTAAATCACTGGAAGAAGCTAAACCGGAAATTGCCGCTATTGCGAGAGCGCACCCGGAAGTACAACCATTCTATGATTTCTTTGCCCGTTCGACCCGTGGTCTGATTCGCTGAGTCTATGTCACTGAAACCGTTAACTTTTGCACTGGTCGCTGGGGAAACCTCCGGCGATATTCTGGGCGCGGGTCTGATACGCGCTCTGAAAGCGCGCCATCCGCAGGCACGTTTTGTCGGTGTCGCTGGCCCTTTGATGCAGGCGCAGGGCTGTGAGGCCTGGTATGAGATGGAAGAGCTGGCGGTAATGGGGATCGTCGAAGTCCTGGGCCGGCTGCCGCGCTTACTGCATATCCGGCGCGATCTGCTGCAACGGTTTAGCCGCTTACAGCCAGATGTCTTTATTGGTATTGATGCGCCAGACTTTAATATTCCTCTTGAAGGCCGGCTGAAACAGCGCGGTATTCGTACCGTTCATTATGTTAGTCCCTCGGTATGGGCATGGCGACAAAAGCGGGTTTTCAGGATTGGGCGTTCAACGGACCTGGTGCTGGCTTTTCTGCCCTTTGAAAAAGCCTTTTACGATCGCTTCAATGTACCCTGTCGCTTTATTGGTCATACCATGGCCGATGCGATGCCGTTACAACCCGACAAACGGGTGGCGCGTCGTGAACTGGGTATCGCGGACAATGCGCACTGCCTGGCGCTGCTGCCCGGTAGCCGCAGCGCGGAAGTTGAGATGCTCAGCGCCGATTTTCTCAAAGCGGCGGCACTGTTACGCCAGCAGCTCGGGGCGTTAGAGATTGTGGTCCCACTGGTGAATCCGCGCCGGCGCCAGCAGTTTGAAGCGATTAAAGCCGAGGTGGCACCGGACCTGCCGCTGCATTTGCTGGATGGTAAAGCGCGTCAGGCAATGGTGGCCAGCGACGGCGCCATTCTGGCATCCGGTACCGCTGCTCTGGAATGTATGCTGGCAAAGTGTCCAATGGTTGTTGGTTATCGCATGAAGCCCCTGACGTTCTGGCTGGCAAAACGACTGATAAAAACCCCCTGGGTTTCACTGCCGAATCTGCTGGCCGGTCGCGAGCTGGTACCAGAGCTGTTGCAGGACGCCTGCCAGCCTGAGGCGTTGGCAGCGGCCCTGCAGCCGCTGCTGGCAGCCGGAGAAACACGCGATACGCTGCTTGCCACCTTCACCGAACTGCATCAGCAAATCCGCTGGAATGCCGATGAGCAGGCCGCAGAAGCTGTGCTGGAGCTCTGCCAATGACCCCCTTTGTCTATCCTGCTGCCTCCTGTATTGCCGGTGTTGATGAAGTTGGTCGCGGGCCGTTAGTCGGCGCGGTGGTTACTGCCGCAGTGATCCTCGATCCTTCCCGGCCGATAGCCGGTCTGACTGACTCGAAAAAACTGTCTGAAAAACGCCGGCAGATTTTGTCAGAAGAGATTAAGGCAAAAGCGCTCAGCTGGAGCCTTGGCCGAGCCGAACCGGAAGAAATCGACCGCCTGAATATTCTGCATGCGACTATGCTGGCGATGCAGCGGGCGGTTGCCGGTCTGTCGCTTACCCCCGATATGGTGCTGATTGATGGTAACCGCTGTCCGGCGTTGCCGGTACCCTGCCAGGCGGTGGTAAAAGGCGATAGCCTGGTGGCCGAGATAAGCGCTGCTTCAATCCTGGCAAAAGTTGCGCGCGATGGTGAAATGGCCGAGCTGGATAAACTGTTTCCTCAGTATGGGTTTGCTCAGCACAAAGGTTATCCGACCGCGCTTCATCTGGAACGGTTGACGCAGTATGGGGTCACGTCGCATCATCGTCGTAGCTTTGCCCCGGTACGTAATGCGCTGCTGGACGCACAGGTGCGTGCCGCCGCGCTTTCCGGCCTGTAATTCCCTTTAAATACGGGTAACGGTAGAAAATGGCTGAACCTCGTTTTATTCATCTGCGCGTGCATAGCGACTATTCAATGGTTGATGGCCTTGCCAAAACCGGGCCATTGATAAAGAAAGCCGCTTCGCTGGGTATGCCGGCACTGGCAATCACCGACTTTACTAACCTGTGCGGGTTGGTGAAATTCTATGGCGGTGCCCATGGTCTGGGAATGAAGCCGATTATTGGTGCCGATTTTCTGATGCGCAGTGAGCTGATGGCGGATGAGCTTGCTCAACTGACGGTACTGGCGGCGAACAATGTCGGTTACCAGAATCTGACTTTGCTGATATCACGTGCCTATCAGCGTGGTTATGGGGCAGAAGGACCGGTTATCGATCGCGGCTGGCTGGTGGAACATCGTGAAGGCATTATTTTGCTTTCCGGCGGCCGCTGCGGCGATGTTGGAAAGATGATTATCCGGGGTAACAATACGCTGGTTAACGAATGTCTGGCCTTTTATCAGCGTTATTTTGATGGCTGCTATTATCTTGAGTTAATTCGTACCGGGCGCGCAGACGAAGAAAACTATCTGCATGCGGCGGTTGCCTTAGCCATTGAGCAGAATATTCCGGTGGTGGCAACCAATGAAGTCTGTTTCCTTGAAGAAGGCGATTTTGATGCCCATGAAATTCGCGTAGCGATTCATGACGGCTACACGCTTGACGACCCCAAACGGCCAAAAAAGTACAGTGCTCAGCAATATCTGCGCAGCGAACAAGAGATGTGTGAGCTGTTTTCAGATATCCCGGAAGCGTTAACTAATAGTGTGGAAATTGCTAAGCGCTGTAATGTCACGGTACGACTGGGTGAATATTTCCTGCCACAGTTTCCGACAGGGGAACTTTCTACCGAAGATTTTCTGGTGAAGAAATCACAGGAAGGCCTGGAAGAGAGGCTGGCCTTCCTCTATCCGGATGAGGCTGAACGTGCGCAGAAACGCCCGCCGTATGATGAGCGGCTGGACGTTGAGCTTGGCGTGATTAATCAGATGGGCTTCCCCGGTTACTTCCTGATAGTGATGGAATTTATCCAGTGGTCAAAAGATAACGGTATTCCGGTTGGTCCGGGACGCGGTTCGGGCGCGGGTTCTCTGGTGGCTTATGCACTGAAAATTACCGATCTTGATCCGCTGCAGTTCGATTTACTGTTTGAACGTTTCCTCAATCCGGAACGTGTTTCGATGCCTGACTTTGACGTTGATTTCTGTATGGAGAAACGCGACCAGGTCATTGAACATGTTGCGGATATGTATGGACGTGACGCGGTTTCGCAGATCATTACCTTTGGTACTATGGCGGCCAAAGCGGTCATTCGCGACGTGGGGCGCGTGCTGGGGCATCCGTATGGCTTTGTTGATCGTATTTCTAAACTGGTCCCTCCCGATCCGGGGATGACGCTGGAGAAAGCCTTTGAAGCCGAGCCTCAGCTAGCAGAAATTTATGAGGCCGACGAAGAAGTCAAAGCGCTGATTGATATGGCGCGCAAGCTGGAAGGCGTCACCCGTAATGCCGGTAAACATGCGGGTGGCGTGGTGATTGCGCCGACTAAGATCACTGATTTTGCGCCACTCTATTGCGATGAAGAAGGTCATCATCCGGTTACTCAGTTTGATAAAAACGATGTGGAATATGCCGGGCTGGTTAAATTTGACTTCCTTGGCCTGCGTACGCTGACGATTATTAACTGGGCGCTGGATATGATCAACGCGCGGCGGGCAAAACAGGGTGAGCCGCCGGTTGATATTACGGCGATTCCGCTCAACGATAAAAAAAGCTTTGATATGCTGCAACGGGCGGAAACCACGGCGGTGTTTCAGCTTGAATCGCGTGGCATGAAAGACCTCATCAAACGTCTGAAGCCTGACTGTTTTGAAGATATGATCGCGCTGGTTGCGCTGTTTCGTCCGGGGCCGCTGCAGTCGGGCATGGTTGATAACTTTATTGACCGTAAACACGGCCGCGAAGCCATCTCGTATCCTGATATCCAGTGGCAGCATGAAACCCTCAAGCCGGTGCTGGAACCTACCTATGGCATTATTCTCTATCAGGAACAGGTAATGCAGATAGCGCAGGTGCTTTCCGGCTATACCCTGGGGGGGGCGGATATGTTGCGTCGCGCCATGGGTAAAAAGAAGCCTGAAGAGATGGCCAAGCAGCGTTCTGTATTCCAGCAGGGTGCCGAGAAAATGGGCGTCGATGGCGAGCTGTCGATGAAAATCTTTGACCTGGTGGAAAAGTTCGCCGGCTACGGTTTTAATAAATCACACTCGGCAGCTTATGCGCTGGTTTCGTATCAGACGCTATGGCTGAAAGCCCATTATCCTGCCGAGTTTATGGCCGCCGTGATGACTGCAGATATGGATAACACGGAAAAGGTCGTCGGACTGGTGGATGAATGCTGGCGGATGGGGCTGAAAATCCTGCCGCCGGATATCAACTCCGGCTTGTATCATTTCCATGTGAATGATGAAGGGGAAATTGTTTACGGCATCGGCGCGATTAAAGGCGTCGGTGAAGGGCCGATTGAAGCGATTATTGAAGCCCGTAATCAGGGGGGCTACTTCCGTGAGCTGTTCGATCTCTGTGCCCGTACCGACACCAGAAAGCTTAACCGCCGGGTACTGGAAAAACTGATTATGTCGGGCGCCTTCGATCGACTTGGCCCACACCGTGCTGCATTAATGAGTGCCCTGAATGATGCCCTGAAGGCCGCAGATCAGCATGCAAAAGCGGAAGCGATAGGGCAGGCGGATATGTTTGGCGTACTGGCAGAGGAGCCGGAGCAGGTTGAGCAATCCTATGCCAGCGTCACGCCCTGGCCGGAACAGGTGCAGCTGGATGGCGAACGGGAGACTTTAGGTCTTTACTTAACGGGCCATCCGATCAATCAGTATCTGAAAGAAATTGAGCGTTATGTCGGGGGCCTGCGTCTGAAGGATATGCACCCGACCGAACGTGGCAAAATTACCGTTGCGGCCGGCCTGGTACTGGCCGCACGCGTGATGGTCACCAAGCGTGGCAATCGTATCGGTATTTGTACTCTTGACGACCGCTCGGGTCGTCTGGAGGTTATGCTGTTTACCGATGCACTGGACAAATACCAGCAACTGCTGGAAAAGGACAAAATTCTGATCGTCAGCGGACAGGTCAGCTTCGATGACTACAACGGCGGTCTTAAAATGATGGCCCGCGAAGTGATGGAGATTGATGAAGCTCGTGAAAAATATGCGCGCGGGCTTGCTATCTCGCTGACGGACAGGCAAATTGATGACCAGCTATTAAACCGTCTCCGTCAGTCTCTTGAGCCTCACCGCTCGGGAACGATTCCGGTACATCTTTATTACCAGAGGGCGGATGCGCGTGCAAAGTTACGTTTTGGCGCAACCTGGCGCGTGTCTCCCAGCGATCGTCTGTTGAATGAATTACGTTCGCTGATAGGATCGGAGCAGGTGGAACTGGAGTTTGATTAAAACAGGAACATTATGAGTCTTAATTACCTGGATTTCGAGCAGCCAATCGCAGAACTGGAGGCGAAGATTGATTCCCTCAAAGCGGTTAGCCGACAGGATGAAAAACTGGATTTTAATCTGGATGAGGAAATAAAGCGTCTGCGCGAAAAAAGCGTAGAGCTGACACGCAAAATCTTCTCCGATTTAGGTGCCTGGCAAATTGCCCAGCTGGCTCGCCATCCGTTACGTCCTTACACGCTGGATTACGTTCGTCATATTTTTACCGATTTCGATGAACTGGCCGGCGATCGGGCTTATGCCGATGATAAAGCCATTGTGGGTGGAATAGCCCGTCTTGAAGGACGTCCGGTGATGATCATTGGCCATCAGAAAGGCCGTGAAACCAAAGAAAAGATTCGCCGCAACTTCGGTATGCCGGCGCCGGAAGGATACCGTAAAGCACTCCGCCTGATGGAATTTGCCGAACGCTTCAGGCTGCCGATAATCACCTTTATCGACACCCCCGGGGCTTATCCTGGGGTGGGGGCTGAAGAGCGTGGCCAGTCTGAGGCGATTGCCCGTAACCTACGGGAAATGTCGGGGCTTAAGGTTCCGGTTATTTGTACCGTGATTGGTGAAGGTGGCTCAGGTGGCGCGCTGGCTATTGGTGTTGGTGATAAAGTTAATATGCTGCAGTACAGTACTTATTCGGTGATTTCGCCGGAAGGATGTGCATCAATTTTGTGGAAAAGCGCTGACAAGGCGCCGCTGGCGGCCGAAGCAATGGGAATCATTGCGCCGCGGCTGAAAGAGCTCAAGCTGATAGATGCGATTGTGCCGGAACCGTTGGGTGGCGCGCATCGCGATCCGATTACAACCGGCGAATCGTTGAAAAAGCAGCTGCTTGATGATCTGGCCGACCTCGACGTGTTAAGCGTTGAAGAGCTGCTTAATCGTCGCTATCAGCGACTGATGAGTTACGGCTACGCCTGATTTTTTCATTGTCATATACATCGCCATAAAAAAGGACCGCCGGTGCGGTCCTTTTTTATGGCGACCGTTCAGAGCCTATAGCCAGAGCGGAGTTTTCAGCCGCCAGCCGCACGCATTATCAATACCTGTTCGCTATGCTTAAAACACACAGGCAAGAAGACCAGGAGGCGTTGTGAACATTATTGCCATTATGGGACCACACCAGGCGTACTACAAAGACCAGCCCGTACGGGAACTCGATCAGGCACTGCAGGCCAGGGGTTTTCAGACCATTTATCCGCGGGATGCCCGTGATTTGCTGGCATTAATTGAACGTAATCCGCGGCTGTGCGGTGTGATCTTTGACTGGGATGAATACAATTTTGATCTGTGTAGTGAAATTAATCAGCTTAACGAATACCTGCCGTTATATGCCTTTATCAACAGCGATTCCTCTCTGGATGTTTCGCTTAACGAAATGCGCATGGCACTGTGGTTTTTTGAATATGCCTTAAACGCAGCCGATGCCATTGCCTTGCGCATCCGCCAGTACACCGATGAATATATTGATAACATCACCCCGCCGCTAACCAGGGCGCTATTTACTTATGTGAAAGAGGGAAAGTATACCTTCTGTACGCCGGGACACATGGCTGGCACGGCTTATCTGAAAAGTCCGGTAGGGACCTTATTTTATGATTTTTTCGGTGCCAATACGCTAAAAGCAGATATTTCTGTATCCGTGACGGAACTGGGATCTTTGCTCGACCATTCCGGACCGCATCTGGAAGCTGAAGAATATATTGCCCGGACTTTTGGCGCTGAACAGAGCTATATGGTGACTAATGGTACATCCACCGCCAATAAAATTATTGGCATGTATGCGGTACCGGCTGGCAGCACGGTTCTGGTTGACCGTAATTGCCATAAATCTCTCACCCAGATGCTGATGATGAGCGATATTATTCCGGTCTGGCTAACGCCAACCCGTAATGCATTAGGGATTTCTGGCGGTATCCCGAAACGGGAATTTAGCCGTGAGAGCATCGCGCTGAAAGTGGCGCAAACGCCACGTGCCAGCTGGCCGGTGCATGCGGTTATCACCAACTCAACCTACGATGGGCTGCTTTACAACACGCAGTACATTAAAGAAACGCTGGCAGTGTCATCATTACATTTTGATTCGGCCTGGGTGCCCTATACCCATTTCCATCCAATTTGTGCCGGAAAAAGTGGTATGAGCGGAGAGAGAGTGGCCGGAAAAGTCATCTATGAAACCCAGTCAACACATAAGTTACTGGCGGCTTTTTCACAGGCGTCATTGATCCATATTAAAGGAGATTATGACGAGCAAACCTTTAATGAAGCTTATATGATGCACACCACCACGTCACCCAGCTATCCCATTGTGGCGCGATTGAGACCGCTGCGGCGATGTTGCGTGGTAACCCAGGGCGACGACTTATTCAGCGTTCAGTTGAACGGGCGCTGCATTTCAGGCGCGAGGTGCAGCGATTGCGTGAAGAATCAGACAGCTGGTTCTTTGATATCTGGCAACCTGATGGAATTGATGAAGCTCTGTGTTGGCCAATCCAGCCGGGAGAAGAAGCGTGGCACGGCTTTAATGATACCGATGCTGACCATATGTATCTTGATCCGATTAAAGTCACCATCCTGACGCCGGGTATGAATGCGCAGGGAGAGATGGCTGATGAAGGTATACCGGCGGCACTGGTGGCGCGTTTTCTTGATGAGCGCGGTGTGGTTGTGGAAAAAACTGGCCCTTATAACCTACTTTTTCTGTTCAGTATCGGCATTGATAAAACCAAAGCGATGGGATTATTGCGCGGACTGACGGAGTTCAAGCGCGCCTATGATCTCAATTTGCGGATAAAAAACATGCTCCCCGATCTGTATGCCGAAGATCCGGATTTTTATCACAACATGCGTATTCAGGACCTGGCCCGTGGCATTCATTCACTGATCCGCCAGCATGATTTACCCGCGCTGATGCTGCAAGCGTTTGCCGCGCTGCCTGAGATGGTTTTGACGCCGCATCAGATGTTTCAGCAGCAGGTAAAGGGTAATGTCGAAACCATAGAGCTGAACCAGCTGGAAGGACGGATCTCTGCCAGTATGATCCTGCCTTATCCGCCAGGCGTCCCGGTAGTAATGCCAGGAGAAAGGATTACCCGGGCCAGCCGGGCGGTGCTGGACTTTTTACTGATGCTGTGCAGCATCGGTGTGCATTATCCTGGTTTTGAAACCGACATCCATGGTGCCACGTTGACTGACGATAAGCGTTATCTGGTCAGAGTCATGCGCGATGCTGCAGCCGTATGAAATGGCAAGATATCGCTTCCTGAATCGCGCAGGCAGGCTGGAAGATAATAGTCTGCCTGAATTGAAATATATGCATAAAATGGGTGAGTAACTTGCACTGGTAATACCAGTGAGAATCTAGTAGAGTTGTTCTAATAGTGAACACTGTAGTTGAGGATCGGTTCCATTTATTTTTTACTCTGAAAAAAAGATAACGGCCCGCATATTCTAAAATGATATAACTTATTCTATATATGCATATAAGGCTGTACTATAATTGATCAGAAGTCTGCTTCATCTTAATGGAGGGAAATAAAGAGATAAAAACGGCAACTGATACCACTACGTATTGATAATAAAAGGTTTTTTTATACGCAGTAATTGAAGTATAGCGATAATCCTGCCCAATAAAAGCGAATACCTCCCTGCTGAATTTTCTATTTTTACTATTAGTTGATCGTGTTTAACCAGGATAATAAACCTCATTACTTGATTAAGTTTGTAAAGATGTTTATTGTTCTTGGAAAAATACGTATCGACTTTAGTTAAACCTAAAGAAGATCGTGAAAATATTTTAATATAAATTAATTTTACAAAATCTTGCCAGTGGGTAAAGAAATGGCGGAGCTTTGCCAGAATAAAAACCCAGCAGACCCATCCATAATTTTAAAAATATTCTTAAGGTTCGATTATTCTCTATATTATGAGGAGGGAAAAGATTATGTATTCATGGTATCTGGCATGTCATAAGCGTGGAAAAACAAATCTTCTTAAAGTACAAATGGCATTGGAATATATGGGTGCAACAAGTTTTTCGCCGTTAGTTTGTGTGAAGAAAGAGAGAAAGGATAGAGAAGGTAAGCACAGGCTTAAAATGGAAAGTATTTTCCCTGGCTACTTTTTTGTTAATCTAAATCCCAGTAATCAAAAAATCTTTGATGTTGAGAAACTACCAGGATTCAGTCACTTTGTAAGAACTGGTGTAGAGATAAAACCTATAAGAGATAATATTGTAAAACAAATAATGCGCTTACCATTCTGTTCTGTATTTGAAGATAAAAGTGACAGTGAAGAGGATAAAAACATCAACCATGAACTTATTAAGATTGCCAGTCTGAGTGATAAAGATGAGCGCGTTACTCAACTTTGCAACTACGTACAAAATTTCTAATATTACAGCATACAAACAATCTCTTGAACATAGGTGATATGGTGAAGCGGATTATACTTATAGTTATAATGATGATCTTTTCAGGTAGTGTTTTTGCATTGCAAAATTACAATGCTCACGGCAATAGCATGAATATTAATGAAATGAATAAAACAACAAAAGGAGTGAAAGCTTCATTACAATCTGCAAGTGAAAATACGGCAGGATTTGAAAAAGAACTGAAGCAATTCCAAAGAATTCAAAGGGAAGGTGAGTATCTTAAATTAAGGTTAAAGAACAGAGAGCTGATGAATCAGCTGGGAATCAAAGACAGAGATGATATCTTTGACAATGACAGTACTACCATAGATAAAAGTAAAAAAGAATTGAAGAACCTTTTTCTGTTATCAACATTTAAATCTGGAAAAGAGCAGGAAAAGGCGAAAGTGTTTATATCAGGAAAAGGTGTCAGGATCATAAAGAGTGGTGACTATATAACAAATGATGTCAAAGTGATAGCGATAAAAAACGGTCATGCGAAACTGGAAGTAATACCATATGGTGATATTTATGATATGAACCAACTTGGCGTATTCTGAATTTTATAACAACCGGAGCATTACGACGATGTTATTTAGGCTAAGTGTGATATGTATGACCCTGCTGACAGCCGGGATGTCTGGCTTTTGTTATAGTAAAGATAGTGTCGATAATTCTCTGGTAACGACATTAAATGCTATTAATTTAAGTAATGTAAAAAAAGAAAACGATAAAAAAATACTTAACTTACTGTCTAAATTGGACAGCTATCAAAGTAATAATTTAAATCTAACCACCAGTGATAATGATTTATACACAGCCAGAAGTGCTGATTCAACCAACATAGCACCGGCTGACGATGATAGTCAGGATGTACTGCAAGAAAAAAAAAAGAGCGTAACGGAAAGTACTGAGTCTGCTAAAAATGACGGTTTTTCTGTAAATGCAGCTGGGCAAAGTATTGACAGCAGACAGCCAGGGAATGTTAATCAACCTGCGCAACCGGAAAAAGAAACATTGTTAATTAATAATAAAGTTAATAACAGAAAAAATAATGAGAATGACGGTGCGCAGAAAAAAGATTTGCAAGGCCAGATTGATGATCTCAATGACAAGATTGAATCGATGCATGATCAAATTGTGATGCTAATCAACCTGCAAAAGCTATCATATGATAATAAATCTATTTCCGATGAATTAGAAAAAAATCGCGTTCCACAAGCAAGTGCTGGCACTGGCAGTCAAAGCTATCTGGATGTTTATGCTAAACGAAAAGGCGTTAAAATCTCGCCAGCTGGATTTGCCTATAAAATAATAAAAGCAGGTAGCGATAAGATTGATCAAGGGGCTCTTTTCTCCCTGACTCTTACGGAGAAAAATACCGGAGGAAAAGTCCTCAGTCAGGTAAAAGACATTCCACTGCGCTACAATGAACAATTACCAGTGATTATTTATAAAGCCATTGACTTTATCGGTTATGGCGGTTCAATCCAGGTTGTTGCATTAGCCAATAAAAGCTATCCACATGGTGATTATCCAAAAGGTACCGGGCCATTTACCCCGCTGACCTATATGATAAATGTGGATAAATTAGATTAGTAGTGGTCAATGCCGGGGATCTTTATGTCAGAAATTAATGAAGAAAAAATAATAAATGAAAACGAATATCATAAATTTTTTCAGGAGGATAAATTAGTTATATCTGCCAGTGATAGAAAATACAAAATTCCAGATGCACTAAAAAAAATATGTGTGTTGTTCTCAGACGGCGATGTATTGATTGAGAAAAACAGCAAGAATAATTTAAGTCTGAGAACTTATATCACTGGATGTACCCGGCGAGGCTATGAAATAAAAAATCTCTATCTTACTGATATGTCGCTTATCAGAAGACTTTATGAGAATACGCAAACGGCTGAACAAACAAAGTTACGTGATGAGCAACCAATGGAGAGGATCGCATCCTTGTTGCTCAAAGATGCCTGTCAGGTTGGAGCCAGTGATATACACATTGAGGTTGGCGAGTACGAGGCTGCTATTTTTTTTAGGGTTAATGGCGATATGCAGAAGATCAATGAAATTGATGCGACAACCGCTCATTCATTGCTCTCAACACTGTACAATGCGGCAGACAATGCGGATGCAACCTACAAACTTTTTGCTTATCAGTCGGCAAGGGTGACCAACGGTGGACGGCTGAAAATGCCTCCTGAGTTGCAGTCATTACGTCTGCAATTCAATCCATTAACATCCGGCGGGCGCTATATGATAGCGCGCTTACTCTATGCGAATAAGTCACATCAAAATGAAATTGATATGATGGGCATGGGGTTCCATAAAGCGCAGGTCGATATTCTGATTGAGCTGATGCGAGAACCTGAAGGGGTAAATATCATTGCCGGCCCGACCGGTTCTGGTAAATCTACTACGCTGAAGGCTATTCTTGAAAAAATATATATAGATAAAGAACGAAAGATAAACATTATCAGTGTGGAAGACCCGCCAGAGTACCAGATTGAAGGTACCACACAATTACCGGTAACCAACGTTGAAACGGAAGAAGAACGCGGTATGGCATACAGTAAAGCCATTGTATCAGCGCTACGTTCTGACCCGGATATCATCATGCCCGGAGAAGCCAGGGATGCTGCCGTTATTAATCTGGTTTTTACCGCCGCAATGACCGGGCACCAGGTGTGGACATCGATCCATGCTAACAGCGCCATGGCGGTGATAAGCAGATTACGTGACCAGGGGGTAGAAAAATACAAACTGACCGATTCTAAATTATTGATGGGTATTGTTTCACAGCGATTAGTTAAAAGGTTATGCGATAAATGCAAAATACCTTTTACTGAATCATCACAGGCTGGACGATATGGTATCAGTTATGAAGGTTTATTAAGTGAATATGATGGCGTCATTGATAAAGTTTTTGTAAATAATGCGCAGGGATGCCCATGTTGTGCAAAAGGATATACTGGAAGGGTAGTTGTCGCTGAAATCATAAAAACAGACTTTAAAATTCTTGACCTGATTTATGAAAATGAAATTGAAAAAGCCTATCAATACTGGACCGAAGAAATAAAGGGCCTGACAATATACGAACATGGCTGGCTGAAAGTCATTCAGGGTTGCATTGACCCCTATGATGCTAAACTACGAATAGGAAATGGTGTTTTAAATCACAATCGTGCAACCTATTTGATAAATCATTTTCTTGATTAATATAATCAGTTTCGGGATCTATTATGATAAGCTGGTCAGATATAGAAGCATTTTCTAACAGAATGTCGTTTTCATTCAGTAAAAGAAAACGTATATACAGTAAAATTTCGCGATTTATAGATAATGGTGTTCCTTTAATATTAGCATTGGATACATTATATGAGCATATTACATCAGGAGGGAAGAAGAAAAAGAAAATTGAAGCAATTGCAATAAATTCCTGGCGGATGAGAATGCGTAACGGCATGAGCTTTAGCCAGTCATTAAAAAACTGGGTAGGTGAAGAAGAAATATCTGTTGTACATTCTGGTGAGATATCTGGTCGTCTGAGTCATGCTCTTAATAATGTAATCCAAATGGGGATGGCAAAAAAAGAAATTAAGAAGTCCTTATTTGGTTTAATTTATCCAGTGGTTCTTCTTGGATGTCTTATTTTTTATCTTACTATTTTTGGCACCAGGGTTGTTCCTGCATTTGAGAAAATACTTCCGGTATCACATTGGGTTGGAACAGGCTTGCAGATGGAGAAGCTTTCTCAATTTGTTATGTACCAGATGAAGTATTATATCGCTGGCGTTATTATGATTATATTAATGATACTTGTATCATTGAGCCGCTGGACCGGAAAGATAAGAACAAAGTTTGATTATTTCCCCATATGGACAACTTATCGAACAGTAATTGGCTGTCAGTTTTTGATTTCATTTTGTGCATTGTTACAAGCGGGTGTAGCGACACCAGAAATAATTAAAATATTAAGCCGTTATGCTAACCCGTGGTACAAAGAAAAATTGATGAAAACACATGCAGAGCTGTTAGGTGGTGCGTCTAACATCGGGGAGGCACTGGCTAAAACAAAACTGCGTTTTCCGAGCGATGAAATTATTATTGATTTACGTGCTTATGCGGGGCTGGATGGTTTTGAACATATGTTGTCGGAGCTATCATCACAATGGCTGGAAGTAGCAGTAGAGAATATAAGATATCAAATGGAGTTTTTTAAAAATATAGTTATTGTGACAATGGGACTGACTTTTATGTGGATAGTGGCCGGAATGTTTAGTCTGCAACAGTTGATTTCAAGTTCAGTTCAAAGTATGTAATAAAAACAAGATAACAAGGATAACTGCCGTGGAATTAGGTAGTAAAAAACTTATCGAGATAACTTTTTCTGACTTAATATTCACCCATGATGAAGGAATTTATTTCAGGCATGTCACTGGCTATGATAGACCGGTGGTGCAATTGAGTGGCGAAAGTGAGTTATCAGAAAGTCTGATAGAATTAAAAAAACAGTTAACAACTATCGAACATAATGAGTTTTTCTATTCATGGGAACAGGTCCCTTTCAGGGTTACCCGCATTATTACCGTTAACGGGGAAAACTACTTTTTACGTCGGCCGATGTATCCGGTACCAAAATTTGACAGTCTGGGGTATCGCGAAGCCCATGCAAAACAGCTGCAGTCATTGAGGACAAAAAGTGGCCTGGTAATATTCTCGGGGGCAACAGGTAGTGGTAAATCAACCTCAATGTATTCTCTGATGACCGATTTTGTCAGTGAAAGTGGTGATATCGTCATCAGTATTGAAGATCCGCCTGAGATCCCGGTAGCGACGACTTACGGTGAACCGGATGTCAAAGGGCTTTGGTATCAGGTTAACGCCGCTGACGCCGGGGGTTACTGTGAAGCAATGATTTCTGCCATGCGTTATAACCCGAAATATATCATGATGGGTGAAATCAGGTCGGCTGAGTCGGCAAACCAGGCTATCCGGGCAGCAGTCAATGGGCATATTGTTCTCACAACAATTCATGGTGGTTCGCTGCAAGGTACCATTATGGCATTACAACAAATAGCCGCAGCAGGCATGGGCTCACAAGAGCTGGCAAGATCAATTATTGCTGACGGACTCATTGCAGTTGTACATCAAAGATTGATTAAAGGAAAAGTGCCAGGAAGCAGGGAAATGAGGGCGGAAATGCTTTTCATTAATGATGATGGCATGAGATCGAAGATTCGTAGTGGAAAACTGGAGTTGCTTAGCACTGAAATTTATACGCAAAATAAAATATTATAAATAATAAAACAGAACCTATCAAAACTCTGGCGAAACTGGATCACTATTGAGGGGGAGTGAATGTAAATGGTAAAATATGCAAAATTTTTAATTGCTCTATTAATATCTTTTAATGTCTGCTCAGCCGGTATGGATAATACGCTGATGTCATTGTCTGCCAGCGACAGTTTGTCCGGAATACAACGTGCAAGAAGTAATCATAGTATGGTTAATTTAACGCGCCAGCCTAAAGACAGATTTGCAGGCGACCCGTTTTCATGGGAAATAAAAAAAGGTCAATCACTGGAAGAAACGCTTTATTTATGGAGTAAAAAAGCGGGTTGGAATCTTGTCTGGGAAACAAATGATGATTATATGATCACTTCAAGTGCCGTCATTCCGGGCGATTTTTCAACGGCGATAAATAACCTTTTTAATTATACTGGTCAGTTACAGCCGCCTGTATATATTTCACTTTATGATAATAATAGGGTTTTGCGCGTTTCCTCTGTAAACTAAATTGAGTTAGGCAATGAATACATTTATTTATTCAATGGTTTTCTTTTTGTCTGCTGGGTTTGTAAGCTTGCTGGCGTGTATATCTTATCGATTTACAACGAAAGAAAATTTAGTTTTCACCGATTTACTATCAAGATCATTCTGCGAACATTGTGGTAAGCAAATATCAGCGTTATATGTGCTACCGGTGTTTGGTTATTTATTATCAAAAGGCAGGTGTGGCGGCTGTAAAACACGTATATCCCTGAAGCATCTGCTTATAGAAGCTGCTGCAGGTCTGATAACAGTTATTTTATATAAAGAGATGAAAGAGCAGGGTGTGGTTGTTTCATTGCTTATTTTTTTATTTCTTTCAATATCTTATATAGACATTAAGATGCAGATAATACCCTATATATATACGATTCCATTAATCATAGGTGGTTTTTATTTTGTTCCGGATCAAATAAGTTATAGCCATAAAATATATGGTGCATTATGTGGCTTTGCTATGACATTATTTTCAATGGCATTAGTGTCACTGATAAAAAAAGAAAATGTTATTGCCGGTGGTGATATTCTTTTAATCACAGCTGCCGGTGCCTGGTTAGGCATTAATATGATACCGTTATTACTGTTGTTTACCGCATTGACATTTATCGCATATGCACTTCCATACCGGTTAACTGGAACGTGTTTCACCCCAATGGGGCCTGCAATATGTATCGGATTTAGCTTATGTCTGTTCTTTCAACTCATGCCTTAACAGTCTGTCTGATGAGCGCCAGTGCGCAAAATCATGTGCCGGCGGATATTGTTGCATCTATACTCTATGTTGAGGGTGGTCAACCCGGCACCATCAGTAAAAATACTAATGGTTCTGAAGATTTAGGCGTTATGCAGATTAATAACCGTGCCTGGTTAAACGTTGTCAGTAAGGGGCTTTTTAATGGAGACAAAGAAAAAGCTTATGATAAAATTGTCAATGACCCTTGTCTTAATATTAAGATTGGAACGTGGATACTGGCGCTTAATTTGAGAAAAGAGAATGGTAATATCTGGCGAGCCGTTGGACGCTACCATTCTGCCAATCCTGTGCTGGCCGGCAACTATGTTAAGAAAGTGAAAAGAATTCACGATAAATATTTTTATAATTAAACGAATATAACATATTCAAATAAGACCAGTTATGACCAATCTGGTGGGAAATGGAATGAATAATGAATCAAAGAATCTTAAATTCCGTTTTAATAAAATCGCTGATGATAAATTTCACAATTCTGGCTTAAGTATTATAGAAGTTTCTATCTGTTTTGTATTTATCTCTTTGATTATTATCAGTGTGATGTCTTTTTATCATTCCTATATACGACGGCTGTCATACTCAGCTGCTGCGGCTCAAATATCAAATATAATTGGTCAGGCGAAGGATTTTATTAATATAAATGGTGGCGATCAATTAAATTATAACTATAACTGTATTGCCAGCATTGATAGTGAATTTCTGAGAAATAAAATATTAACTGGTGCCAGTTCAATCAGCCTGCTTGGACAAGATATGGATTTATATGTAAAAAAAGAAAATTGTCAAAGACCTGATTCGTCTGGTAACAAGTATTCTCTTTTGCTGACTTTATCTGGTGGTAAAAAAATGGACCCTGCAAGCAAAGGAGAAATAATGAAGGAAATAGGTTACTGGGGGGGGATCTATCATGATTCAGATAATAGTTTTCATGGCTGGCGGAATGGCTGGAAAGTCGATCTGGCACAGTGGGGTTTACCCCAGAAGAGTTATATTTTTGCTGCGTATGATTATTTTTCCAGAAATGAATCTTCAGAGAATGGCTATCCGGATATTTATGGTTTAACATTAACGCCTTATAAGAATGGAATTATTAGTAAAGATTCATACTTAACAGTAAATTCAGAGGATGATAGTGTTAAAATTACATGGCGTGGTGCAAAAATTAAATACGTAGTATTGGTAATAACACTTTCAAATGCAACAGGTGATATTAAAAAAATAGAGCATCATGTTGTTTCTTTACCCTATGGTGGTGAGTATAGCCTTTCGCCATTCTCAATGCTTTCTGGCGCGAAATCGGGCAGTTACAGCCTGGCTGCAGAGTTAACTGGCTATGGTTTTAATAATAACAAAGTAAAAAAAATCAATGGGACAATAAATTTAAACTATAAATATTAGTATGAAAAAATAAAGTCTTATTTTCATTTGAAAGTTTATTCCTAATAATTATCCATCTACCTTATTTTAATGAGCTATTATGATGTCTAAAAAAAAGGCACCCATACTCCTTGTTTTATCTTTATCTGCATGTGCTTCAACTTATCAACAAAATGCGAAGAAACTTGATAACGATAACAACTTTGTTAATAAAGCCTATCAGTCCTCTTCCAATGTACAATATCAAAAATCTTTTAGCATGGTAAAAGTGTATAAAGAGGGTGTGTATATTGGAATGAAATCTTTTATGGTTAAGCAAGGGGAAAGTTTACCTGTCAGGGTCGAAGCCGAAGGCGTTAAATTGTATTCATCAAGAAAAATGACACTGGCAGATATTGCAAAACTCATCACCACTGCTACGGGAATACCTGTTTCCATTACAGATGGTAAAACAGAGAATGCAGCCTCGTCCTCAGCATCTGGCGACGGTGAAATGTTTAAGAAATTGAATGCTATTATTTCTGATTCCGTTTCACCACAGGCTCAAATGAACTTATATGATAACCTGCCAGGTCTTGATGTGGACTATAAAGGTAAGCTGTCTGGTTTTCTCAAGTTGGTATCTTCTTATTATGGTATTTCATGGCAGTACCTTAATGGCATTATTTACTTTTCTCCTTATGAAGTGAAAACTTTTAATATTAATACTATGCCAGTAAAACTCACATCCCAAAGTTCTTTGAATCTTGGTATGACTGCCGGTGGAAGTGATAATGGTGGAAGCGGGGATGGATCAGGCGGAGGCGGTAGTTCAAGTAGCGGATCGAACAGTGCTGCGGCTACTAACAATACTACCGCAATGCTGGAAACCAATATCTGGGATGATATCAAGAAAAACCTGAGCGTCATTTTAAATAAGAATGGTTCATATAATGTTGCTGAGGGATTAGCGAGTATTACGGTAAGCACTACGCCGGAAAACATGACTAACGTCCAAAGGTACATTGATAAACTGAATGAGCATCTGCGTCAGGAAATTTCGGTAAATGTCACTATTTATAATTTAACTCTTGATGAAAATTCAAGCTGGAATTTCTCTCTGACCGATATGTTTAGTGCATTGAAAGGTAGAATTAGCGGCTCGATGAATTTTATCCCTGGTGCAAAGGATGGCGGTCTTCAGGGCACAACATCAAATGGTTCTTCCTTTATTCTTAATATGCTGAATAGCCAGGGTAAAGTAGATGTGCTTAATTCTGCTAATATTACCACTATGTCTGGTCAGCAGGTGCCGTTCCTTGTGGCAAATACACGGGGTTATGTTTCTTCTCTTGGTTCGACTACTACTAATCAAACGACTTCAACCAACATGAAGGTGTCAACAATTAACTCTGGTTACTCACTGAGTGTCTTACCACGTATTCTGGATGACGGTAAAATTCTGATGCAGTATGCAATTAATATGTCGTCGTTAGTGGGTAAAAATAACGGTTTTGATGAGTTTAAAGTCGACAATCAGGTTATACAATTACCAAACGTTAATCAACGCTCCTTCGTGCAGCAAAGCTTGATGAATAATAATCAAACATTGGTGGTTGCTGGATATAAAAATGATGACACTAATAATGGTGACCAGGGTGTGGGTTCACCAGATTTTAAATTGTTAGGTGGTGGTCGTAGCGCACAAAAACGTAAGGAAATTATCATTATTAGTATTAAGCCAACTGCATTAAGTCTTGGTGATAAGTAGTATTTTTTATAACGGAAAAATTCACTTTGACGTTAATAGGCAGAATAGAATTGGCTAAGTTAGTCACTTACTCAGGGTTTTATTTAAACGTTCTTGAGTAAAGTTCTGAGGGACATATGAGCGCGTTTTTTAAACAAGAAACAGGTACCGTAACCTGTAATAAAAAAAAATATGCGGTTAATCTAATCTGGAATCTGGCCAATTCAGCAAAAGAGTTTAAGCAAACCTTCAGGGAGGAGGCTGAACAATTAGGTGTCACGCTCTATTGTTCTTTTAAGCTTGCTGACGGTGGAATTTGCTATGGCCTTGCTGATTCTGCGATGGAGCACAAAACAGGCATGCTGGTGTTACCTGCTATGCTGGCCCCCTGTTTTGATGAATCAATTCTTGGTGTCTGGAGGCTTGAGGAGGATTACTGGTACATATTTGGTAAGGATGATTCAGGGACCATCGTTATTGATAAGGTTGTTGAGGGAGAGACTGAGGCACATGAAAGTTTTACAACAAGTCTTAGAGATTTAAAGTGGAATAAAACTTCTTATCCTGTCTCATGGAATTTTTCTGAGCATAATGAGAACTTTCAATTAGAAGATATTCCTAAAAAAAATAATATCAGGATAAAAGGTGTTAAGTTTAAGCCTGAAAAAATGCATTTACTGGCGTTAGCATTTATTGTCATTGCCAGTGGCATTGCCTATAAATTCATTTTTGCAGAAAAAACGCCTGAACCCGTTGTTCAAAATACGCCTAAAGTCATACATAAGCATAATTTTTTTCCTGGTAGTACTGCTCTTCTTCCTGAACAGTTGGTGAATGCTTTTCGACAGAAAATATATTCAAATTATGGGCTGGCTTATTCTGTTCCTGGCTTTTTATCAGTAGACAGTGTTTTTTCTGATAAAAATGATATTGTTTTTATGCTTAAGCGAGATTTTGGTTCCAGTGATTATCTGAATAAAAGCGTTATGCAACCAATTGATAATGCCAAAGGCGAACTTAAAATTGTCAATCGGCAGAATGCGATGTTAGTTTTTCACCTGGCTGGAGATGGTATAGGTGATATTAGTAAGTTAGAGAATATTAATGATCTTTCGGATAGGATGCAATTGATTTTTGATAACACCATGTTGCCGGTCAGCCTGACTTCGGTATATAGCTGTGGTCCTCGTTCTACAGATCAAGTTAAGTATGATCGCCAGTTTTCATGTTTTGATTTTAATTTTGATTTTAATTATAACCCAGAAATTATCATCCCAATATTTCAAAGATTTAACAGCCTGGTTATAAATAAAATAACGTTTGATCAATCGCAACAAAAATGGAATTTCAAAGGTACCGTGTTTGGTGTTAGCGGGAAAAATGGTTAATCAAAGTGGTTGCTTATGAATGGTGAAATTTATTTATTTATGATAGCGCTGTTGTTTACTTTTTTCCATGCTACCTTTATAACTGAAGAAGCTGATAACTCTCGCTCCTACGTTGACGTTTTTTCAAAAAAAATAATTAACCAGCAGATGCAACTGGTATCTTATTGTCATAGTAGTGGCA
>NZ_MOMB01000070.1 GCF_002752165.1 Erwinia sp. OLFS4
TAAGCGTAAGTGAGTTGAAACACGCGGTGGCAGTCACGGCAGCGAAATCTGTCATAGCCTTTAGGGTTCTGACCATGGCGGTAAACCTGAACAGACTGACAACGGGGACAATGAACGTTAACGCTGGCCATAAGAGAACCTCAAAAGCCCGCATTATACATCAGATTCAACCAATTAGAGGCATCACCCCCGCATGATTGCCTTGATAGAGTGTTTGTGGGCTGATGTTATTTAAAAATGCATAATGCAATGGATCGCCAATGATACCATTTGATGAAGGGGCAAAGCTCAGTGAGTAACCAACAGCAAACCATAATATAGCTATCCAGCTCATCGAAATAAAACACTGTAGCATAATAGTAACGATACTTTTTCTTGAAACCAGTCTGCCATAAAAAAAAGCCAGCCCGGGTGTCATTAACATAACAAGGCTGCTGCATAATAAAATAAATGAAACGTTGGCGGCATCAAAAAGCCTGAGCATATTCATATAATCACTCATATATCTTCCCTGTACGACAGTGCGTTTATCTTCTCTGCTTGATTTCTAACGCAGAAAAGTATTCCTGACTGATAAGTGTTATCCCAGCGGCAACGTTTGTATTTTTCGTTGTTTGTTTTTGTTCTTTTTATTAACCAATGATTGCTGAATGTTATTTTTACATAGTGATAACCTCTTTTTCTCTGTCGCTATTTATTTTAATATCAGGTTTATTTATTTCTGATTAATTCTCTAAAGTTGAAACGACAATATAGTGTGGCCAGAGTAATGTGAAATACATTATATCGATCAATTTTTTGACAATGAAAGACCATGCCTATTGAATAAGCATTTTTGATCGTTAATGACGATCACGAAAGGGCGGATTTTTTACCGAATAAGAGACTAACTCTTCATTTTTTCAGTAATTTTATCTATAGCGTTACCTGTTGTGAGTACGATGAAAATGTACGTTTGATAACAAGTTACCGACGATCGAATTGTGCGGTGACCGCATTTTTTGCTGCAACCGCGAGTCAGTATTAAAGACGTCATCTGGTAATAGGTTTTTTATTATCGTATTGAAAATAAACAAAATCATATCAAATTAACGTAATTTTTTTCTGATGTATTGGGGGTAACAGGCGCAGGGTAAAGACAGGGAAGGTCAAAAGGCAGGCATCCCGCCCTAAGAGGAAAGGAAATCACCGGCTGATATTAGCCGCTCAAAAAGACATTTTGGCTTTTTTCTTAATGCCGGCTTCTTCTGTCACCGTTCGGATCTGCATCCCTGACAGATGGGCTGTAACCGGCAATGGTTGTTGTGCCATGAAAACAAAAAACACCGAGGACACTCTGCGCTGACAAAGAAAATCTGATGGTGACGCCGCAGGCAGGGGGTGACTATGCGATACTAAGTGACTTCCCCGTTGATGAAATACAGGAGCTATCTTGAGCGAAGATCGGGTTAACGACCAGGCTATTCAGGACATTATTGAACCGGGTCTGCGAGTGTTGTTCTGCGGTATTAATCCGGGGAAATCATCGGCCCATACTGGCTACCATTTTGCCCATCCGGGCAACCGTTTCTGGAAAGTTATCTGGCAGGCTGGTTTCACTGAGCGCCAGTTAAAACCCGAACAGGAGCAGTCATTGCTGGATACCGGCTGTGGCATTACCATGCTGGTCACGCGGCCAACAGTACAGGCAGGAGAGGTTGAGCGCGATGAGTTAAAAGAAGGGGGGCGTCAGCTGGTAGAAAAAGTTCAGCGCTATCAGCCGCTGGTGCTGGCGGTCCTCGGTAAAGATGCTTATAAAAAAGCCTTTCGTCAGCCTCAGGCTGAATGGGGGCGTCAGCCGGTGACAATTGGTGACACTGAAGTCTGGCTGCTGCCTAATCCCAGCGGGCTGAATCGTGCATCACTGGACAAGCTGGTGCAACTCTATCGTGAACTGGAACGGGCGCTGGCGTCGCGTGGCCGCTGATAGCACACCGCAGGTAATAAAAAACCCCGGGGAACCGGGGTTTTTACAAGAGCGGATTGACGGCTGTTTAGTCGTCGAGGAAGCTGCGCAACACTTCTGAACGGCTGGGATGGCGCAGTTTACGCAAGGCTTTTGCTTCAATCTGACGAATACGCTCACGGGTAACGTCAAACTGTTTACCCACTTCTTCCAGCGTATGGTCAGTGTTCATATCAATACCGAAACGCATACGCAGTACCTTTGCTTCACGCGCGGTTAGCCCGGCCAGCACATCATGGGTGGCTGAGCGCAGACTTTCCGAAGTGGCTGAGTCCAGCGGCAGTTCCAGCGTGGTGTCTTCAATAAAATCACCCAGATGTGAATCTTCATCGTCACCAATCGGCGTTTCCATTGAGATTGGTTCTTTGGCAATTTTCAGCACTTTACGAATTTTATCTTCCGGCATCAGCATACGCTCAGCCAGCTCTTCCGGCGTTGGCTCGCGCCCCATTTCCTGCAGCATCTGGCGGGAAATACGATTGAGTTTGTTAATGGTTTCAATCATATGAACCGGGATACGAATGGTACGGGCCTGGTCAGCGATAGAACGCGTAATCGCCTGGCGGATCCACCAGGTGGCATAAGTCGAAAACTTATAGCCTCGGCGGTATTCAAATTTATCAACCGCTTTCATCAGGCCAATGTTACCTTCCTGAATCAGGTCGAGAAACTGCAGGCCGCGATTGGTGTACTTTTTGGCAATGGAGATAACCAGACGCAGGTTAGCTTCCACCATCTCTTTTTTGGCCCGACGCGCTTTCGCTTCACCGATGGACATACGCCGGTTGATATCTTTCACCTGCTCGATGGTCAGCCCGGTTTCTTCTTCAATCTGTGACAGTTTGAGCAGGCTGCGCTGAACATCATCGGCCACTTCCTGCAGCTTTTCCGACCAGGGTTTGTTCATTGCCTGCGCCGCCTGAAACCAGGTTTCGCTGGTTTCATTACCGGTGAACAGGGTAATGAAATTTTTCTTCGGCATTTTGCACTGTTCAACACAGAGTTTCATGATGATGCGTTCCTGGGTACGGACACGCTCCATCATTTCACGCATATTGTTGACCAGATAGTCAAATTGCTTTGGAACCAGACGGAACTGTTTGAAGACTTCTGAAAGTTTCTGGATCTCTTCAATCGCGTCGGCGTGACTGCGCCCTTTGGCTTTGATTGTGACGCGGGTTGACTCGTATTGCGTATGCAACTCGCCAAACTTCTCGCGCGCCAGCTCAGGATCAATGCTGTTGTCGTCGTCACTGCTGTCGTCGTCGCCATCTTCGTCATCGTCATCGTCGTCGCGCTCTTCTTCTGAGAGCTCAGACCCAACGTGGGTGGCGGTCGGTGCCAGGTCTTCTTCCGCATTAGGATCGACAAAGCCGGTAATCAGATCGGAAAGCCGGGCTTCACCGGCTTCAACACGATCGTATTGATCCAGCAGATAGGTAATCGCTTCGGGATATTCAGCAACGGAGCATTGAACCTGATTGATCCCGTCTTCTATACGTTTGGCGATGTCAATTTCGCCTTCGCGGGTTAACAGCTCAACCGTGCCCATTTCACGCATGTACATGCGTACCGGGTCGGTAGTGCGGCCAATTTCGGATTCCACACTGGATAACACCTGCGCCGCTGCTTCAGCGGCATCTTCGTCGGTATCCGTGCTGTTTTCATTGAGCATCAGATCATCGGCATCCGGGGCTTCTTCAACCACCTGAATACCCATGTCGTTGATCATCTGGATGATGTCTTCGATCTGATCGGAGTCGACGATATCTTCCGGCAGATGGTCATTGACCTCAGCATAGGTCAGATAGCCTTGCTCCTTACCACGTGTGACAAGCAGCTTAAGCTGTGACTGCGGGTTTTGCTCCATAAGACGGTATCCACACTTCTGTTATTAGGTTGGTGTCGGTCGGCTAAACTGCCAACAAATACTATGCGGGCTTTTGGTTATTGCCGCTGCCCGCACGGCGGCTACCAGGTTATCCCTGGTGGATAATCGGCACTTAAGCCGCTTGAATCCTGTGAACTGACCTGACTTACCTCTGTTGCAACCTCAAAAGGCTGTTAGCGGACCTGGCTGCTGTCCCGGGTAAATCCGTCATCGCTATTTTTTCATCCGGACCTGATTCAGTACCTGGACTTCTTCGCGTTCCTGCGGGGTAAGACCCTGGGTACGCGCACGCGCAATCAATTCGTTTAATCGTAGTTCAAGTGCGGAATCAAGGAGGTGATTCAACGCATCCGTGAACGTTTTTTCAGCAATGTCTGTATCAGCTATATCGTCCCACACCGACAGTTTTTCAAGGGTCGCGGCATATTTTGTCCCGCGATAACGCTCCAGTAACTGTCCTGTGGTGATGCCCGGGTGCTCATTACAGGCGTCAACCAGCTGGTTAAACAGCCCGAGGCCTGGCTGTTTTTCTTCATTCAATCCGGCCAGAGAAGGCACCTGAGCGGCCAGCGCAGGATTTTGCACCAGCAAGCCAATAAGTATACGCATAGTTGTGCGTTTTAGCTGTGCGGGTGCCACGGATTTAGCATTTTCAGCCTGTCGCGGCATCAGCTTTTCCAGCTGATTGTCATCGAGAATCCCCAGCTTGTTGCCCAATTGCTGACGCAGATAAATGCGCAGCGTTTCGCCGGGGACCTGACTTATCAGCGGCAGCGCCAGCGCACTGAGTCGGACGCGTCCATCGGGTGTTGCCAGATCGACCTGTGGCAATAGCGAATCAAATAAAAATCCCGACAGCGGCAGCGCGTTATCCATCCGTGCTTCAAAAGCCTGTTTGCCTTCTTTACGCACCAGTGAATCAGGATCTTCGCCGTCTGGCAGAAACATAAAACGCAGCTGCCGGCCATCGGTCATATAGGGCAGTGCGGTTTCCAGCGCGCGCCAGGCTGCTTCCCGTCCGGCCCGGTCGCCGTCATAACAGCAGACCACGTTGTCGGTGTTGCGAAACAGCAGCTGGATATGTTCCGCCGTCGTGGAGGTGCCCAGTGAGGCTACCGAATAATCGATACCAAACTGCGCCAGCGCCACCACATCCATATAGCCTTCAACCACCAGCAGCTTCATCGGTTGCGGGTGATTTTTCTGTGCTTCATACAGGCCGTACAGCTGACGGCCTTTGTGAAAAATATCTGTTTCCGGTGAGTTGAGGTATTTTGGCAACCCGTCACCAACGACCCGGCCACCAAAGCCAATCACCCGACCGCGCTTATCACGAATCGGAAACATCACCCGTTCGCGAAAGCGATCGTAACTGCGGCCCTGATCGTTGGTGACCAGCATGCCGGCATCGATCAGCGACTGGCGGTTTTCCGGCTGCTGACCAAAACGTTTCAGCACATTATCCCAACCTGCCGGGGCAAAGCCGATAGCAAAGTGTTTAATCACTTCGTCGCTGAGACCGCGTTTTGTCAGATAATCGCGGGCCGCACCGGCAGCAGGTTGGGATAATGATTGCTGATAAAAATCGTTCAGTCCTTCCATCAGCTGGTATAAATTCTGGCGCTGATGGCGTTCAATCTGACCCGGCGCGCTGCCGGTCTCGTAAGGAATTTCCAGACCATACCGCGTCGCCAGTTCTTCAATACTTTCTACGAACTCCAGACGATCAAAATTCATCAGGAAGTCGATGGCATTACCATGAGCGCCACAGCCAAAACAGTGGTAAAACTGCTTATCACCGTTGACGGTAAAAGAGGGGGTCTTTTCATTGTGGAAAGGACAACACGCGTGATAATTCTTGCCCTGCTTTTTAAGCTTCACACGCGCATCTATTAAATCGACGATGTCGGTGCGGGCGAGCAGGTCACTGATGAATGCGCGTGGTATTCTTCCAGCCATTTTTCCCCTTCATCTTTCAGCCTGATGCTGCGTTAGCGGCATTCGTTCACCCCGGTCACATACTGGAGTATGCTCCCGGGGATTCGCTCACTTGCTGCCTTGCCATTCCCCGGTGCCGTTAGCGGCCGGCGGGATGGATTTTTACGAATGCTATAAACGACAACAAGCCGCGCATTCCTTCCGGATGCACGGCTCGTTAACGACTGCTTGTCTGTGGTATCCGGAGAAAACTCCGGTAGCAAATTAGTACAGACGAGTGCGACGTGCGTTTTCGCGAGCCAGTTTTTTGGCGTGACGCTTAACAGCAGACGCTTTAGCGCGCTTACGTTCAGTCGTTGGTTTTTCATAAAATTCACGACGACGAACTTCAGCCAGAACGCCTGCTTTTTCACAGGAACGTTTAAAGCGACGCAGTGCTACGTCAAACGGCTCGTTTTCACGTACTTTAATTACCGGCATGTAACTCTCACCTCAATAAATTCGGTTTTGCCGCTGGCCTTTTGCCAGCTTGTTTCAAAATGGTGCGGAATTTTACTTCAACACAGGCTGCGTTGTAAAGCACCAAAGCAATACGAAACCAACAACGTCGCCTGTGCGGCTGCCGGTTTTTGCAGGCTGGCGAGTATAGCGCATTGTGGTCAAAACAAAAAGGCATCTGTCAGAATCGCCTGTGACGGCGGGTTCGTGCTACACTTCGCGCCGCACTAACGAGGTGATTAACCATGCGTGTTCTGGGTATTGAAACATCCTGTGATGAAACCGGCGTCGCCATTTATGATGAGACACACGGTTTGCTGGCAAACCAACTTTATAGCCAGGTAAAGCTGCACGCTGATTATGGCGGGGTGGTGCCGGAACTGGCGTCACGCGATCACGTGCGCAAAACCGTGCCGCTAATTAAGGCGGCACTGAAAGAGGCGGCGTTACAGCCAGAGGATATTGACGCGGTTGCCTATACCGCAGGTCCGGGATTGGTTGGCGCGTTGCTGGTTGGTGCGACCATTGGCCGTGCTCTGGCGTTTGCCTGGCAGGTACCGGCAGTGGCGGTACATCACATGGAAGGCCATTTGCTGGCGCCGATGCTGGAGGATAATCCACCGGATTTTCCTTTTGTTGCCCTGCTGGTATCCGGTGGCCATACCCAGCTTATTAGCGTCACCGCCATTGGTGCGTATCAGTTGCTTGGCGAGTCTGTTGACGATGCAGCAGGTGAGGCGTTTGATAAAACCGCTAAGTTGCTGGGGCTGGATTACCCTGGCGGCGCGCAGCTGTCACGTATGGCGCAACAGGGGGTTGCGGGCCGTTTCCGTTTTCCGCGGCCTATGACCGACCGGCCGGGGCTGGATTTCAGCTTTTCTGGTCTGAAAACCTTCGCGGCGAACACGGTGCGGGAAAATCCGCAGGATGCACAAACGCATGCTGACATTGCCCGCGCCTTTGAAGATGCGGTGGTGGATACACTGGCGATTAAATGTAAACGTGCGCTGGAGCAAACTGGTTTTCGGCGGCTGGTGATTGCCGGCGGCGTCAGCGCTAACCGCACGCTGCGTTCGCATCTCGATAGCATGATGAAAGCCCGGGGCGGAGCCGTGTTTTATGCCCGGCCTGCGTTTTGTACTGATAACGGCGCCATGATTGCATATGCAGGCATGGTGCGGCTGAAAAACGGTGCCAGCGAACCGCTGAATGTTACCGTTCGTCCGCGCTGGCCGCTGGCGGAACTGACCGGGTAATCATCCCGGCGCGCGTGGTTCCGTCAGGATTTACCGCGTGGCTTGCGTTTCCACAGGCGATTTTCCTGACCGCGCCAGAGGCGCTGAATATTGTCATGATGGCGCAACAGAATCAGGCATGACAGCAGGGAAACCGGAAAGGTAAATTGTGGCTTAAACCACCAGACATAGAATGGCGCAATCAGCGCGCTGATAATTGCCCCCAGCGAGGCGTAACCGCTCAGTAGTACCGTTAACAGCCAGGTGCCTATCATCAGTCCCGTCAGATCCCAGCCAATCGGGGCAATGGCACCAAAGGCGGTGGCCACGCCTTTACCTCCCTGGAAGTGAAAAAATATCGGGTAGATATGGCCAAGGCAGGCGGCAATAGCAATCAGCCCCAGCCAGAGCGGAGAGAGCCCAAGATAATATGCCAGCCAGACGGGGACCATGCCTTTTAAGATGTCGCAAACCAGCACGGTTGCCGCTGCCGCTTTGCCGCCAATCCGCAATACATTAGTGGTACCGGGATTACCGGAACCTTCTCCCCGGGGATCGGGCAGCCCGACCAGGCGGCAAATCAGGATAGCGCTGGAGATGGAACCACACAGGTACGCGAAAATGATCATGCCAGGTGCGAGTACACTCATAACACAGTTCCGTCTAATACAGGTCGTTTTATTGTCATCATCTACGGATAATACGCATAATTGTCTGTAAGTGGTATCCGGCCAGCACAAAAACAGAGATGTCGATGATGGATATAGTATTTATTGAGCAATTAGAGGTCATTAGCACCATTGGCGTTTACGACTGGGAGCAAGCGATCCGGCAAAAACTGGTGTTCGATGTTGAAATGGCCTGGGATAACCGTCCTGCGGCGCAAAGCGATGATGTCACTGACTGCCTGAGTTATGCCGACGTAGCTGAATTCATTATCGGACATGTCTCAGGTGGACGCTTTGCCTTGGTAGAACGTGTCGCAGAAGAGCTGGCTCAAGGCCTGATTAACGAATTTAATACCCCCTGGGTGCGGATTCGCGTGAGTAAACCCAGTGCGGTTGCTCAGGCGCGCGCGGTGGGCGTGGTGATTGAACGGGGAACAATTCCGAAACTGTCCTGAGGTGATTGCCATCATCCGGAAACCAAACCACATTATGCTGTGTCTTAAGCTAAGCCTAATGATTAACAGGCATATTTTAATGGCGGTTGCATAGCGCACCGCCTTTTTAGTGGTTTTGATAAGGAAAGGGGTAGATTTGATGGCAGATATTCACCAGCTATGGGTGGCATGTATCCTCGGCATAGTGGAAGGATTGACGGAATTTCTTCCTGTTTCTTCCACCGGACATATGATTATTGTGGGCCACCTTCTTGGCTTTGAAGGGAATACCGCTGATACCTTTGAAGTGGTTATCCAGCTCGGCTCTATTCTGGCCGTGGTGGTGATGTTCTGGCGCCGTTTATTCAGTCTGATTGGTATTCATTTTGGCCGCGTTCCCCATGAAGGTACCGGAATCGGACAGTTGAATCTGCTGCATATTTTGCTGGGCATGGTGCCGGCGGTGGTGCTGGGTCTGTTATTACATGACGCCATTAAATCGTTGTTTAATCCAGTCAACGTGATGTATGCCCTGATTGTCGGTGGCTTTCTGCTGCTGGCGGGGGAATTTTTAAAACCTAAACAGCCGAAAGCCGTCGGTATTGATGATCTCACTTATCGTCAGTGTTTTATGATTGGTTGTTTTCAGTGTCTGGCACTGTGGCCCGGCTTTTCACGTTCAGGCGCCACCATTTCCGGCGGCATGCTAATGGGCGTCAGCCGCTACGCGGCTTCTGAGTTTTCCTTTATTCTTGCGGTTCCGATGATGATAGGGGCGACGGCGCTCGATCTTTATAAAAGTCTGCCGTTCCTCCAAATGAGTGATTTTCCGCTGTTTGCTGTCGGTTTTGTCACGGCGTTTATTGTTGCCCTGATTGCCATTAAAATCTTTCTGAAACTGATCCAGAATATTTCGTTCGTTCCCTTTGCAATTTATCGTTTTATCATTGCTGCCGTGGTTTACATGGTGTTTGTCTGACCTTCAGGCTGCAGGGGCGGCTTTGTGCCGCCTTTATCTGCCTTCAGCCTGCCAGGCGGCCAGTCTGGCGATACGACGTCGCGTCAGTTCAGCACGAACCCCGGCCCCCTGAAACCCTGCCTCAATAACCGCCTGAGTTTCAACGCTGCGCGCTACCTGCCAGGCCGTACGCAGATAATGGCCCTGTGGGTAGGGGTGGCTCTCCATACCGGCTCGTCCGCGGGCATCTGCTTCGCTGGTCAGGGCTATCTGTTCTACCCGCTGTGGTTTACGCCAGGCATCAATCCGGTCGAACAGGTTAATCAGCGTTTCAGCCGGCTGTTGTTCAATGGTGTGCACCAGATCATGAAATTCGGTGACCAGCTGTGCCAGATCGCAAATCGCGTGAGGGACGCGCAGTCGCTGACAGAGTGCAGTAACCAGCGGCACACCGGCTGGACCATGTCCGTGATGGCTGGGCCACTGGTCTGGCGGCGTCAGGCCTTTGCCGATGTCGTGGCACAGGCTGGCAAAACGGACATCCACCTGTGGGCTAAGCCGTGCGGCTATTGCCAGCGTCATCAGCGTGTGGACACCGCTATCGATTTCCGGATGCCATTTTGCCGGCGCCGGTACGCCAAACAGGCGGTCGATTTCCGGAAACAGCACCGCCAGCGCTCCGCAGTTTCTCAGGGTCTGGAAGTAAACCTGCGGATTGGCAGTGCTAAGGGCATTTTCAGTTTCTTTCCAGACCCGTTCGGCATTGAGCGCACGTAGTTCGCCGCTGGCGGTCATCTGGCGCATTAGCGCGGCGGTTTCATCGGCAATGCGAAAGTTTAAATGGGCATAGCGGGCGGCAAATCGGGCAACCCGCAGCACCCGCAGCGGATCTTCATTGAAGGCCGGTGAAACATGGCGCAGCAACCGTTGTTGCAGATCGCGACGTCCGTGCCAGGGATCGTAATATTTACCGTTGGCATCGCGGGCGATGGCATTAATGGTCAGATCCCGCCGCTGCAGATCCTGCTCTAAGGTAACATCCGGTGCACTGTAGCAAACAAAGCCGGTATAGCCGCTGCCGCTTTTTCGCTCGGTGCGGGCCAGCGCATACTCTTCCTGAGTGTGCGGATGTAAAAAAACCGGGAAATCACGGCCTACCTGCTTAAAGCCTTGCGCCAGCATTTCCTGCGGCGAGGCGCCGACCACCACCCAGTCCCGGTCTTTCACCGGTATATTCAGCAGGGTATCGCGTACTGCTCCACCGACAAGAAAGGTTTTCACGGCGTACTCCGCAACCTGAGAAAGGCTATGTTATGACAAAGCCATCGGCACAAAAAGGCATTAGCCGCTATGTCCGCAGTCTATTCATTTTAGCTGGCTGGTGCGGTTTAGTTCATCCAGCGGTCTTTTCTTTTCCGGCGCGGGATCATGTGCGGCAATAACAGGCCAAACAACAGACCAATACCGGCAACCCCTCCGCCATACATGAACCACTGCATAATAATGGCACGCTGTTTATCATCAAGCTGAACGTTGGCCGCATTGACTTTCTTTTTTGCTACAATCAGCTGATTTTTAAGCTGTTCGTTCTCATTTTTCAGGCCATTAATAATGCCGTCGCTGGCCGCCACTTTTTTCTGCATATCGGCGGTGCGCTGGTTCCAGCTGCTGTCGATATTGTTTAGCTTATCGCTCAGCACTTTTACCTGCTGTTCAAGCTGCGGAACGCGGGTGCGCAGGCTGGGTTGATTGTTGAGTTGTGACAGGGGGATCCATGCAGTACGCCCGTTTGCGTCACGAATCTGACCATAATGGGTATTTTCGTTAGTTTGCAATAGGGTGACCGCTTCACCGGCGTTAACGGTTCCTGTTAGTCGATACTGGTCGCCGGGGCCGCTGCGTAGCCAGGTGGTCAGTTCATCAGAAACGTAACGTGTATCCTCTGCATGGACAATATTTGCGGCGCTAACAGCCAGGAAAGTCAGGCTAATCAGATGTATTTTTTTCATTAGATGTCTTTTTGGTTAAGTCCGGGACAAAAGTAAAAGCTCAGTCTGAAACCCCATCACATGAATCTGAATGAGAACTATCCTGGTCTCATAATGCTGAGAGGTTGGACCGGAAAGTGCTGGCTGCGCCAGCGACAAACCGTCATGCTGCACTTAATTAAAGATACCCTAATTCCTTTATAGCACCAGAATTGTTGTTTCTGTCAGTCATAACGACAAAAACAGCCGGAAAAAGAGGGTTATAATCACGTTCAACACACCAATTTTACTGGTAACAAGTTAAATCAGAAAAATATGACCATTGAAATCGAAATAAAGTTCATTGCCAATGAGCAGGCAGTATTAAATCTGCCGCAATGGCTGGCCGCCTGGCCGCATCAGCATATACCGGGCGAGAAGCTGACCAATATTTATTATGAAACCGCTGATAATCAGCTACGACGCTGGGATATCGGGTTGCGTATTCGCGGTTTTGGCGACAGCTATGAGATGACCCTCAAGGGGAAAGGCGCCAGTATCGGTGGGTTGCATCAGCGAGCGGAATATAATATTCCGCTCAGCCAGCCAACGCTGGATATTGCCTTGCTGCCGCAGACGGTCTGGCCGGACAATACCGATGTCACAGCATTACAAAAGCGGCTTTCAGCCTTATTCAGTACGCATTTTATCCGTGAGAGATGGCTGGTGAACTACCAGCAAAGCGAGATTGAAGTAGCGCTTGATCGCGGCGAGGTGGTTGCCGGTTCGCTTAGCGAACCGCTGCATGAAATTGAGCTGGAGTTAAAAAGCGGTACCCGGGAAGAACTGATGGCATTTGCGGGAAGCCTGGCGGGATATGCGGGGTTACGCCTCGGCAGTCTGAGTAAAGCCGCCCGCGGTTATGCTCTGGCCCAGGGTAACCCCGAGCGGCCGCTGCGTCCGGTGCCGTTGCTAAAGGTGAAAAAGAAAGCCAGCGTCGAAGAGGGAATGCAGGCGGCGTTGCAGCTGGGCCTGGCGCAGTGGCAATACCACGAAGAGCTCTGGCTACGCGATTGCCCCGATGCACTGGCAGAAATCAAAACCGCGCTGTCGTTGATCCGGGAAACCCTGACGCTCTTTGGCGCCCTGGTGCCACGCAAAGCCAGTGCCAGTCTGCGTCAGAAATTAACCGCGCTGGAAAATAGCCTGGAAGCTGAGTCACCCGATGCGGCGAGCCTGTGTTTTTCTCCGGACTGGTTGCAAGCGCAGTTAGCGCTGACTGACTGGCTGGCCGGTAAACGCTGGCAGTCGTTTCTCAGTGAAAAGGACAATGCCCGGCTGCAAGGGTCGTTTAAGCGCTTTGCCGATATTATGTTGTCACGCATTGCCGCTGATTTACGGGAAACGTTTCAGGGGATTCAGCTGAGTGGGCAGTATCAGGATAAGTTAATCCGCCTGCAGCGTCAGCTGCAGGCGGTGCATCTGCTGGGAGGGGCTTATGATCCGGTGGCGGTGACCCGCTGGCTGGAACCCTGGCAGCTGCTGGCGGAAACGATCATGCAGCGTCAGCAGTCGCAATTCAAAGCGCAGACCCGTGAGGCGCTGAAGCAATCTCCTTTCTGGAAACACAGCGGCCAGTAAATTGGCGTAACCTTCAGGAGTCACTATGCTGCCATTATCAGCCCGTCCCTTACCTGCATCTCTGCAGGCGCGTTATCAACAGCTGAAGGCAGGCTGGTTGCCTGACGGGCCGGCGCCTGACGGTGATGCCCTCGCGGTCTGCACTTTCAGTGATTTTATTAGCGAGGCGTTATTAAGCCATCCTCAGTGGTGGCAAAGACTGCTGCAACAGCAGCCTAGTCCTGATGAGCATAATGACTATCGCGCTGAACTGATGCAGCAGCTGGCAGAGGTTCAGGATGAAAATCAGCTGATGCGTGCGCTGCGTCTGTTCCGGCGAGAAAAGCTGATGCGTATAGCCTGGATGCAGGCGCTCGACAGCAGCAAAACCGCGCGTTCGTTGTTGCAACTGAGTACCCTGGCTGAAACGCTGATTGTTGCGGCCCGCGACTGGCTGTACGCCGCCTGCTGTCGTGAAATGGGCACCCCCTGCAATGCTCAGGGCGTCGCGCAGCCGTTGCTGATACTGGGTATGGGCAAGCTTGGGGGCAATGAACTTAATTTTTCTTCGGATATCGATCTGATTTTTACCTGGCCGGAGAACGGGGTGACTCACGGCGGCAGGCGTGAACTGGATAACGCTCAGTTTTTTACCCGTCTGGGACAGCGGCTGATTAAAGTACTTGACCAGCCCACTGCTGAGGGTTTTGTTTATCGCGTGGACATGCGTTTGCGGCCGTTTGGCGACAGTGGTCCCCTGGTGATGAGTTTCGCCGCGCTGGAAGATTATTATCAGGAACAGGGGCGGGACTGGGAGCGTTACGCCATGGTGAAAGCCCGCCTGATGGGGGAAGACGACGACCGCTGGAGTGAAGAACTGCGCACTATGCTGCGTCCGTTCGTCTACCGGCGCTATATTGATTTCAGCGTGATCCAGTCATTGCGTAACATGAAGGCCATGATTGCTCGTGAAGTTCGCCGCCGCGGCCTGGTGGACAATATCAAACTTGGTGCCGGTGGCATTCGCGAAATTGAATTTATTGTGCAGGTGTTTCAGCTGATACGCGGTGGACGTGAGCGTACGCTTCAGGGGCGTTCATTGCTGCCGACACTGACGGCGATAGGTGAGCTGGGGCTGCTGACTGCAGGCCAGGTGGAAACCCTGCGTACCGCCTATCTTTTTCTGCGTCGGCTGGAGAATTTGCTGCAAAGTATTAACGATGAACAAACCCAGACCCTGCCGGCCGATGAGCTTAATCGGGCGCGACTGGCTTGGGTGATGGGATACCCTGACTGGCAGTCACTGCGTCAGCAGCTTGACGGTCACCTGAGCCAGGTGCGGGTTATTTTTAACGAGCTGATCGGAGATGAGGCACCGGAGCATGACGACACCACTGACGGTGGCCTCTATGCTGGATTGTGGCAGGAACAGCTGGAAGACAGCGATTTGTTGCCGCTGGTACCGCAGCTTGATGACAGCGCGCGTCTCTCTTTATTAAACGTCATGACCGGGTTTCGTCAGGATTGTAATCGCCGTACCATTGGGCCCCGGGGTCGTCAGGCGCTGGACCAGCTGATGCCGCGCCTGCTGGCGGAAATATGTCCGCGTGATGACGCGGTGGAAACCCTCGAACGGCTGGTGCCTTTGCTGCTCAGCGTGGTAACCCGCAGCACCTATCTTGAATTACTGACCGAATCACATGGGGCTCTGCGCCATCTGATTCGTTTGTGCGCCGCCTCGCCGATGATTGCCAGCCAGCTGGCGCGTTATCCGCTGTTGCTCGATGAGTTGCTTGATCCCACTACGCTTTATCAGGTCACGGCTCCCGAAGCCTACCGCGACGAGCTTCGCCAATATTTGTTACGGGTTCCGGTTGAGGATGAAGAGCAGCAGCTGGAGGCTTTGCGCCAGTTTAAGCAGGTACAACAGCTGCGTATTGCTGCTGCCGATATCGCAGGCACTCTGGCGGTGATGAAGGTTAGCGATCATTTAACCTGGCTGGCTGAAGCTATTATTGACGCGGTGGTCCAGCAGGCGTGGAGCATGATGGTACAACGTTATGGCCGCCCTGAACATCTGGATAGCGAGCAGGCGCGTGGCTTTGCCGTTATCGGTTATGGCAAGCTTGGCGGCTGGGAACTGGGTTATCGCTCCGATCTCGATCTGGTTTTTTTACATGACTGCCCGGCCGAGGTGATGACCCGTGGCGAACGTGAAATTGACGGCCGGCAATTTTACCTGCGGCTGGCACAGCGCATTATGCATCTGTTTAGTACGCGCACGTCGTCAGGCATTTTGTATGAAGTCGATGCCCGCCTGCGTCCGTCGGGTGCGGCGGGTATGCTGGTCAGTACCTTTGATGCTTTTGAGGCATATCAGCGTGATGATGCCTGGACCTGGGAACATCAGGCGCTGGTTCGGGCGCGTATTGTCTACGGGGCCGCCGATCTGGCGGAACGCTTTACTGCCATCCGTCGGGCGATTCTTTGCCGCGTACGCGATCCGCTTCAGCTACGCACCGAGGTACGAGGGATGCGGGAAAAAATGCGTGACCATCTCAGCAACAAACATAAAGGGCGCTGGGATATTAAAGCCGATCCTGGTGGCATTACCGATATTGAGTTTATCGCCCAGTTTCTGGTGCTGCGCTATGCTGCCAGACAGCCCGCGCTTACCCGCTGGTCTGATAATGTGCGTATCTTTGCGCTAATGGCGCAGTACGCTCGCATGGCGCAGGAGGAGGCGGACGCCCTGACCGCCGCCTACGTGGCCCTGCGCGATGCCTTGCATCACCGGGCACTGCAGGCGTTGCCCGGCCATGTGGAGTCTGATGCGTTCAGTCAGCATAAACAGCAGGTTGATGCCAGCTGGCAGCGCTGGCTGGTGGCGGCAGAGAGTGATAGCGCCGATGAGTAACCAGTGGTGGCGGGATGTATGCTATTATCCGCGCAAACTTATTTACCGTTGTCTGGAGTCTCTGGAATGAAAGTTACGCTGCCCGATTTTAACCATGCTGGCGTTCTGGTGGTTGGCGATATTATGCTGGATCGCTACTGGTACGGCCCGACCAGCCGTATTTCTCCCGAGGCGCCGGTTCCGGTAGTGAAAGTTGATACGGTAGAAGAGCGGCCGGGCGGCGCCGCCAACGTTGCCATGAACATTGCAGCGCTGGGCGTTGGTTGCCACCTGGTTGGTCTGACGGGGCGTGATGATGCGGCTAAGGTGCTGGCTGGCACCCTGTCTGCCTGCCATGTTCACTGCGATTTTGTCTCATTAGCCAGCCACCCCACGATCACTAAGCTGCGGGTGCTTTCCCGTAATCAGCAGCTTATCCGGCTGGATTTTGAAAAAGGATTCGCGCAGGTCGACCCGCAACCGTTGCATGAGCGTATTGCAAAAGCGCTGCCTCCTGTCGGTGCGCTGGTGTTGTCTGACTATGCCAAAGGCGCGCTGAGTAGCGTGCAGAAAATGATTCAGCTGGCCAGAACGGCAGGGGTGCCGGTTCTGATCGATCCTAAAGGGACGGATTTTGAACGCTATCGCGGGGCGACCCTGCTGACGCCCAATCTTTCGGAATTCGAAGCCGTGGTCGGGCGTTGTAGCACCGAAGAGGTGCTGGTTGAGCGGGGTATGGCGCTGATCCAACAGTTTGCGCTGTCCGCGTTACTGATAACCCGTTCAGAAAATGGTATGACGCTGCTGCAGCCGGGCAAGGCACCGCTGCATCTGCCAACCCAGGCGCAGGAGGTTTACGATGTTACCGGTGCCGGCGATACCGTTATTGGCGTGCTGGCAGCGGCACTGGCTGCCGGGGATTCTCTTGAAGAATCCTGTTTTCTGGCTAATGCTGCAGCCGGCGTGGTGGTTGGAAAACTGGGGACTTCAACGGTGTCACCGGTTGAACTGGAAAACGCAATTCATGCCCGCCCGGAAAGCGGCTTTGGCGTGATGGATGAGACTCAGCTTAAACAGGCAGTGGCTCTGGCGCGTCAGCGTGGCGAGAAAGTGGTGATGACCAACGGCTGTTTTGATATTTTGCATGCCGGCCATGTGTCGTATCTTGCCAATGCCCGTAAGCTGGGAGACCGGCTGATCGTGGCGGTGAATAGCGATGCGTCCACCCGACGGCTGAAAGGGGAGAGTCGTCCGGTAAATCCACTGGTTAACCGCATGATTGTGCTTGGGGCGCTTGAAGCAGTGGACTGGGTGGTGCCTTTTGAAGAGGACACCCCGCAACGCTTAATCAGTGAAATTTTGCCAGACCTGCTGGTAAAAGGGGGTGATTATAAACCGCAGGAGATAGCCGGCAGTCAGGAAGTCTGGGCTAACGGTGGTGAAGTGCGGGTGCTGAATTTTGAAGATGGTATCTCAACCAGCAATATCATTAACAGCATTAAAAAAAGCGGCTGAGCAGGGTGGGCGGACAGGGTGCCGCCCAGCGCCTGGTTATGGCGTATCTTCGGTTTTGAGCACCGGGTTGTTGTTGCCGGCAGGCTGCTCCAGCGCGGCTATACGTTGTTCCAGGGCTGCCAGCTTTTCACGGGTGCGCAGTAATACTTGAGTCTGCACATCAAACTCTTCACGATTAACCAGGTCAAGCTTAGAAAGCTGTGCCTGCAGTGTCTGGCGGATCTTTTTTTCGACGTCATCGCCAAACTCCCGGATGCCTTTTGGCATTGATTCATGAACCTGGCGAGCGAGTTGTTCGATTTTTTTCGGGTCAATCATGACAGTGTCCTGGTGGCGGCAAATATCTGCTAAGTGTAATCGCTGTTGGCCTATTGATAAACCTGAAAGTCAAACACCTCATTCCACGCCATGCCGGCATTTTTTGTACATTGCGCCCGGCAGATGATGGCGTTATAGTGAATGCGCTTATTCTCAGGGCGGGGTGAAATTCCCCACCGGCGGTAAATCAGCCCAGGCTGAAAGCCCGCGAGCGCTTCAGGTTTTCAGCCTGAAGGTCAGCAGATCCGGTGTAATTCCGGGGCCGACGGTTACAGTCCGGATGGGAGAGAGTAACGTTTCCTGTCGGGCGTAGTGCGCCCGCTTGCCGTTATATCGTCGTTGACGACACTCCTAAGTCCGCCCTGATTCTGGTAACCCATATACTTAATAAGGTTAACTTACCATGAATCAGACGCTACTTTCTGAATTTGGCACGCCGGAACAGCGTGTGGAACGTGCCATTGCGGCGCTGCGCGCAGGCCGCGGTGTGATGGTGCTTGACGATGAAAATCGTGAAAATGAAGGTGATATGGTCTTTGCGGCCGAAACCATGACCGTTGAACAAATGGCGCTGACTATCCGTCATGGTAGCGGTATTGTTTGTCTGGTGATTACTGAAGAACGCCGGCGTCAGCTCGACTTGCCAATGATGGTGGAAAACAACACCAGCGCTTATGGCACCGGTTTTACGGTTACCATTGAAGCGGCCCGCGGGGTTACTACCGGCGTTTCCGCCAGCGACCGTATTACCACTATTCGGGCCGCCATTGCCGATAACGCGCGGCCGGACGATTTGCATCGGCCTGGGCATGTTTTTCCGCTGCGGGCACGGGAAGGCGGCGTATTGACTCGCGGTGGTCATACTGAAGCGACGCTCGATTTGGTTACGCTTGCCGGTTTCAAGCCTGCAGGCGTGCTGTGCGAACTGAGCAATGATGATGGTTCAATGGCGCGGGCGCCGCAATGTATCGCCTTTGCCAGGCAGCAGCACATGCCGGTCGTGACCATTGAAGATCTGGTGTCTTACCGTCGCGCCCGGGAAACCCGTCACGCGAGTTAATTTATCAGGCCGGCCGGGCTATGTATGGCCCGGCTGCCATCCTTCCGGTACTTGTTCAAATTTTCTGATTATCTCCATCATGCTTATCTGAGTTTTAAAAGATTGAGACCGGCGTATCGTATTGGTTATCAATCTTGCCTCCGCAGGGGAACATTATGACTCAGTCTCGTATGCCCGCGCTGTTTCTTGGTCATGGCAGTCCAATGAATGTGCTGGAAGAAAACCGCTATACTCAGGCATGGCGCCATCTGGGTGCTATTCTGCCGCGTCCGCAGGCGATTCTGGCAGTATCCGCACACTGGTATACCCGCGGCACGGCGGTCACCGCGATGGCCGAGCCACGGACGATCCACGATTTTGGCGGTTTTCCGCAGGCACTGTTTGATACGCATTATCCTGCCCCCGGTTCCCCCGCGCTGGCAAAACAGGTGGCGGAACTGCTGGCACCGCTGGAGGTGACCCTTGATCAGGCCTGGGGACTGGATCACGGTGCCTGGGGGGTATTAATTAAAATGTATCCTCAGGCGGACATACCGGTGATACAGCTCAGTATTGATGGTACGCAACCGCCGCTCTGGCATTACCAGCTGGGGCAAAAACTGAGCGCATTACGTCATCAGGGGGTGATGATTATTGCCAGCGGCAACGTGGTGCATAATCTGCGGATGCTGAAATGGCAGGGCGACAATCAGGCTTATCCCTGGGCGCTGGCGTTTAATCAGTTTGTTCGCGATAACCTGAACTGGCAGGGAGAGGCGTCGGCGCACCCGTTGGTTAACTTTATGCAGCATGAAGGGGCCGCACTGGCAAACCCGACGCCAGAGCACTATTTGCCGCTGCTCTACGTACTGGGCAGCCGCCAGCCGGATGAAGCGGTGACGGTGCCGGTAGATGGCAACGTTATGGCCGCATTAAGTATGCTTTCAGTACAGGTGGGATAAGGGTTAACGGGCGGTAGCGACAGATTGCCGCCGCCCGGGTGATGACGCGTTGTGACGAAACACGCTGGCCTGGCTGCTTTATTCAATAAAGATATGCGGATAGAAGCGCGACAGGTCCTGAGTTATCAGCTGGCGATCTTCCCGTAATCCGATACCGGCCGGCTGATCGTCAACCAGCCAGCTGCCAATCAGGGTATAGCTATCGCCGAATCGGGGTAAGGGATGAAACTGCTGAACAATCATCCCTTCCGCACCGTAAGGGCCGTCTGCACGGGCGATTTCCTGGCCATTTTGCACAATGCGGATATTGGCCCCTTCACGTGAAAACAGGGGTTTAACCACATAGTTATCCATAGCAGGCGGGGCTTCATCGGCAAAAAAAGCCGGCAGCAGATTGGGATGATTAGGAAACATTTCCCACAGTGCCGGTAACAAGGCTTTATTGGATAAAATGCTTTTCCAGGCTGGCTCCAGCCAGCGGACGCCGGCATCGGCCAGCTTGGTGGAGAAAATTTCCCGCAGCATAAATTCCCACGGATAGAGCTTAAACAGATTGCTGATAATCTGGTCGTCGGTATCGGTAAATTGCCCTTTTTCACCGAGGCCAATCTGATCCATATACAGAAAACTGTTTTCCAGTCCGGCTTCGCTGGCACAATCCTGCAGGTACTGCACGGTCGCGCGATCTTCTTCGCTATCCTGGCAGCAGGCAAAGTGCAGCAGGTTGAAACCATGCTGCTGCTGCAGTGCGGCGAAGCGATCGATAATTTTTTCCTGCAGGCTGTTGAACTGATCGCTGTCCTGCGGCAGATTGCCGGCCTGTCGCTGATCTTCCAGCCAGAGCCACTGAAAAAATGCGGCTTCATACAGGGAGGTTGGCGTATCTGCATTGTTTTCCAGCAGTTTGGCATCTCCGCTTCCGTCCCAGGCAAGGTCGAGACGTGAATAGAGTGAGGGCTGATTGCTGCGCCAGGCGTCGCGCACAAAATCCCAGCAGTGCCGGGGAATGCCAAAACGACTCAGCAACGCTTCACTATTGACCACCTTCTCCACGACCTGCAAGCTCATTTGATGCAGCTCACTGGTGACTGATTCCAGCTGTTCAACCTGGGCCAGGGTAAACTGGTAATAAGCCTCTTCACACCAGTAGGGTTCACCGTGCATGGTATGGAAGCGAAAGCCGTATTCCTCGGCGCGTTCACGCCAGTCCGGGCGCTCGCTGATGCGAAGGCGTTTCATGTTAACCCCCAAAGGTACGGCTGGAGGTGGCGCTGCTGCGGCTCATGGTGGCCTGCTTTGCTACCGTTTCGCCAAAACCACCGCGGGTCACCGTGGTTGTGGTGGGCGGTTTTGGCGTCAGCGCTGATTTGGCTACGCTGGTGGTGCGGCCGGAGGTGGCACTACCATAGCTACGGCCGGTAGCATCAACAAACTTGCCGTTAGCCGGGCTGGCGGGGTTACGTGAGGTAAACAGCGGCTGTTGTGCATAGCCCCCGCCCATCATACGTCCCATCATATAACCAGCCATTAATGGCATCCAGAAGCTGCCGCCGCCGGCGCTGGCCTGACTGGCTGGCTGACACTGGCCTTCGCCAAACTCTGCTACGCAATCTTCACGTGAGGCGTATTTAGGCGCGGTTTTTTCCGCTTCCTTCAGCGCATTGTTATAAGAGGTTTTACACTGCTCACTCTGTCCGGGATTGGCTTTCGAGCAATCATCTGCGTTCTGATACATTGAGACGGTTTCGTCTGACTGCTCACATCCCGCCAGCATAAACACGGCCGAAATGGCCAGCGCCACCGGCGTTAAATGCCTGGCGGACCAGCTTTTACGAAAAGCGGCATAGTTGATTGTCCTGGTCCGTTTCATCGTTATTATCCGTTTACCCAAAGGACCCTCAGAATAGGAGAAACCGGCTGAAAATTGAAGCAGGACAGCGGTCGGACAGGGTGATCTTTACGTAGTTATACGAATGTTTTTGATCGGGCGTGGTCGGATGCCTGCGATTACGGAGACCGGTCGCGTGAAGGGTTTTTTCTCTTTCCCGGTTAACCGCAGCTGGGATAACCGGGAATGAGAGGCGATCAGTTGCGGAACGGATTGCCGTGCTGGCGGGTTTTCGACGTGGCGCTGTGATTAACCGGACGCGTGGTGTCGGCAACCGCAGTGGCAGCCTGTGGCGTGCGGGTAGCATCATCACCTGCGGCGGTTTCTGATGCATTTTGCGGGGCGACAGCCTGCGCAGAAGTAGGCACATCTTTGCCCAGCATGCTGTTGAGCAGCATCAGATCCTGTTCGTTCAGGGTACCTTCCGCCTGTTTAATATCCAGCAGGTTGATCAGGTAATCGTAACGCGCGCCGGAAAGTTGCTGTTTGGCGTTATATAGCGTGGTGGTGGCATCCAGGACGTCAACAATGGTCCGGGTGCCCACCTGATAGCCTGCTTCCATGGCATCCAGCGAGCTTTGTGCAGAAACCACCGCTTGCTTATAGGCGCTGATGCTGCTGATGGCAGCATTGACGTTATTAAACGAAGAGCGGACGGTCTGGATGGCGGAACGGTGCGCTGATTCCAGTTTTTCGCTGGCACTGACAAAGGCGTACTGGGCCTGCTTCACCTGAGAAGAGGTTGAGCCGCCGTCATAAAGCGGTATGGAAAAGCTCAGGCCCACCTGATTGGTGCCGGCAATACTGTCGGACGTTGCGGTGGTCTGGTTCGCCCGACGGCCACCATATTTACTGTTTGAAAGCCCGGTGGATGCGGTTAAATCCAGTGTCGGCATATAGCCGGTTTCCGCCGAGCGAATCTGTTCACGCGCCAGGCTTTGTGATAAACGTGCTGACAGCAGGTCAAGATTGCGACTTTCGGCTTGTTTCAGCAGCGTGTTTACCGGTTGAGGTCGGGTTGTCTGGAAACGCTCGATATTCAGCGACGCCAGTGAGGGATAAAAGGTTCCGGTAACCAGACGCAGCTGTTCCAGCGCATTATCCAGATTATTTCGTGCAGTGACTTCGCTGGCCAGAACGCTGTCGTATTGTGCACGGGCGTTTTGTACATCGGTAATCGCCACCAGACCAACGTTAAAACGCTGGGTGGTTTGATCTAACTGCCGGTAAATGGAATCTTTTTGCGCTTCGGTATAGGAAAGTGAGTCGATGGCGCGTAATACGTTAAAATAGGCGGTTGCGGTATTTAGCAGCAGTTTTTGCTGCGCCGTCTGGAAGGTGACATCCTGAATCCCGGCGGTTTTTTCCTGCAAGGTCAGCGCGCGCCATTTGCTCATATCGAAAAGGGTTTGTGTCAGCTGCAATGACCCGCTGGTGGTATTAGAATACAGGCCGCTGCTACCGCGGTAACCACCGTTGTAGGTGTAGTCAGCGCCGAGGCCCAGTTGCGGCAACAGCGGGCTGCGGGCTTCGTTGATCTTTTCAAACGCTGCATCGCGATCGGCCGCTGAGGTGCGCAGGTCCGGGTTGGTCAGAAGAGCTTGTTTATAAATTTGCAACAAATTCTCAGCCTGACTATTGATACTGAAGGCCCCAACACTCAGCCCGATAATGACAGAAAGCAGTTTCTTCATTTGCATTCCTTGTAGTGCAGCAAAATTACTATACGTTAGCCCTTGCAGCGAACTAAAACTAAAAATTAGCGCAGATTCTAACAGAGACCTTGATTAAGGTAAGTTGGCTGAAAGTGCCATCTGGCCTTAATTTACGCAATTTAACGTGAAATAACCACATGCAGGCCAATAGGCTTACGGCCATCCAATACCGGTTTTTTCAGACAGAGGCGTTGTCATATGTGTTCACTAAAAAAGTTACCAGTGACTTTCAACAAAAACGATGTAGAAATTATTGCAAGAGAACCACTTTATCAGGGTTTTTTTTCACTGGTACGTTATCGTTTTCGCCATCGTCGCTTTGATGGGTCGATGAGTACAGAAGTGCAACGCGAAATTTTTGAACGGGGCCATGCCGCCGTACTCCTGCCTTATGATGCACAGCGTGACCAGGTGGTGCTGATTGAGCAAATTCGTATTGCATCTTTTGACAGCAGTCCGACGCCCTGGCTGTTAGAATTAGTTGCCGGCATTATTGAACCAGGCGAGAGTGTGGAAGATGTGGTCCGGCGTGAGGCGCGTGAAGAAGCCGGCTTAACGCCAGGCCGGGTTAAGCCGGTGCTGAGTTATCTTGCCAGTCCGGGCGGAACCAGTGAACGTCTGGCTGTCATGGTAGGTGAAGTGGATGCCAGCGTGGCGCAGGGAAACCACGGTCTGGAGGAAGAGAATGAGGACATTCTGGTGCATGTGGTCAGTCGTGAACAGGCTTACCGCTGGGTGGAAGAGGGGAAGATTGATAACGCTGGCACGGTCATTGCATTGCAATGGTTGCAGCTTAACTACCAGAAATTACAAAAAGAGTGGAACCCTGAATGAACAAGCGCTACATCCCTGATTTCCCGGAAATGATGCGGCTATGTGAAACGAATTTTGCCCAGCTGCGCCGTTTGCTTCCCCGCGAAGAACAAACCGGCGCGCTGATCGATTATCAGGTTAACGGCGCTTGTTACCGGCTGACAATACAGGAGGCAACCCGTTATACCACTCTGGTTGAGATCCGACAGACTGCTCCGGCGGTCAGTTACTGGAGCCTGCCCTCCATGTCGGTTCGCCTTTACCACGACGCACTGGTTGCGGAAGTGTGTTCAACACAGCAGATCTATCGCTTTAAAGCGCGCTATGATTACCCTAATAAAAAATTGCACCAACGCGACGAAAAACATCAGATAAACCAATTTCTCGCCGACTGGCTACGCTATTGCCTGGCCCATGGCGCGGTGGCAGTACCGGTTGTCTGATAACGCTAACCCGATACTGAGATGGCGTTAACCTAAGGACTTTGCTTGGATAGCCTGTTAAAACTTTCCGCGGCAAGTGGGGCAGCTGTCAGAATTTTACAACTTACAGACACCCACCTTTTTGCCGGTAAACATGAAACGTTACTGGGCGTAAATACCTGGGCCAGCTATGAAGCCGTGCTGGATGCCATTATCGCCCGGTCAACACATTATGACCTCATTATCGCTTCCGGTGATTTGGCGCAGGATCACAGCCCGCAAGCGTATCAGAATTTTGTTGAAGGGATCCGGCGCCTGCCGGCGCCCTGTGTCTGGTTGCCGGGCAACCATGATTTTCAGCCGGCAATGTACGCAACCCTGGCTGCGGCAAAAATTGAACAGGCCAAACAGGTATTACTGGGGGAGAACTGGCAGCTGCTGTTGCTGGACAGCCAGGTTTTTGGCGTGCCGCACGGTGAACTGAGCGATTATCAGCTGGACTGGCTTGAGAACGCGCTGTCGCGCTATCCGCAGCGTCATACCCTGGTGGTATTGCATCACCATCCAATGGCTTCAGGCTGCAGCTGGCTTGATCAGCATAGTCTGCGTAACTCGACGATGCTGGACGCGGTGCTGCACAACTACCCGCTGGCGAAAACCGTACTATGCGGACACATTCATCAGGAGCTTGATCTTGACTGGAATGGCCGCCGTCTGCTGGCAACGCCATCAACCTGCGTGCAGTTCAAACCGCACTGCACCAGCTTTACCATTGACAGTGAACCGCCGGGCTGGCGCTGGCTGGAACTGTATGATGACGGTCAGCTCAGGACCACCATAGAGCGGCTGACCTGCCGGGATTTTGTTCCCGACCTCGACGCCGAAGGTTACTGACACCTCATGTCTACGCTGCTTTATCTGCATGGTTTTAACAGCTCGCCAGCCTCAGCAAAAGTCTCGCTGCTCAGACGCTGGCTGGCGACGCAGCGGCCGGATATTACTTTACTGGTGCCGCAGCTGCCGCCCTTTCCAGCGGAGACAGCAAAGCTGCTGGAGGCGCTGGTCACCGCCCGCTGCGGTGAAAAGCTGGCGCTGGTTGGCTCTTCGCTGGGCGGTTATTACGCCACCTGGTTGTCACAACGCTTTGGTTTGCCGGCGGTGGTGGTAAATCCAGCGGTTCGCCCCTATGCGCTGTTGCTGGATTACCTCGGTGCCAACGAGAATCCGTACACCGGTCAGCAATATGTGTTAGAGTCACGCCACATTTACCAGCTGAAAGCGATGCAAATTGACCCGCTGGTCGCGCCGGATTTACTCTGGCTGTTGCAGCAAACTGGCGATGAGGTTCTTGACTATCATCAGGCCGTTGCGTATTACCATGGCTGCCGGCAGACGGTGGAGCAGGGGGGCAATCACGCTTTCATCGGTTTCGGACGCCACTTCCCGGCGATTGTGGATTTTCTCGGTTTCAATGCACAGTGAAACCAGACGGGATGGCGACTATTTTTTCTCCACTATCAGAAAGTTACGATGACTCAATCCAGCTATAACGCTGATTCCATTGAGGTACTCAGCGGCCTTGAACCCGTGCGGCGCCGCCCGGGAATGTACACTGACACCACGCGCCCGAACCATCTTGGGCAGGAAGTGATTGATAACAGCGTCGACGAAGCGCTGGCTGGTCATGCCAGTCGGATCGAGGTGATCCTGCATGCCGATCAGTCGCTGGAGGTGATTGATGACGGTCGTGGCATGCCGGTGGATATTCATCCGGAAGAGGGCGTGCCGGCGATTGAACTGATTTTTTGCCGCCTGCACGCTGGCGGCAAGTTTTCTAATAAAAATTATCAGTTTTCCGGTGGCTTGCATGGCGTAGGCATTTCGGTAGTGAATGCGCTTTCAACCCGGGTTGAGGTCACCGTCAGACGCAATAGTCAGGTTTACGACATGGCGTTTGAGCATGGCGATAAAGTGCAGGATCTGACGGTGACGGGCACCGTAGGAAAACGTAATACCGGTACCCGCGTACAGTTCTGGCCGGACAGTAAATTTTTTGATAGCCCGCGCTTTTCAGTGTCGCGGCTGGCCCATTTGCTGAAAGCTAAAGCCGTGCTCTGCCCGGGCGTCGAAATTATTTTTAACGATCGATTAAACAATACCGAACAGCGCTGGTGCTATCAGGATGGCCTGACCGATTACCTGTGTGAAGCGGTTAATGGCTTACCCACGCTGCCGGAAAAACCGTTTGTCGGCAGCTACGCCGCCGACGTTGAAGCGGTTGACTGGGCGCTTCTCTGGTTACCTGAAGGCGGCGAATTGCTGACCGAAAGCTACGTTAACCTGATCCCGACCATGCAGGGTGGTACCCACGTTAACGGGCTGCGCCAGGGGCTGCTGGATGCAATGCGTGAATTTTGTGAATACCGCAATATTTTGCCGCGCGGCGTGAAGCTGTCGGCGGAAGACATCTGGGATCGCTGCGCCTATGTGCTGTCGGTTAAAATGCAGGATCCGCAGTTTGCCGGCCAGACTAAAGAACGGCTGTCGTCACGTCAGTGTGCGGCATTTGTCTCCGGCGTGGTGAAAGATGCTTTCAGTCTTTGGCTGAATCAGAATGTGCAGGAAGCGGAGCAGCTGGCTGAACTGGCGATTTCCAGCGCACAACGCCGGATGCGCGCGGCGAAAAAAGTGGTGCGTAAAAAGTTAACCAGCGGTCCGGCACTGCCTGGTAAGCTGGCGGATTGTACCGCACAGGATTTGGCAAAAACCGAACTGTTTCTGGTGGAAGGGGACTCGGCAGGTGGTTCGGCCAAACAGGCGCGTGACCGCGAATATCAGGCGATAATGCCGCTGAAAGGAAAAATCCTCAATACCTGGGAGGTCTCATCGGATGAAGTGCTGGCCTCGCAGGAAGTGCACGATATTTCTGTGGCAATCGGCATTGATCCTGACAGCGATGACCTGAGTCAGCTGCGTTACGGCAAAATCTGCATTCTGGCGGATGCGGATTCAGATGGCTTACATATTGCTACCCTGCTGTGCGCCCTGTTTGTGAAGCATTTTCGAGCCCTGGTGCAGCAGGGGCATGTGTATGTGGCGATGCCGCCTTTATATCGCATTGATCTGGGTAAAGAGGTTTATTATGCGCTGGATGAGGCCGAGAAAGAGGGCATTCTCGACCAGCTGAAGCGTAAAAAGGGCAAACCCGGCGTCCAGCGTTTTAAAGGTCTGGGCGAGATGAATCCGCTGCAGCTGCGGGAAACCACCCTGGACCCCAATAGCCGTCGTCTGGTTCAGCTGTCCATTGCGCAAGAGGACATGGATGAAACCCTGCGCATGATGGATATGCTGCTGGCAAAAAAACGTTCCGAAGATCGCCGCAACTGGTTACAGGAATATGGTGACAAGGCCGATCTGGAAGCGTAATTCTTCACTGACCGGCCAGCTGCTGCCGCTGTTATAGCAGGGGCAGCAGCCACCACCACAATAGGCTGCTTAGCGAACGCGCTAACAGGTCGCCGCCTGACAGCAAAATAGTGACTAAGGGGCGCACCGCTCTTCTGTTTGCAGAATGTGCTGTTTAATGCGGACTTCCAGCAGCTGCGGGTCTTTCTGCCGTATTGCCTCAACAATGGCAAAATGTTCGGCGGAGGATTTGGCGATTCTGGCGTGGGATTTCCACTGGCCAATCGCGGCGGGGTGATGCCTCTAATTGGTTGAATCTGATGTATAATGCGGGCTTTTGAGGTTCTCTTATGGCCAGCGTTAACGTTCATTGTCCCCGTTGTCAGTCTGTTCAGGTTTACCGCCATGGTCAGAACCCTAAAGGCTATGACAGATTTCGCTGCCGTGACTGCCACCGCGTGTTTCAACTCACTTACGCTTA
>NZ_MOMB01000069.1 GCF_002752165.1 Erwinia sp. OLFS4
TAAGCGTAAGTGAGTTGAAACACGCGGTGGCAGTCACGGCAGCGAAATCTGTCATAGCCTTTAGGGTTCTGACCATGGCGGTAAACCTGAACAGACTGACAACGGGGACAATGAACGTTAACGCTGGCCATAAGAGAACCTCAAAAGCCCGCATTATACATCAGATTCAACCAATTAGAGGCATCACCCAGATTATTTATCATGTCGTCAGGCTGACAGATAATGTAACCAGCGGAATTTATGTTAATGCTCGCTAAGTAATGACTACAACCACAACCGTTTTGCCACCGGTTGTGGTAATGCCACCATTCCAGGTAAATGCAAGGGGCTTAGTCATCGCGTAATTCAACAAAAATACCGTCCGGATGGGCGGTTTCATTAAAAAACCAAATCCCCATCGGATAATCTTCCAGTGCAACCAGATACATGGTGCCCTCACTGAAAGGCTCCACCGCCAGAATAGTCCCATGGCGCCGTGGCCCGCCATCGGTTTTTACCGTTACCCGATCATTTACTTTCATCATTTCTCTCCGTCAGGCTGCAGCTGCAAAGCCAGATGTTGCCAGTAATCTTCCGCGTACTGTACGTGTCAGGTCAGCTTTTGCGTTATTTTAACATTTGTCCGGCGGAATACTTACACCGCTGCAGCGTATAATTGCCCCACTGCACCACCCCCAAAGGGGCAGTAAACTAAAAGTAACAAGGATTTTGCCCGCATTGCGCGGGCTTTTTTTTTCTGCCGCTTTCCCGTTAATCATACAAATAGATGCCGCCACGCCGGCAATGACTCAGCACAGTGGCTATCCCACCCCGCAGCAGTTTAGGAGCATTCTTAGCATCAATAGGCGCTCTGTCGGCATGTCTGGCGCGGATGACTGATTATACTCATCTGACAGCGCAACGGTCTCGCTCAGACAAATGAGGGGCAAACAGATGCTATCCGTCACCGATTCACTGTTGATTGTCACCGACCTGGACGGATCGTTACTCGACCATCATAGCTACAGCTGGCAACCGGCGCAGCGCTGGCTGGACAAGCTGAATCAATATCAGCAACCGGTGATTATTTGCAGCAGTAAAACTGCCAGCGAAATTGTGCCACTTCAGCAGCAACTGGGACTTAGCGATCTGCCTTTTATCAGTGAAAACGGCGCGCTGACGCAGATAGAATTGCCCGGCCAGGCGCAGCCATTACAACGCCTCGGTGGCGCAGATTATCACCATATTTGTCAGACGCTGGATGATTTACGCCAGCGTTACGGCTATAAATTCACCGGTTTTGCCGACGTGACTGCCAGTGACGTCGCATTATGGACCGGCCTGACGCCGGGCGCGGCGGCATTGGCCCGTCAGCGTCAGGCCTCTGAATCGCTTATCTGGCGCGATACGGCCAGCCGCTTTACCCATTTTTCTCAGCATCTGTCGCTGGCGGGCCTGACCATCGTTGAAGGCGGGCGCTTCTGGAGCGTGATGGGTAAAGAAAGCGGCAAAGGTGCCGCCCTGCGCTGGCTGCTGACGCATTATCCAGACAAGCAGGCACCGCCCCCGGTAACCATCGGGCTGGGCGACGGGCCAAACGATGTCGATATGCTGCAGAGCGTCGACTACGCCATCGTCATCCGTGGTCACAGTAAAAGCCCGGTACAGCTCAGACACAATCCTGCACCGCAGGTTTATTACACTCAGGCCCAGGGTCCGACTGGCTGGAGTGAAGGTCTTGACGTTTTTCTTGCCGGATAACGGCGTTCATCACGGCCTTGCGCCGTCCCAGGGGGAGCCATGAGTGATTTCTATCAGAACGGCATTATTACCAACTTTCATAATCTGGCGCAGCGCAGCAGTGATGACATTGAGCGACAGATGGTCGGTTTTGCCCGCCGGCGTAAAATGGGTCTGATTCTACCCTCGTTATTTTCCGAACTGGAAGGGCCGGCACTGGATAATATTATCGGCCAACTCACCCAGGTAAACTGGCTGGAAGAAATTGTTATCGGTCTGGATCGTGCCGACCGCGACCAGTTTATGTTCGCACGTGAGTTTTTTTCCCGTCTGCCCCAGCGCCACCGTATTTTGTGGAACGACGGACCGCGCCTGAAAGCACTGGACGACGAGCTGGCACGTGAAGGGCTGGCACCGGCCCAGGCTGGTAAGGGCCGTAATGTCTGGTATTGCAGTGGTTACACTCTTGCCTCGGACCGGACCGAATGCGTCGCGTTGCACGACTGTGACATTGTCACATATGACCGCAGCATGCTGGCTCGCCTGCTTTATCCGCTGGCAAACCCGGCTTTTCAGTATGAATTTAGCAAAGGTTTTTACGCCAGGGTGGCCAACAATAAGCTCAACGGACGCGTTAGTCGCCTGTTGGTTGGACCGCTGCTGCGTTCGTTGCAAAAAGTATATGGTCATTCAGAGTATCTTGATTACCTTAGCAGCTTTCGCTACCCGCTTTCCGGGGAATTTGCCATGCGTACCCAGGTGCTGAACGGGATTAAGATCCCCGGAGACTGGGGGCTGGAGATCGGCGTGTTATCTGAAATTTACCGTAATCATACGACCCGACAGTGTTGTCAGGTGGAAATTGCCGATAATTACGATCACAAACATCAGCCTCTGGCAGAAGAGGATGGCAGCGGCGGCTTACGGCGGATGAGTAATGATATTGTACAGTCTCTGCTGCGCAAACTGGCAACAATGGGCGTACCGCTTACCAGCGACTCGTTCCGCGTACTGAAAGCCACCTATTACCGTAATGCGCTTGACGTAATGGAAATTTATAACCACCAGGCCGCCATGAGCGGCTTGAGTTTTGATCAGCATGCTGAAGAAGCGGCCGTCGAGATGTTTACCCAGTCTATTCTCGAAGCCGGCGAATCATTTATGAAACGACCGAATGACAAACCGTTTATTCCCAGCTGGAACCGGGTACGTTCTGCCTTCCCGGATATTTTGCCGCGCCTGTGGCAGGCCGTGGAGGATGATAATCAGGGGAAGGTCTGACCGCGGGCATGATTAAACGCCAGCCCTGCAGAAACCGGGCTGCCGCTTATTGACTATCCGGCCAGCTGGTGAGTAAGTGCCACCAGCTCGTCTTCGCGGAAAGCTTCGCGCCTGACGCAATAACCGTCGTACCAACGACACTCAACCATTCCAGCCCGTAGCGCCGTGACAATCATGCGCTGGCCATCCTTTTTATGCTGCACTTCATCGCTAACCGCAAAATCCATACCCGCCTCCCTTTCGTTGAGTGAAAATCTGCTAAAGGTATAGCAGTAATCCGCCCTTTTTACCGTGAAGAAGCGAAAAAAATTGTACTAAAGACAAGCAGACAGGTAAAAATGCGTAATCAGCAGCATAAATACTCACTTATCGGCCAGGCGTACACACCGCTCAGTCAGATTTTGCAGCCTTCACAATCGGCTTCATCACTTAAATCATCCGGGAGTTCACTGGCTTTTTGTGCGGCGCGGGCCTGCGCTTTTTCCAGCTCAGCACCGTCTAAATCAAAGTCAAAAAGGTCATCGTCTTTCATTGCTCCTCCAGGGATCTGCACGGTTTATATTGCTTTTATACTGATTTCAACCGCACGCTGCCAGACAGATTTGCCTGATGCGCACAAACTATCCGCCATAATAGTCCATCATGGTGATATAGCCATTTGTCTGTCATCTGCCGGCCAGTCAATGGCGCAATCACAATGCAGCGGCAACGTACCGGTTAATAACATTGCCTGCGCCGCCGGATTTATAAAAAACATTATGTGCGGTTTTTTGCGATATTAGCGTCTGGATTAATAAATGCTTTCAACATATTTGACCAGTAAAACGGCCTGAGCACGACGTTATTCAGTGCAGACTAGTCATAGTCATATTCACAGCCGCCCGGCAAAAAAATATAATACCCATACATTTTTTGTTATTTAATGTAAATCAGCACTGAAATATACGAAGATAACTAAAGAATAATATAGCTTTTGCTTTCACGTTTAACCCGGCGACGTAGCGCCAATTTAATTTTGTGATGGAACATGAATAACTCTATACGCGTGGCACTGATAGGCCTGCCTTGCATGGCCTGTCAAATATGGGATGCAGCCGCGGCAACTACGCCACCCGCATCCATTTATCATTATCAGGCAGACCCGTCGTCTGCAGCAATAAAGCCGGCAAATCATCAGGTAAAAAAAACCACATCATCGGTCCTTCCTTTTTGGGGCGATGAGGCTCGACAGCGGGGATATGATTTACCGGAACCGTTCGGCGTGAATGTAAATTACATGAACATGCGCCAGAATATTAACGTTGAGAGTATTAAGTTCTCCGGCCTGGCGTTGGGTCCTATCCCCCTGGACAACGCTTTTTCACTTAACGCCGGACATACCCGGGAAAGAAGTAAAACCGAAACCCTGAAACTCGATACCTGGCTGCTGCCCTTTCTGAACGTCTATGGTCTGGTCGGTCATACCGATGGCCATTCGGTTTCCAATGTCAGCGTCGGCATCAATATGCCCGGCGGTGGCACCCTGCGACCAGACAGCCTGCAAAATCTTAAATTTCAGCTCGATTTTAAGGGTACAACCTACGGTGCCGGGACCACGCTGGTTGGCGGAATAGATAACTGGTTTACGTCTCTGGATGCTAACTATACCCAGACCCGTTTTAATATCCTTGATGGCAGCATAGACGCCTTCACCCTGTCACCACGTATTGGTTACCGCTTCACGACCCCGGGTATCGATCGCATTCACCTGCCCTCCGGTAAACTCAGCGTCTGGGTAGGCAGTATGTATCAGAACGTACAACAGCAATTTAAAGGCAGTCTGAACGACCTACATATGCCTTCGGCCGATTTGCGGCAATTACTGGCGCTCGCCAACGGCGAAGGACATGGCCGTTTTGACGTGAAACAACATCTGCAATCACCGTGGAACGCGTTGGTTGGCACGCAATATGAAATCACCCGTAACTTTAATGTCACTACGGAGTTCGGTTTTATGAAGCGTAATAGCTTTTTCGTTGCCGGTGAATTTCGCTTTTGAAAGCTGGGACCACGCTGATAACCCTGGCGCTAAGTGGGTTGTTTGCCTGTAACAGCAATGCACACTCATTGCTGCCCGATCGGGTACAAATCGACCGCTGGTTGCGGCCATTGGGGGCCAGCGACAAGTTTGATGCGACAAAGCGTATTGACTGGGGCCTGATGCCCGGGCCGTTTTATACCCCTGAGCTTGGTCTGGGGCTGGGTATTGCTGCCGTGGGCATCTACCGTCCGGATGCCAGCGACAGCACCAGTCAGAATTCAACAATGACGCTCAGCGGTTATGTCAGCAGTACCGGCGCACTTGGCCTCAATTTCAACAACTATACCTTCTACGCCGGCGACCGCTGGCGTTTCTTTCTTGACGGCACCCTGAACAACACGCCCGCTTATTTCTGGGGCCAGGGTTTTGCTGCCGGTGACGATAACCCGGACAAACAAAAATACCGGGCACAAGCGCTGGCACTGAAACCGGTTATCTACCGCCGTCTGACCCGTTTTACCTATCTGGGAATTGGCTGGTCACTGGACATGTTGCACGCGGCAAACAGCGGTGACAACCGTTATCATCGGATAGAACAACCCCCCCAAGGGGCATCCAGCCTAAGTTCCGGTGCCAGCGCCGAGCTGAGCTGGGATAACCGGGATTTCGTTCCTAATCCACGCTCCGGTCAGCAAGCGCGTATCCGTTATACCCACTATGCCCCTGAAACCGGCAGCGACACGCGCTTTGAGGCGTTGAATTTGCATTACAGTCACTATCATCCGCTCACTGACAGCAGCGTACTCGCCTGGGAACTGTACGGCGAATTTACCCAGGGACAGGTGCCCTGGAATATGCTGGCGCAACTCGGCAACAGCCACCGGATGCGCGGCTACTATGCCGGACGTTACCGTGATAAGAACGTCATTAGTGGCCAGCTGGAACTGCGCAAAAAACTCAGCTGGCGTCACGGCATCGTTGCCTGGCTCGGAGCCGGTACGATGTCACCTTCATTTCATCAGCTAAATAATGGCCGCTGGCTTCCTTCAACCGGCGTGGGCTATCGCTTTGAATTTAAGCCTCGCATGAATATTCGTCTGGATTACGGCATAGGCAAAAGCAGCAGCGGATTTTACTTTCAGGTAGGAGAAGCATTTTGAACCCAAGGACACCTCTGCTGATAGCCTGGCTGCTGCTGACACCATTCGTTGCCCGGGCAGTCATTCCGCTTCCGCTATCATTAACACAGCCGCCTGAACATTTAAGCTATCAGGCCTGGCCGGTCATGTCACCGCTACCCGCACCGGAAGGACTGCGTCCCTGCTGTGCTTTCGGTTATAACCTGCATGCACAACTGCTGGGAATCGCGGTGCCTTTTTATCAGCTGGATAACGTCATGACCCCTGATAGCACAGGCTATCATCACTATAACGATAGCCTGATGCGTGGTCTGATAAATCTGATGGGTATTGGCGATGAACACAACGGCATTATTTATACGTCGCATGGTGGCTTTATCGATACGGCTCATGTCCGCGATAGCGCGGACATGACGGTCTATCTGTTCAGCCAGCTACAGGCCAGGCTGGGTCAGACCTTCCGTCTGCAGCTTAGCGATGAGCTGGCCCGGCGGCAGATTCAATTCCGTGCCTTTACGCCACCGCCATCAGCAAAACAGCGCTATGCCCTGTCCGCCTGGCTTGCGGCCAGACTGGCCTTTCAGCTGGCCGCCTGGCATGAAATAGCCCAGTGGTACGGGTTTGAATCAGTGCCCGGTTTTCCCGAAGGCGTTTCGGCGTTCTCGCCGGAAGACCTCTATTCAAATCTGCTAGGTACCCGCATCGCCGTTGCGCTGATCCTCACTGGCCAGACCGCCAGCAGAGAGCAGTATGACAGCGCCATGGCGCAGGGGTTGCACGAAGCATTAATTCAGCTTGGCGGGCAGCCGGCTAGCGCTACGCGCTTTCATTTTGATATGCTGGATGGACGCTGGTGGAACAGCCGCCGACGGCTACCGGAAAAATATCTGGTGCGGCAGCGCAATTACAGCGTCAGCGACCAGCGTTTTCCAACACCCGTGCCCGGCGAACAGGCAAAACCCTGGCGGCTGAGCCTGCCACACCGCTGGCAGCACTACCGACTTGAACAACTGGCCCAGCTGCAGTTATTACCTGGCAAACAAATGGCCCGCCTTGCCAGACCGAAACTTAACTACCGTGCGGCAGATTTTCCCCGCCTGGCGTCCTACGCCCAGCGTAGCGACAGCGCCTACTGTCATGCCTGGCCGGGCCGTTGTTAACGCCCGTCACTGTTTGTCACGCAAGCGGCTAATCAGACTGACCACCAGCAATACCAGCAGCCCCAGTAGCAGCCCAATTACCAGGCTGCTGCCGTTGGCAATCAGGCCTGCTACCAGCTTATTGTGCCCGGCACTCCAGCCAGCCGTCAGATGATGAACTAACGGTACACCATGGACAATGATGCCGCCACCAACCAGAAACATGGCCAGCGTACCAACCACCGACAGCAGTTTCATCAGCAGCGGGGCAAACACCAGCAGCATGCGGCCAATTCCGTCCAGCAGCGGACGCTGACGTTGCTGTAGCCAGAGACCTAAATCATCCAGTTTAACAATGGCCGCCACCAGGCCATACACCCCCACCGTTACCGCAACAGCGATCAGCGACAAAATCACCACCTGATTTAACAGGGGGGCTTCAGACACCACGCCAAGAGTAATGGCAACAATTTCTGCAGACAGAATAAAATCGGTGCGCACCGCGCCTTTCACTTTGCGCTTTTCATAGGCCTGTGCCCCTTGCTGTGCCTCTTGCGCCAGCCGCTGCTGGCGCGCCTGCGGCGTTTCACCATGCTTGTTATGTTGCAGACTGTGTAATACTTTCTCTGCCCCTTCATAACACAGATATGCCCCACCCAGCATTAGCAATGGCGTGATTGCCCAGGCAGCAAAGGCACTAATCACCAGCGCCAGCGGCACCAGAATCACTTTATTAATAAAAGATCCTTTAAAGACGCCCCAGACAACCGGCAGTTCGCGATTGGCCGTCACCCCGCTCACCTGCTGTGCATTAAGAGAAAGATCGTCGCCAAGCACGCCGGCGGTTTTTTTTGCGGCAATTTTGCCCATGACTGAAATATCATCCAGTAAGGTGGCAATATCATCCAGTAAGGTAAGTAAACTACTTGCAGCCACTGATTATCCTTTTAGTCGTCATGGTGATGGCAACAGGGGCAAAACTCGACGCTGACAGCGGACATATCCGCAATACCGTCACATTCCCATTCCAGCCGCAGCGGTAAATGCGCATCCGCATCATGATGAATATATTTGCTTACCGGGCTTTCGGTTAAACCGTCAATCTGCTCGGTGGCGATCAGCCGTTCGCCAATGTAGATTCGGGCAGTCGCAGTGGTTTTTACCATGCGATCCTGATGTAGTTTATACAGTCGCTTCACCGTCAGTTTTACACTGCCCATTGCCCCACCGTCATTGAGAAGTTACCCCTTGATTGTGGCCGATCGACTTTCAGTTGCAAGGTTATGCCGTCGGCGCTGCGCTAAGATGAATCCCGGCGGGATCGATTTCACTGTTACCGTCCGCCGCACACAGCCACTCTTCAAGGCGCGCCGTAAGCGCCCGGTCGCTGAGCTTCTGTCGCCCGCGTAACGCACATTCCCAGATAACCAGTACCCGCCAGCCACATGCATTCAGCGCCTGACCATCGCGCAGATCGCGCGCCACGTTAGCATCAATCTTCTTCAGCCAGAATTCACGTCGGGTTGCCGGCAGCTTAAAAAGCGGGCAGTGATGTTTATGCCAGAAGCAGCCATGAGTAAAAATGACGGCGTTATACTCCGCCAGGACAAAATCGGGGCGACCGGGTAAGGTGGCGTCCTGGACATCAAATGTCAGGCCAAGATCAGTCAGCAAACCGGCAACACGTCGTTCGATCGCCGTGTCACGGTTGCCAATGGCACGCATATTCTTACTGCGTATTTCTGCCGAATGTACATCCGCCATTGCTCCCCTCCGTCCGCGACTCAGGTCCGCTCAGCATCACCGTTGCTGACCGCCAGTTCAATCCAGGGTTGCAGCAGCTGCGCCACCGCCGTAAATACCGGCACCACCACCGAATTACCGAACTGGCGGTATGCCTGAGTATCTGACACCGGAATACGAAAATCCGTTGCGCCGGGTTGTTCAAATCCCATCAGTCGGGCACATTCCCTTGGCGTCAAACGACGAGGCCGGCGCTGCAGATTGTCCGCATGATAAAAATCCTGTTCCGCCAGCTGCTTATCCCAGCCACGATCGAGCAAAATTTCTGAGCCATCTTTGTAATAGCGCGCCGACAAAGTACGCACCACCCCGGTTTCCAGCTGCGGATCAACCAGACCATAGCCAAAACCGTTGCCCTTTGCCTGATGTTTACGGGCATAATTATAGAGGTACTTCCACAATGCAGGCGTCAGAATATATTTTTCGTCTGGCGCACTCTCCAGCAGTTCACGGAGTAATGGCCGACGTTTGGGGTAATAGCGGCTAATATTTTTCAGGCTGAATGGCGGCAGTGCCAGATCGCGCCGCAGGCCAACAAGCACGATACGCTCACGATGTTGCGGTAAGAAATGTTTACCATCGATTATTTTCGGGTCACTGCTGCCGTATTCTGCGGCATCGGCAACATCATAGCCCAGTTCGTCGAGGGTAGACATAATGATGCGAAACGTCCTGCCCTGGTCATGACTTTTAAGGTTTTTCACATTCTCCAGCACAAAAATGGCCGGTTTTTTTGCCGCAATAATCCGGGCGACGTCAAAAAAAAGCGTACCCTGTGCTTCACATTCAAAGCCATGGGCACGACCAAGGGCATTTTTTTTCGACACGCCTGCCAGAGAAAACGGCTGACAGGGAAAACCCGCCAGCAGGACATCATGATCCGCAATCTGACGGTCAATATGCTGGTATGCCTGCTGTTCGTCGATGGCCGGATTGGCTGAGAGAGTAATATCACGAATATCGTGGTTAAAACGGTGCTGCTGCGCATCACAGTACCAGTTGGCTTTATAGGTACGTTGCGCAAACTTATTCCACTCGCTGGTAAACACGCACTGGCCACCAATTGATTCAAAGCCACTGCGGATGCCGCCAATCCCGGCAAATAAATCAATAAAGCGGAAACGGTAATGCGGGTGACAAGCCGGCGGTGCAGGCAACATCCCGCGCAGCACGGCCACTTCAGCCTCGCTAAAGACCCGGCCCGGTTTACCTTTCAGCCAGCGGTTTAGCGCTTCCCTGCTCCACGCCGGTTGCGCCAGCTGTCCGAGTTGGGCAATAACGGTTTTCTGATCATAAATCTCCACAACCTGCTTTAGTAAAGCGTAATCTTCCGCCTGCTTGTGCCTGATGTCTTCGCTAACCGGCTGGCTATCAGCCTGGCTCAACGGGTCAAGTTGATTCATCATTCATCCTGAAGGTAAACTTGTGCGACAGTTTATCATCAGTTTTCTCCACTGCCAGCAGCACAAGACTTGTCGATCAGCAAAACTGCATTACAATAGTGGCCTGATTCAATGAAGGTGCCCAAATAATGACAACCCATCGCGAGAAACTTACGCTGCCAGCCGGGGCTGATAAACTGTTGCTGCATACCTGCTGCGCACCCTGTTCAGGGGAAGTCATGGAAGCATTGCTGGTATCGGGTATCGATTACACCCTGTATTTCTATAACCCCAATATTCACCCACAAAAAGAATATCTGCTGCGTAAAGAAGAGAATATCCGCTTTGCTGAACAGCACGGCGTTCCTTTTGTTGATGCCGATTATGACACCGATAACTGGTTTGCCCGCGCCCACGGCATGGAGCATGAACCGGAACGCGGTATTCGCTGTACCATGTGTTTTGATATGCGCTTCGAACGCACCGCGTTGTACGCTTTTGAACACGGTTTTTCAGTGATCAGCAGCTCTCTGGGTATTTCACGCTGGAAAAATATGCAGCAAATTAATGACTGCGGCGCCCGTGCAGTTGCCCCTTATCCGGATATGATTTACTGGGATTATAACTGGCGTAAAAAAGGTGGCTCGGCGCGCATGATTGAGATCAGCAAGCGCGAACGTTTTTATCAGCAGGAGTACTGTGGCTGTGTCTATTCACTGCGTGACACCAATCTGCATCGAAAATCTCAGGGGCGCGCACTGATTACACTGGGCGTACAGTACTATGGTGATGATGAAAAATAATGTGCTTCAGGGAAGATAATCTTTCGCTGACAGACTCCGTCATCACCGCGTTACAGTAAACAGCCGCCTCTGGCCGGACGACGCCGTGCACAGTCTCAGCGCCGACAATGGCCGGACAGTCCGGTTATTTCTGCCATAACGCCGGTGAGCCAGTCACATCAGTTGTCGCAAAATCTGCCTTTGTGCTTCAGCCACAAGAAAACGGCCGGGTGTTTTATTTCCGGCCGTATTAACAAAACCATTATTTTTTCTTTTTTTGCTTCTGTTTTTTCAACAGTGCCCGCACTTGTTTCAGCTCTGTGGCTGACAGGGCCTCACCGTCTTCGGCATGGTGAAGCTCGGTCACAGCGCCGTGCAAACTGGCCTCAACGCGCTGAGTAATTTCATAACTCATCGAGGTCTGGTTTTCGATTGCTAATGCTTTAATCTGCTCTTTCAGCTCAGGGCTGATCTTGATGGTCAAATTTACCGTGTCGGCCATTGCTGCGTGCTCCGTTAGTTGGCTAGTCAGCAAAGTAGCGCATAAAGTGCGAATTCACTATCCTTTCATAAAAATTTAATATTACTCGTCTGTAAACTGTTTAAGTATCGTCTCGTCGATACCGCAATAATTTCCCTGTAGCTCGGCGCTCAGCTTGGCCATATATGTCACCAGAAAGCGCGCACTGAATGTCGCCATCCTCTTACCTTCATCGGTCTGCATCGTCAATGGTAAGCGCAATAGTTTGGCCTGAAAATGATCCAGCGCCCATTCCAGGTCATCCAGCGGACGCTCAGCGGCAAAAGGATCGTCGGGATCGAATAATGCCCGCCCCAGCGCCCCGGAAACATAAAAGGTTCTGGCCAGACCAATAGCGCCAAGTGATTCAAGGCGGTCGGCATCCTGAACAATTTTTGCTTCAATGGTTTCCGCACTTATCCGGGCGCTAAAACTGTGCGCCTGTACGCAGTGGACCACCGCTTCAATTTTTTCTGCCGGGAAATCGGTAAAGTGTTTACGCAGTAATTGCCGGGTCTGATCGGCGGCAAACGTCGAAGCCAGATGCCTTTGTGGATGATTTTTGGGCAGATTAACCAGATCATGGAAATAACAGCCCGTCAGCACCACCAGCTCATCAGCCTTAACCGTCCGCATAATCTGGCGCGCTGTTTGCCAGACTCGCCGTAAATGCGCAACGTCGTGTGCCTTGTCCTCTTTTTGCCAGTTGTGGTTAAACCAGTTTTCAAAACGTTGTTGCCAGTCATTCAGAGACATCATCCCTCCATGTTTACTGGAAAAGCGGGACCATCCGACACGTCATCCCTGACGCAATACCGGCTGGCATTGTCATCAGCAGAAAACCCATATTCAGGTTATAACGGTTGTGTTGCCGTGCTGGCAACAGATTATCGTGTCAGCCAGCGGCATTGCTGCGCATTAAAACATCAATATCATTTAAAAATGATGGCAGTGTATAAACGGCTGAATTTCTGCTGCCTGCCCGGTGCCACTGCAAAAAATTTATTATTCACGGTAAAAAACACTGTCAGTTATTACTTTCATTAACGCAGGATAAATCGTATTGTTTTTTTATGGCACTTATTACACCGTCGTCGAGGAAAAAGCCGAGGTTTATGTCATGAAAGAACGCCCGATTCTTTTTAACGATCAGCGCGTAGCTGCCCTGAAATCGGGGATGCAGACACAGACCCGCCGCATTATGAAAGCGTTGCCGCTTACCCCGGCACAGGACAACCATGCGGGCTGTTATGGCATTGATGTCCAACGTAATCAGTTGCAGGCAAACCGGGTGCGGGCAATGGGTGAGCTACGTTATCACTGCCCTTACGGTCAGCCAGGCGACAGGCTTTGGGTGCGCGAAAGCTGGCGGGGTCCGCTGGTACCCGACCATCAAATGGCAGCATGGCAAGCCAGCCCTGATGCCTTCCGACAGCCAGAGTATTGCCAGTACCGGGCCGACAGTAATCAATTTGGTAATAACGAAGCGGAATTAACCAGTATCGGATGGCAGGCCGCTATCCATATGCCGCGCTGGGCCAGCCGCATCAATCTGGAAATTACCGGTATTCGGGTGGAAAAAATTCAGTACATCAGCGAACAAGACATTGTTGCCGAAGGCGTACAGAGCGAAAACCATTTTCTGAATAATTTTTTTACTCTGCACCATGAAACCCGCTCACCGAAAGAAGCCTACCGCGATCAATGGGCACAACAGTATGGCGCCGCCAGCTGGGAAGTAAATCCGTGGGTATGGGTAATTGATTTCAAACGCGTATGACACAATCTGACTGCAAAATGACCGGACTGGCTATTTCCCAGCCACTTGAATAAAAAGGTATTTTTAGCAGTTGACAGCGCCTGTCTGGGCCATTATATTCGTCCCACTCTAACGATTCCTCTGTAGTTCAGTCGGTAGAACGGCGGACTGTTAATCCGTATGTCACTGGTTCGAGTCCAGTCAGAGGAGCCAATTTAAAAAATTCCGCACAGGGAAACCTGCGCGGAATTTTGTCATTCTGGAGATTCTATGTTTTATTAGCATACCAGCGAAGTTGTAAATAGCATCGTTTTACTTCCATGTTATTTTTGAGAGCCCGGCTGTGTGATAGCCTAACAGGCGTCCTTTGCAATTGGGATATTTAGTGATTGAAGCGAATGATCATAGATATATTCTAACCACCGTCTATGGTGATTTTCTGTGCTCTATTGAGTTATCATGAATGGATTGAAATCGAGTGTTTCTGTACGATAAGTTGCTAAAAGTATTCAATCAATCTGTTCTAAATCAGTTTGTCTGGTTTGAAAAATTCCAGCTTTACAGTATGTGTTTCTGCCCTCACGGCCAGAGTCAATAAAATCAATTTCGGACTATTATTACAGGAAACATCCCGGCATAGCGACTGTTTACCGCAAGCCTGCCACACATCCTAACCATTCCAGGGCTGACAAATTCAAGGCTATTTCTATAGATAAAGCCTCACCACTACAACCATCAATAACAGTCAACATGCGCAAACGACGGCATTAATCGATGTTTCAGGCATAAACCCGACAGACTGACTCTGATTAAACGTTTCAGACAAAAATAATAGCCGCCCTCCTAGTAGATATCATTAACAGTTCTCCTTGCGTCAATAACTCAATCGCGGCGATAACATGATGCTCAGTCAAAAGAGATTACCTATGGCAATCTCTTCAGATAAAGATTATCAGTATGCTGGAAACTCTTAAAAGTAAATGCTACGTTTAATCAGGACACTTACATCCGTTATGAATATCCACAATGGCAAACACGTAAACGCATCACTCTTTGTAAAGTGATGCGTTATTATCACAGGAAAGTGGTTTCAATCAATCGGTAATTCTGTTTAGTCGCAACAGCACCTATGACCCTCTCAATACTATGTGCCAATGTGCCATCAAGTTGGCCTGCTTCCAGTTCAAATTCATCTTCATCAATAAGATTACTTGTCAAAGGTTCTAAAGCATCTTTTCTAAACCAAAACATTGAACCTGCAGGGAAAACTGTTTTATAGTCTTTTGACAACTTTGGTTTTTGCAAACGTTCAAAAAGTTTATCCAGCCAATAACGATTACCTAAATTAATCTCAGGTATAGAGAGATCGGTTAATGAATGAGTTGGTGCAATTACACCAAGATCTGATTCACTTTTGAAAGCATTTATAATATTAATAACGCGTTCTTTAGAAGAAAGTAGATCACCAAATAATCTCTCACGCCATTGCTGACCATCAATACGATGAGGAGACTTTTTGGTATGGACTTTGCAAATGTATTTATAGCCAAATCCATCCGCAATTTTTAATGCCTTAATAAAAGGCCTAATATCCCGACCTCGATTATCAACGAGAATAAAGAATACATTATTGAATACGGCTTTAATACGGTCCAATGTTGACTGCTTAACATCGCTGCGAATGGTAATAATAAGATCAAGTACATCCGAAAGACCTGATATATATTTTTCAACCAAATCACATGCTAAATCTTCATAATAAGCATGAAGAATGACAGCAGAATCGGAAGATGGTTTAAACTCTTGATTGATTTTTTCAATAACTTCATTGTCACACTGGTATTTAGCCAATGAATTTCTTAAAATATTATCCGTTGCATGTAAATATGCATATCCATTATGGCGGTCTGGCTCTAAATGTGCCCCTTCAGCCCATTCATTCCATGCATTAATAAAAACAAGACGTTCTTCAGGTCGACGTTTCATTGTGGTTTTGATTGCGCTATCTAACCACTTTGCATACAGTTCAGGCTTAGCATTATAGAAGGAAAATCCTTGACCTGGTTTTCTGGCTTCATTATCCCAGGAAGGCATAACTGCTTTAAAATAAGGAAATTTTATATTAGTGATACTTCCCGCCCGAAGAGCCAGCTCTTCATAATCGTAGACACGCCCTTTGAACTCGGTGTTGAGCATAGTAATACTATCTGTAATTTCTTTTGCTTCAACATGATGCGGTGGAAACTCAACGATTGCATCAAAGCCATACGGTTCAGGACTTGTAACATCAAATGCATTAACAACAGCTAAATAAAGGCCAGGCAAACCATTTTTTTTAGCATGTATTCTCCAGCGTTTTCCTGTTTCTTTTGCGTCAGGTAGTGTTCCAGCACGATATAATATAAGTAAGGGTTTGCCATCAATTTTAATATAACGTTCATCTTTAAGAGCAGGAAGAATGTCATCTAAGAAAGCGATATCATCTTCTGGTGAATGATTCTGTGCAATTAATACATCATTTTCTAAACCATCCCATCTACGTGTCCAGTTTTCATTTGCCCAGCATAAGCAAAAGTCAATATTCAGAGTTTTATCTTTTAAGAAATTCTGGACAGGAGTTTCCATCAGTCGCTTACCGCCAAACCAATAGTGATGAAAACAAAATCCGTTTACGCCATATTGTTTTGCAAGGTTAATTTGTTGACGCATGACTTCAGGCAAACGTAAATCGTAGAAACCTAATTCACCTGGCAATCTTGGTTGCTGATGTCCAAGATATTGAGGCCTGGCTTTAGTGACATTAGTCCATTCTGTAAAACCCATCCCCCACCAGTCATTATTTTCCTTGAAAGGATGAAATTGAGGTAAATAATATGCAATAATTTTTACCGGTAATTCAGCACCTTCCAGACTATCTAAAGCTTTAGGAACATAATGACTTTGTTCATTAACTTTAATTGAGGCTTTTTTAAAGTCATTTTTCAACCAAGCCTCTAGCAATAAATCACGAGAATGTAATGTATTAACTTCACTTATATTGAGAGAAGTAAAATCACGGTTAACATCTCGAGATGAAGTATTAAAATATGCAGCTTTCACTCGTGCATATGCCGCTTTCACACCGTCTTCTCTAATAATTTTAATAATTAATTTAATACGATATTTTATAAGATCATGCCCACCCTGTGTAAGCATTTTTTTAACAAACCGATAAATTTTCAACTTTAGTATTCTCTTCTGCAGCCAATTAATACAAGTCATTTTCTGAAAGGATTAGCAATCCTTTTAAGTAAAGATACTAATTTCCAACTTTTAGACGAAAGAATCGCATCGATGTATCCATTCTTAATTTTTAGTTCTTCCCTGATGGATTCCGCTTGTAATTCAATCATTTTATTTTCTTCCTCTAATTGCCTTATTTTATTTTCTAATAATTTCTTTTCATTTACTGAATTACGGACAACGAAATAGGAATTTTTATATCTTTCAATTAAATCATTTTTATTAACATTAATAATTCCAGCAACAAGCTCTACTTCATCAGCTAACAGATTTTCAACAGAATCTTCATCCATTCCAGGAAAGACCTCTAAAAGAATTCCCTTTGTAAGATTGAATATATTATAATCAGGAATGTTATGCGTCGAGGAGATAGATGTTAATCTAAGAAAAGAATTAAATACCCCCCTAAAAACAAGCCGTGAAATAAGCAACGGTTTTTCAACCTCCAACTCGAGATCGAATATCATGGGACCATCTTTAGTACTAATAACATTAAAAGGTGTGGCATCAAGATACTTTTTTGGTAATTCTAAATCCCATCTTAAATTATCTTTCTCACCCGCATCCTGTAAGATAGCTTCAATCCAGCGTTCGACCCAGATAATGATATCTTTGACTAGCCAATCATATTTATTTACAAGACCGACCAGGCCGAGCCATAGACTATCCCCTTGATAAAATCTTTCAGAAGATATCAGCTCACCTTCAAATTTAAATGTTTCTATACTAACATTATTATTTTCTACGAAAAATCTTATTTTTTTATTATTATCATTTTTCCTTACATCTGAATAGTACCATGCTAAAGAACTATCATCATCTAACTTAACATCACTTTCTGACACAACCATGAGAAATGAATTTGATAGCTCAGCAGAAAGTTTATTCTTCCATATTATTTTAGTTGCTTGTTCAAGAGAGAAAGTGTATGTATCTGAACGTTGCGCATCCTTATAGTGTACTTCGCTAACTAAAGGATAAATAATATCACTAAACTCTTCATGGCCTTTTGGTGTAATTAATAATGTAGGGAGTTTATAGTCTGGAAAGGGAAGATATTCCAGAACTTCGGAAAAACCCACACTTTTAATAATTTTATTTAATTCAACACGACCAAAGGTTTTAACACCATTTTCATCGTAAGCATCGTTGATACCCGCCATGGGAATGCCAAGATGGTCCTCTTTAGCTCCAGCCAGATATTTCATGCCTAATTGATTTTCAATCGCAACAAATAAAGCACCAGATGGTGTTAATCTCGACTTACAAGATTGTAATAAGCTTTTTTGGCCATCATAGCCAAGAAAACATTGAGCGTATTCGAGCACACCAATAAGCAACACATAATCGAATTGACCAATATCAGGTAAGTTTCGACTTGAAGCACAGATAACAGTGACGTTATCAAGATCTTTACAGCGCTTACGTGTAATTGTGGCCCTTCTTTTACTTCCTTCAATAGAAGTAATATCGGCACCACATTCCGCAACGAATCGAGTTATTGCTCCACATCCGCAGCCTATTTCGAGAACTCTCTTTCCTTTAAATTTATCACTGAAAGGACGTAATAAATTAGACCGCTTAGATGTAAGATGGTACTGAGAAGGCCAATCCTTAATTTTGTTTGCTAGTTCATGAGATAATACAGAACAATCAGATGCATTGGATACTACATCGAGAATATAATTCTCATGCTCATCACCATCATTATAATTAAATTTTTCTTTTTCTTTTTCGATCCAGATGTTCAGCTCAGAATCATAGATAAAACCATGTTCCTGGAGAATTATGTTAGTCTGATTGTTTGTCACAGGAAATCATTGCCTCTAAATTTACAAGCCCTAAAAACTCTGGGGTAGGTTCAACAGTAATATGAATCGAATCATAGCGACGGTCATGGGGAACAACTTCTCCAGATGCATCATAACTTGCTATGCCTATAGAGATAAAATAATCACCTTGATATAATTTCACAGGAAATTCAATTGTAACCCTTTGTATTTCGCCTGCACAACCTACTTCAACAAATGGAATTCCAAGTATTTTTGAATTTGTATTATATATAGTAACACCATCTATAGTTTTTATTGCAAATCCAAATATTGGTTTAAATATAGTTTCATGGAACTTAAATAAAAAATTGAAAGTCAGCTTACCCTTATTTTTTACAATTATTGGATATTCATCTTTTCCCTGCAAGAGGGAAAAGTCTAGCACCTCGGCCTTTCTATCACCCCAACGATATTCATTAGGATTATAATTTTGTCTTGTTTCAAAACCATCAATTTTTAAAGTAGAGATTAATTTAATATCGTTTTTATCAGTGAACATCTCAGATTGCTTTTTTTCTTGATCACTAGAAAATTCGATATACTCTTCTTCATTTTTTCTTGCAGTATTTGACGGTGATGATTTACCAAACAGAAGATCAAGATATTTATTAATAATATTTTTTGGCATGCCACTATCCATAATAATGCCATCATTTAATAGAATAGCTTTATCACAGTGGGTTATTATTTGTTCTGTTGCATGTGATACAAATAGAATTGAAGTCCCATTGTTTTTTAATTGCCTAAGTCTGGCAAAACATTTCGCCTGAAATTTTGCATCACCTACCGCTAACGCTTCATCGACAATTAAGATATCAGGATTAATTTGCGCTTGTACTGCAAATGCTAAACGTACCATCATTCCACTGGAATATGATTTAACTGGAGAGTCAATAAAATGGCCAATATCAGCGAACGATAATATATCATCTAACCTCTGATCGACCTCCTCTTTAGTTAAACCTAGTAGCGCACCATTTAAGTATACATTTTCACGGCCTGTAAAATCGCCATTGAATCCAGCGCCAAGCTCTAATAATGCGGCAACTCTACCATGAACGTTAACGATTCCTTGCGTAGGCGACAGAGTTCCAGCAATTATTTGCAATAACGTGGATTTTCCCGAACCATTGCGGCCAACAATACCAACTGTCTCACCTTTTGGTAAATTGAAACTGATATCCTGCAGCGCCCAAAATTCTTCATGATAAACCCTTGGAACTTTCCCTATTCTATTTTGAATATTAGGAACGATAAATTGCTTAAGTCGCCTGATAGGATTATCATAGATCTGATAACATTTGCTGACATCAATAATCTCAAGGGCATTTTCATTAGATAACATCTGCAAATCCTTTACGTGTTTTTTGGAACCAGAAATAGCCAAACCATAAAGTAATTAGCGATATCAATGTGTAGGTAAGTAGACCTGTAACATTAGGAATTCGCCCCCATATAATAACCTGTCTCATTTGCTCAATAATAAAAGTTAGTGGGTTTAGTAAGATTATTGATTGATACTTTTCGGGAACTGCTGACAGAGGATAGAATACCGGGGAAAGAAAAAGTATCACTGTTACCAGGATGGTTATGAACTGCCCAAGATCGCGTAAATAAACTCCTAAAGAGGAAATTATATAGCATAATGCAAGTGTTAAAATCATCACTGGAATAAAAACTAGCGGCAAAAGTAAAACCGTCCAGTGAACAAATCCATCCAATAATAAAAAAGCGATAAGCAGAACGACTGTATTAATTACTGCCTGAAAACATGCTGAAAGTAATGCAATTACCGGGAAGGACTCCAATGGAAACACTACCTTCTTCACATAATTAGCATTACTCAATATCAGCATAGGGGATTTTGTCAAAACTTCACTAAAAAAACCATGAATAATTAAACCTGCAAATAAAATAATAGCGAATTGAGCCTTAGACTCATTAGCGCTCGCAGCACCCCACCTTGCATTAAAAACCTCGGAGAATACCAGAGTGTATACTGCAAGCATAAAAACTGGATTTATGAAAGACCAGAGCAGCCCCATAATTGAGCCTTTATACCTGCTAACGATATCTCTTTTCGTCATTTCGAATATAATATGACGGTTAATGTGTATATTCTTACATAAAGACCATAAAGATGTACCGTATATTTTCTCTTGTTGCAAAATTCCACCTTTAGCTTTAAATATATATTCAATAATCACATCTTTTTTAATAGAATGGCAACAAATAAACCTAGCGTTCCAGCAAATGTTTGCCGATAGATCCCGAGTTTAAGAAAAATATTTATCCTTTTAAAAAAACCACTTGCCCGGGCTTTTTCGAATTCGTTCAAAATTATTTGATTTTCATGCGTTAACTCTTGGTTGGTTTTTTTTAACGCTAGAATATTTGCATCAATCCAGCCTTTAAAATGCCCATCAAGTAAACCTGAAACTCTCTTAAACCGGGCAAACCAGCCAATATTTGAACCAACAATATTGCCTGTATGTTGTCGATATTTAATTGTTGGCTTTGGATCATAATAAATATTTCCACCCACTGCGGTAATAATGATATAAATCCACCAATCATGGGAAATTATTTTTTCATAACGAGGGGTCTTAATAACAATATTACGGGCTGCGATATTCAATATCATCGTGTTTCCACCAGCAATGCTTTGAATTAAAGCATTTTTGAATGATGGTGGTTTTGTGAAAAGTGGTGATTTACCAATGTCATTATTATGCTTATCAACTAATTGAGTTCTTCCGCAGTAGACGGCAGGCTTAGTTAACTCAGCAGCAGAGAGTCGCGAAATTCCAGTTGCTAACTTTTCAGGCATCCATTCATCATCTTGATCGCAAAAGGCAAAATAATCAAAATGTTCACCACAACTCTCTAATAATGAAAGAAAATTCCAGGCAAATCCTTTACCAGGCCCCTTCAGAATATGGAATTTTTCACTTCCTAACTTAATTCGATATTCGTTTAAAATATCTAATGTGTTATCACTGGAACCATCATCCGAGGCAAAAATAACCCAATTCTTTTCTGTTTGCCCAACAATTGAGTCAATCTGTTTTTTTAAGTATTCACTTCCATTGTAAGTACAAAGAAGAATGGCGACTCTTTTGTGATTAATCATATCATTCAAATAGCTCTGCATTGCTAAAAGATAGTCCTACTTCATCTTTGCCCGATAAGGTATACGAATCCATTTCAGGCCAAGTTATATTAATTTCGGTATCATTCCATGAAATGCTTCGTTCCGCTTGAGGAGCATAGTAATTTGTTGTTTTATATACAAATTGTACTCGTTCACTTATTGTAAGAAAGCCATGTGCAAACCCTTCCGGAATCCATAACTGTTGATGGTTTTCAGCACTTAAGTGAACACCAACCCATTGTCCAAATGTACAGGAAGATTTGCGAATATCGACAGCTACATCGAAAACTTCGCCTTCTACGCAGCGAACCAATTTACCTTGCGCATGGGGGGGAAGTTGATAATGTAAACCACGGAGAACCCCTTTTTTAGACATTGAATGATTGTCCTGGACAAACTCAACATGCCTGCCTACAGCTTGATTAAAAACATGCTGGTTAAAACTCTCATAAAAATAACCACGATCATCACCAAAGATTGCTGGCTCAATTATTTTTACGTCAGGAATTTCTGTATCAATAATCTTCATTATAATTTTCCATTGTATAGCGCCATCAGATAGTTGCCATAATCGTTTTTCAATAGTGGCTGAGCCAATTCTTTAAGCTTATCGGCATCGATAAAACCCATGCGATAAGCAATTTCTTCTGGGCAGGCTACCTTTAGCCCCTGGCGGGTTTCAATCGTCTGAATAAAGTTATTCGCTTCAATCAGGCTTTGGTGCGTTCCGGTATCAAGCCAGGCATGGCCACGTCCCATAATAGATACCGAGAGCTCACCTTTCTCTAAATAGAAGTTATTAATATCGGTAATTTCCAGCTCGCCACGTGGTGAGGGCTTCAGATTTTTTGCTAATTCAACAACGCTGTTGTCATAGAAATACAAGCCCGTGACTGCGTAGTTACTTTTAGGTTCGGTTGGCTTCTCAACCAACGAAATGGCTTTACCGGTTTTATCAAATTCAACCACACCATAGCGTTCTGGATCGTGGACACGATAAGCAAATACAGTTGCCCCCTTCTCTTTTTTGCAGGCATTCTCAAGCTGTTTATACAAATCATGGCCATAGAAGATGTTGTCACCAAGAATCAATGCACAGTTGTTATCACCAATAAATTCCTCTCCCAGGATAAATGCCTGGGCCAGACCATCTGGACTTTCCTGGACGATATATTGCAGATTAAGACCCCATTGAGAGCCATCACCCAATAAGCTTTCAAAACGTGGCGTATCTTGCGGCGTGCTGATGATCAAGATATCGCGAATACCGGCGAGCATTAAAGTACTCAACGGATAATAAATCATCGGCTTGTCATAGATAGGCAACAGCTGCTTGCTGACAGCCATCGTGACCGGGTAAAGACGGGTACCAGAACCGCCGGCAAGAATGATTCCTTTTGTATTTTTCACAACGATTAACCTTGAGTTTTTGCAAGACCAAACATAACTCAGCTGTAAAGCTCATCCAGCATACGAATTACACCCTGCTGCCATTCCGGCAATGTGAGATCAAATGCTGCGGTCAGTTTTCCAGTGTTAAGTCGAGAGTTAGATGGGCGCTTTGCGAGAGTAGGAAACGCAGCACTATCAACGGTATTAATTGCAGTTACCTTCAGCGGCAATCCTTTATTGCGTACATAGCCAATAACCAATTCCGCGTAAGCATGCCAGGTTGTAACCCCCGAGGCAATCAGGTTATACACCCCTGATTTTTCCGGGTGGGATAGCGTTAATTTAATTACATGTGCTGTACAATCTGCGATCAATTCGGCACCTGTTGGCGCGCCAAATTGATCATTGATCACTGCCAGCGTTTCACGTTCCTGAGCCAAACGGATCATGGTTTTTGCGAAGTTATTGCCTTTAACTGCATAAACCCAACTGGTGCGGAAAATCAGGTAGTTTGGTGCGTTCATGATGATAGCCACTTCACCCTGACGCTTCGTCTTGCCATAAACATTGAGAGGAGAAGTTATGTCATCTTCTTTCCACGGGTGTTCACCGCTACCGTCAAAAACATAATCTGTCGAGTAATGCACCAGTAAAGCATCCACGTCGCGTGCAGCGCGAGCCAACGCTTCAACACTGATGGCATTAATTAACTCGGCATTGCTTAAGTCAATCTCTGCTTTATCCACCGCGGTGTAGGCTGCTGCGTTCACGATGACATCAGGTTTAATATCACGAACCGTTTTGGCTACACCTTCCGGGTTGGCCAGGTCACCACAGTAGTCAGTTGAATAGCGATCCAATGCAATCACGTCACCTAATGGTGCTAACGCTCGTTGAAGCTCCCAGCCAACCTGGCCGTTCTTACCCAGTAGTAAGATTTTCATTAGCTGCGCTTCTCATAGTTTTGTTCAATCCAGTTCTGATAGGCACCGCTTTTAACGTGCTCAACCCACTCGTGATTATCCAGATACCACTGCACGGTTTTCCGTAGGCCAGTTTCAAAGCTTTCCTGCGGCTTCCATCCCAGCTCACGCTCAATCTTCGATGCATCAATAGCATAACGGCGATCATGGCCCGGGCGGTCACCTACATAAGTAATTTGTTCAGCGTAAGTCGTCCCTTTCGGGCGTAACTCATCCAGCAACTCACATATCTTAAGGACAACTTCAATATTTTGTTTCTCGTTGTGCCCGCCAATATTATATGTAGTGCCGGTTTTTGCCTGAGTGACGACAGTATATAAGGCACGAGCATGATCTTCTACATACAACCAGTCACGAATTTGGTCACCCTTACCATAAATCGGCAAAGACTTACCTTCTAATGCATTGCTGATGATGAGTGGGATGAGTTTTTCCGGGAAATGGTAAGGACCATAATTATTTGAGCAGTTGGTCACCACAACAGGTAAACCATAAGTGCGACCCCAGGCACGAACTAAATGATCACTCGCAGCTTTAGTCGAAGAGTAAGGACTGCTTGGCGCGTAGGCTGTTGTCTCGGTGAACAGCGGCAACTCGCCTGCCATTTCATCTGGATGAGGCAAATCACCATAGACCTCATCGGTTGAAATATGATGGAAACGGAAAGCGTTTTTACGAGCTTCTGGCAAGGTAATCCAGTACTGGCGGCTAGCTTCAAGCAGTGTATAAGTTCCCATCACGTTGGTTTGTACAAACTCCGCTGGCCCAGTGATAGAACGGTCAACGTGACTTTCGGCGGCCAAATGCATGATGGCATCTGGCTGATGCTCAGCCAGAACCTGAGTCAGTGCCATTCCATCGCAGATATCAACCTGACAAAATGCATAGCGCGGATCGTCACTTACCGTTTTCAGTGACTCAAGATTGCCCGCATAAGTCAGCTTATCAACATTAACAACCTCATCACTGGTATCATTGATGACATGACGTACCACAGCTGATCCGATAAAACCTGCACCACCAGTAATTAAAATCTTCATAACGTTGAGCTATTCCTGACATTGCGGCCGGGAGATCCCGGCGAGAAAAGAATGAGTATTCACTATATTAGCAACAGGCAAAGCTACCGCCCTTGGGTTACAGCTCCCAGTATGCTGATGTTATAAAATCACCTTTAAGTACAGTGAGTATTTCACAATCTTTCGTACTATGTATTTTACAGCCTGAACTTTACCACTGTCGCTATATGATCACGATCGAATTGGCCACAACCACTTATCGATGGTTCAGTATTTAACCGTTTGTGCGTTAGCGTTATTGGTGAATCATCCACCTGCTGGCTTTATGAAGCAATCAGATAGTGACGAAAAAAGAAGTGTATCAAATGAGATATAAAAAAAAAGCCGGTATACTGTTCGCCTGTTGTTGTAATGCTTACTTAAACCTGTTCATTTTTGGCTATCACTCCAGGTATCACGTATCGAGTCCCGGCGTTACACGCCAGTACAGTTCATGATTTACCCTGGATACATCAGTCAGGAATCTGGGTAAATCGCCGTCGCAACGTAGTTTACACTCAAAAGGCTGTCGCCTTACCGGATGACAACTCAAAGACCTTAATCATCTTCAAACAGCGTCAAAACAGTACCACCATACTGTGGTTGTTTTAGCCGGCGGAAGGCAGTCTGGTCTCTCCTGCACCCGCAACATGCCATAAGAACACACTGTCTGATGACCGTTCCCGCAGCTTAACGGCTGGCCTCAGGCCTGGTCGCAACGGCACCATCTGTTGCTGCTATTTTTTATTAACATAACCGCTGGGTTCCATTTTTTGCAGAGAAATAGATCCGCGCCTGCCCGTGACAAAAAATAATTTACTATTATCATCAGCGCGATGGCTGATTGTTTTCAATATATTCGCCAATGGTAGAAAATGCCATCTGACACAATTACTTCCCCCGCAAGTTGCTCTTAGCGAAAAATAAAATATTTTACTTTTCCAACAGCCTTTTCGCGGTAAAAATAACATTTATTCCGCAGGTGACATTTGCGGTTTTTTGACTGGCGGGCAACAAATTATTAGCCTGTCATTGCTGAACTGGCGTTCAGCCAAAGGTGAGTATATTTACATTACCGTTTCGACGCTGCCATCAGCGTACAACAAAATTTATAACAACAGGGTTTTTACCCGCTGATGACAGGAAAATCCTCACAAAAAAACAATGGTTACTTAACCGTTCCTTTTTGTCTGAACAGAGTGGATACGTTCAACTGTGGCCTTTTTCATCGGGGCGATGATCAGTATTAATAATTGCCACCGGCGCGCTGGACGATTTCTGATCCTGCGCCGCTGTAATGGGTTTGACAATACCCTTGCCAGCAACAGCTTTTGTTTCTGATTGCCCTAAACTGGACTGACCAATAAATACCCCACCTTTCTCAATAACCAGACCATCAGAATAGATGGTGCCCTCAACGCGCCCTTCTGGCTGGAGGGTCAGCGTTTCGGCATGAAAATTGCCTTTTGCATCGCCATTGATGACTATATGCTGCGCATGAATATCCCCTGTAACTCGCCCGCCAGACTCAATTCGCACCTGATGTGAACTGTAGATATTGCCATCCAGCTGCCCTTCAATCACGATATTACCCTGTGCTTCCAGGTTGCCATTCAGACGTGCTTCCGGAGAAATAAACGTGTCTTTCCGGGTTCTGACCGGCTTCAGTACGTCTGCATCCCCGGCGGATAACGACCCGGCTGCTGGCGGGATTAACGCACTGTCCGTCAGCGCTTTTTCTGGCATTTTACCCTGAACAGAATCATCAGCTTTTTTGCTTTCTCTTTTCAGTAAACGCATAAAAAAACCTTTTCTTAACAATGAAAAAATAAATAAAAACAGCGCTATCCCAGTGATGAGAATCGCGCTCTCTTTGAGAAGACTCACTTCCGGAAATAATACATCCAGGATCCATAAAATCCAGACTAACCAGATGATCCACAGCTGCATGCCAGTATTTGTCATGATGTGCCATTGCCAGTTGAATCAATGGGTAAATTCACCATAAAGACCGGAATATTAATCATTACGTATCTCTTTCGTTATCGGTGGCCTATACAGTCGGGGGCCTATCCTTATATCGAAATGATACCAGTCTGGATTCCGGCTACAGTTTTCTTTATCCTTATTAATCTGTTATTTCTTGAATAAATCTTAGCCCGTTATGCCAGTCCGTCCGAATGGGCAGTTGTATAATCCCGCACAGCTGAATGCTACTGTGGATGGGCTAAGCTGTCATTACACACAGTGCTCTTGTTGTGACTACAGCAGACTCGAAGAAAACGCTTTTATCCTGCCGTCAGACCAGCTGACAAAAAGCAATAAAAAATACGGGTGATGCCTCCAATTAGTAGAACATGTGTTTCTCGATAAACGCTCCAATGACTTTTTCGTGGATCTCAACTGAGCGCGAAAAGCAGATTGTTTTACGAGCCAACCGTTTAATGCGGGTGCGGAGCGTCAGGTTATTACGTTCAATGCGTTGGGTGAAAATTTTGCCCGTCAGATGCT
>NZ_MOMB01000017.1 GCF_002752165.1 Erwinia sp. OLFS4
TAAGCGTAAGTGAGTTGAAACACGCGGTGGCAGTCACGGCAGCGAAATCTGTCATAGCCTTTAGGGTTCTGACCATGGCGGTAAACCTGAACAGACTGACAACGGGGACAATGAACGTTAACGCTGGCCATAAGAGAACCTCAAAAGCCCGCATTATACATCAGATTCAACCAATTAGAGGCATCACCCTTTTTTTTAGTAAGTATAAATAATATCTAATCATCTTTTATCTCAATCATCCGATTAGTTATAAAAAAGCCTCTTGCGAGGCTTAACGTTTTTCTCGTCCAATCACTTTATCAGCCGCCACACGGGACAGGAAGCCGGAACGGCTTCCATACTCAGGATGTGCTGCGACAAACTGATCGATACGGCGGATCAGCAAAGAAGGAAGTGTTACGTTGATTTTTTCCGCTTTCCCCATCAACCGGGTAACGTCCACATCAACCAGCGCCCACACTACGCCTGCATAATCGGAATCGGCCAACCAGTTTTCTACGCTGGTGGCTTCCGGCACCGCTTCGCCATCTTCCACCAGTAATTCGATATGAGCGTCGATAGCCTCACGCACGCTCTCAATCGCATCCTGATAGTTGTCGCCGCCAGAGAAGCAACCTGGAATATCAGGTACGCGAACGCCGAAGGATGAATCGCCTTTATCAATAGCAACTGGATACAACATGTAAACCTCCAAGAGGTGGGGCTTAAAGCCCCGCCTGTTTCTTGATACTTTTCAGTGTTGGTAGCGGTATGTCCTTTTGCGGATGTTTTACCGTAACCAGCCCTTTTTTCGTTGGGTGCTTGAACTGGTGATGACTGCCTTTAACTCTCACCAGATACCACCCATCGGCTTCTATCATTGCTATTGCATTCCTGCTATCCATCCTCCGGCTCTCTGCGTCGTTTTGATAGGGTTATAGTAACCCTTATTGAATTAAGTGTCAATCTTTTAGGGGTTATCGGAGTTATGGAGAGGCTATTATATATCAGAAGAACCAGTCATCTGCCGACTCCCAGACCTCTTGCAGCATTTTTTCCACGTTCTTCTTTGTTTCATCTTTATCTGCGGCACGGAAGACAGATAACCCATCGCTTCCTGCTGGTTTAACGATAACTTCAATGTCCAGGTATTGTTTACTCAGGCGCTTTGTCATTTCTTCCTGAAGTGCGGAAGGCGCGGTTTTCGGTAACTTTCCGTATTTTTCTTTGGCAATACTGATTTCGACACGCATTTTGATAGCTCCTTTACTGGTTGGATATACAGTTATATTTAACTGGTCATACATACAGTGTCAAGTTAATGGCTGTGTCGATAAGGCGAAAATCATGCTGCAGATTTATGGCACAAAAAAACCAGCCCTTGAGAGGCTGGCTTGTTTGTTTTGGAGCCGCGGCTCCTTTACGTATCCTTTTTTGTCCCTTCACCGTCTGGTTGGTGTCCTGCCGGGACTGCTAACTTCCTGTTTTTGCTGGTGCTGTCCTTGCACTGTCCTGTCAAAAGTGGTGGAGCTGGCGGGAGTTGAACCCGCAGTTCACAACAAGTGTGGTGTTAGCGGTTTCACCATCATTTCACCATAGTTTCACCATGTTAAATTTATGTAAAACAAAAAAGCAGCCATAAGTGGCTGCTTTATGTAGGGAAATTTGGTCGGCACGAGAGGATTTGAACCTCCGACCCCTGACACCCCATGACAGTGCGCTACCAGGCTGCGCTACGTGCCGAACGTGGACGCCTATACTACTGATTTCGGTTTTGATTGCAAGGGCTAACGCGTTGACTGCTCTGTATTTATACAGAATCCTGTCTTAGGTGAGATTAATCGGCAATAAAGCGTTTTTCCTCAGTAAGAACTTGTAACAGCAGGGCCAGCTGCGGACGATGATCTTTCAGTTTATTGCCCTGGTTATCCCATGCTTCATAGCTGCCGTCATTGTCCAGCAAGATGGTGATATCCGGTGTGGTGACAATCAGACGGCGATCTTCACTACCGGCAATCCATTTATGGTAACGCTGAGCGGCAAACAGGTCTTCCCCCTGTGAGTAGTCGGCCGGATTCAGCGAAACATGCAGCAAACGCTTCATCAGGGTTGTCATGATGTCCTGATGGTCGGTGAGCCGGGAAATGGTTTGCGGCGGCGTGTGCGGCCAGTGTATCACCAGCGGCACCTGCAGCAGGGCTCGGTTACCTGGATTAATATCCCCGTTCAAAGCCAGCCCATGACGGCCGGTGATCACCACCACCGTATTATCCAGCAGCTGTTTTTGTTGCAGGACGCTAAGGATTTGCTGAATCTGGTCATCGACACTGCCGATAGTGCGTTTGTAGTGGTTAATCGCTGCGGTATCGCTGCTGCTATCATCACCGGTTGCATCTAACGCCACATAGGAGAACCAGGGGCCGCTGCCTGGCTTAAGGCCGTTAAGCCAGCTCTGCCACTGGGCGCCAGTGGCGCTGTTACTCTGTTGGGTTGCTGGCGGCAGGGTAAAGTCGGCCAGCAGCGCCTGACGGTATAGCGGTGAGGTAAAGCCATCGCTGTCAAAGAAAGCAAACTGATAGCCCTGATGATTCAGCGCGCCGATCAGTGCCGAAGGGGTACGCGATGCAAGAATGCTGTCCATATAGCCAGGCGAAATACCGTAAAACAGGCCAAAAAGGCCACTGTCACTGTCGCTACCGGAGCTAAAATGCTGGGTGAACTGGATATTCTGTCCAGCAAACTGATTCAGTTGCGGCATGTCTTTGCTGAAGCTGGCTGCATTCAGTCCGTCAACGGTTATCACCAGCAGATTTTGCCGGGTACCACTGTCGCGGTATGTCAGATCATTGAGCGGATAATTGACCGAAACTGCCTCCGGGTTACCCTGCTGAATCAGGCGGCGTTGAAATTCACTGGCATCAAGCATGCCGTGACGTTCAAGAAACTTGCGCGCCGTCATTGGGTAGGAAAGGGGCAGGTTGGCTCGTTGCATGGTCACCGGACGATAAAAGTTAGCATCCGACCAGATATACATGACATGGCTGATGATAAATGCACAGATAAACAGCGTGACCAGCGGCCGGGCAAAACGGAGGCGGTTAAGACTACGTAGTTTTTGCCAGCTCCAGGTGGCAAATAACATTTCTATCAGCAAAATAACCGGAACGCTGATAAACATCAGCTGCCAGTCGCGTGCCAGTTCGCTTTGATCCGGATTGATCACCAGCTCCCAGACCACCGGATTAAGGTGAAGATGGAAACGATTATAAACCGTGCTGTCAACCAGCAGCAGCGTCAGGCCTGCGGTGGCCAGTACCACTGACAGGAAACGCATCAGCCGCTGTGACATGACAATAAAGGTTAACGGAAAAATAATCAGCAGATAGGCGGCAAAAACGATAAAGCTGAACTGGCCAATCCAGCTGGCAATCGCGTATATCCGCCCGGCCAGTGACGCTGGCCAGTCAGAGAGTATCAGGTAACGGCTGCCTAAAATGAAGGCACAAATGATATTAAAGAGGGCAAACCAGTGCCCCCAGCTGATCATTTGCGAAATTTTTTCCAGATAGCGCTGTCGGTTCGTCACCATGATTCTGTTACGGTTGCCTGTTAGTGCGCTTTGTCTTCGCGTACAGAGGACTGAAGTGCCTCGGCGAAGGAGCGGGCCAGCGCATGTCGCTGCGTTGGCGGGATATCGGTATTGATCAGATTTGTCACCATGTTCCCTAAAATCATCAGGGCCAGATCGGTGGGCGCCTGATTCTGTTCAAGAACCTGGACCAGTTCTGCGAGGATCTTCTCCACGCGTTCGTCGCTGTATCGGGATGATTGTGGCATAACGGTGAATTAAGCAAATGTTCAACTAAGTTAAGGGGGCTATCTTATAGTAAATTCAGGTTTTATTCTGCTCTTTTATCGCAATCAGATGGTTAAGCCAATGCAAGAATGATAGCGCTTAATGTATTGATTGCCTGCCTCAGCTTTGATTGAATACGCCTCTGACGGATTTTGGAGAGTTTATCATGAGTCTGGATATCAACCAGATTGCTTTACATCAGCTGGTTAAGCGTGATGAGCAGACGCTGGCGCTGGTGTTACGTGATTCTTTGCTACCGGCCACCGAAGCCGTGAGCGGGATGATGGAAGAATTGCACCGGGTCTACAGCGCTAAAAATAAGGCTTATGGCCTGTTTGATGAAGGCAGTGAGCTGGCAGAAGCACTGCGTGTGTGCCGTAAAGGTGACAACGATTTTCTTGCCTTCAGTCGTGCCGCTAGCGGGCGTTTACGTGATGAGCTGGCTAAATACACCTTTGCGGAAGGCGGCATTGTATTATTCAGTCACTACCGTTATCTTGCCGTGGAATATCTGCTGGTGGCAGTACTGAGTAGTCAGACCAGTATGCGTGTTAATGAAGAACTGGATATCAGTACCACCCATTATCTGGACATTAACCATGCCGATATTGTGGCACGTATCGATCTGACAGAATGGGAAACCAATCCTGAATCAACCCGTTACCTGACGTTTTTGCGTGGTCGGGTTGGGCGTAAAGTTGCCGACTTTTTTATGGATTTTCTTGGTGCCAGCGTCGGGCTTGACGCGAAGGTTCAAAATCGGGGATTGCTGCAGGCGGTGGATGACTACTGTGCCGATGCCAGTCTTGATAAGCATGAACGCCAGAATTACCGCCAGCAGGTTTATAGTTATTGTAACGATCAGCTGCAGGCGGGAGAGGAAATTGCTCTGGCTGATTTATCACAAGAGCTGGCGCCGCTGGGAGAACAGAGTTTTGCTGAGTTTACCCAGCAACAGGGTTATGAACTGGAAGCGCATTTCCCTGCTGACCGCAGTACACTGCGTCAGCTGACCAAATATGCCGGCAGCGGTGGCGGATTAACCCTGAATTTTGATGGTACGCTGCTTGGTGAACGAATTTTTTGGGACCCGACGACCGATACCCTGACAATTAAAGGTACGCCACCTAATTTGCGCGATCAGCTGCAGCGCGCCACCGGAAGTAAATAAGTTCTGCCGGTGAGGATAATAAAAAAACGCCGCAAAAGCGGCGTTTTTTTACTCATTACTGAGACGATTAAGCGCGAACAAAATCAATATGATGGATTTTGGGCTTAAACGGATGGCGCTGTACCGCCTGGATTTTAACTTTGCTTTCTTTACCGTCGATAACCAGTGTCAGCACTTCGCTATAGAACTCCGGCCGGTCTTGCAGGTTCATAACAAAGTCCTGGTCCAGTTCGATAGCAACAGCAGCGTCTTTTCCACCGTAAACAATGGCGGGGAACTTATTTGCTGTGCGCAGGCGGCGGCTCGCACCCTTACCCTGCTCTTTACGTACTTCTGCATTCAATGTGAACATAATCATTCTCTTCATAGTAAACGCCTGTTGCAGGCGACCCAGCAACAGGGTGAGGTTCTGCTTTTGCATAGACAAAAGCGCGGCAAATTATAGCGACGTTTATTGCCCACGGCAACGTAATTAGCGCATTTCATTGGCCCGGCGGTAACGGCCCTGATAATCGAACAACTTTTCCCGCACCTGCCAGAACCTGCCATGCAGGCGGGCCACCACAAAGTCCGGATGGCGCAGTTGTGATTGCAATGCCAGCAGGCCGGCGGCGGTTTTCCAGCACAGGGGCAGGCCAGGCGCGCGTTGATGCACGCGTAAAAATAGCTGGGTAAAAATATGGCGCTGCGCCGGCGTGTGCAGGCGAAAACGTTCGCTGACGCTGCGGCCGTCCTCGTCATAGTAGGTCACTTTCAGCCACTCACCCTGTGCATCACTGCCAGCAGACAGCTGCATACCACCGCAACGGAGCACCCGCGCGTCTTTCAGTTTCAACGCTGCTTTTAACATATCATCGGCATCCACCAGCAGGCGATCACAGTGATGGCAACGGCGGGCGGCAATATCATTTTCTCCACCGCATTGGGCGCAGGATTTAAAGCGGAAACGGAAATCACACTGCCAGCGCTTGCCGCTATCGTCGTGCAGTACCCCCTGACAACGGCGACCAAAATGTTCAGTAACCGTGCCGTCTGCGCTGGTTTTTCCCCAGAAAGTATTGGCAAAGCCGCATGACGGACAAAAGACCTGGACCGGCTGATTATCACTGGCCTGCTTCGGCGTACCAATTTCCGGGGAGAGAATATCATGTGGATTGCCGGCGTAGTCGAGGATCAGACAATGGCTTTTCCCCGGACTTAATCGCAGCCCCCGGCCGATAATCTGCTGATAAAGGCTGACTGATTCCGTTGGACGCAGAATAGCAATCACATCAACATGGGGCGCATCGAAGCCGGTGGTCAGCACGGCCACATTGACCAGAAAACGGATGTGTTGTTGTTTAAAATCGCCAATCACTTTATCGCGTTCACCCGCAGGCGTGGCGGCACAGATAAGCGCTTTACTTTGCGGCAGGTAACCGAGCACTTCCCTGGCATGCTCCAGCGTCGCGGCAAAAATCATCACGCCTTTTTTGCCGTGGCTATGTTCAACAATCTGCCGGACAATATGCGGTGTAACCCGTTGTTGCTTAGTTAACGCATGATTTATCTCGCTGGCGCTAAACAGACCGTCATTTTTCACCGTCAGCTGACTGAAGTCATACTGTAGTACCGGCATATCCAGCCGCTGCGGGGGCACCAGAAAACCCTGTTTAATCATATAGCGCAAGGGTAATTCATAAATGCAATCGCGAAACGGTGCCTGATCGTCACCTCTTACCATGCCATGGTAGTGATACTGATAAATCCAGCCCTGACCAAGCCGATAGGACGTGGCGGTTAACCCTAGCAGACGCAGCCCGGGATTAAGTGCTCGCAGATGATTGATGATCAGCTGATACTGACTCTGATCATCTGTCGCAATACGGTGGCATTCATCAACGATAAGCAGCGAAAAGGCGCTGTCAAAGCGGGTTAAATTGCGGGCAACGGACTGGACGCTGCCGAAAACGACTTTGCCGTGATGCTCTTTTCTGGCCAGTCCGGCTGAGAAAATATCGGCTTGCTGTCCCCAGGCACAATATTTGGCATGGTTTTGTTCAACCAGTTCTTTGACGTGAGCCAGCACCAGCACACGCCCCTGCGCCAGACGGGCCAGACCGGCAATCACCAGACTTTTACCCGCCCCGGTTGGCAGCACGATCACGGCAGGTTGATGGCTGTGACGGAAGTGGCGCACGGTGGCGTCAATGGCTTGCTGCTGATAGGGACGTAAGGTGAAAGACATATCAAGCGTCAGTCAGGGTAAAGCAGAATTATGCCATAAGTTAGTTGCATAATGGATATCGCCCTGTGCCTGAAGGAAAAGTGTGGTTATACTAAAGCCGATCGGGTTGCCGGTTTTTTTGCAATCGGTAATACGCGCCGGGCCAGCCGGCTACAGCGGCCAGTAACCTGGCCGATTGCGTTAATATTCGCCAGTGAGTGACACCCTGAAAGCCACTTTTACTGGCGCCATCCAGGCGCTAGCGCGCTGGCGCTTTAAAACACCGCGTAACTGATAACGCGGTATCCATAAAGGCAATACATAGTTTAATGCGACTCGATAAATTTTTATCTCAGCAACTGGAGATTAGCCGGGCCATTGCCGGTCGTGAATTGCGCGCCCGCCGGGTTACCGTCGACGGTGAAGTGATCCGTGATGGTGCCTTTAAGCTGCTGCCGGAACATCAGGTTGCGTATGATGGCAATCCGCTACAACAGCAGAACGGTCCGCGCTATTTTATGCTGAACAAACCTGCGGGATATGTTTGTTCAACTGATGACCCTGACCATCCTACGGTGGCATTTTTTCTGCAGGAACCGGCGGCCTGGAAACTGCATGCCGCGGGTCGGCTTGACATCGACACCACCGGCCTGGTTCTGATGACCGACGACGGCCAGTGGTCACATCGCATTACCTCACCACGTCATCACTGCGAAAAAACGTATCTGGTTACCCTGACGTCACCACTGTGTGGTGATGAAGCCGGGCCGTTCAGCACCGGCATTCAGTTGCACGGTGAAAAAACGCTGACCAAACCGGCGCGGCTGACTGTGCTGTCAGCGCAGCAAGTCAGGTTAACCATCGCAGAAGGCCGCTATCATCAGGTGAAAAGAATGTTTGCCGCGTTGGGTAATCATGTCGAGGCGCTGCACCGCGAGCGCATTGGCGATATTGTGCTGGATGAGACGCTGGCACCCGGTGACTATCGCGCGCTGACGGCTGAAGAGATTGCCAGTGTCGGGCTGACGCAGGAATCATAAACCACCATCATTGTTATCAGGGGTAATCCGGCCGTGGGCAAGGAAAAAAACTCATCAGCAGGCTTAGTCGTTATCTGCGGGCTGTTGTCGATGCTGATGCCGCTGTCCATTGATATGTATCTGCCCGCATTGCCGCAAATCGCCGCCCAGTTTGCGGTTGAAGCCGGCAGCGTGCAGATGACCCTCAACGCCTATATTCTGGGATTTGCGCTTGGCCAGCTGTTTTATGGTCCGCTGGCGGACAGCTATGGCCGCAAACCGGTGATTGCCCTGGGCACCCTGATTTTTGCGCTGGCCGCCGCTGCCTGTGCGTTATCGCAGTCGATTGACACCCTAATCAATATGCGTTTTTTGCATGGCCTATCGGCCGCAGCAGGCAGCGTTGTTATCAGCGCACTGATGCGTGACAGTTATTCGCGCGAAGAGTTTTCGCGCATGATGTCGTTTGTCATGCTGGTGACCACGGTGGCACCGCTGCTGGCACCGATACTGGGTGGCTGGATGCTGAAACTGTGGAGCTGGCACGCTATTTTCTGGACTATCTCAGCGGCGGCAATCGTCACCACACTGCTGGTGGTCACCCAGATCAAGGAAACCCTGCCAAGGGAAAAACGCCAGCGTTTGCATCTGCGCACCACCCTGGCTAATTTTCTTTCCCTGTTTCGCCACAAACGGGTATTTAGCTATATGCTAGCCAGCGGCTTTTCTTTTGCCGGACTGTTCTCTTTTCTTAATGCCGGGCCGTTTGTCTATATTGAACTTAATCATATATCGCCGCAGAATTTTGGTTATTATTTCGCGCTTAATGTGGTGTTTCTCTTTCTGATGACGCTGGTTAACAGTCGTTCAGTCCGGCGTTTCGGCCCGCTTAAGATGTTTCGTTTTGGTCTGGTTATCCAGTTTTCAATGGGACTGTGGATGCTGATAGTCTGCGCGCTTGACCTCGGTTTTCTGCCGTTGGTATTTGGTGTGGCAATGTTTATTGGCTGTGTGGCAATGGTGTCATCCAATGCCATGGCGGTGATCCTTGAAGAATTTCCCCATATGGCGGGAACCGCCTCTTCACTGGCGGGTACGCTACGATTTGGCGTCGGGGCGCTGGCTGGCGCACTGCTTTCATCCTTTCCGTTTAACAGTGCCTGGCCAATGGTGGGCGCCATTTTTCTCTGTGCCAGCGTCTCATTACTGCTGTTTTTCTATGCTTCCCGCCGCCGCTGAAAACGGCTGACTGAGCATCATTGTCTGCTGTCAGTCACTGGCTGAGGCAGACAGTTCTCTGCTTGCAGTTCCAATTCTATTTTGTGATTGCGCATGTTTCATTAATGTAAATTTAATGATGCAAAAAAGTACCTTTTGATGATGGAAAAAGTTGTTATCATTTGGTTAAAAGGGTACATATAGCAAAAATGCCAGCGGGTTCTCATCGCAACGTCAAATGTTATGAAGGGTTATAACCCGTTAATTAGCCCCAGGCTGTGGTTTTTTATTCTATTAACGCCGGTAAGCGGCGATATGACAGAAATTTTTTTGCTTGTGAATCAATGTGAATGGAATGTTTTAAAAGCATCGCTCCGGGGAGCAACGCGCAGTGAATACATTACAGCATTCTGTGGTACATCGTTTACCTCAGTCCTACCGGTGGTCAGCCGGTCAGGCCGGTATTGCCGTTGAGCCTTTAACCCTCGGGGTCAGCCAGGGTGAGGATGATCTGATAGGCCTGCGTCTGCTAAGCCATAATGGCGCGCGTGCCTGGGAAATTATGTACCGGCTACAGGAAACGCTGGCAGACATTCAGCTACTCTGCTCGGTTGTGGAATGGCAAGGCGATCCCTGCCTGTTTGTTCAGCGCAATGACGAACATGCTACCACCTGCCGGCTGAAGAATTTCGGTGTGGGAATTGCCGAATTTTTTCCCGGTGCGGGGTGAAAATCTCGCGCTGGCCGCCCCTGACCATGCCGGCGGCCATCATCACCCGCAGGAACGGGGCAAGGGATGGCGCCGTTCAGCCAATAACCACTAAGCGCACGGTAATACAACCAGACAGGGACACCGGCTGAGGTTCAGGTTCAGCGCTAAGATATCGGGCTGCTGGAAGGGGTTATCTGCGGTATTGATAAAGGCAGTTTTTCGCTAAGTTGCCCGATAGTACAGGGCTTGCTGAAAAGATAACCCTGCATATAGGTGACGCCGCGTTCCAGAAGCCAGGCCGCCTGGTCGCTGGTTTCCACCCCTTCAGCGACGGTATTCATATTCAGCTTACGCGCCAGGTTAAGCATGGCGTCCAGTACCGGGGAGGTTACCGTTTCCATACCGATACTTTGTACAAAACCCCGATCGATTTTAAGATAATCAAACTTAAATTTTTCAAGATAAATCAAAGCACTGTGCCCCGTACCAAAATCATCAATGGCGATTTCTATCCCCTGGCGGTGGATCCAGTCGAAGATTTCTTCGGCGTTATCTTCCGACACCATGGTGCGTTCAGTAATTTCAAACACATAATCAAAATGGCGTGCTGGCATCGTCGCCAGCCAGTGACCAACGTCCTGACAAAAACTTTTGGCGGTAAGGTGTGACGGTGACACATTTATGCTGATTTTACTGCCAGCCGGCAGCAGTTGACGTAATTTCTCCGCATCACTGGCAATTAGCCTGAAGAGATGGCGGGTTAGCGGGACCATCAGGTTCTGGCCTTCGGCAAAACTGATAAAAGAATCTGGTGGGATAGCGCCTTCCGTCGGGTGGGTCCAGCGCATTAATGCTTCCACCGCGTAAACACGGCCGCTGGCGGCTTCAATCACCGGCTGATATTCGACGTGAAATTCACCGCGTTTAATGCCGAGCATAATCTCTTTGCCTGGCTGCAGCCGCAAAGTCATAAGCAAATACCAGACTGAACTCATCAGTAATGAAAGCAGCAGGGCGGTGACCAGAATCAGATGGAGATCCCGGCTGGAGAGGGCTTCACCGTAAATGTTGAAGGTTACCGGGTAGCCTGGAATCGTCACCCGGCGCAACGCTTTCGCCGGCAGCTGGGCTTTATCAATCAGATTATCATTCCAGGTGGTAATGGCTTTATTACCGGCAACAATTGCCATGCTGTCTATTTGCTGCGCTCGCGCAGCCAGCAGTAAATACGGTGTCAGATTAATATTCAGCGTTGCCATGACGCCACTTTGCGCGTTGCGGGGATTTTTAACCCAGAAAATAATTGCCGGTTTATTCTTTACCATCGGCGTTTGTGCCGTAAGACGAATATCAATGGCATTATCGGTATTCGTCTCTGGCGAAATGTCGTTAATGTTAACCCACATATTACCGGTGGCCGACGAGCAAAATGCGGCATTGTTTCTTACCAGCAGGATGGCCCGGATATTTGCGCCGAAAGCCGCGCGCTGAGTTAAGTCACTGCTGATCCGACTACAACTTGATTGCGTAAAGTCCTGCAGTGGCTGAATGGTTTTTTCCAGACCGTCAAAAATACTATTGAGATAATGCTGAGAACTTCGCGCCAGCTGATCATAACTGGCAGAGCGGTGATGCCAGGTAAAAATCAGCGCCAGCAGGGTAAAAAGCAGAAAGAAAATCAGGCCGAAAATTGCGCTGCTTATGATAATTTTGCGCGGGTTTGTAACATGCTTTGTCACCATGGTTGCCAGTGGCATGGCGCTTTCTCCTGCGTGCAGCAACAAACTTTCCGTGGACGATATCAGAAAATCGCTCGACAAGTGGGCAGGATATAACGGCGCAAGCGGACTGTCTTCATATTATTTTGATTAACAACATTTTTACTATGACTGGCTGTCAGCGGCATTGATAAATATGCGGGTGTGGCCTGTGGCGCACAGAAAAACCTTATCAGTTATTGCCGAATACGCGCTATTCACGCGAAAAAAAACGCTGCCGGAAGGCAGCGTCTCTGTTTTCTGTTTTGCATTCAGAAGGGATGGTTATCAGCTTTGCGTACGGGAAAGAACGCGTCTGGCTTCGCGGTAGCGATTTTTCCAGTAACTGTCATTCATATTGGAAATCATCACGCCGCTACTGGTTGAGGCATGGACGAAGTTGTCATTGCCCAGATAAATGCCAACGTGCCGTCCGGTTGACCCGGCGCGAAACAGGACTAAATCGCCTGGACGCAGTTTACTGCGCTGCACGCTGCGACCAGAGCCGCGTTGTTCTGACGTGGAGCGGGGCAGGCTGAGACCAAACTGATCGCGGAAAGTGGTCTGCACAAAGGCAGAACAATCAATACCGCGTTTGCTGTCACCACCGAGGCGGTAACGAACGCCTTTCCAGCTGGCGTACTGATCCATTAAACGGGACTTAATGTCCACGTTCTGAACCATCTTTTCAAATTCATCCTGAGACGCTTGCAGTAAAGAGTCGTTTTGATTCTTAACTGCATGCGTATCAGTCTGTGCGTTATATCCTGAGTGAGATGTGCTGCATGCTGAAAGTAACGTCGCCAGCGCAACGGCGGGGAGTACCCGCAAAACGTATCTCAGAATTGGTTGAGATTTGACCATTATGTTTGTTATCCCTTGATGTCCTTAACGACGGCGTCGTTAGCTGAATTGCAAAACAGATTGAGATTAATAAGACCGGGCAGGTAAGACAATTTCTGGATTATTAAATTGTGTCAAACAACACAATTTTTATCAGAAATGCGGGGAATAATTCCGTTAGTTCGCCGGTCAGTGAGGGAGGTTAACCGATTTGAAGCCAGATGGCGAGGGGTTTTACACACTTTTTTATAGCTTTTTATGATGTTTCATAACCCGGCGCGGGCTGAATGCTTTTTAATCAACTCACCGCGAACCACGCGTTATTAGCCGCGGCGAGGTAACGGGATTAAGTAAGATAGGAAAAAACTGAGTCGATTCAATACTGGCTGAATATAATTTGAGTTATTTACCGAATGTTTCCCTCTCGTCAGCACACAGATAAAAGCTGATTGCAGGCGTCATAAATTGGAAATAATAGCCTGCTAATTAAAATGGTGGTGCTTCAGATTAATGGTTATTTGCCGACAACAGTTTAGCCGGCAGATAGCGATAAACCCACCTGACCAGCCGATCGCTGGCCGGAGTAAGCAGCACCCAGCTAAGGAATACCAATGCTATTGACATGGAACCGACCGCAATATCGCTAAACCAGTGTGCGCCAATCATCACCCTTGGCAGTGAAAAAAACAGTACGATAATAACGCTGATAACAAAAGCGCTGCGGCCGAAATAACGCAGCATATAGCCGGTGAAAATAATTAGCATCAGACCGTGATCGCCTGGAAAACTATTGGCAGAAGCATCTTTAGCCGGAATGCCGGTTAGTTCAGCAACATGGTTAACTTGGGGAAAAAATTCTGTCGGGCTGGGACGGTGACCGGGAAGAAGGTGACCCAGCTGGTTTAACACCACGGCGGTGATAAGCATTGTGATGCCGATTGAAAACATGCGCCGGCGTCCCTCGGACGTTTGCTGGCGCCAGTAATAGTAATATAACCCACCCATTGCCAGCAGCGACACACCATCAAACGCCCGGTAATTGGTAATCGCGATATACCACAGCAGGGGCTTATTGGTTATCAGACGGTTATTGAACCAGAAAAAAATATCTTTATCGACTAAAAACCAGGCACCATGTCCGGCAGGCAGATACCAGGATAAATAAAGCGTAATACCGGCAACATTCAGCAGCAGGATAAGAGAAAGCCGTTTTGCAGTCATAACAATAGCGATGTTGTGATAAATGAAGCTGAATTATGCCGGCTAAGCCAGAGCAATATTCAGCAATTTGTGTTGTTATATCCTGCCGCCACTCGCCGACGCATAAATGATTACCGGCCGGTAAAACCGCCTGCCCGGAAACCCGGCATTCAGCGCTGAATATGACGGGCATCTGTCGCTCAGTTTTCTGGTGGCTATTTCCGCTAATACATTGGTGGTATTACCTGACTCTAACCTTGCCCTGAGGGGGCTTAACAGGTGATAATAGCGTGCTTAGTACAGATATTTATTTGCAAAGACCAGCGATGCTGGTTTAGCTGACCGCCAGATCGGTTTCTTCTGTCTGAGTCATTTCTGGCCGGTGGGTACTACCCGGTCGTTAATATTTACCTACAGCTATCGGAGATCTCATTTAATACGGCTCCTCGTGCAATATGCAGAGCACCGTCAATACCATTTTCACCAGACTCGTTAACAAGGACTGCCCGTTGTTTATGTCAGGGCTGAGTTGCGGGAAGAGGGAGTGTGTGGTGGTTTGCCGCAGCCAGGGAAGTCGGTAATGAGATTGATCCGCGTCATAAAAAATCTCCTCAATATCAAAGCGCTTCGCTAAGACATCGATAACCGATCCGTCGCCTGATGAGGAACCGATCATGAATCTGAAAGTTAAATGCACACTCTCTGCTGTGCCGGGCCTGCTCGTCTCTGCTATGGTGCTTGCCGCCACGCCCGGACCCGGTCAGGGAATTATTCATTTTTCCGGCGCGCTGGTTGAGCCGGTCTGTGAATTCAGTCAGACAGAGCATCACATTGCCAGCCACTGCGTGCGCAATGGTAAAATCCAGGTCCAGCGTGCCAATATTAACGCCGCCAGTGACGCGATTGCACCGGGCATTGCGCAAATCACGACCAGCTGGCTTAATCCGGATCACCATCTGGCTATTATTAACGTTAGCTACAACTAAACCGATAAAATAAGCCGGTAACAAGCGGTCATTGTTTTTACCGCTTGTTACCGGCTTGTGGTCTGTGCCTGCCGGCGCGGGCTGTCAGTCTGCCCGGCCCATATAGCGTCGTTCCGGAATATGAATACGGATACGATCGCCGTTACTGAGGTATTCCGGCACCTGAATCACCAGACCGGTGCTCATACTGGCTGGTTTGGTGCGGGCGCTGGCCGAGGCACCTTTGATGCCTGGCGAGGTATCGCTAATGTCCATATCCACCGTTTGTGGCAGTTCCAGTGCCAGCACCTGACCATCCATGGTTAATACCTGAATACCCGGAATACCGCCTTCCGGAATAAACAACAATTCCTCTTCGATTTGCGCTTTTTTAAAGTGATAAGGAGTGTAATCTTCATCATCCATAAACACATATTCATCGCCATCGATATAGGAGAAGCTCACCGCCCGGCGACTGAGGGAAATAGTGTCAAGGATATCATCACCTTTGAAACGCTCTTCCACCTTCAGGCCGGAACGCACATCGGTAAAGCGCATTTTGTAAAGGGTTGCCGCGCCACGTGCACTGGGGCTTTGTATGTCGATATCTTTTACCATCAGCAATTTGCCGTTGTAATTTATCGCCATGCCTTTTTTAATTTCATTTGCTTTTGCCATCAGGCAACTCTCCATCATATTGATCTGTGCCAGGTTACCTGTGCCCCTGACAACAGGCAAGTTAAACAACGTGAAATAAAGCGGATTGTTCAGGTTTACCGCTGGCTGATTCTGCTAACGCGTTGTTACACTGGATCCATTAACCTGAGAGGTAACTGATGAAATGCCGGCCTGATTGCGGAGCGTGTTGCACCGCCCCCTCGATATCTTCCCCGATTCCCGGTATGCCGCAGGGTAAACCGGCCAATACGCCCTGCGTCCAGCTTGATGCGCAGCTGCGCTGTCGGATTTTTGCCTCACCGCAACGGCCGAAAGTGTGCGCCAGCCTGCAGGCGACGCGGGAAATGTGTGGCGAAAATCGTCAGCAGGCGATGAGCTGGCTTATTGACCTTGAATTACGCACGCAGCCGTGATCAGGGATTGCGGATTGACCATAAACAGCCGAGTGTCACGATGATCATCAGCATACTTAGCAGGAAAACGCTGTAGTAATTCCACAGCTGCGCCGCTGCGCCGGCGGTCAGCCCGGCAAACAGCCAGCCAACGCGACTGGTATTGGTAAACAGGGTGGTTGCCGCCCCGGCCTGACCTGGCATCAGGTCCTGAAAGTAAAGCATGCCTGTTGCCGCGACCAGACCAATAAAAAGTGCATTGAAAAGCTGTAATAGCAGTAATCCCAGCGGGGAGGTAATAAACAGCAATCCGCTATAAAACAGCAGTGCCGCCACGGCGCTGATGCGCAGCAGACGCCGTTTACTCAGACGGGCAGCATAAAAGCCGGCTATCAGCATCACCGGAATTTCCAGGCCAGCGGCCACCCCAATCATTTCGCCCGCCAGTTTTTCACTCAATTGCAGCTGATGCACCAGATACAGCGGCATAGCGATCAGATAGCAGCTGTTTGCACACCACATCAGGGTACAGGCGATAAAAAGCAGCAGGGTATCGCGGCGATTGCGCCGGGGGGCCTGTAGTTTATTGACGCTTAGTGGCTGGCTTTGTTGCTGTGCCGGCAGCAGAAAGTGCACCAGTAAGGCACAGACCACAAAGGCAATAGCGGCACAGGTATACATGGCGTTAAAACCAAAACCCACTGCCAGCGCAAAGGCCAGCGGGGGACCAATAACCCAGGCAAGGGAAATTTGCGCCCGCATCACTGAACTGAACATCGCCGCTTGATGGCCGTTTTTATCCGCATGTTCGCGCGCCAGGGCAAACATTTGCGGATTAGCGGTCGTGCCGAACCCGGCCAGTAAGGTGCCGGCAATAATCAGTACAAAATAGTTATGGCACCAGGCAAACAGCAACGCGCCGGCCGCACCTGACAGACAGCACTGCAGAATTAACGTTTTGCGCTCGCCGCGCCGGTCGGAATACACCGCCAGAAACTGGCTGATGGCAATCGCTACCAGGGCATTAACGGTGAAAAATAAGCCCACCATTATTGGGCTGGAGTGAATTTCCTGCGAGAGATAAAGGCTTAGCGTCGGGATTTGCAGCGCACCGGCAATGCCGGAAAAAAAAGCCACCAGAAGAAAAGCGCTGGCTTGCAGGCTGGGTAAACGACGTATTAATACCTCTGGCGAGAACATAGCATAGATTCAACCAAAATATAGACAGCCAATTTTACTATGATGGCGCTAAATTTACAGCAGTGAGCAAGCGCTAAATCCCGGTTGTTATCAGACATGCGCACAATTTGTTTATTGCGTGCAGCTGACAAATTTCAGCTTTGCCGCGCACGGAAATAAGCGACTTCAGCATCACGTCAGCTTATCGCGTCATGCGCGGCTATTTTTGCACCACAATGTCGGTGAAATGTGCGGGGCCTCAAATATTTGTTAAGCCATTTTCGGTAAAACTTGCCATCGGCGGTCAATCATAACACATTGATTGAAACGTTTCAGCTTGGCCGGTGAACGCGTATCTCAGCGCTAACCGGCAAAGCTTGCTGTAGTAGCTGAAACGATTCAAAAGTGGTGGAGAGGAGAACTATGTTCCAGCTTGATCTCAGTGCGGTTCACATCGGAGCCGCAGCCAGTAATAAAGAACAGGCCATCCGTCAGGTGGCGGCGGCGTTAATCGACGCCGGCAACGTGACTGAAGGCTACAGCGAAGGAATGCTGGCGCGTGAACAGCAGACCTCAACCTATCTGGGAAACGGCATTGCTATCCCGCATGGTACGACTGATACCCGTGAACAGGTGCTAAACACCGGGGTGCAGGTTTTTCAGTTTCCGCAAGGTATTGACTGGGGAAGCGAGCAACAGGCATTTATTGTTATTGGTATTGCGGCAAAGTCCGATGAACATTTGACGTTATTGCGTCAGCTGACCCACGTGCTTAGTGATGAATCCGTGGCGCAGCAGCTGCGGGAAACCGACTCCGCAGACCGTCTGCGCTCGCTACTGATGGGCGAACATCAGCCGGCTGAGTTGCACTTTGACCCGGCAATGATTGCGACGGAGGTTGCCGCCGATGATTTCATTACGTTGCAGGCACTTAATGCCGGGCGTTTGCAAAAAGCCGGCGCGGTCAATGCTGATTTTATCCGTCATGCGCTGGCGAGTACGCCGCTTAATCTCGGCCAGGGTATCTGGCTGAGTGACAGCCCGCTGGGAAATTTACGTAGCGCGGTGGCTATCAGTCGCAGCGCGACGCCCTTTGAAGTGGACGGGGAAAGTGCAGCCCTGCTTATCACCGTTGCCGTCACCGATGACCAGCCGCTTACGGTGCTGAATCACCTGAGCGACCTGCTGATTGCCCGACAGGGTGAGCAGCTGCTCAGGGCGGATGCCGCCGGGATCATTGCTTTGCTCACCGGCAGCACAAACCAGACAGACGATACGCTGACGGCAGATTTTACCATCCGTAATGAGCATGGCCTGCACGCCCGTCCGGGCACCGTCCTGGTCAGCGTAATCAAGCAGTTCAGCAGTGACATTACGATTACCAATCTGGATGGCAGTGGCAAACCGGCTAATGGCCGCAGCCTGATGAAAGTGGTCGCGCTGGGCGTGAAAAAAGGGCACCGTCTGCGCTTCAGTGCCAGCGGGGCTGATGCCGCTCAGGCGCTGCAGGCAATTGAAGAGGCGATCAATAGCGGTCTGGGTGAGGGGGCAGTATGAGCCGACGCGTGGCCACTATTACCCTGAATCCTGCTTATGATTTGGTAGGATACTGCGCTGAAATTGAGCGTGGTGAAGTCAATCTGGTAAAAACCAGCGGTTTACACGCTGCCGGGAAAGGCATCAACGTGGCAAAGGTACTCAAAGACCTTGGGATTGATGTCACGGTGGGGGGATTTCTTGGTCGCGAGAATCAGGATGGTTTCCAGCAGCTGTTTAGTGAGCTGGGTATTGCCAACCGATTCCAGGTCGTACCGGGCCGGACCCGTATTAACGTTAAGCTGACGGAAAAACAGGGCCAGGTCACTGACCTCAATTTCTCGGGTTTTGACGTTACCGCGCAGGACTGGGATCGTTTTAGCAGCGATTCGCTCTCCTGGCTTGGTCAGTTTGACATGGTATGCGTCAGCGGCAGCCTGCCAGTTGGCGTCAGTGCTGATGCTTTTACCCGCTGGATGATCCAGTTGCGCTCCCATTGTCCCTGCATCATTTTTGACAGCAGCCGCGAAGCGCTGGTGGCTGGTCTTAAAGCCGCCCCCTGGCTGGTGAAACCTAACCGGCGGGAACTTGAAATATGGGCCGGACGTAAACTGCCGGCGCTGCAGGATGTTATTGATGCCGCGCATCAGCTGCGTGAACAGGGGATTGCCCATGTGGTGATTTCGCTGGGAGCAGAAGGGGCACTATGGGTCAATGCATCCGGTGAATGGATTGCCAAACCGCCAGCCTGTGACGTCGTCAGCACCGTTGGGGCGGGTGACTCCATGGTCGGCGGCCTGATTTACGGTTTACTGATGCGTGAGTCCAGCGAGCACACGCTGCGGCTGGCAACGGCTGTGGCGGCGCTGGCCGTCAGTCAGAGCAATGTTGGTGTTACCGATCGTCCTCAGCTGGCCGCGATGATGGCGCGTGTCGAACTGAAACCCGTTAACTGACAGCAGGAGAGACATGATGAAAACGCTGCTGATTATTGATTCTCAGCTGGGGCCGGCTACGGGCTACCTGGCAAAACAACTCGCCGGCCGGGCTGCAGCAGAGGCCGGTATCACGCTGACAGAGGACTTTGCTGCGGCAGAGCAGGTGATCGTGGTGGGATCTCAGGTACCCGACCGCGCGGATCTGGCAGGAAAACCGCTGTATCTGGCCGGAGTAGCAACATGGATACGCCAGCCGCAAGCTGAGCTGGCAAAGGCACAGCAGGAGGCCCGTCCCTGGCAGCGCCCGCTTAATGCTGACCAGCGCGACACGGGTGCGAAACGTATTGTTGCAATCACCGCCTGTCCTACCGGGGTGGCACATACGTTTATGGCGGCAGAAGCCATTGAAACCGAAGCTAAAAAACGTGGCTGGTGGTGTAAAGTGGAAACCCGTGGCTCGGTAGGGGCTGGCAATGCCATTAGCCCTGAAGAGGTTGCTCAGGCCGATTTGGTGATTGTTGCGGCAGATATTGAAGTAGATCTGGCAAAGTTTGCCGGTAAACCAATGTATCGCACCAGTACCGGCATGGCGCTGAAAAAAACTGCCCAGGTGTTTGATAAAGCGCTAAACGAGGCGACGCCTTATCAGGTTCAGGGCGCGACGCAGGCCGATCAACGCGGTGAAAAAACGCAGAAAACAGGGCCATACCGTCATCTGCTGACCGGGGTTTCTTATATGTTACCCATGGTGGTGGCCGGCGGACTGTGTATTGCGCTGTCGTTTGCTTTTGGCATCACCGCGTTTAAACAGCCAGGCACGCTGGCCGCCGCGCTGATGGAAATTGGTGGCAATAGCGCCTTTAAGCTGATGGTGCCGGTGCTGGCCGGTTTTATTGCCTTCTCGATTGCCGACCGGCCGGGCCTGACGCCGGGTCTGATTGGTGGTCTGCTGGCAACCACCATTAACGCCGGCTTTCTTGGCGGCATTATTGCCGGTTTCATTGCCGGTTACACGGCAAAAATACTCAGCAGCAAGGTGAAATTGCCGCAGAGTATGGAAGCACTGAAACCGATCCTGATTATTCCGCTGATAGCCAGTTTAATCACCGGCTTGCTGATGATTTACGTGGTGGGTAAACCGGTGGCCGGCATCATGACCGGCCTGACGCACTGGCTGGCTGACATGGGCACGGCGAATGCCCTGTTACTGGGTGCCGTGCTGGGCGGCATGATGTGTACCGATATGGGCGGACCGGTAAACAAAGTTGCCTATGCCTTTGGTGTCGGTCTGCTCAGTTCGCAAACCTATGGTCCGATGGCGGCGATTATGGCGGCGGGCATGGTACCGCCGCTGGCCATGGGACTGGCCACGTTGATTGCGCGCAGTAAATTCAATAAGAATCAGCAGGAAGGTGGTAAAGCATCTCTGGTACTGGGGTTGTGTTTTATTACCGAAGGGGCGATTCCCTTTGCTGCCCGTGACCCGATGCGGGTGCTGCCATGTTGCATTGCAGGCGGGGCGATCACCGGTGCAATCTCAATGTATGTCGGCGCGCGTTTAATGGCACCCCATGGTGGCCTGTTTGTGCTGCTTATCCCCGGTGCGATAACGCCGGTGCTGGGTTATCTGCTGGCGATTCTGGTGGGTACGCTGGTTGCCGGTCTGGGATATGCATTACTTAAACGTCCTGAGGTGGAGGCGGGGGCCCCGGCCGCCGTACTGCACGAACAGTAAGCAGAAAAATAAAGGCGCCGTCAGCGGCGCCTTTATGACTATGATGATGAACGGACAGGTGATTTTGCCGGCTGGCGGCCCGGCCAGTATCAGCGCAAACAATTCACTTTACTGAGTAGCCTCAGCCGATTGCTGACGCTTTAGCCAGGCAATTTCATCTTTCCAGATATCCGGATTAATTGTTTCCAGAATCAACGGAATGCCATCAAAACGCGGGTCCTGCATTATCCAGCGAAACGCGGTTTCGCCAATATTGCCCTGGCCGAGACTGTCATGACGATCGACCCGGCTTTCAAAAGCGCTTTTGGCATCGTTAAGATGCATACCGCGCAGGTAACGAAAACCAACCTGCTGGTCAAAAGCGGCGAAGGTCGCTGCGCAGGCGGCTTCGCTGCGCAAATCGTAGCCGGCGGCGAATGCATGACAGGTGTCGATGCAGACACCAACGCGCGATTTATCTTCAACCTGTTCAATAATGGTCGCCAGATGGCGAAAATCGAAGCCAAGATTGCTGCCCTGACCGGCAGTATTTTCAATCACCGCCGTAACGCCTTCGGTGTTATCCAGCGCGATATTAATTGATTCCGCAATACGTCTCAGACAAACCTGCTCATCTATCTGATGCAGGTGACTGCCGGGATGAAAATTAAGCAGGCTCAGGCCCAGCTGCTGGCAGCGCTGCATTTCGTCAATGAACGCCTCGCGCGACTTATCCAGCGCCTCTTTGACCGGATGCCCAAGATTAATCAGATAGCTGTCATGGGGTAAAATCTGGGCGCTGGTGAAATGGTATTGCTCACAGGCAGCGCGAAAAGCGCTGATGGTTTCATCGCTTAACGGCGCCGCGCGCCACTGGCGTTGATTTTTAGTAAACAGGGCGAAGGCGGTGGCTTCCAGCTCATGTGCGCGAATCACTGCCTGGTCTGCCCCGCCAGCGGCACTGACGTGGGCGCCAATATATTTCATGGCTTATTCTCCTGTTGCTGGCCGTTTGCTTTATCAGACGGCCATGATAACTGAAGACGTTAGCCTGACAAATGCATGATCAACAGGTTGATCGCGCCGCCGCCAATAATTAACCAGATAAACAGTATTAGCCCAAGCAGCAGTGGCCGCAGGCCAGCTTTACGCAGCTGGCTGATATGGGTAGTCAGTCCCAGCGCGGCCATCGCCATCGCCAGTAACAGATCGTCGGTTTTGTTGATAGCGTGGATCAGGGCCGGCGGCAACAGGTGAAATGAGTTGAACAGCGCCACCAGAATGAAAATCAGCGCAAACCAGGGAAAGGTAATCGGCTGCAGGCTATCCGCGTTTGCCGGTGCGCTGCGCCTGACCTGCATGCCCAGCAACACCAGGAAAGGCGCCAGCATCATGACCCGCAGCATTTTTGCGATCACCGCCGTATTTTCTGCCTCCGGGCTGACCGCATGCCCTGCGGCAACCACCTGGGCGACCTCGTGCATGGTTGAGCCGGTATAGATGCCATAGCGCGCCGCATTCATTGCCGGCAGCAGGTGGGCGAATTCCCGCCACATTAGCGGGTAGAGAAAGATAGCGACGGTGCCAAAAATCACCACCGTGGCGACGGCGACCGCCACTTTTGACGATGCCGCTTTTATCACCGGTTCAGTGGCCAGTACAGCTGCCGCGCCACAGATACTGCTGCCGGCGCCGATTAGCCAGGCGGTTTCACGGTCAAGTCCCAGTAAACGTCGTCCCAGCCAGCAGGCCAGCAAAAACGTACTGCTCAGCGTGAGAACATCAATCACCACGCCGCTGACACCGACATCCAGTATCTGCTGAAAGGTCAGGCGGAAGCCATAGAGGATAATGCCGGCACGCAGTAAGATCTGCTTAGCAAATAACACGCCGCCTTCACAGGGTTTGTAGATCAAGGGATAGAAGGTGTTCCCGGCAGCAATGCCCGCAATAATAGCCAGCGTCAGGGCACCCAGCCCCATACCCGCCACCGAATGCAGACTGGCCAACCAGATAGCCGCGACGGCAATCAACACCGTCAGAATAATACCCGGTATAAAATGTGCCGCTGTGCGATGATGTTTAGCCAGGCTGATGTCTGCCATAGGGATTCTCCTCAGTTATCAGCAAAGATAATGCGCCGCGCTGGTTTAAAAGAAAAATTGATTATATAGTTATAATTAATCGGAATATCTTGTTAAGCAGGCGGCCGGTAACGCCGCAACAGCGTTAAACAGCTGTCGCACTGCACTGAGTGCCACCACTATTAATGCGGGGGGAGAGGGGAACATGCATATCACGTTACGGCAGCTGGAGGTGTTTTGTGAGGTGCTAAAAAGCAGCTCCACCACCCAGGCGTCTCAGATACTCTCGCTTTCGCAATCGGCTGTCAGCGCAGCGCTGGCCGATCTTGAAGCACAGCTGGGGGTACAGCTGTTTGATCGGGTTGGTAAACGGTTAGTGATTAATGAGTATGGCCGGCTGCTCTACCCGCGTGCCTTAGCCCTGCTTGAGCAGACCCGTGAAATTGAACAGCTGTTTCGTGAAGATCACGGCGCGCTGCGGTTATATGCCAGCAGTACCATCGGTAACTACATCCTGCCGGCAATGCTGGCAAAATACCGCCGCGACTATCCGGATTCGCCGCTGGATTTGAGTGTCGGTAATAGCCAGGATGTGATTAATGCGGTGATGGATTTCCGGGTTGATATTGGCCTGATAGAAGGGCCATGTCACGTGCCGGAGCTTATTTCACAGCCCTGGCTGGACGATGTGCTGGTGGTGTTTGCCGCGCCGGATGCCGCGTTATTGCAACAGCCGGTCAGTTTATCTTCGCTGGCAAAGGCACCGTGGATTCTGCGGGAAAAAGGTTCGGGAACGCGTGAAATTGTCGATTATCTGCTGCTCTCGCATCTGCCGCAGTTTCAGATGGCGATGGAACTGGGTAATTCCGAGGCGATTAAACATGCGGTACGCCACGGACTGGGGATCAGCTGCCTGTCCCGGCGGGTCATTGCTGAGCAGCTGGACAATGGCACCCTGGTTGAAATTCCGCTGCCCGCGCCTTTGAGCTCGCTGAAACGCAGCCTGTATCGTATTCACCACCGCCAGAAGCACCTGTCAACTGCACTGACACATTTCCTCAGTTACAGCCCGCAGTAGCAGGCCATCGGCCAGGCAAAATGCTTATAATTCAGCGTCAATCATGAAGCTATCTAATAACGCCGGGTTATTGATATACCTGTGCAGTCGCTCTGATACAATCGCGCCCTGTTTTTTCTCTGCAACCGCGTTTTATTATGCCTGAACATACAACAACAACAGAATCTGCAACATTACGTCGCGAACTCAAGGCGCGTCATCTGACGATGATCGCCATCGGTGGCTCCATTGGTACCGGTTTATTTGTCGCGTCTGGCGCCACCATTTCCCAGGCGGGGCCGGGCGGTGCATTGCTCTCCTATGCGCTGATCGGGCTGATGGTCTATTTCCTGATGACCAGCCTCGGTGAACTGGCTGCATTTATGCCGGTTTCTGGCTCGTTTTCCACTTATGGTGCGCTGTACGTGGAAGAGGGGTTCGGTTTCGCCCTTGGCTGGAATTACTGGTACAACTGGGCGGTCACCATCGCCGTGGATTTGGTGGCGGCACAACTGGTGATGAGCTACTGGTTTCCGGACAGCCCTGGCTGGGTCTGGAGCGCGCTGTTTCTTGCCCTGATGTTTCTGCTAAACGTCATTTCGGTTAAAGGATTTGGTGAAGCGGAATACTGGTTTTCACTGATTAAAGTTGCCACGGTGGTGGTTTTCATCGTGATCGGAACCCTGATGATTTGGGGGATTTTACACGGTGCTGAAAATGCAGGCTGGCATAACTGGCAATTGGGAGATGCGCCCTTTGCCGGTGGTTTTGCCTCAATGATCGGTGTCGCCATGATAGTCGGCTTCTCTTTCCAGGGTACCGAGCTGATTGGCATCGCCGCCGGCGAATCTCAGGACCCGGCGAAAAATATTCCCCGGGCGGTGCGTCAGGTGTTCTGGCGAATTTTATTGTTCTATATTTTTGCCATTCTGGTCATCAGTCTGATTATCCCTTATACCGATGCCAGCCTGCTGCGTAACGACGTGAAAGATATCAGCGTCAGCCCGTTTACCCTGGTGTTTCGCCATGCCGGATTGCTGTCAGCAGCGGCGGTGATGAACGCAGTTATCCTGACCGCGGTGCTGTCGGCAGGTAATTCCGGCATGTACGCTTCCACCCGCATGCTATATACCCTGGCAAGGGAAGGAAAAGCGCCGCGTCTGTTTGCCCGGTTATCGGCGGGCGGGGTGCCACGTAATGCGCTGTATGCCACCACGGTGGTGGCCGCGCTCTGTTTTCTTAGCTCAATGTTTGGCAACCAGACGGTTTACCTGTGGCTGTTAAACGCCTCGGGTATGACGGGTTTTATCGCCTGGTTAGGTATTGCCATCAGCCATTACCGATTCCGCACCGGCTACCTGGCACAGGGACATGATATTGCTGATTTACCCTATCGCTCCGGAGTGTTCCCGCTGGGGCCGGTGTTTGCTTTTATACTCTGTCTGATCATTACCCTTGGCCAGAACTATCAGGCGTTTCTTGCCGATCATATTGACTGGTATGGCGTGGCGGCGACATACATCGGTATTCCGCTGTTTCTGCTGATCTGGCTCGGCTACCGGCTGGTGCGCAAAACCCGCTTTGTTAAATACAGTGAGATGGTGTTTCCTGGCATAGAGAAAAAACCGGCAGCCTGATGGTAAAAAACATCCTGCGGCGCAAGGCGGGTCACTTAAGCTGACCTGCCGTTCTTTTTCGCATGTTTCTGGTTTTTATGCGTTATTGACGCGGATAATCTGTTCCCCTGCATCCTGTTAAAGTCACTCTTATAATTCTCTGCTCTTACCGCTGCTGGCAGTCCGCCTGATGAGCTCTGAGCCAGCCCTGACGTCAGGCAAACCTGTCATTCTGATAGCCCCTGCCCGCGTGGCTGGCAGAATTTATGTCAAAAAATTAGTCATTCTGGCTGAACCAGGCGGTCCGCTTGGTTTTGTCAGTCACTGTGCATCGTCTGTATATATTGTTAAATTCAGAGTGGTACCGCTACCGTTTGCGTCATAACCGGATAATGATGTTGACCGCGCTATTCACACACATGAATGGAGATAACATGAACGGACGAAAATATCTGACCCAGACCGAGGTGCAGAGCCTGCTGGCACAGGCCCAGCAGAGTGCGACGGCGGAGCGCGACTACTGCCTGCTTTATATGAGTTTTATCCACGGTTTTCGCGTCAGCGAGGCCTGCAGCCTGCGGCTTTCCGATGTCGACCTTAAGGGCGGCAGTCTGTATATCCGCCGCA
>NZ_MOMB01000071.1 GCF_002752165.1 Erwinia sp. OLFS4
GCGACAACATCAAAATGAATGTTGAGCTGATCCACCCGATTGCCATGGACGACGGTCTGCGTTTCGCGATTCGCGAAGGTGGCCGTACCGTTGGCGCCGGCGTTGTGGCAAAAGTTATCGCTTAATTTCGATAACATTTGACGCGACCTGACGGAAAGGGCATCATTTGATGCCCTTTTTGTACGCTGCGATATAGAACCTGACTCATCAGTGATTAAGCGTGGTAATCATTGCTGAGGCAGGCTCTGTTGATCGGCATTGAGCACCGAGTTACGCCTGACAGCCTCATTCGGTTTGGAAGCCCTGCTATGCGGGGAAAATTAGTTTCTGTTTATTGTGGCAGGTTGTTTTTATGAGTACGAATACCGAAGCTCAAGGAAGCGGTCGCGGCCTCGAAGTTTTCAAGTGGCTGATTGTTATTGCACTGCTGTTGGTCGCGGTTATCGGCAATTTCCTCTATCGCGACGTGATGCTGCCGGTTCGCGCACTGGTTGTGGTTATCCTGTTCGCTGCAGCAGGCGGCATTGCCCTGCTGACAACTACCGGAAAATCAACGGTTGCCTTTGCCCGTGAAGCTCGCACTGAAGTGCGTAAGGTGATCTGGCCAACGCGTCAGGAAACGCTGCACACCACTTTAATCGTTGCCGCGGTCACTGCCGTGATGTCACTGATTTTGTGGGGGCTGGATGGTATTCTGGTCCGTCTTGTATCGTTTATCACTGGCCTGAGGTTCTGAGATGTCTGAAGCTCCAAAAAAGCGCTGGTACGTCGTTCAGGCGTTCTCCGGTTTTGAAGCCCGCGTAGCAACGTCGCTGCGTGAGCATATCAAATTGCACAACATGGAAGAGCTGTTTGGCGAAGTCATGGTGCCGACTGAAGAAGTCGTTGAAATCCGTGGCGGTCAGCGCCGTAAAAGCGAGCGCAAGTTTTTCCCGGGCTATGTGCTGGTACAGATGGTAATGAATGATGCCAGCTGGCACCTGGTGCGTAGCGTTCCTCGTGTGATGGGATTTATCGGCGGCACTTCTGACCGTCCTGCGCCTATCAGCGATAAAGAAGTTGATGCGATAATGAATCGTCTGCAGCAGGTAGGCGATAAGCCACGGCCGAAAACCTTGTTTGAACCAGGTGAAATGGTTCGCGTTAATGATGGTCCCTTCGCTGACTTTAACGGCGTGGTGGAAGAGGTTGATTATGAGAAGAGCCGCCTGAAAGTGTCGGTCTCTATCTTTGGCCGCGCAACCCCGGTGGAACTGGATTTCCATCAGGTGGAAAAAGGCTGACGCTTCGATATCGTCCGCGGCTTTTAACACTTGCAGCAGGCGCGAAATTGGTCTAAAATTCCGCGCCTTTTGTCTTTATGCGCTGTAAACCGGCGCATAAATATTAACGTCGGGGAGCTTCTTTAAGAAGCGCTATCACCCAATAGAGGATATATCATGGCTAAGAAAGTCCAGGCCTATATCAAGCTGCAGGTTGCAGCCGGTATGGCAAACCCGAGCCCACCGGTTGGTCCGGCTCTGGGTCAACAGGGTGTTAACATCATGGAATTCTGTAAAGCGTTTAACGCCAAAACAGAATCACTGGAAAAGGGTCTGCCAATTCCAGTTGTTATCACCGTTTATTCTGACCGTTCTTTCACCTTCGTTACCAAAACTCCGCCAGCGGCTGTTCTGCTGAAAAAAGCGGCAGGTATCAAGTCTGGTTCCGGCAAGCCGAACAAAGACAAAGTCGGTAAAGTGACGCGTGCTCAGGTACGTGAAATCGCAGAAACCAAAGCTGCGGACATGACTGGCGCTGACGTAGAAGCGATGTCTCGCTCTATCGAAGGTACTGCTCGTTCCATGGGCCTGGTAGTGGAGGATTAATTGATGGCTAAGCTGACCAAGCGCATGCGCGTGATCCGTGAGAAAGTTGATGCAACTAAACTGTATGACATCAACGAAGCCGTTTCTCTGCTGAAAGAACTGGCTACCGCTAAATTCGTTGAAAGCGTCGATGTTGCTGTAAACCTCGGCATCGATGCCCGTAAATCCGATCAGAACGTACGTGGTGCGACCGTACTGCCACATGGTACAGGCCGTTCTGTTCGCGTTGCCGTATTTACCCAGGGTGCAAACGCTGAAGCCGCTAAGGCTGCTGGTGCAGAGCTGGTAGGTATGGAAGATCTGGCAGAGCAGATCAAAAAAGGCGAAATGAACTTTGACGTAGTTATTGCTTCTCCGGATGCAATGCGCGTTGTCGGCCAGTTAGGCCAGGTTCTCGGCCCGCGTGGACTGATGCCAAACCCGAAAGTTGGTACCGTAACGCCGAACATTGCTGAAGCGGTTAAAAACGCCAAAGCAGGTCAGATTCGTTACCGTAATGACAAGAACGGCATCATCCATACCACCATTGGTAAAGTGGACTTTGATGCTGACAAACTGAAAGAAAACCTGGAAGCTCTGCTGGTTGCGCTGAAACGTGCTAAACCTGCACAGGCCAAAGGCGTTTACATCAAAAAAGTCAGTATCTCGACTACCATGGGTGCCGGTGTTGCTGTCGATCAGTCTGGTCTGAGTGCTACGGCAAACTGATTTTTGCTGCTTGAAGTGGGCGAAATTTTCAACTAGAATCTTACGCCCATTGCATTTTAAAGTGCAGCGTGATTTTGCCTCTGATGATAGGTAAGTGCGACGGCCCGGTGCCGGTGTAACTGCCTGTCATCAGTGGAGGTTGGAGTCAGGCCCTATCCTGACCTCCGTCCAAGACCGCAGGCGTCTCTCAGGGAGACTTAATAATTACCTGCGTAGACGGTGACAGAACCGAAAAGATTTTTTCTTAACTGGATTCTGCTCACCGTGTTTTAGCGCTCACCGTCGTCAGGCAGTGAGTGAAGTGAGTTCCGGAGAGATAACTCTCTGGTCAAATCCAGGAGCAAAAGCTAATGGCATTAAATCTTCAAGACAAACAAGCGATTGTTGCTGAAGTCAGCGAAGTAGCCAAAGGCGCGCTGTCTGCGGTCGTTGCTGATTCTCGTGGCGTAACCGTAGATAAAATGACCGAACTGCGTAAAGCAGGTCGTGAAGCTGGCGTATATATGCGTGTTGTTCGTAACACGCTGCTGCGCCGCGTTGTTGAGGGGACTCCTTTCGAGTGCCTGAAAGACACGTTCGTCGGTCCGACCCTGATTGCATACTCTATGGAACACCCGGGCGCAGCTGCTCGTCTGTTCAAAGAGTTCGCGAAAGCGAATGCAAAATTTGAGGTCAAAGCTGCAGCCTTTGAAGGTGAGCTGATCCCGGCGGCCCAAATCGACCGTCTGGCAACGCTGCCGACTTACGAAGAAGCACTGGCACGTCTGATGTCGACCATGAAAGAAGCCGCTGCTGGCAAACTGGTTCGCACACTGGCCGCCGTTCGCGATGCGAAAGAAGCTGCATAAGCTTTCGACGCACGCGGTCGCTAACGTATAAACTATTTCTGATTGTTAGGAACAATTGTCATGTCTATCACTAAAGATCAAATTCTGGAAGCCGTTGCCGCTATGTCCGTAATGGACGTTGTTGAGCTGGTTTCTGCAATGGAAGAAAAATTCGGTGTTTCTGCTGCTGCTGCTGTCGCTGTTGCTGCTGGCCCGGCTGCCGATTCTGCTGAAGAAAAAACTGAGTTCGACGTCGTTCTTAAAGCGGTTGGTGCTAACAAAGTTGCCGTTATCAAGGCAGTACGTGGCGCTACCGGTCTGGGCCTGAAAGAAGCGAAAGATCTGGTTGAGTCTGCACCGGCTGCGCTGAAAGAAGGCATCAGCAAAGATGACGCTGAAGCTCTGAAGAAATCTCTGGAAGAAGCTGGCGCTGAAGTTGAAGTTAAATAAGCCAACCCTCCAGGTTGCAGCCTGACTTGTCAGGCTGATGGCTGGTGACTTTTTGGTCACCAGCCTTTTTGCGCTGTAGAGCATCAATGGGATTTCGCACTGTTTAGCCATTGATTAGCTTAATATCTTTTTCTATCGACGCCTTAATATACTGCTTTCCTGTACGGGTTCCCTGCTCATACAAAAGCAATGAAATGATTTAAGAGTGATAGAAAGACGTATTAGAAAGGCGAAACGTCTTTCACTAACAAAATAGTGTTGCATGAACTGTCCTCCAGGACGGACAGAGTGGGTCGACTTGTCAGCTAGCTGAGGAACCCTATGGTTTACTCCTATACCGAGAAAAAACGCATTCGTAAGGATTTTGGTAAACGTCCGCAAGTACTGGACATACCTTATCTCCTTTCTATCCAGCTTGACTCGTTTCAGAAGTTTATCGAGCAAGACCCCGAAGGTCAGTACGGACTGGAAGCCGCATTCCGTTCTGTCTTTCCTATCCAGAGCTACAGCGGTAATTCAGAGCTGCAGTATGTCAGCTATCGTCTGGGTGAGCCTGTATTTGACGTTAAAGAGTGTCAAATCCGTGGCGTGACTTACTCAGCGCCGCTGCGCGTTAAATTACGTCTGGTGATCTACGAGCGCGAAGCGCCGGAAGGCACCGTAAAAGACATTAAAGAACAAGAAGTTTACATGGGCGAAATTCCGCTCATGACTGAAAACGGTACTTTTGTGATTAACGGTACCGAGCGTGTTATCGTTTCTCAGCTGCACCGTAGTCCTGGCGTCTTCTTTGACAGCGATAAAGGCAAAACCCACTCTTCGGGTAAAGTGCTGTATAACGCACGTATTATTCCTTATCGCGGTTCATGGCTGGACTTTGAGTTCGATCCGAAAGATAACCTGTTTGTCCGTATTGACCGCCGTCGCAAGCTGCCGGCTACCATTATTCTGCGCGCGCTGCATTACACCACCGAACAGATTCTGGATTTGTTCTTTGAAAAAGTGGTGTTTGAAATCCGTGACAATAAGCTCAAAATGGAGCTGGTGCCTGAACGTCTGCGTGGTGAAACCGCCTCTTTCGATATTGAGACCAATGGTACGGTTTATGTTGAAAAGGGCCGTCGTATCACGGCGCGCCACATCCGCCAGCTGGAAAAAGATGGCGTTGAGCATATTGAAGTTCCGGTTGAATATATCGCCGGAAAAGTCGTTGCGCGTGACTATATAGATGAAGGTACCGGTGAGCTGATTGTTTCCGCCAATATGGAACTGTCACTGGATTTACTGGCTAAACTGAGCCATGCCGGTCATAAACGTATCGAAACGTTGTTTACCAACGATCTCGACCACGGTCCTTACATGGCAGAAACGCTGCGTGTTGACCCGACTAACGACCGTTTAAGCGCGCTGGTTGAAATCTATCGTATGATGCGTCCTGGCGAGCCGCCAACGCGTGAAGCCGCAGAAAACCTGTTTGAAAATCTGTTCTTCTCAGCCGATCGTTACGATCTTTCTGCGGTTGGCCGCATGAAGTTTAACCGTTCGCTGAATCGCGATGACATCGAAGGTTCGGGTATCCTGAGCAAAGATGACATTATCGATGTCATGAAAAAACTGATCGATATCCGTAACGGTAAAGGCGAAGTCGATGATATCGACCACCTTGGCAACCGTCGTATTCGTTCTGTTGGCGAAATGGCAGAAAATCAGTTCCGGGTCGGTCTGGTTCGCGTTGAGCGTGCGGTGAAAGAGCGTCTGTCATTGGGCGATCTTGATACGCTGATGCCACAGGATATGATCAACGCCAAACCGATTTCCGCCGCGGTGAAAGAGTTCTTTGGCTCCAGCCAGCTGTCGCAGTTTATGGACCAGAACAACCCGCTGTCTGAGATCACCCATAAGCGCCGTATTTCTGCACTGGGCCCAGGTGGCCTGACGCGTGAACGCGCTGGCTTTGAAGTGCGTGACGTGCATCCGACCCACTATGGTCGTGTATGCCCAATTGAAACGCCAGAAGGTCCGAACATCGGCTTGATCAACTCGCTGTCTGTGTACGCGCAGACCAACGAATACGGTTTCCTTGAAACGCCGTATCGTCGCGTAGTTGACGGCATTGTCACCGACGAAATTCATTACCTTTCTGCCATTGAGGAAGGTAATTACGTTATTGCACAGGCTAACACCAACCTCGATGACAACTTTGCGTTTGTTGACGACCTGGTGACCTGCCGTAGCAAAGGTGAATCCAGCTTGTTCAGCCGCGATCAGGTTGACTACATGGACGTTTCCACCCAGCAGGTGGTGTCTGTGGGGGCGTCTCTGATCCCGTTCCTGGAACACGATGATGCAAACCGTGCCCTGATGGGTGCGAACATGCAGCGTCAGGCCGTTCCGACGCTGCGTGCTGATAAGCCGCTGGTGGGTACCGGTATGGAACGTGCGGTTGCGGTTGACTCCGGGGTGACTGCCGTTGCCAAACGTGGAGGTAGCGTACAGTACGTGGATGCATCCCGTATCGTTATTAAAGTTAACGAAGATGAGATGTATCCGGGTGAAGCCGGCATTGATATCTACAACCTGACCAAATACACCCGTTCTAACCAGAATACCTGTATCAATCAGATGCCTTGTGTGTCGTTGGGTGAGCCGGTTGAACGTGGCGATGTGCTGGCCGATGGCCCGTCCACCGATCTGGGTGAACTGGCGCTGGGTCAGAACATGCGTGTGGCGTTCATGCCGTGGAACGGTTACAACTTCGAAGACTCCATTCTGGTGTCTGAGCGTGTCGTTCAGGAAGATCGTTTTACGACCATCCATATTCAGGAACTGGCCTGCGTATCGCGTGATACTAAGCTGGGGCCGGAAGAGATCACCGCAGATATTCCTAACGTGGGTGAAGCTGCGCTTTCCAAGCTGGATGAATCCGGGATTGTTTACATCGGAGCTGAAGTGACCGGTGGCGATATTCTGGTGGGTAAAGTGACGCCGAAAGGTGAAACCCAGCTGACGCCGGAAGAGAAGCTGTTACGGGCCATCTTTGGTGAAAAAGCCTCTGATGTTAAAGATTCATCACTGCGTGTACCTAACGGTGTTTCCGGTACGGTCATTGATGTTCAGGTCTTTACCCGTGATGGTGTGGAAAAAGATAAGCGTGCGCTGGAAATTGAAGAAATGCAGCTTAAGCAGGCCAAGAAAGACCTGACTGAAGAACTGCAAATCCTCGAAGCTGGTCTGTTTACCCGTATTCGTACCCTGCTGATTGCTGGCGGTATTGAAGCGGAAAAACTGGATAAGCTTCCGCGTGAACGCTGGCTGGAACTTGGTCTGACTGACGAAGAGAAACAAAATTCTCTCGAGCAGCTGGCAGAGCAATATGACGAGCTTAAGCACGAGTTTGAAAAGAAACTCGAAGCGAAGCGCCGTAAAATCACCCAGGGTGATGATCTGGCGCCTGGCGTGCTGAAAATTGTCAAAGTTTATCTGGCGGTTAAGCGTCAGATCCAGCCCGGTGACAAAATGGCAGGCCGTCACGGTAACAAAGGTGTTATCTCGAAGATCAACCCGATCGAGGATATGCCTTACGACGAAAACGGCACGCCGGTTGACATCGTACTGAACCCGCTGGGTGTACCGTCACGTATGAACATCGGTCAGATCCTGGAAACTCACCTCGGCATGGCGGCAAAAGGCATTGGTGAAAAAATCAATGCGATGCTGAAGAAGCAGGAAGACGTCGCCAGACTGCGTGAGTTTATCCAGCGTGCTTACGATCTGGGGGCGGATGTCCGTCAGAAAGTCGATCTGAGTACTTTCTCTGATGAGGATGTGCTGCGTCTCGCTGAGAACCTGAAGAAAGGTATGCCGATTGCTACGCCGGTGTTTGACGGTGCGAAAGAAGCGGAAATTAAAGAGCTGCTGCAGCTCGGTGACCTGCCGACGTCTGGTCAGATTACCCTGTATGACGGCCGTACCGGTGAACAGTTCGAACGTCCGGTCACCGTAGGTTACATGTACATGCTGAAACTGAACCACCTGGTTGACGACAAGATGCATGCACGTTCTACCGGTTCTTACAGCCTGGTTACTCAGCAGCCGCTGGGTGGTAAGGCGCAGTTCGGTGGTCAGCGCTTTGGTGAGATGGAAGTGTGGGCACTGGAAGCATACGGTGCCGCTTATACCCTGCAGGAAATGCTTACCGTTAAGTCTGATGACGTCAACGGTCGTACCAAGATGTATAAAAACATCGTGGACGGCAACCATCAGATGGAACCGGGCATGCCAGAATCCTTCAATGTACTGTTGAAAGAGATTCGTTCGCTGGGTATTAACATCGAGCTGGAAGACGAGTAACCGAAGTTAGCTCGCAATTGTACTGGTTATGGAGCGTCCGGCTGGGGTCGGACGCTCCTGAGAGTCTCACTCCGACGGGAGCTAATCCGTGAAAGACTTACTTAAGTTTCTGAAAGCGCAAACTAAAACCGAAGAGTTTGATGCGATCAAAATTGCGCTGGCCTCGCCAGACATGATCCGTTCCTGGTCTTTCGGTGAAGTTAAAAAGCCGGAAACCATTAACTATCGTACCTTCAAGCCGGAGCGTGATGGTCTGTTCTGTGCCCGTATTTTTGGGCCAGTCAAAGACTATGAGTGCCTGTGCGGTAAGTACAAGCGTCTGAAACACCGCGGCGTCATTTGTGAGAAGTGCGGCGTTGAAGTGACTCAGACTAAAGTGCGCCGTGAGCGTATGGGCCACATTGAGCTGGCATCTCCGACCGCGCATATCTGGTTTTTAAAATCGCTGCCGTCGCGTATCGGGTTGTTGCTTGATATGCCGCTGCGCGATATTGAACGCGTGCTCTACTTCGAATCCTATGTGGTTGTTGAAGGCGGCATGACCAACCTGGAAAAACGTCAGATTCTGACGGAAGAGCAGTACCTTGATGCGCTGGAAGAATTCGGTGACGAATTTGACGCCAAAATGGGTGCTGAAGCAATCCAGGGTCTGCTGAAAAATATGGATCTGGAGCAGGAATGCGAGCAGCTGCGCGAAGAGTTGAATGAAACCAACTCCGAAACGAAGCGCAAAAAACTGACGAAGCGCATCAAGCTGCTGGAAGCTTTTGTGCAGTCCGGTAACAAGCCGGAGTGGATGATCCTGACGGTGTTGCCGGTGCTGCCGCCGGATCTGCGTCCGCTGGTTCCGCTGGATGGTGGCCGCTTTGCGACGTCCGATCTTAACGATCTGTATCGCCGGGTGATCAACCGTAATAACCGTCTGAAACGTCTGCTGGATCTGGCTGCGCCGGATATCATCGTACGTAACGAAAAACGTATGTTGCAGGAAGCGGTGGATGCGTTGCTGGATAACGGCCGTCGTGGTCGGGCCATTACCGGTTCGAATAAGCGTCCGCTGAAATCACTGGCTGACATGATCAAAGGTAAGCAGGGTCGTTTCCGTCAGAACCTGCTGGGTAAACGCGTCGATTATTCCGGCCGTTCGGTTATTACCGTGGGTCCATATCTGCGTCTGCATCAGTGCGGTCTGCCTAAAAAAATGGCGCTGGAGCTGTTCAAACCTTTCATTTACGGCAAGCTGGAGTTGCGTGGTCTGGCGACCACCATTAAAGCGGCCAAGAAAATGGTTGAGCGTGAAGAAGCCGTTGTCTGGGATATTCTCGACGAGGTTATCCGTGAGCACCCGGTTCTGCTGAACCGTGCGCCGACGCTGCACCGCCTTGGTATCCAGGCATTTGAGCCGGTACTGATTGAAGGTAAAGCTATTCAGCTGCATCCGCTGGTCTGTGCGGCATACAACGCCGACTTCGACGGTGACCAGATGGCTGTTCACGTACCGCTGACGCTGGAAGCCCAGCTGGAAGCGCGTGCGCTGATGATGTCTACCAATAACATTCTGTCGCCGGCTAACGGTGAGCCGATTATCGTGCCTTCTCAGGACGTGGTCCTGGGTCTGTATTACATGACCCGTGAGAAAGTGAATGGTAAAGGCGAAGGCATGGTACTGTCCGGTCCGAAAGAGGCTGAGCGGGTTTATCGTGCTGGTCTGGCTGAACTGCACTCGCGTGTTAAGGTGCGTATTACTGAATACGAGAAAAACGAGCAGGGTGAATTCAGTGAGAAGACCAGTCTGATCGATACCACAATTGGCCGCGCCATTTTGTGGATGATCGTACCAAAAGGTCTGCCGTTCTCCATCGTGAACCAGGCGCTTGGCAAGAAAGCAATTTCCAAAATGCTGAACACCTGTTATCGCATTTTGGGTCTGAAGCCGACCGTTATTTTTGCTGACCAGACGATGTATACCGGTTTTGCCTACGCTGCGCGTTCCGGGGCTTCGGTCGGTATCGACGACATGGTGATCCCGGCGCGGAAAATCGAGATTATCAGCGAAGCGGAAGCCGAAGTTGCTGAGATTCAGGAGCAGTTCCAGTCTGGTCTGGTGACGGCGGGTGAACGTTATAACAAAGTCATCGATATCTGGGCGGCGGCAAACGAACGCGTTGCTAAAGCGATGATGGAAAACCTCTCAACCGAGACCGTTATCAACCGTGATGGCGAAGAAGAGAAACAGGTTTCCTTTAACAGTATCTTTATGATGGCAGACTCCGGTGCCCGTGGTTCTGCTGCGCAGATTCGTCAGCTGGCGGGAATGCGTGGCCTGATGGCTAAACCGGACGGCTCCATTATTGAAACGCCTATCACCGCGAACTTCCGTGAGGGTCTGAACGTACTGCAGTACTTCATTTCCACACACGGTGCGCGTAAAGGTCTGGCGGATACCGCGCTGAAAACGGCTAACTCCGGTTATCTGACCCGTCGTCTGGTTGACGTGGCGCAGGATCTGGTGGTGACCGAAGATGACTGTGGTACGCACGAAGGCATTCTGATGACGCCGGTCATCGAAGGTGGCGATGTTAAAGAGCCACTGCGTGAGCGCGTTCTGGGTCGTGTCACAGCTGAAGATATCCTCAAGCCTGGTACGGCGGATATTCTGGTATCACGTAACACTCTGCTTAATGAGCACTGGTGTGACGTGCTGGAAGAAAACTCTGTCGACAGCGTGAAAGTGCGTTCTGTGGTGGGTTGTGAAACCGACTTTGGTGTCTGCGCTCACTGTTATGGTCGCGATCTGGCCCGTGGTCACCTGATTAACAAAGGTGAAGCCATCGGCGTTATCGCTGCACAGTCAATCGGTGAGCCGGGTACCCAGCTCACCATGCGTACTTTCCACATTGGTGGTGCGGCATCACGTGCGGCGGCAGAGTCAAGCATCCAGGTGAAAAACAAGGGGACTATCCGCCTTAGCAATGCTAAGTCGGTCACCAATTCCTCCGGTAAACTGGTAGTGACTTCCCGTAATACTGAACTGAAGATGATTGATGAGTTCGGTCGTACGAAAGAAAGCTATAAAGTGCCTTACGGTGCCGTTATGGCCAAAGGTGACGGTCAGGAAGTCAGCGCGGGCGAAACCGTGGCTAACTGGGACCCGCACACCATGCCGGTTATCACTGAGGTGAATGGTTTTATTCGCTTCGTGGATATGATTGACGGCCAGACTATTACTCGTCAGACCGACGAGCTGACCGGTCTGTCGTCTATCGTCGTGCTTGATACGGCTGAACGTACCGCCGGCGGTAAAGATCTGCGTCCGGCGTTGAAAATCGTTGATGCTAAAGGCGATGACGTAATGATCCCGGGCTCTGATATGCCGGCTCAGTACTTCCTGCCAGGCAAAGCGATCGTTCAGCTGGAAGACGGCGTACAGATTAGTTCTGGTGATACGCTGGCGCGTGTTCCTCAGGAGTCCGGCGGTACCAAAGATATTACCGGTGGTCTGCCGCGCGTTGCCGATCTGTTCGAAGCCCGTCGTCCGAAAGAACCGGCTATCCTTGCTGAAATCAGTGGGGTTATCTCGTTTGGTAAAGAGACGAAAGGTAAGCGTCGTCTGGTCATCACGCCAATCGATGGTAGCGATCCGTATGAAGAGATGATTCCGAAATGGCGTCAGCTCAACGTATTTGAAGGTGAGCGCGTTGAACGTGGTGATGTGGTTTCTGATGGTCCGGAATCACCGCACGACATTCTGCGTCTGCGTGGTATCCATGCGGTTACCCGTTATATCGTTAACGAAGTGCAGGACGTTTACCGTCTGCAGGGCGTTAAGATAAACGATAAGCACATCGAGGTTATCGTGCGTCAGATGTTGCGTAAAGCGACCATCACTGCGCCGGGTCATTCGGAATTCCTCGAAGGTGAACAGGTGGAATTCTCCCGCATTAAGGTGGCGAATCGCGATCTGGAAGCGGATGGCAAACTGGGTTGCAGCTTTGACCGCGATCTGCTGGGTATCACCAAAGCCTCGCTGGCAACCGAGTCGTTCATTTCTGCGGCCTCCTTCCAGGAGACAACCCGCGTACTGACCGAAGCGGCGGTTGCGGGCAAACGTGATGAACTGCGTGGGCTCAAAGAGAACGTGATTGTTGGTCGTCTGATCCCGGCGGGTACGGGTTATGCCTATCATCAGGATCGCATGCGCCGTCGTCAGGCAGGTGAAGTTCCTGCGGCACCTCAGGTGACGGCAGATGAAGCTTCTGCCAGTCTGGCTGAGCTGTTGAATGCCGGTCTGAACGGTAACGACGAATAATCGTTGTTTCAGCCCTTAAAAAACCGCGCTCCGGCGCGGTTTTTTTATGCTTGCTGTCTGACTACCAGCGCCGGTGGATATCTCCGCGGGATAAGCCGATATCTTTTAACTGATCGTCATTAAGTTTTTCCAGAGCGCGCCGGGTTTGTCGGTGTAGATAAAAACGATACAGCCAGCGGCAAACGTACTGCCGCCGGGAAAGCGATATAACCGGTTGAGTTGCAGTATCAAGCGTCATAGCAGGCTCCTTCGATAACAATAACGCTATCTTGCCGTGACCGGATCAAACCATACAGAGGCAAAAAATAACTTTTTTTACCATACAGAATGGGGCAGATTAGGCCTGAATGGTGTAAAAAAACGCAATCTGTACTGCTAATGACTGTTTTCAGAGATCAACCTTATGACGCGTTATCAGCATCTTGCCAGTCTGCTGGCTGAGCGAATCGAACAAGGGTTATACCAGAGCGGGGAGCGGCTGCCTTCAGTACGCTTGTTAAGCCAGGAACATGGCGTCAGTATCAGCACCGTGCAACAGGCCTATCATCTGCTGGAAGAACAGCAGATGATTCAGCCGCAGCCCCGATCGGGCTATTTTGTTGCGCCAGGCAAGACGGCTCCGCCAGTTCCGCCGCTCACCCGTCCGGTACAGCGACCGGTTGAGATTACCCAGTGGGATTCGGTGCTTGAGCTACTCAGTAATCGTCATAATGGTGAGATGGTTCAGCTGGGCAGTGGTATACCTGACGTTACACCCTCGACAATAAAACCCTTATGGCGGGAGATGGTGCGGCTGGGGCATCTGCAGGATCCGATGTTACTCAGTTATGACGCCCTGAATGGTGTTAGCCTGCTGCGTGAGCAGATAGCACGGCTGTCGGTAGACAGCGGTTGTCGGCTTGATGCGGCTGACATCGTGGTGACCACCGGTTGCCACGAAGCGCTGTCTGTCGCGATACGGGCAGTCTGTCAGTATGGCGACATTGTTGCGGTGGAATCACCGGCTTTTCACGGCACTATGCAAACTTTGCGGGGGTTAGGTATCCGGGTAATTGAAATTCCAACAGACTCGGTAACCGGTGTCAGCCTTGAAGCGCTGGAGCTGGCATTTGAACAGTGGCCGATTAAAGCGGTGATTGTTGTGCCTAACTGCAATAATCCACTGGGCTTTATCATGCCGGATACGCGCAAAAAAGCGCTTATTTTACTGGCGCAGCGTTTTGATATCGCCATTATTGAAGATGATGTCTACGGTGAGCTGGCATTTGATTATCCGCGTCCGGTCACGCTGAAATCGTTTGATGAAGATGGCCGGGTACTGCTGTGCAGCTCATTCTCTAAAACGCTGGCACCGGGTCTGCGCGTTGGCTGGGTAGCGCCCGGACGCTACTTTGACCGGGTACTTCACACCAAATATATCAGCACCGGATCAACGGCAGTTCAGACCCAGATTGCTGTGGGAGAATTTGCCCGTCAGGGACATTACAGGCCCCATCTGCGACGTGTTCGGCGTCAGTATCAGCATAATCTGGGTATTGTCACCGGCTGGGTGCGGAAGTATTTTCCGGAGAGCATCTGTGTCAGTCGTCCGCAGGGCGGATTTATGATGTGGATTGAATTACCCGAAATGTTTGATGCCGTGCGTCTCAACCGACGGTTGCTGGAGGAAAATGTACAGATAGCCGCCGGATCGCTTTTTTCTGCTGCCGGCAAATACCGTAACTGCCTGCGTCTTAACTACGCCTCGCTGGGCCAGTGCAATGAACAGGCCATAAGGAAACTGGGTATCGCCGTCGGGCGGGAGATGGATGCCTGACGGAAAAAAACAGAGCTGGTGAGGTGAGAGGTGTGCCAGCTCTGACCGGAATAGTGGCCGGCAGATAGAGCATAACAGCGGAAAACGGATAACCGCGTTGTCTGATATCCGCCTTGCGGCCGCCCTTGCGTCCGGAAGCCTTGTTTTACCGCTATCGGTATTCGTATTGTGAGCGCTGTCGTGGATTATTATCCCGGTGTTTCCACAACGGTCGTAACCTGGCTTGCTGCATGCCGCACCACCTGATGCCGGCATGAAGTGGCGAAAGGGACCAATAGTTTGCGACCGCTCGTTTTTTCAGCATCCCTGGCAGGGCATGCTGAGTCATACGCGGGTGAGAAGCCGCCATCGCCGCCATGGGGCGGCTGGCGGCTGTAGCGCAGAAAATCGCCATCGTTTAATGGCATTCATCACCGCCTGAGCCGGCCAGCGCCAGCAGCTGTGCGCTGGCCAGGCGCCAGTCAGTTGCCTGCGTTATTGCACTGACGACCGCAATACTTCCTGCGCCGGTTGCCAGCACGGCGGGAGCACGTGCCAGCGAAATGCCGCCAATTGCTACGGTCGGTACGCCTTTCAGGCGGGAAATATAGCGTTTCAACGCCGCCAGCCCTTGTGGCGAAGCCGTCATTTTTTTCGTGTTGGTGGGGAATACGTGGCCGAGGGCAATATAGGAAGGGCGTTCCGCCAGCGCCCGGTCAATCTCTTTATCGTCATGGGTGGAAATACCCAGACGCAGCCCGGCGGAATGGATGGCGTCCAGATCGGCGGTAATAAGATCTGCCTGCCCCAGATGTACGCCGTAGGCCTGATGGCGGATAGCCAGCTGCCAGTAATCATTGATAAAGACTCTGGCATGAAAGCGACGTCCCAACGCGATAGCGGCGATTATAGCCGGTTCGGCTTCATCATCGGTAAGGTGTTTAATCCGTAGCTGCAGCGTGCGTACGCCATGGGTTAGCAGGCGCTCGATCCAGAGGGTTGAGTCCACTACAGGATAGAGTCCCATACAGGTCGGGACCTGAGGAAAAGGCGAGCGATTCATGCTTTTTCCCCTTTCAGGGTGCGGTCAGCGGGATGGTAAAGCTCTCCGCCATGTTGCCGGAACGCAGCGGACATCTGTGCCATACCCACTTCAATGGGTTGTGCGCCGGTTTCAAGGCGTGCGGCGTAGTCGCGTACTTCCTGAGTAATTTTCATTGAGCAAAATTTGGGACCGCACATGGAGCAAAAATGGGCGACTTTTCCCGACTCCTGGGGAAGAGTTTCGTCATGATAGGCGCGGGCGGTATGCGGATCGAGCGCAAGGTTAAACTGATCTTCCCAGCGAAATTCAAAACGTGCTTTTGACATTGCGTTATCGCGGATCTGCGCAGCCGGGTGCCCTTTAGCCAGATCGGCTGCGTGTGCGGCGATCTTATAGGCAATCAGTCCTTGTTTAACGTCTTCTTTATTTGGCAGTCCAAGATGCTCTTTGGGCGTCACATAGCAAAGCATAGCACAGCCAAACCAACCAATCATCGCGGCGCCGATGCCGGAAGTGAAGTGATCATAACCCGGGGCAATATCGGTGGTCAGTGGTCCGAGGGTGTAAAACGGCGCCTGCTGGCAATGTTCCAGCTGTTCGGTCATATTGCGCTGAATCATGTGCATCGGTACGTGACCGGGGCCTTCAATCATTACCTGAACATCGAACTCCCAGGCAATTCGGGTCAGTTCTCCCAGGGTGTGCAGTTCGGCAAACTGCGCTTCATCATTGGCATCCTGAATCGAACCGGGACGCAGGCCATCACCGAGCGAAAGTGAGACATCATAAGCTGCACAGATTTGGCAAATTTCGCGGAAATGCTGATAGAGAAAATTTTCCTGATGATGTGCAAGGCACCATTTGGCCATGATAGCCCCGCCGCGTGACACGATACCGGTCAGGCGTTTTGCTGTCATGGGAACGTATCGCAGTAAGACACCGGCATGAATAGTAAAATAATCAACGCCTTGTTCAGCCTGCTCCACAAGCGTATCGCGGAAAATTTCCCAGTTAAGGTCTTCGGCGATGCCATTGACCTTTTCCAGAGCCTGATAGATCGGCACCGTACCAATCGGTACCGGACTGTTACGTAAAATCCATTCACGCGTTTCATGGATATAACGGCCGGTTGAGAGATCCATAACGGTATCGGCACCCCAGCGGGTGGCCCATACCAGCTTTTCAACCTCCTCTTCAATCGACGAGCTGACCGCAGAATTACCAATGTTCGCGTTCACTTTCACCAGAAAGTTGCGGCCAATAATCATTGGTTCTGATTCAGGATGGTTAATGTTGGCCGGGATAATTGCCCGTCCTGCAGCGACCTCATCGCGAACAAACTGTGGTGTAATGTTTTGCGGAAGCCGGGCACCGAAACTGTGGCCGGGATGCTGCTGGCGTAAGAGTGCACTGCGTACGCGCTCACGCCCCATATTTTCGCGTATTGCAATGAATTCCATTTCCGGAGTAACTTTGCCCTGACGGGCATAATGCAATTGTGTTACCCGGCGTCCCGGCAAGGCACGGCGTGGTTTTGCCAGCCGTTCAAAACGCAGATGATCAAGACCGTCATCGGCCAGACGTTGCTGGGTGTAACCTGAGCTGGCGTTTTCCAGCATGGCGCTATCTGCTCGCTGGAGGATCCAGGCTGCCCGCACTTTTGCAACGCCCTGATGGACATCTATCACCGACTGGGGATCGCCATAGGGTCCCGCCGTATCATAAACCGCAATTGGTTCATTTATTTCAAATTCAGGTCCGGCCTTGCCGTCGCTAATCCGGGTCGGACTGAGCTGAATTTCCCGCATCGGTACGCGGATATCAGGCTGCGACCCCTCAAGATAAATCCGGCGCGATTGAGGGAAAGCTTCACCCTGTAATGCACTGATAAATGATTGAGCTGCGGCACGTTGTTGACGGCGGTCAGAGGTGGTACGACTAGACATAGCACATTCCTTTTTTTAGCAGGGAAGTGGCTTGTCTGGAGTCCGGAGGGAGTATGCCAGCTGCGACGCCAAAGCGTTTCGCAGGACGATGTTTACTCTTGTTCCCTTCGCAGGTATTAACCTGATCAGGTTCCGCGGATCCCGAATGAACGGTCTCAGCCCCACAGGGGCACTCCGACAAGAATTCTAAAAGCTAACTTAGCGCTGTTTTTTGTTTCGGCTGGTTGTCAGCGTAACGCCAGCCTCTCTCAGCATAGTGAGGCTTATCCTAAACTACAAGCAGCAATTCGATGGGGAACCTTATGCCGGTCGCACCAGACAACCGTCATTTGCTGCTGCCGGTTTAGCCAGATGGTTATCCAGCGTGAGTTGGATGAGTTTATCTTCCAGGGTAAAACGGGAGGCGAGAATTTCGCCCATTTTTGACAGGGCGGCCTGAAACTCAAGACAGTTGTCCTGATCGATAGCGGCTTCAAAATGGCTGTCGTATAGTTCCATTAACGCATCGGTATTTGCCTGCAGCGCCGGGTAAATTTGCGCAGCGGCCTGCAGTGGATCGCCTTCTGCCATTTCTTCGATGATGCGTTCATAAATACTGAAATGGCCAGTAGAAAGGTAATCAACAAGGTTCTGGCAGAACTCATCAAGCGCTTTTTCATCGAGCGCGGTTAAAGAATCCCTGTTAGGCTTGATGCCAACCATATGGTAATAGGCAACCAGCAGCTGACGGCGGGCATGCAGCCAGTGATCCACCAGATCGTTACTCCCCCCTACGCGCTTGGTCAGAATATTCAACTGGTTAAGCATGCGAAACTACTCCGTGAGTGATGAGTTAAATGGGTGCAGGCACCCGTAAACAAATGAGTCGGTAAAACTGAGGTACGTATGTAATGGAACGTCAGATTTTAAGCTTAGACGCTGGCTGGTGGATTGTCAGCCATGAGCACAAACTTTGGTTACCCCACGGCGATTTACCTCACGGCACTGCTGCAGATTTTGCTCTGACGGGAGCCGTGGGCTATCCGATTGGTGAATGGCAAGGAGAGCCGGTCTGGCTGGTACGTGAAAATCGTGCCACACAGATGGGTTCACTGCGGCAGTTAATCGATCTCGATCCGGGCTTGTTTCAGCTGGCGGGTCGTGGCGTGCAGCTAGCGGAGTTTTACCGCTCACACCGCTGGTGTGGCTATTGTGGTCATGAAATGCAAGTCAGTAAGACCGAGTGGGCTTGTTTGTGCCGTCATTGTCGTCAGCGCTATTATCCCCAGATAGCCCCGTGCATCATCGTCGCTATTCGTCGCGGAGAAGAAATTTTACTGGCGCAGCATACCCGTCATCGCAACGGTATTCATACTGTGCTGGCCGGATTTGTTGAGGTAGGGGAAACCCTTGAGCAGGCGGTAGCCCGTGAAGTGATGGAAGAAAGTAATCTCCGCATTAAAAATCTGCGTTACGTCACGTCACAACCCTGGCCATTTCCGCAATCGCTTATGATGGCGTTTACGGCGGAATATGATACCGGTTTACTGCGCCATGACCCAAAAGAACTCCTGAGCGCCGGCTGGTATCATTATGATGCGCTACCTATGTTACCGCCGGCGGGAACCGTTGCCCGGCGTCTGATTGAAGATACCGTTGCGCGCTGTCGTGCCGGGGCGGGATAACCGATTAGATCTGTCATTAAAACAAGCATGGACAGCGTGTTACACTGGCGCGCAATTATATTGAGAGAGTAGTTATGAGTGAACTGAAGAACGATCGTTATTTACGTGCCTTGCTGCGCCAGGCGGTGGATGTGACGCCTGTCTGGATGATGCGTCAGGCGGGGCGCTATTTGCCGGAATATAAAGCCACCCGCGCTCAGGCTGGCGATTTTATGTCGCTATGTAAAAATGCTGAGCTGGCTTGTGAAGTGACGCTTCAGCCTTTACGGCGCTATCCGCTGGATGCGGCGATCCTGTTCTCAGACATTCTCACTATTCCTGATGCGATGGGGCTGGGGCTTTACTTTGAAGCAGGTGAAGGCCCGCGTTTCTCTGCCCCGGTGACATGCCGTAATGATGTCAATAAATTGCCGGTGCCGGACCCTGAGCTGGCGCTGGGATATGTGATGAATGCGGTGCGCGCAATTCGTAAAAGTTTACAAAATAGCGTGCCGCTAATTGGCTTTTCAGGAAGTCCGTGGACGCTGGCGACCTATATGGTTGAGGGTGGAAGCTCAAAGGCATTTACCAAAATTAAAAACATGATGTATTGCGAGCCGGCGGCCCTGCATATGATGCTGGATAAACTGGCTGATAGTGTCACGCTGTATCTGAATGCACAGATTCGCGCAGGTGCGCAGTCGGTGATGATTTTTGATACCTGGGGAGGGGTACTGACCGGGGGCGATTACCGTGATTTTTCCTTGTATTACATGCATAAAATTGTTGATGGTTTGCTGCATGAGAATGAAGGCCGCCGGGTGCCGGTGACGCTGTTTACCAAAGGGGGGGGGCAGTGGCTGGAAAGTCTGGCGGCAACCGGCTGTGATGCGCTGGGGCTTGACTGGACAACGGATATTGCCGATGCGCGTCGGCGGGTAGGTGATAAAGTCGCCTTACAGGGGAATATGGACCCTTCGGTACTTTATGCACCGCCGGCACGTATTGAACAGGAAGTTGCCGCTATTCTTGCCGGATTTGGCAAAGGCAGTGGCCATGTCTTTAACCTTGGCCATGGTATCCATCAGGATGTTGAGCCTGAACATGCCGGTGTTTTTGTTGACGCGGTTCATAGATTGTCCGGCGAGTATCATCAGCACTGATTATGGATATCCAGGCACTGCGACAGCAGCAAATCCGCTGTGCGGCGGAAATTATTCTGACGGATGATTTTGACGTGATGCCGCCGCGTCTGATTGCTGGCGCTGACGTGGGATTTGAGCAAGGCGGGGAAATCACCCGCGCTGCAATTGTTATCCTTGAATACCCCTCGCTCATTCCGATTGAATTTCAGCTGGCACGGGTCGCGACGCAAATGCCTTATATTCCTGGTTTTCTCTCTTTCCGTGAAACGCCGGCGCTGTTACAGGCGTGGTCGCAGCTGAAACATACGCCGGATTTGTTGTATGTCGACGGCCATGGTATTGCGCACCCAAGACGACTGGGCGTAGCGGCACATTTCGGGTTGCTGGTTAACACGCCAACAATCGGGGTGGCGAAAAAACGCCTGTGCGGTGAGTATGTCCCCCCCGGCGATGAACCCGGGTCCTGTCAGGTATTGCACCATAAGGGAGAGCAAATAGGCTGGGTATGGCGTAGCAAGGCACGTTGTAATCCGCTGTTTATTTCCACTGGCCACCGCGTCAGTACCAGTACGGCGCTACAGTGGGTCAAAAACGTGATGGCGGGCTACCGCTTGCCGGAGCCGACGCGCTGGGCTGACGCGGTGGCGTCACGACGTCCGGCATTTGTTCGCTGGCAGCAGACGTTTGAATAACGACCCTTCGTCAGTCAGTTTCAGGTACAATGCCGTCAGAACGATGATCTAAGAGAATGCGCAATGTTACGTAACCCTATTCATCTGCGGCTGGAAAAGCTGGAAAGCTGGCAGCACGTTACCTTTATGGCCTGTCTGTGCGAAAGAATGTTCCCTAATTACTGGGCTTTTTGCCAGCAGAACGGTTTTGCTGATGGCATGCTGTACCGCCGAATCCTTGATCTGGTCTGGGAAACGCTGGTGGTAAAAGAGGCCAAAGTGAATTTTGACAGCCAGCTGGAAAAGTTTGAGGAAGCGATCCCGGTGGCGGAAGCATTTGACTGTTACGGGGTACATCCGGCTATTGATGCTTGCGTTGGTCTGAGTGAATTACTGCATTCACGTCTGAGTGGCGACACACTTTCTCATGCGATTGCGGTCAGTGAAGCGTCGGTGACTTCCGTGGCGATACTGGAAATGACCCAGGCAGGTCGTGAAATGACCGATGAGGAGTTAAGAGAAAATCCGGCAGTGGAAGAAGAATGGGACATTCAGTGGGAGATTTTTCGTCTGCTCAGTGCCTGCGAAGAGCGCGACCTTGAATTGATTAAAGGGCTGCGATCTGACCTGCGTGAAGCCCCGATCAGTAATATCGGTATAAATTTTCAGCAATAAGACAATAAAACGTGACTTCTGGCCCGATTTGTCATGCCTTTAGGCTTCACATTAGCCCCCACTCTGGTCTACATTTGGGGGGCTGAAAAATGTGGCTATCGGTGTGTGACTGCTGGAGAGTGCCAGAAACTGGTTTTTCCCTCTCACTCGATGCTTAGCAAGCGATAAATACACTGTAAGGATAACTTATGAACAAGACTCAACTGATTGATGTAATTGCCGACAAAGCGGACCTGTCAAAAGCCCAGGCAAAAACTGCTCTGGAATCCACTCTGGCTGCAATTACCGAGTCTCTGAAAGAAGGTGATGCTGTACAACTGGTTGGTTTTGGTACTTTCAAAGTTAATCATCGTGCTGAGCGTACTGGCCGCAACCCGCAGACTGGCAAAGAAATCAAAATCGCTGCTGCAAACGTTCCGGCTTTCGTATCCGGCAAAGCTCTGAAAGACGCTGTTAAGTAATAACGAGCAGTAAAGAATTAAACAGGGGGGCGATTTCGCCCCTTTCGTTTTACTGCACGTCAGCTTCCCGAATCGGACAAACCGATGCGTATTAATATTCTGCTTTTGCTGGGCAGCCTGGTCTTACTGGCTGGCTGTAGCAGCCATAATACATTGCCGGACTTTACTGCCAGTGGTTACCTTGCTGACCGGGGCGCCGTGCGTATCTGGCGGAAAAATTATCAGGACACGGTACATATGCTGACGGTCTATACCCCGTTTTCAGATGCCGATGTCGAGCAGACGGAGTTCACCTGGCAACATAATCATTTAATGTCGCTGGAGCGGCATATAAAAGGCGCTAAACCTGATGATGTCACTTTGCGCTTTGACAGCGACGGTAAGCTGAGTTTCATGCAGCGTCAGCTGGCGGGCCACCGGGAGTCACTCAGCGATGATGAAGTCGCTCTCTATCAGTTTGATGTGCGGCGAATGCTGCAGATTAGCGATGCCTTACTGAGCGGTCGGGTGGTTCTGCATCAGGGCTACTGGCAGCCGGATAACACCGTAACCAGCTGCCAGAACCAGAAGGTGACACCAGCCTTTGATAACCATGCCCGCCAGATTATCCGGCGCTTGCAGGGGAATCAGCACTCTCCGGTCAGTATTGCCTGGTTAGAGGCATCACAGGGGACGCAACTTTTACTGGTGACGCCGCAGGATTTGTGTGCGTCTGAGCCTGAAGAGAAAAACTTCTGATCAATGGCGGGCGACGATCCCGCCAGATCGGCAAGGATTAACGACGATTAATTGCCCGGTAGCCAATATCTTTTCGGCAAAAGCAGCCTTCCCAGTGAATATGTTCCGCCAGTTGATAAGCTCGTTTTTGTGCCGCCGCAACGTCGTTACCCAGTGCAGTGGCGCACAAAACCCGGCCACCATTAGTAAGTACTTGCTCGTTCACCAGACGCGTGCCGGCATGAAATACCTTGCCATCGATGGCTTCTTCAAGCGGTAAACCGTGGATTTCATCGCCGGTATTATACTGGCCTGGATAGCCACCGGCTGCCAGCACCACGCCGAGTGCAGGACGGGGATCCCACTCTGAGTTTTTATGCTGCAATTTCCCTTCACAGGCTGCCAGACAAAGTTCCACCAGATCGGATTTCAGACGCAGCATAATCGGTTGTGTTTCCGGATCGCCAAAACGGCAATTGAATTCAATGACTTTTGGTTGCCCATCTTTGTCAATCATCAGTCCGGCGTAAAGAAAACCAGTATAAACATTGCCTTCTGCGGCCATACCCTGCACGGTAGGCATGATAATCTGCTGCATAATGCGTTGGTGAATTTCATCCGTCACTACCGGTGCGGGTGAGTAAGCGCCCATTCCCCCGGTGTTGGGGCCGGTATCGCCATCGCCTACCCGTTTGTGATCCTGGCTGGTGGCCATAGGAAGCGTATGTTCTCCATCCACCATCACAATGAAGCTGGCTTCTTCACCATCAAGAAACTCTTCTACCACAATCCGGCTACCGGCATCGCCGAAGGCATTACCGGCGAGCATATCGCGCACAGCGTCTTCAGCCTGCTGCTGCGTCATGGCGACAATCACCCCTTTGCCCGCCGCCAGCCCGTCGGCTTTAATCACGATAGGCGCGCCTTTTTCCCGGATATAAGCCAGTGCAGGCTCTACTTCAGTAAAGTTTTGATATTCCGCCGTGGGGATAGCATGACGGGCAAGAAAATCTTTGGTAAAGGCTTTGGAGCCTTCCAGCTGTGCCGCGCCTTTACTCGGGCCAAAAATCGTTAAACCTTCACGACGGAAGGCGTCGACAACACCGGCAACTAACGGTACTTCAGGGCCGACAATCGTCAGGCCGATACCTTCAGATTTGGCGAAGTTGACTAATCCTGGAATATCGCTGACGGCAATATCTATATTTTTCAACGCCGGTTCCAGTGCCGTGCCGGCGTTTCCGGGTGCCACATATACCGTGCTGGCCAGCGGTGACTGCGCGGCTTTCCAGGCGAGGGCGTGTTCACGACCACCGTTGCCAATAACTAAAATTTTCATTCTCGCATCCCTTGTTAATTAATGGCGGAAATGGCGCATGTCAGTAAAGATCATAGCAATGCCATGTTCATCCGCAGCGGCAATCACTTCGTCATCGCGAATAGAACCGCCAGGCTGAATAACGCAGGTCACACCTGCGGCCGCGGCCGCGTCAATGCCATCACGGAAAGGGAAGAATGCGTCGGAAGCCATTGCTGAACCTTTGACTTCCAGCCCTTCATCACTCGCCTTGATACCGGCAATTTTGGCTGAATATACCCGGCTCATCTGACCGGCGCCGATACCGATGGTCATATTTTCTTTGGCATACACGATGGCGTTAGATTTAACAAACTTAGCAACTTTCCAGCAAAATAGTGCATCACGTAGCTCCTGTTGATCAGGCTGGCGCTGACTGACGACACGGAGTTGACCGACATCCACCATCGCCAGATCGCGCTCCTGAACCAGTAATCCACCATTTACACGTTTGAAATCCAGGCCGGCAACACGTTGCTGCCAGGTTCCACAGGTGAGTACGCGGACATTATGTTTGGTTGCGGTTATTTTCAGTGCTGCGTCGCTGACAGAAGGCGCAATGATAACTTCGACAAACTGACGGCTGATGATTGCCTGAGCGGTGGTTTCGTCCAGTTCACGGTTAAAAGCAATAATGCCACCGAAAGCTGAGGTGGGATCGGTTTTCCATGCCCGTTCATAGGCATCGGTAATTGAGTGGCTGACGGCAACACCGCATGGATTAGCGTGTTTGACGATAACACAGGCGGGTTCGGCAAATTCTTTTACGCATTCCAGTGCGGCATCGGTATCAGCAATATTGTTATAAGAGAGTGCTTTTCCCTGATGTTGCTGTGCGGTGGCGACTGACGCCTCATGCAGGTTTTGTTCAATATAAAATGCCGCATCCTGGTGGCTGTTTTCGCCATATCGCATATCCTGTTTTTTGATGAAATTCAGATTCAGCGTGCGGGGAAAACGACCGGCAGCGTCCTGTCTTTCGCCATAGTAAGCTGGTACCAGCGAACCAAAATAATTGGCAATCATGCTGTCATAGGCTGCGGTATGTTCGAATGCTTTTATGGCCAGGTCAAAACGCGTTGCCAGCGTCAGTGAGTTGTCATTGCGGTCCATTTCGTTAATCACCATCCGGTAGTCAGCGCTATTTACTACGATGGCCACATCTTTATGATTTTTTGCGGCGGAGCGAACCATTGCAGGACCGCCGATATCAATATTTTCGACGGCATCTTCCAGTGAACAGTTGGGACGGGAGACTGTTTGTGCAAAAGGATAGAGGTTGACCACCACCATATCGATCGGCACGATCTGGTGGTTTTCCATGACCGCATCATCCTGTCCCCGGCGTCCGAGAATACCGCCATGTATACGGGGATGCAGTGTCTTAACCCGCCCATCCATCATTTCCGGAAAACCGGTATGATCGGATACTTCAGTAACCGCCAGGCCTTCATTTGCCAGCATACGCGCGGTTCCTCCTGTAGAGAGCAGTTCCACGCCCCGTTGTGAAAGCGCCTGCGCAAATTCAAGAATACCGGCTTTGTCAGACACGCTGAGCAGCGCACGGCGTACAGGACGAGAGTGTTGCATGTATAAAATCCCCTGGCTTTATGAGCGACAGATAGTATTTCGGGTTAAGAGTGTTACCTGAATCTTAGCCTGTAGTGACCTGACTGAGGTAACGCCCTTTGCAGTATCCTGAACGGCTGCCGGAAATTTTGCGCAAACATTGTAACGAAAACGTTTGCGCGGCGCTCGGAAAAATTCTTCTGACGACCATTTGTGGATAACATTGTGCGTAACCGGGTATAAAAGCCGTTTTTGCTGTGGAAAGCAGCAAACGGTTCAAAAAGCCTGTTTTATTTATTGCACGCTGCAATGAAGTCCCTATAATGCGCCTCCACTGACACGGCATAGCGGCAAGGCGGACCGGGTTGGCAGGAAGATAAAGCGATTTATTTTCCGCTGAAGAAGAAGGAAAAAATCCTTGACTCTTCAGAGGGGTGACGTAATATACGCCACCTCGCGACAGCAGGCGTAATGCCGGTCGCAGCGCTCTTTAACAATTTATCAGACAATCTGTGTGGGCACTCGCAGGATTGATATGGCAAAACTATTTGTAGTATCAAGTCTTGAAGAGTGAACGCGTAAATTCATTACGTAACCGTCGGGTTTAAATAC